>CAMWPB010000011.1 GCA_947176065.1 uncultured Lachnospiraceae bacterium | reverse complement strand
AAATGATTTCTACACCGCAGGGTGGATGAAGATCATGGGGCAGTAATCCGGCCGCCAGCCGATAATAGAAAGTTTGCATTGCGGGCTTTCTATTATAGAATTTTGATAATAGAATCCTGTTTTGGATTCTATTATATTTTTAAGGGAGAGTGAAACATGAGTCCTTTTGAACGAAAATTTGGAAAATATGCCATTCAAAATCTTTCTTTCGTGCTGGTCATGTGTTATGCGGTGGGGTATCTGCTGGAGCTGTTTGACAGAAGCGGTCTGTTCATTTCCTACCTGACGTTAAATCCGTATGCGATTTTGCACGGACAGGTCTGGCGGCTTGTGACATGGGTGCTGATTCCGCCGAGCAGCGGAGGGCTGTTCTTTACATTACTCATGTTATATTTTTACTGCTCCATAGGCACCTCTCTGGAACGGACATGGGGGACGTACCGCTATAATGTCTATCTCTTTCAGGGAATGCTGTTTACCATTGCGGGGAGCTTTTTGCTGATGGGGTACTGTTATTTGTTTAAGCCGGAGATATCCCTGTTGGGTGCGGTTCTGACAATTGATACGCCCCGCGAGTATTTCACTGTGATCGCGATGGTGTTCAGTACCTACTACATCAATATGTCGATCTTCCTTGCGTATGCGGCTACCTTCCCGGACGCGCAGGTGCTGCTGATGTTTATCATCCCGATCCGGGTGAAATGGCTGGGGATTATCTATGCGGTGATGCTGTTGTTCCAGTTCCTCGGCAGTACCGTATACGGCAAGTTTGCCATCGGTGCCTCCCTGCTGAATTTTGTCGTGTTCTTCCTGACTTCGAGGAATATGATGCATCTGAATCCGAAACAGATTCACAGGCGGCAGGAGTTTAAGCGGGACGTGAGAAGAAACACGGGAATTACCAAGCACAAATGCGCGATCTGCGGCAGAACAGAGGTGGACAGCCCGAATATGCAGTTCCGGTTCTGCTCCAAGTGCGACGGGAACTATGAATACTGTGAGGAGCATCTGTATACCCATACGCATATCAAACGGCCATGATTGTGAGAACGTGGCGCGGCATGGATGTGCCTTGGGAAATGTATAAATACCGAGTGTTATTTAAAACACAGTAATTCGTGACAGGTGTTATAAAAAGACTGCAGAAGGGGCGTTCTTCTGCCAGTGCATGCGGAAAAATGGAGGGCGGGATGAATCAGGAAGTCCAATTTAGCAAAACATTGGAGGAAGTCAGGAAAAGGGCCAGGGCGCAGCAGAATTTCATTACAAAAACAGAGGTGGAGGAAGCGTTTTCGGCGCTTTCTCTTTCTGCTGAGCAGATGGAGATGGTCTATGCCTATCTGCGGCAGAATAAAATCGGTGTGGACGAGCCTGTTGATGCGGATGCGTATCTGGAGGAGGAAGAACGCAATTATTTGGATTCCTATCTGGAAGCGCTTCAGGCAATCCCTGCGGTTACGGAAGGGGAGCGGGAAGCCATTACCCTTTCTGCGATGGCGGGAGATGGGGACGCCGTAAACCGTCTGACGGAGCTTATGCTCCCCGAGGTGCCCCAGATTGCCAAGCTCTATACGGGGCAGGGCGTGAGTCTGGAAGATCTGATCGGCGAGGGCAATGTGGCGCTTTCTCTGGGCGTTACCATGTTAGGGGCGCTGGAACATGCGGCTGAGGCGCAGGGAATGCTGGCCAAAATGATGATGGATGCCATGGAGGACTGCATCGCGGCAAATGAGGCGGATGAGAAGAGCGATCAGAAAATTGCGGATAAGGTAAACAAGGTGGCGGATGCGGCGAATGCCCTGCAGGAGGAACTGCGCAGAAAAGTGACGGTGGAGGAGCTGATGGAGGAATCCGGGCTTTCCAGAAAGGCCATTGAGGATGCCATACGTTTAAGCGGTGATAAGATAGAGTCCATAGCAGCCTCGGTGAGATAGGGGGACAGATGGAGACAGAAAACAGGGATTATAAATACTTTATGCAGGACACAGGCTCCGTTTATCTGGGCGGAAAGCTCAGCTATGCGGAGATTCTGCAGGATGAAATGGTGAATTTTAAGTTCAAGAGTATCGTGGAGCACTATATTTTTAAGGATACCGATCCGGGAACCACACTGGAGAGCCATCTCTACTACATGACGAAAGACCAGTTTTCCTATCGGACTTACGAGCAGCTCAGAGCGAAGGTGAAAGTCAACATGCTGGAGGACAAAAAGACCTTTTTCGGTAAAAAGAAGACAGGCTATGCCACGAAGCTCATGCCCCTTGCGGAGCTTGCGGATATGAATCTGGCGCAGAAGAAGGCGAAAGGCGTGGTGATTCAGGAGCTTGCGCTGTCGAAGCTGGGGCTGATGGCGTTCAGTGTCTGATCTAAAATATACTGCGTGATAACCGCAAATTACACTGCGCGATAACTTACACATAATTTTTCGCGTAAATTTTGGATTAGGGCTTGATTTTGACAAAATTTTTTGTTACAATTCTTTTTGTAAAATTCCCCTTTTACACTGGACAGGTGAAAGACTTTTAGCCCTTCGCCTGTTCTTTTATTTCCGCGAATAAGCAGAGCCGAAAGGTGGCAGATGCAGGACGCATGCTTGCATGCAGTACTGCATATGACAGCTTGCGGGGAGCAACGCGAACGAAAGATGCGAAGCATCTTGAGTCTCTGCTTATTCGCGGCGTATGTTTTGCACGGCGATTATCTTGACAATAAAATCCGGTCATTGTCCAATCTCTTCCCAGCGCATACCTTAAACTGCTCCAGCAGATCGTCTATGGTGAGTTTCTTTCGTTCCTCCCCCGATACATGAAATACGATACGGCCGCCGTCCATCATAAGCGTCCGGTTTCCCAGAGAGAGGGCCTGATGCATGTTGTGCGTGACCATCAGGCAGGTGATGTTCCGCTCGGCGATGATTTTTTCCGTGAGGGCAAGCACTTTGTCCGCTGTGGCGGGATCAAGGGCGGCGGTATGCTCATCCAGCAGAAGGATGCGGGGCGTCACAATCGTTGCCATCAGGAGCGTGAGCGCCTGTCTCTGGCCGCCGGAGAGAAGTCCCACGGGCTGTTTCATCCGATCCTCCAGCCCCATGTCCAGAAGGGCGAGCTGTTCCCTGAATTTCTTTTTTTCCTTCGCGCTGATCCGGCTGAAATAGGCGTGACGTCTTGTGGATGCCCGCAGATAGGCCAATGCCATATTTTCCTCAATGGTCATGTGGGGAGCGGTTCCCTTTAAAGGGTCCTGAAACAGGTGGCCGATCACCCGGCTGCGCACATGCTCTTTACAGTAGGTGATATCCTCGCCGCCAAGAACAATCCGTCCCTCATCCACATAAAAGCTTCCCGTGACAGCGTTGAAGAGCGTGGACTTGCCCGCGCCGTTGCTCCCTACAATGGTGGCAAAATCGCCGTCAGCAAGAGTGAGACTTACCTTGTCAAGGGCCTTTTTTTCGTTGACGGTTCCGGGGTGAAAGGTTTTGGAAACTGAGTCAATGACCAACATTTGCGCCGCCCTCCTTTCCGAACAGGTTCCTGTTATTTTTTCGCAGCTTATAAAAAGAGTATTTGTCCTTCAAATAAGGGAAAGAGATGGCAATGGCGACGATGACGGCGGAGACCAGCTTGAGGGCTTCCGCAGGCACATTCATGCGCAGCGCCAGCGCCACGATAAAGCGGTAGAGACAGCTTCCTAAAATAACACCCGATATTTTCTTGAATATGCTGCCTTTCCCGACCAACGTTTCCCCGATAATCAGGCTTGCCAGAGCAATAGTTACCATGCCTGTTCCCAAGTTGATGTCGCAGGATTTCTGGTACTGGCCGAGGATCGCGCCGGAGAGCGCAGTCAGCGTGTTTGCCACACAGAGCCCTACGGTGATCATAAACAGGGGATTGATGCTGGACGCCCGCACCATATGCTCGTTGTCGCCTGTGGCGCGGATGGAGAGTCCAAGCCTTGTGCTTAAGAACAGGGAGAGCAGAACACCGATTACCAGTACGATGACAAGTGCGATCAACAGCTTATACCAGTCTGCGTACCAGTTATAGGGGAGCTTTTCCTTTGCCAGACTGAAGATGGTGTCGCTGGCAAACAGATTTACGTTGGAGGAAAAGCCCATCACGGCAATGTTGACCGTGTAAAGTCCCGTATTGACGATAATGCCGGCCAGAATGGAGGGAACCCCCATTCTGGTCTGCAGAAAGGCGGTGACAAAGCCGGAGCAGACGCCGGCGCCCATGGCGGCGAAGAGCGCCAGATAAGGGTGGCCGGAGAGCGTCACCATGGCTCCCACCGCGCAGCCTAAGGTAAAGCAGCCGTCGGTGGAAAGATCCGCTATATTTAGGATACTGAACGAGAGAAACAGCGCCAGGGCCACAAGGGAATAAATACAGCCTAATTCCAGCGCGCTCTGTACAATGGAAAGTGTGATTATTGAACTCATAGGATACCTCTTTTTACTGAATCAATTAAATAGCAGGTGGTATTTATTGTAAAGTTTCAACCTGTAAGCAGACTTGCAGGGCGCTTAATCAAATTCCTCAGCGGTCTGGATTTCCACCAGACTGGAGCATTTGTCTGCGAACATACTGTAGTCGAGGCCGATAGCTTCGGCGGTTTCGGTGTTCACTGTGGCGATGCCGTTGTCCATGGTTTGCACCGCCATGGAAGCGGGTTCGCTGCCGTTTGCCAGAATATCCACCGCCATGTCGGCGGTGGCGGTGCCAAGCTCCACGTAGTTTACACCGTAGCCGAGAAAGGCGCCGTTTAAGGCAAAGGAGTCTGCGCCGCCGTAGTGGGGCACTTTTGCATCGATGAATTTCTCATAGATGGCAAGCTCCGCCGTCATCACGTTGTTGTCGGTGGGGGTGAAGACAGCCTCTGCGCCGGAAGCGAGCAGGGCGTCCGCCGCAAGGGAGATTTCCCCGTTGTTTGTACCCGTCTTTTCTACAACGGTGAGTCCTTTTGCCTCGCAGTAGGCTTTGGCGGATGCGATGGCGGCAGTGGAAGAGTCCTGACTCTTGTCGTAGAGCAGTCCTACGATCTGGATGCCGGGATCTGCGGCCAGCATCAGGTCAAAGACAGCCTCCGTGTTCAGGGCGTCAGAGGTGCCCGTGATGTTGGAGCCGGGGGCGTCCATGGAGGCTACAAGCCCTGCACCCACAGGATCGGATACGGCGGAGAAGACCACGGGGATCAGACTGCCGTCCTCCCGCGCATTTTCTGCCGTGGCATTCTGCATCACCATGGCCACCGGCGTGGCCACGGGAATGATAAGGTCCACATCCGAGGCGATCAGGTCTGCAGCGATCTGGTTCATGGTGGTGGCGTCAGCCTGCCCGTTGTAGGTGAAGTTTTTGTAGTCGAAGAGAATGTCCAGTTCTTCGCTCTTTTTGTCAAGCTCCGCCTGGATGGCGGCTACGATCTGGTTTAAGGACGCGTCGTCCACATACTGTACGATGCCGACCTTGTAGGCTCTGCTGGTTCTATCGGTGGAAGCGCCGGAATCTTCCGAGCTGCCTGCATCGGATGCGGAAGAATCAGCGGTACTTTTGGTTTCGGCAGCGCCGCCGGATGTGCCGCAGCCCGTAAGAACGGCGGCAAGAACCGCGCCTGCCAGTAACAGAGTCATAGATTTCTTTTTCATAATGGGGTCCTCCTTTTTGATGTTTTTACCACTCAGAGCCATATAAATTTATGCTGAAACAGCTCTTTGAGAGCAAGCTCTCACAATCTGTTTCATCCTAAATTTGCATGGCTCTGAGTGGTAAAAAAAAACCGCCTCAAGCAAAATGCTTGAGACGGTAATAAACAGGTTTATTATCGCGGTACCACTCAAATTGATGGGGCATATGATCCCCAATCCGCTTTTTCCATATACAATCATATATGCCGCCTTGGTAACGGGTGCGGTTCCCGCCGGGGATTACTTTGTCAGTATGCACTGACATTTCCACCCGGCCTCGAAAGTCCATTCGGTATAAGTGCCATGCCGTCTTTCACCAGCCGACGGCTCTCTGTAATGGGTAACCCATACTTACTACTCTTTCTCAAAGGTTTCGGATATGTGCTTTTGCAATTAATTTATTACACGATAATACTTTTGTGACAGATTGTCAAATAGTATTTTTAATTTATTTGCCCAATTCTGTTTTAAGTTAAGGTTAAGGCTGGGTTAATAGAAGGTGAAGAGTGGCATTGTATGATGACAGTATCGGAAACGGAGAAACTGGAACGGAGAGATGGAGATGGAAAGAATTCATAAGAAAAGAGCGGCGGTAGAAATAGTCGGATGTTATTTAATGATGGTGTTACTGACTCTTTTGTTAAACGTTTTTGGCGGGGCGGGAGGTCTTATAACGGGTGTTTTGGCTTATTGGATTCCCTGTGCAGCATTGCTGTTCTATGTCCTAAAGGCAGAAAAGCAGCCCCTTTCTTTCGTGGGTCTGAAACCGGTCTGCGCGAGGCATGTTTTTGAGGGAATGGGATTGGGAATCTGTATGTTTATCGTACAGCAGCTTCCGCTTTTGCTCATGAAAATGGATTATTCGGCCTACGCCATGGAGCCGGATGCGGTTTACATAATAGTCATGCTGCTGTACTGCTTTCTCTGTGTCGGTTTTGCGGAGGAACTGATATTCCGGGGCTTTCTACTGAAAAAAACATTGGATATTTTCCCTCAAAAGTGGATTTGCGTGGGAGTCAATATCCTGCTGTTTTATCTGATCCACTGGTTTACCATGCAGCATAATTTTGGAGAATTTTACAATCTTACGACGAATGTGGTGATTTTGTGCATTTATTTTTTCCGCAAAAAGGAGGGGACAATCGTACCGCTGATGATTGCACACGGCCTGTATGACAGCCTGACGTCGATCGTGCTGCCGGGGGCTGTTTATCTGCTAAAATAGGTTTGCTTTGATAGAAACCCGGCAAATGTAATTCCCTTGCCGGGGTTTTTACTGTGTGGTAATATGGATATTCGGAGGAAAACCCAATGATTACCATGGAGCATGTATGCAAATCCTATAAAATCGCGAAGAGAAACGCGGGATTCGGCGAGGCCTTTAAAGCGCTGTTCCACCGGGAGTATGAGGTGATTCATGCCCTCTCGGACGTTTCCTTTACGATCCGTGACGGGGAGATGGTGGGCTATATCGGGCCAAACGGCGCGGGAAAAAGCTCCACCATCAAAATTTTGAGCGGCATCCTGACGCCGGACAGCGGTGTTGTGACGGTGGATGGCAGAATCCCGTACAAAAACCGGATGGAACATGTGAAGGAAATCGGTGTTGTGTTCGGGCAGCGGTCGCAGCTTTGGTGGGACGTCCCGGTAATCGATTCCTTTGAATTGTTAAAAGATATTTATTCGATTCCCGGAGAAACTTACCGCAACAATCTGGAAGAGCTGACGGAGCTGTTACATCTTTCGGAACTGCTGCGCTCCCCGGTAAGACAGTTGTCTCTGGGGCAGAGGATGCGGTGTGAGATCGCGGCTTCCCTGCTGCACAGCCCGCGTATTTTATTTTTGGATGAACCTACCATCGGACTGGATGCGGTTTCCAAAATCGCCGTCCGGGAATTTATCCAAAAACAGAATGAATTGCATAAAACGACGGTGATTCTGACAACGCACGATATGCAGGATATAGAAGCCCTCTCAAAGCGTATTATTCTGATTGGGAAAGGAAAAATTTTGCTGGACGGGACGCTGGAGGATATCAAGAGGGGCGACGCGGGCATTGATGAAACGGTAGCAGAGCTTTACCGGGCCTATGAAATCGAGTGAAACGCGGCATTTTTCGGAAGGAGATTGAGATGAAAAAATATCTGTCTTTTTTTCGGCTGCGGTTCACAATGGGCTTACAGTACCGCACCGCAGCGCTGGCCGGAATGGTGACGCAGTTTGCATGGGGATTCTTGGAGATTATGGTATTTCAGGCATTTTATCAGGCGCAAGCCGAGGCGTTTCCCATGACCATGTCCGCGACGGCCTCTTACGTGTGGATGCAGCAGGCATTTTTGGCCTTGTTTGCCACATGGATGATGGAAAATGATATCTTTGACACGATTGTATCCGGCAATATTTCCTACTCATTGTGCAGGCCGGTCAGGATTTACAATATGTGGTTTTCCCAGAGCACGGCGACCAGAGTTGCCCGTGCGGTGCTGCGGTGTTTCCCCATCTTAATTGTCGCAGCCTTCCTCCCGGAGCCTTACAGGATAGCAAAACCGGCATCGGCATGGCATTTCGGATTGTTCCTGATTACATTGATACTGGGGCTGCTTGTGACGGTTGCCTTTTCCATGCTTATATATGTGTTCACCTTTTTTACCGTTTCGCCGCAGGGGGTGCGGATTGTGTTCACCTCTATGGTGGATTTTTTTGCGGGCGCGATCATTCCCCTGCCCTTTTTTCCGGCAGACTGGCAGAGGGTGCTGGAGCTTTTGCCGTTCGCATCCATGCAGAATGTGCCGCTGCGGATCTACAGCGGCAGTATGTCGGGGGCGGAGATGAAAAAGGCGGTTGTTTTGCAGCTTGTCTGGCTGGTTGTACTGGTAACGTTTGGGAGCTGGCTTGGCAGAATGGCGGAAAAGAAAGTAACGATACAGGGAGGATGAGGCGATGCTCTTAAAGTTAAAAGATGCCGTCAGGCTGTACGGGCACTATCTGTCGATCAATATCAGAAGTGCCATGCAGTATAAAACCTCTTTTTTCCTGACGGCTTTGGGGCAGTTTCTTGTTTCTTTTAATGTATTTCTCGGCATTTATTTTATGTTCCGGCGGTTTTCAGCGGTGGAAGGGTTTACTTACAGCGAAGTGCTGCTCTGTTTTTCTGTGGTGCTTCTGGAGTTTTCCATGGCGGAGATGTTTGCCAGAGGGTTCGATCTTTTCCCGGAAATGGTGCGCACCGGCAGTTTTGATCAGGTGCTGGTACGCCCACGGAATGAGATATTGCAGGTGCTGGGCAGTAAGTTTGAGATAACAAGAATCGGCAGGATGCTGCAGGCTGTTGTCATGTTCTGGTATGGGGTATCCCATAGCGGTGTAGATTGGAATTTTCCGAAAATAGCAACTGTTATCTTTATGCTGATCGGGGGATGCGCCGTTTTTTCGGGGTTGTTTCTGATTTATGCGGCCCTGTGCTTTTTTACGCTGGAGGGACTGGAGTTTATGAATGTTCTCACGGACGGGGCGAGGGAGTACGGAAGATACCCGGTCAGTATATACGGGAAAAAGATGCTGCTTGTGACAACCTTTCTCATCCCCTATGCGCTGGTGCAGTATTATCCGCTCTTATATCTGCTGGAAAAGGACAGCCGCCCGTTTTTGATCTTTGTCCCGCTGCTGGCGGTCTGGTTTTTGCTGCCGTCCTATGCGCTGTGGAGATTTGGCGTCAGGCATTACCAGTCCAGCGGGTCGTGAATAAAATTCAGGATTATTTTTGGAGGAGAAAGTATGGCTGTCACGGATGAAAAGGACCTGCAGCAGTTAAAGAACCGGCTGATTGAGCTGGCGGACAAGGCGTACAGCCGCAATATATACACATACACGCCCTTTCTGGGGCTTGCCGAGCAGCAGGCTTATTACGCGGTGGAGCGGGAGGTGTCCTATGCAGGGGTCAGGATGGAGGGCGGCGCGCCCCTGTGCGAGCGGAAGATCATCCGTTTCGGCGATCCGGGCTATGAGGAAGCGTTTCCCATCGTGCGGGTGGAGATTTTGCCGAAAACGCCCAAGTTTGCGGAGAACCTCACACACAGAGATTTTCTCGGCGCGGTGATGAACCTGGGGATTGAGCGGGATGTGGTGGGAGATTTCTTTGTGAGGGAGAAGAGCGCGCTGCTTTTCTGCCACGAAAACATTGCGGACTATATCGTGGAAAATCTTGACAGGGTAAGGCATACCAATGTGGCCTGCAAGCGGGCGGAGGGCGAGATTGCGTTGGAAAGCGCGGAGCCGGAGCGGATATCGGTGACGGTGGCATCTCCCCGGGCGGACGGCGTGATTTCCAAGGTGTACAATCTTTCCAGGGAGGGGAGCAGGGAACTATTTAATAACGGTCGTATTTTTATAAACGGCATACAGGCGCAGAACCTTTCCTGCCAGTTGAAGGAGGGGGACACCGTCACCGTGCGCGGTTTCGGGAAATTTATTTATTACGGGCAGACAGGCGTGAGCAGGAAGGGGAAGAACCGCGTGGAAGTCGGTGTTTTTGGGAAAATGTAGATAGATAAATTTTCCAGAGGGTGGTATACTAATGCGAGAAGTAATTCTAATTACTCGCAGCAGTGGCTGCTTCGTAAAGAATTTCTAAGTCTCGCATAGGAGAATGCCAGGAACATGTATTCTCCGTAGTTTAGCAAAAAGTAAAGAGAGGAGCATCCATGAATTTAGAAAACTTGCAGGCATATACCGTCATTTCCAGACAGCGGATCGAAGAACTACAGTCGGACGGCTGGCTTTTGAAACATAACAGAACAGGGGCGCGGGTGGCGCTTCTTTCTAACGACGACGAGAACAAGGTGTTTTATATCGGATTCCGTACGCCGCCCAAGGACAGTACGGGTGTGGCGCACATCATCGAGCATACGGTGCTGTGCGGATCTGAGAAATATCCGATCAAAGATCCCTTTATCGAACTGGCGAAGGGTTCTTTAAATACATTCTTAAATGCCATGACCTATCCTGACAAGACGGTTTATCCGGTGGCGAGCTGCAACGACAAGGATTTTAAGAACCTGATGGACGTGTATTTGGACGCGGTGTTCCATCCGAATATTTACCGGGAAGAGAAGATTTTCAGACAGGAAGGATGGCACTACGAGCTGGAGAGTGCGGAGGATGAGCTGACCATCAACGGCGTGGTCTACAATGAGATGAAGGGGGCGTTTTCCTCCCCGGACGACGTGCTTTACAGAGAGATTATGAACTCTCTTTATCCTGACACATCTTATGGGGTAGAGTCGGGCGGCGACCCGGACGTGATCCCGGAGCTGACCTATGAGGATTTTCTGGCTTTTCATCAGAGATACTATCATCCCTCCAACAGCTATATCTATCTTTATGGGGATATGGATATGGAGGAGCGGCTTTCTTATCTTGACAGAGAATATCTGTCCAAATACGAGGCCCTTTCCGTGGATTCCGCGCTTTTGTCAGAGCCTCCCTTCGCAAAATGCGTAACGGTGGAGAAGGAGTACCCGATCATGGAGAGCGAGCCGGAGGAGGGAAATACCTATCTTTCTTACAACGTCTCTCTTGGAGAAAATCTGGACCGCAAGGTGTGCGTGGGCTTTCAGGCGCTTGCGGACGCGGTGGTGGGTGCGCCCGGTGCGCCGGTGAGAAAGGCGCTTCTGGATGCCGGGATCGGTACGGACATCAGCAGCTTTTACGAGGCGGATGTGAAGCAACCCTATTTTTCTATTGTGGCAAAGAACGCGGAGGGCAGCCAGCGGGAAACTTTTGTAAAGATTATCGAGGAGACGCTTAAGAGTCTTTCTGAGGACGGCGTGGAGAAGAAGGCGCTGAGGGCGGCTTTGAACCACGATGAATTTAAGTATCGGGAGGCGGATTACGGTTCCTACCCGAAGGGGCTGATGTACGGCCTACAGATGTTTGAGACGTGGCTTTATGATGATCATAAGCCTTTTGAATATCTGGAACTGGATGAGACTTATAAGGCGCTGAAAGGGGAAGTTTCGACCGGGTATTATGAGGAGCTGTTAAAGACGCTTTTGCTGGAAAATACACATAAAAGCGTCGTTGTGGTGCGCCCTGTGAAGGGACTTACGGGAAAGCGCGAGAAGGCTCTGGCAGACAGCCTTGCGGCAAAGAAAGCGGCGATGACACAGGAGGAAATTGCGCGGATCGTGGAGGAGACGGAGGCGCTTGCCCTGTATCAGGAGACGCCCGACAGGGAGGAGGATCTGAAAAAGATTCCGCTCCTGGCCAGAGAGGATATCGGGAAAAAAGCGCGTCCTTACTGCAATGAGGAACTTCGGGCAGGAGATACGACGCTTCTGTACCATGAGATTTATACGAACGGGATCGGGTATCTGCGTTTTCTCTTTGATCTGCGGCAGGTGCCGGAGGAGCTGTTCCCCTATGTGGGGCTTTTGCAGGTAATGCTTGGTCTGGTGGACACCGAGAAACGCTCTTACAGTGAACTGTACAATGAGATCCATCTGCAGACAGGCGGAATCGCGCCGGCGGTCAACGTATACACGAATGCGGAGGATCTGTCCGATTATAAGCTGACCTTTGACCTGAAGGTTAAGACGTTGTATGAGAATCTGCCCAAAGCCTTTGAGCTGGCGGCAGAGGTGTTGACTGAATCGGTCTATACAGATACCAAAAGACTTTTTGAGCTGGTGGCGGAGAACCGTTCCGACAAGCAGGCGCAGATGATGTCCGCGGGGCATTCCCTTGCGGCGGGACAGGCGTTATCTTATCTGTCGAAGCAGGCGTATCTGATGGATCAGGTGAACGGTCTTGCGTTTTACCGTCTGCTGGAGGGGCTTGAGAAGGATTTTGAAGGGAAGAAAGAAGCGCTTTCCGACAATATGGAACGGCTGGTGCGCTGTATTTTCCGGCCGGAAAACCTGATGGTGGATTACACGGCGGAGAGAAGCGCGCTTGCCGGGATTGAGCCGCTGGTTGAAGGCTTAAAAGCGAAGCTTTACAGGGAGCCGATAGAGGGGAAACCTTATGTGCCGGAGCCTGCGAAGAAAAATGAGGGGCTGATGAGCTCCGCCCAGATCCAGTATGTCTGCCGGGCGGGCAACTATGCGGCAAAGGGACTTTCCTATACGGGAGCGCTCCGCGTTCTCAAGGTTGTGATGAGTTATGAGTACCTGTGGACACAGGTGCGTGTCAAAGGCGGCGCTTACGGCTGTATGTGCCAGTTCGGAAAGACCGGGGAGAGCTATTTTGTCTCTTACAGGGACCCGAATCTGGAAAAGACCATAGAGGTTTACGAGAAGGCCGCAGATTTTGTGGAGTCCTTTGAGGCTGACGAGCGCACCATGACCCAGTATATTATCGGGGCGGTCAGCGCGCTGGATATGCCGCTTACACCGGCGGCGAGAGGGAATTATTCGTTGGCCGGCTATATGACGGGCTTTACCTTTGAGAGGGCACAGCGGGAACGTGATGAGCTGCTTTCGGCGGACGCTGGGACCATTCGGAAACTGGCGGCGCACATCCGCGCGTTTATGGAGGACGACTGCCTGTGCGTGGTGGGAAATGAGGAGAGGATAAAGGAGCAGAAGGATATCTTTGGTTCCGTGGAATATCTGACGCATTAAAAAACGAATGATATTTATTTTTTGATGCAACTTTTGCTTTCCCGGAAAGGTATTTCTGATAGAGACAGCATGGGAACAGCCGTTTTCGGGAAAGGGAGGAAAAACGATGGACAGGAAAAGTGGGAAGTATATGGACAGTGTGAACAGGAACAGGAAAGGCAGGCTGCGGATCATTCCGGCGATTTTGGCAATAACGGTTGTTATGTGTGCCTGCGGCGGGTCTAAAGGCACATATGCAGAGACGGCAGCCGGTGCGCCTGCCGCCGCAGCGGAAGAATATGCTTACGACACGGCGGCATATGACGGAGGTGTGGTCTTAAGAAATGAGGCGGCGCCTGCCGCGGAGGCCTATGAATATGACATGGCGGATGAGGCCGCCGCTGCGGAGGAATATGTGCAGGAAGATGGCGGGCAGGGCGCGGCGGCAGTGCCGGAAACCGCGCGCAAGCTGATTAAGACCGTGAATATTTCCGCGGAGACGGAGGACTTTGACACGCTTGTGCCGGGTCTGCAAAAGCAGGTGGAAGGCCTCGGCGGTTACATAGAGAGTATTTCCGTCTATGACGTGAACAGTTATTATGTGGAGGATCAGAGGGTAAAGCAGCGCTGCGCCAACTTGACGGCCCGTGTTCCAAAGGAGAAGCTGGACGGTTTTCTTGCCCAGGTGGGGGAACAGACCAACGTGACGAGCCGGTCCGAGAACGTGGAGGACGTCACTTTACAGTATGTGGATCTGGAGAGCCGCAAAAAGGCGCTTCTCACGGAGCAGGAGAGACTGCTTGAACTGATGGGGAAGGCGGAGAGCGTGGAGGATATCATTGCCATCGAGGGAAGGCTTTCCGAGGTGCGTTACCAGCTCGAGAGCATGGAATCCCAGCTCCGCACTTACGATAACCAGATAGACTACAGCACGGTTTACCTTTCCATCGAGGAGGTGCGCAAGTACTCGGCGCCCCAGACAGCCACTGTATGGCAGCGGATTGCGCGCGGCTTTATGAAGAGTCTGGAGGATATCGGCCTCAGTATTCAGAACTTTGCCATCGGCCTTGTGATTGACATTCCCTATTTTGTTCTGGGGCTGTTGGCGATTGTGGTGATCTTTTTCATTCTGCGTGCCCTGATCAGATGGTTTAAAAAGAGCCGTTATGCGCGCAGACTGCGGGAGAGGCACGGCAGACTGGCTGCGTGGGGCCGGGAAGTATGGCACAGACACGGGGCGCAGAATATGTCAGCGAAGGAGCCGGGTATGGACGAAGTGACGGCGGGCACGGGACAGCCTGTGGAGAAAGAGCAGACGGAGCGGAAAAAGGAAGAAGAATCGGTGTCACAGGAAACAGGCGCCGGGCAGGAAACAGATCGGAAGTAGATAAAACCGGAAACGGGCAGAGAATAAGAGAAAGCGGACAGGAAAAACAGAATGACAGATGATATTCAAAATAACGGTGAAAATAAGATGCAAGAACGGCTGGATGGCGGCCCGGGGAACAACAGACAGGATAAGCAGTTGAAATCAGGCTTTGCCACGTTGATCGGCAGGCCGAACGTGGGGAAATCCACCTTGATGAATGCGCTGATCGGGCAGAAAATTGCCATTACCTCGAAGAAGCCCCAGACCACCAGAAACCGTATCAGAACCGTATACACCTGCGAGGAGGGGCAGATCGTGTTTCTGGATACGCCCGGTATCCATAAGGCGAAGAACAAGCTGGGCGATTACATGGTGGACGCGGCGGAGAGCACACTCTCCGAAGTGGACGTGATTCTCTGGCTGGTGGAGCCGTCGGACTACATAGGCGCAGGGGAGAGGCATATCATTGAAGAGCTGAAGAAAACAAAAACACCTGTTATTTTGGTGATAAACAAGATTGATACGGTGAAGAAGGAGCTGCTGCTTACTTATATCGATGCCTACAGAAAGGAACTTGATTTTGCGGAGATCATACCTGTATCCGCGCTGAAAAAGGACGGAATGCAGATACTGATTGACTGCATTATGAAATATCTGCCTTACGGCGAGCCGTTCTACGATGAAGATACGGTGACGGACCAGCCGGTAAGGCAGATTGTGGCGGAACTGATCCGCGAGAAGGCGCTGCGGTGTCTGGAGGAGGAGATTCCCCACGGCATTGCCGTCACCATTGAGCAGATGAAATTTAAAAAGAAGCTGGTGGACATTGAGGCTACCATCATCTGTGAGAAGGATTCCCACAAGGGGATTATCATCGGAAAGCAGGGAGCGATGCTTAAAAAAATCGGGTCCATGGCGCGCAGGGACATTGAGGAGTTGGTGGAAAAACAGGTGAATTTAAAGCTCTGGGTGCGTGTGAAAAAGGACTGGCGTGACAGCGATTTCCTGCTTAAAAATTTTGGCTATAATCCCGGCGCGACAGAATAGAATGGAGCAAATCTGCGAACCCTAAGTGTTGTGAGTGATAAAGTATCAGGGGGCGTAAGATGAAGGGATTAAATTACTGGGAGCAGTTTATGGCGACGGGGAAAATTGATGATTTTCTGGCCTATAAAGATGCGGCAAGACAAGAGGAGCAGGTAGTGACCGAGCAGTCAGAGGAGCATTCTCATGCAGGGGATTACAGAGATTACGGGGATGGTTTTAAAGGCTGAACCGATAAATGATTATGACAGAAGAGTGGTACTTTTGACAAAAGAACGGGGAAAGATATCGGCTTTTGCCAGAGGGGCGAGGAAACAGAACAGCAAGCTTCTGGCGGCCACCAATCCGTTTTGTTTCGGAACCTTTAAGTTATATGAAGGAAGAACTTCATACAATGTAATGGAGACTGAGGTTACGAACTATTTTGAGGGCCTTCGGGATGATTATGAGGGAGCCTTTTATGGCATGTATTTTCTGGAGGTCATGGATTACTATACAAGAGAGAATAACGACGAGAAGGAGATGTTAAAGCTCCTCTACCAGTCCCTGCGTGCACTTATGCACGGGGGACTTTCCAATGCGTTGGTGCGGTACATATTCGAGATGAAGGCTATGGTAATCAGTGGGGAGTTCCCGGGCATGCCAAAAGAGGGGGAGTGGGAGGAATCCACCCGCTACGCGGTCAATTACATCACGGAAAGCACGGTCGAGAAACTCTACACCTTCACCGTGACACCGCAGGTTCTCGCACAGCTTAAGACAATCGCCGACGGCTACCGCCTCCGATATATCGACCGCCCGTTTAAAAGTCTTGAAATTGTGGAAAATATCTTGTATGATGGAACATGATTGAGCCGTGCGGAGGGCGTGGCAAAGTAAGAATTAGGCATAGAGGGGAAAAGATGCGAAGGGTAGCTGGAATATTTTGTCTGACAATATTGCTTATGGGCCTTGCCGGATGCGGGGAGGGACAGGCGCCGGAATTAAGTTCGATGTCTTTTGGCAAAGACGGAGAGATTATCCATCAGATCGTCGGTAAGGCGGATCAGAATTACTACCAGATCGAGCCGGCGGCTCTGGAGGAATTCGCTGTCTCGCGTGTGGAGGAATACTGCGCGGAAAACGGTGAAAAGAAAGTGGCTCTGGAGGCGGTGGAAAAAAAGGGCGGCAGTATCGTGATGGGTTTTAAATACGCTTCGCCGGAGGATTACAGCGAATTTAACCACAGAGTGCTGTATGTGGGAACACTTTCCGGCGCGGCGGATGAAGGGTATGAGCTGGAGGCCGTGCCCTTTGTCACGGTGGACGGAAAGGCGTCGGAGGTCGGCTATATCGAAGACTGGGATAAAAAGCAGATGTTCATTCTGGAGACGAAGAGCGGGGAAGAGATGCTCGTCAATCTGCCCGGGAGGACACTTTATGTAAACCAGAGTGCGCACAGCGGGCAGGAACTTACCCTCGTTGGGAAAAAAAGCGTGAAGATCAGTAATCAGGAGGCGGAGGGTACTACGTCGCTCTCCTATATCATATACGAATAGCGTGAGAAGAACTTCTAATCACTCACAGCAGAGGCTGTTTCGTGAAGAAGTTCTAAGCCTCACGCAGGAGAATGCCAAAAACGGCATTCTCCGCATAGTCATAATACATAAAGAGGAAAGAAAACGGAGGCAGTGAAAATGGAAAAAACAATGGAAAAAATTGTAGCGTTATCGAAGGCGAGAGGATTTGTATATCCCGGTTCTGAGATTTACGGGGGACTTGCGAATACATGGGATTTCGGTAATCTGGGTGTGGAGCTGAAAAACAACATCAAGAAGGCGTGGTGGCAGAAGTTTGTCATGGAAAGTCCCTATAATGTAGGCGTGGACTGTGCGATTCTGATGAATCCCCAGACATGGGTAGCCAGCGGTCATCTTGGCAGCTTTTCCGATCCCCTCATGGACTGTAAGGAGTGCCACGAAAGATTCCGTGCGGATAAGATTATCGAGGACTATGTGTCGGAGAACGGCATGACGCTGGAATCCTCCGTGGACGGCTGGAGCCAGCAGCAGATGAAGGACTTTATCGAGGAACATAACATTCCCTGCCCCACCTGCGGCAAACATAATTTTACCGATATCAGACAGTTTAACCTTATGTTCAAGACGTTCCAGGGCGTTACCGAGGACGCCAAGAACACGGTGTATCTGCGTCCCGAGACGGCACAGGGTATCTTTGTAAACTTTAAGAACGTGCAGCGGACTTCCCGCAAGAAGATTCCTTTCGGCATCTGTCAGGTGGGTAAGTCCTTCCGCAATGAGATTACTCCGGGCAACTTTATTTTCCGTGTGCGTGAGTTTGAGCAGATGGAGATGGAGTTTTTCTGCGAGCCTGACACCGATCTTGAGTGGTTTGCCTACTGGAAAAAGTATTGTATCGACTTCTTAAAGAGCCTTGGCATGAAGGAGGAGGAGATGAGGGTCCGTGACCATGACCCGGAGGAGCTTTCTTTCTACTCCAAGGCCACCACGGATATTGAGTTCCTGTTCCCCTTCGGGTGGGGTGAGCTGTGGGGTATTGCGGACAGGACGGACTATGACCTGACCCAGCATCAGAATACCTCCGGTCAGGATCTGACTTACTTTGACGATACAAAGAATGAAAAATATATTCCTTATGTGATCGAGCCTTCCCTTGGCGTGGAGAGACTGTTCCTTGCGGTGCTCTGCGGCGCATATGACGAGGAGGAGATCGGCGAGGGCGATGTGCGTACCGTGCTGCATTTCCACCCGGCTCTGGCACCTGTGAAGATCGGTGTGCTGCCTCTTTCCAAGAAGCTGAACGAGGGTGCGGAAAAGATCTTTGCACAGTTATCCAAGAAGTATAACTGTGAATTTGATGACAGGGGCAATATCGGTAAGAGATACCGCAGGCAGGACGAGATTGGCACGCCGTTTTGCGTGACTTACGATTTCGATTCCGAGACGGACGGCTGTGTGACCGTGCGCTTCCGCGATTCCATGGAGCAGGAGCGCATTGCGATAGCGGAGCTGGATGCTTACTTTGCAGATAAATTTACCTTTTAAAAACCCAGGACGGAGCAATCAATTTTCAAAACGAAACGGGAAGAAAGGATATGACTAAGATGAAACCTTATGGTGTAAATGAATTACGAAGGATGTTTCTTGACTTTTTCGAGAGCAAGGGACATTTGAAAATGAAGAGTTTTTCGCTGGTGCCACACAATGACAACAGTCTGCTTCTGATTAACTCCGGCATGGCGCCTTTAAAGCCCTATTTTACAGGGCAGGAAATTCCGCCCAAAAGGCGTGTCACGACCTGCCAGAAGTGCATTCGTACCGGGGATCTGGAGAATGTGGGCAAGACGGCCAGACATGGCACCTTTTTTGAGATGCTGGGCAATTTCTCTTTCGGGGATTATTTTAAACGGGAGGCCATTGCCTGGAGCTGGGAGTTTCTGACCAGAGTGGTGGGGCTGCCCGCAGACCGGCTGTATCCTTCCGTCTATGAGAATGATGACGAAGCTTTTGACATCTGGAATCATGAAATCGGTATTGCCCCGGAGCGCATTTTCCGTTTCGGCAAGGCGGACAATTTCTGGGAGCACGGCTCCGGCCCCTGCGGTCCCTGTTCCGAAATTTATTACGACCGGGGAGAAAAGTATGGCTGCGGCAAGCCCGGCTGTACGGTGGGCTGTGACTGTGACCGTTACATGGAAATCTGGAATAACGTGTTCACCCAGTTCGACAATGACGGCAAGGGAAATTACACGGAGCTTGAGCAGAAGAACATCGACACTGGTATGGGGCTGGAGAGACTGGCTTCTGTCGTACAGGATGTGGATTCCATTTTCGACGTGGATACAGTGTTTGCGCTGCGCACAACCGTGTGTGAAATTGCGGGTGTGGAATACAAAAAGGATTACGACACGGATGTATCCATCCGCATTATCACAGACCACATCCGTTCCGCAACCTTTATGATTTCGGACGGCATTATGCCCTCCAACGAGGGACGCGGTTATGTGCTCCGCCGGATCATCCGCCGCGCGGCGAGACAGGGCAGAAAGCTGGGCATTCAGGACATGTTCCTCGCCGATCTGGCGGGGACGGTGATCGAAGGCTCCAAGGACGGTTATCCTGAGCTGGAAGAGAAGAAAGAATTTATCTTCAATGTGTTAAAGCAGGAGGAGAGCAAATTCAATAAGACCATAGATCAGGGCCTTAGCATCCTGAACGAGATGGCTGAAGCGGTAGAGAAGGATGGCAAGAAGCAGCTTGGGGGCGCGGACGCCTTTAAGCTCTATGATACATTCGGGTTCCCCCTGGATCTGACCAGAGAGATTCTGGAAGAAAAAGGCTTTACGGTGGATGAGGAAGGCTTTACGGCATGTATGCAGGAGCAGAAGGAGAAAGCCAGGGCAGCCCGCAAAGTGACCAATTACATGGGCGCGGACGTGACTGTGTACGAGTCCATTGATCCCGCGATCACCACAGAGTTTGTGGGCTATGACAGGCTGACATGTGATTCTAAGATCACAGTGCTTACCACCGAGACGGAGCTGGTGGAGGAACTGGCGGAAGATGAGGTCGGTACGGTGATTGTGGAACAGACCTCTTTCTATGCCACCATGGGCGGCCAGGAGGGTGATATCGGCGTGATCTCCACGGGGGACGGGGAATTCCGGGTGGAGAACACCATAAAGCTGCTGGGCGGCAAGGTGGGTCATATCGGCAGGGTGACGAAGGGCAGGATTCAGGTGGGAGATACCGTAATTTTATCGGTGGACCCCGCAAGAAGAGGCAATACCTGTAAGAACCACAGCGCCACCCATCTTTTGCAGAAGGCCCTGCGGGAAGTGCTGGGCAGCCATGTGGAGCAGGCCGGTTCCTATCAGGACGGCGAGAGAACCCGTTTCGACTTCTCCCATTCTGCGGCGATGACTGCGGAGGAGCTTAAGAAGGTAGAGCAGATCGTCAATGAAAAGATTGCGGAAAATCTGCCTGTGGTGACAAAGGAGATGACCATAGAGGAGGCCAAGCAGTCCGGCGCGATGGCGCTCTTTGGGGAAAAGTACGGGGAGACGGTGCGCGTCGTGGAGATGGGAGCCTTTTCCAAAGAGCTGTGTGGCGGCACCCATGTGAAATCCACGGGAACCATCGGTTCCTTTAAGATCCTGTCAGAGTCCGGCGTGGCGGCGGGCGTGCGCCGTATCGAGGCGGTGACGGGCAGCAACGTGACGGCTTACTATCAGAAGCTGGAGGAGCAGCTGAACGCGGCGGCGAAGGCGTTAAAAACCAATCCGGTAAATTTGGTGGAGCGCTGCGAACATCTGATGGCGGAGATGAAGGCGTTACAGAGTGAGAACGAATCGCTCAAGAGCAAGGCGGCCAGGGATGCGCTGGGAGATGTGATGAACCAGGTACAGGAGGTAAATGGCGTACAGCTTCTGGCCTCAAGGGTGTCGGGGGTGGACATGAACGGTCTGCGCGAGCTGGGCGACCAGCTCAAGGAGAAACTGGGCGAAGGCGTAGTTGTGCTACTCTCCGAGAAGGAGGGGAAGGTTAACCTGATTGCCATGGCGACCGACGGCGCGATCGAGAAGGGCGCCCATGCGGGCAACCTGATTAAAGAAATTGCGGTATTTGTGGGCGGCGGCGGCGGCGGGCGGCCCAATATGGCGCAGGCGGGCGGAAAGAACCCGGCAGGCATGGGCAAGGCGGTCAATGCGTGCCTGAAAGCGTTGGAAAACCAGATTGAACAGCGGCATACGTCCAAAAAAATCAAACCATAAAATCATGATAGCGATCATAAAAAAGAATAAATTTACAATTTTCGGTTGACGCACTTCTAAAATGTGGTATAATTTGTGTTGTGTGAGAACACGAAAAATAACCCAATCAGTCGAAATACTCTGGGACTGAAGGGAGGTCAGGTGCGGAAATGTCAAACGTAATCGTAAAAGAGAACGAGACTTTGGACAGTGCGCTTCGCCGCTTTAAGAGAAGCTGTGCGAAAGCAGGTATCCAGCAGGAGATCCGTAAGCGCGAGCATTACGAGAAACCCAGCGTAAGACGTAAGAAAAAGTCCGAAGCAGCAAGAAAACGCAAATATAACTAAAAAGGTAAAGCAGGCCTGAGGGAGTTCCCTCGGGTCTGTTTTTTTGCGCGATAAGCAGAGTCAGAAGATATGTGAAGTATGTGCCATGCTTGCATGAGCATATGCGGACAGAGTCAGACAACGATTATCGCGCATATTCGTTGTCCCACTCTAATATGTATAGTACAGAAGGAATGGTAGGGGTGACTTAGTTTGCAGGGAAAAAGAAAGCGAATAGTTGTATGGCTTTTGGTGGGAATACTTTTGGCGGAGACCGTATTTTCATCCATGACCATATCGGTCAATGCCGCGCCGGAGGTGAGCACGCCGTCCTATATCGTGATGGAGGCGTCCACGGGACAGGTGATCTGCGAGCAGGATGCGGATACCAGACGGAGTCCGGCCAGCATTACCAAGATTATGACGCTGCTTATCATCTTTGAGCATTTGAAGAGCGGAAGAATCCGGCTGGAGGATCAGGTGACCACAAGCGCCTACGCGAAATCCATGGGCGGGTCGCAGGTGTTTCTGGAGGAGGGAGAGACACAGACGCTCCAGACCATGATCAAATGTATCGCGGTGGCCAGCGGCAACGACGCCAGCGTGGCGGTGGCGGAGTACATAGCGGGGAGCGAGGGGGAATTTGTCAAGCTGATGAATGAGAAGGCGGAGAGTCTGGGGATGCAGAACACGCACTTTGAGGACTGCTGCGGCCTGACGGATTCCGATGATCATTATTCCTCGGCAAAGGACGTGGCGATTATGTCAAGGGAGCTGATTACGAAATATCCGGAGGTGTTTGATTATACGACCATCTGGATGGAGGACATCGAGCATAAGACGACACAGGGAACGAGCACATTTACTCTTTCCAGCACCAACAAGCTTTTGAAGCAGTACGAGTGGACGACAGGCTTAAAGACGGGTTCCACCTCCAAGGCGCTTTACTGTCTTTCCGCCACGGCGAACAAGGACGGTATGGAGCTGATCGCCGTGGTGATGGCCGCGCCGGACCCGAAGACCAGATTTCAGGATGCCATGTCACTGCTAAGCTACGGTTACAGCGTGAGCCAGATGTATACGGATGACAACAAAGATGCCCTTCCTGCACAGAAGGTGGAGGGCGGCATTGAGGATATGGTGAATCTGGTTTACGAGGCGCCTTTCTCCTATCTGGATACGGCGGGAAATAACCTGAATGAGATTGAAAAGGAAATCAGCCTGCCGGGCAGTGTGACTGCGCCCATAGCAGAGGGGGATGCCATCGGTGAGGCGGTTTATAAACTGAACGGAACGAGGATCGGCAGCGTATCCATTCTGGCGGCAAAGGGAGTGGAAAAGGCGCAGTATAAAGATTACTACAAGAAGGTATGGGGACTGTATCTGATGAAGCGATAGAACAAATACACAGAACAGAAGTTCGCTGATTGCGGTGAAACAGGGGGTATGGTAAACTAAGTGGGTGGCTGCCTGACGGCCGCCCACGTTCATTAGGCAGGGAGGAATATGGTGGAAGGTATTTTAGCGGCGGCAATCGCGGTTATTTGTATCTGTCTGGCTGCTGCGGTTTGGGACAGCAACCGGTTTGTGACAATCACCTATGAAATCAGATCGGATAAGATTACGAAGCCGTGCAGGCTGGCGCTTTTGTCGGATTTACACAATAAGTCCTTCGGAAAGGAAAACGGAAAGCTGCTCGCCGCGATTGACAAAGTCTCGCCGGACGGGATTCTGGTGGCGGGGGACATGCTTACTGCGGAGAAGGGCGCGTCTTTCGGGCATGCGCTGTCGCTGATGGAGAAGCTGGCTGCCGGATATCGGATTTACTACGGCATGGGTAATCACGAATACCGTCTGGGCCTTTATCCCGACGATTATCCGGGTATGTATGAGGAGTATATGTCCGGCCTGAGAGGGGCGGGAATCGAGCCGTTAATCAATGAAACGGCCTGGCTGCCGGAGAGCAATGTCGCCGTAAGCGGTGTTCAGATCGACAAGTCATATTACCGGCATTTCAGAAGAGGGCCTATGGAGGCCTCTTACCTGTCGAAACTTTTGGGGAAGCCCGACCGGGAAAAGTTTCAACTGCTGATCGCCCACAATCCGGTGTATTTTGACGCATATGCCGAGTGGGGAGCGGATCTGGTGGTTTCCGGGCATGTGCACGGCGGAATTATGAGACTGCCGGTTCTGGGCGGTGTGATTTCGCCGGCGCTGACCCTGTTTCCCAAGTATGACGGCGGTATCTTCAAAGAAAATAAAAGTACGATGATTCTGAGCAGGGGATTGAGCAGCCACACGATCCCGATCAGAATTTTTAATCCGGGAGAGCTGATTGTGATTCAGCTTTTACCGGAGAAGTGATATTGGATGATTGAGAGAGGACAGGCTATGGCAATTCCTGTGAAGCTGGAGGTGTTTGAGGGTCCGCTTGACCTGCTTCTGCACCTGATTGATAAAAATAAAGTAGATATTTACGACATTCCCATTGTGGAAATCACCGAGCAGTATCTGGATTATATTAAGCAGATGGAGACGGAGGATATGAACGTCATGAGCGAGTTTCTCGTTATGGCGGCCACTTTGATTGACATTAAGTGCCGGATGCTCCTGCCGAAAGAGGTGAACGAGGAAGGGGAGGAGGAAGACCCGAGGGCAGAGCTGGTGGAGAAACTGCTGGCTTACAAGATGTGCAAGTATATGTCCTACGAGCTGCGCGACCGCATGGTGGACGCGGAGAGGAACCTCTACAAGAAACCGACTCTGCCGGAGGAAGTGGCGCAGTACCGCCAGCCGGTAGATTATGAGGAGCTGATCGGGGACATGACGCTGCATAAGCTCCATGAGATATTCAAGCAGATGATGAAGCGGCAGGAGGACAAGATTGACCCTGTCAGAAGCACTTTCGGGAAGATCGAGAAGGACGAGATCGACCTGGATTTAAAGACCGCCTATGTGGAGGCCTATGTGCGCAGTCACAAAACCTTCAGTTTCCGAAAGCTGCTGGCGAAGCAGTCAGGCAAAATGGAGATCATCGTGACCTTTCTGGTGATTCTGGAGATGATTAAGACGGGGCGGATCGGGATCGAGCAGGAAGATACCTTTGCGGATATTATTATAACGGCGCGGGAAAATGCGGACAGCGAACCGCTGCAGCTTACCAGCGTCAGCTGAGGGATACATAGATTTAAGAGGGGACAGGCATGGAAAAGAAGAAGGCGAAGGCGGTTCTGGAGGCGATTTTATTCACCATGGGGGATTCGGTGGAGATCGACAGACTGGCGGCGGTAATAGAAGAGGATAAGGATACCACGGTGCAGCTTTTGGAGGAGATGGCGGCGGGTTATCAGAAGGCAGACCGGGGGATCGGTCTTACCACTCTGGACAATGCGGTGCAGATGTGTACGAAGAGCGAGCTGTACGAGTATCTGATCAAGATTGCCAAGACGCCTAAAAAATTTGTACTCACGGACACACTTTTAGAGACGCTCTCCATTATCGCTTACAAGCAGCCCATCACCAGACTGGAGATCGAGAAGGTGAGAGGCGTAAGCTGTGACCATGCGGTGAATCGTCTGCTGGAATTTGACCTGATTGCGGAGGTGGGCAGGCTGGACGCGCCGGGGCGGCCGCTTTTGTTTGGCACGACGGAACAGTTTTTACGAAGCTTCGGAGTGAAATCCATCGAGGATCTGCCGGAGCTTTCGGCAGTTCAGATTGAGGAATTTAAGCAGCAGGCGGAGTCAGAGGTGGAGATGCAGCTGGATATTTAATAAAGGGGCTAAAGTAATCGGGGATTTGTGCCGATATACAGAATGTAACTATACATATAACACATTTCCCTGCATATTGTTGGAATCTGTATGAACCGGTTTAACGGATGACTGCATGGAGGCGGATTTCGTCGGGGGGGGGGTAAAATGCTCTCAGTACAGACTAATATACTTGCGGCGAACGCAAGCCGTCAGCTTGGCATAACCACGAAGGACAATGCGAAGCGGACAGAAAAATTATCTTCCGGATATCGTATCAACAGGGCGGCTGATGATGCTGCCGGTCTTTCTATTTCCGAAAAAATGCGAAGACAGATGCGCGGTCTGACACAGGCTGCGGCAAATGCACAGGACGGCATCTCCATGCTGCAGGTCGGAGAGGGCGCCCTGAACGAAGTGCACGATATGCTGCACCGCGCCAATGAGCTGGCAGTGAAGGCGGCTAACGGTACATTGCAGGATTTTGACCGTGGGCAGATTGATAAGGAGATCCAGCAGCTAAAGGCAGAGATTGACAGGACGGCGCGGAACACGTCGTTTAATGAGATCAGTATATTCCCGGAGAATGGATATTCGCCCCTTGCCACAGGATATATGGAGATGAAAAGCTATGATATTTCCATTGATTTGAGGGACGGCTCTTTTATGATAAATGAGGCACAGGCGGGAACCGGGGCAGCAGGCATGGGAAGAGCCGGTGTCAATGCGGTTTCCAGCGGCAGTGTCCTTGCGGATACCATAGCCAATGAGATTGTGCCAAATGCGGTCAACCAGATTCTTGATGCTTTTCCGGCATTAAAGACGGCAGTTGGAAGCGATACCATAGATATGGCTCTGCAGGTGGCTTATATCGACGGAAAGAACAATACCATGGCCTATGCCTATTTTACATACAAAAATAGCGGCGGCAAGCCGGTTTCCATGGGGATTCGCGTGGATTCTGCGGATTTTAAGGATGCGGATGCACTGGGAACAGGAAGCAATGCGGATGCACTGAAATCAACTATGGCGCACGAACTGATGCATTCCGTTTTGCAGTACACACTGACGGACGGCATGAGCGGGCGCAGGGGTGAAAAATATCCCACATGGTTTGTGGAAGGGACGGCCCAGCTTGCAGGCGGCGGTTTTGCCAACGGATGGAACGATACGCTTTCCTACTATGCCAATTATCTGACGGATGAGGACGATACAAGTCAGGATACGAACATCAGCAATTACCTGAAGAAATTTACGATGGGCGGCCGGCCCTACGGACATGGCTATCTGGGAGTGGCTTATCTGGGATATCTGGCAGGCGGCGGGAAACCCGGAGGAACGGTGGACGACACGATTATCAAAAACGGAATGAATCGTATTTTTGCTGATCTCTTAGGCGGGAAAACGTTGTCCTCGGCGATTAAAGACAACACAGGAATCACCACGGACCAGTTGAATTCCTATTTTAAGAACGGAAATGCCGGACTGACAGAGTTTGTAAGAAAACTGGCCTTTGCATCAAAAAAGGGCGCCGGTTCCGTGATTGCTCCCGGGGGATTGGGGGACGGCCCCTCTTCTGTTCTTGGCACAGGAGCGCTGGATCAGCCGTTTCGGATCGATCCTTTTCAGATCACCATAGACGACAGCGGGCCAGCCATGATAGCGCTGCAGGTGGGTGCAGAAGCGGGGATCCATATCGACTTTGCGCTGTATAAGATGAACTGCAAGGCACTGGGACTTGAGGATTTGAATGTGAAAACCACGGATGATGCCGATCTGGCAATGGAAGGGATCAAGAGGGCCATTCAGTATGTCAGCAATGTGAGAAGCCAGTATGGCGCGATCCAGAACCGACTGGAGCATACCATAAAAAATCTGGAGAATATCACAGAGAACACTACGGCGGCGGAGTCCCGGATCAGGGATACGGATATCGCTGAGGAGATGGTGGGATATTCCAACAGCCAGATTCTGATGCAGGCAGGCACATCCATGCTGACGCAGGCGAATCAGAGTTCCCAGCTTATCTTAAGCCTGCTCGGTTAATAACATGATAAGAAGCAAGGGAGCGGGACGCGATGGGTGAAGTTATCAATGTGCGCTGCAAAGCCTGTAAAAAGGAATGGCAGTGCTTTACGGGAAACGGTCTGCTGCATGGCAGAAAGGAAACGGTTCTTGCCGCGTTTTCGGAGAAGGACCGGCAGCAGGCCCAACGACTGATGGAGGAAAGCAAGATTCCGGCCTATGATTTTCAGTACAGACTTGCGGTCTGCGGACAGTGTCACAATGTAGTGGCGGTTCCTGTTCTGCGGTCTGCGGACAGTGAGGAGACTGTTACAGGCGGCTGTCCCCTGTGCGGAGAGAATATAAAAGATCTCTGTGAAGAGGAACAGAGCGTGGAAGACTGGAGCGAAAAGACGGCTTGTCCTGTCTGCAAATGCATGCGGATGGAGGCTGAGGAGAGCGGTCAGTGGGACTGACTGTCTGATGGAATGACAATAAATAAACCATGTCATAGGAAAGCATGTGATGCATATATATTAACGAACGGAAATATCAGGACGTGGATATGCATATCAGAAGGAATATGACAAATAAGTGTAGAAAACGGATATACTACAGGGTGGCTGCCATGATCATAGCAGCTGCCTTGTTTTGTGTGCAGGAGCATACGGTTCCGCAGCGTGTACTGCATGCGTCGGGGCAGGAACGTGTTTCTGCTCCGGCCGTGTATGACGAGGCGCAGGGGAAGGCTGAGCCGGAGGAGCTGCAGCTCTATGCCCAGGCGGCTGTTCTCATGGATGCGGATTCGGGCAGGGTTCTTTATGGAAAGAATCCCGAAGAAAAGCTGCCGATGGCAAGTACCACAAAGATTATGACCTGTATTCTCGCATTGGAGTACGGCAGCCCGGATGATATTGTGGAAGTCTCTTCCTACGCGGCGAGTATGCCCAAGGTAAAGTTATATGTAAAGACGGGGGAAAAGTATTATCTGCGGGATCTGCTGTATTCCCTGATGCTGGAATCCCACAATGATTCGGCGGTGGTGATTGCGGAAGCAGTGGGAGGCAGCGTGGAGAAATTTGCGGCGATGATGAACCAGAAAGCACGTGATATCGGCTGTTTTGACAGCTATTTTATTACGCCCAACGGACTGGACGCGAAGGTGAACGAGAGCGGCAGGGTGCACTCCACAACGGCGGCGGATCTGGCCAGGATCATGGCCTACTGCGTGACGGATTCCCCGGAAAAGGAACGGTTTTTGGAAATTACCAGAACGCAGGGGTATGACTTTACCGACGCGGACGGCACAAGGAGCTTTCACTGTAATAACCACAACGCGTTTTTAGGCATGATGCAGGAGGCGCTCTCCGGGAAAACGGGATTTACCAATAACGCGGGCTACTGCTATGTGGGGGCGGTGGAGAGTGAGGGACGTATTTTTACGGTGGCGCTTCTGGCCTGCGGCTGGCCGAATAACCGGAGCTATAAATGGAGTGATATGAAAAAGCTGGCGGCCTACGGGATGGAGCGGTATCAGTACAGGGATATCTATGAACCGCAGAACTTTGCAGATATCCCGGTCCGAAACGGCATTGCGGGGGAGCAGGGGACGCCCTTTGAGGAGGCGCAGGTTTCAGTCACCCTTCAGGCGGAGGGGGAGAGTCTGCCGTATCTGCTGTGCGAGGCGGATCAGGTGGAGGTAAGGACCAGAGTGGAGTCTGTGCTCGATGCGCCTGTCGCGGCGGGGGAAGAGGTCGGTTCCGTGTCTTATTTTTTGAACGGGGAACTGGTGAAAAGATACGCTGTGTGCACGGACACGGCGGTCGAAGAAAGAAGCCTTTTATGGATTCTGGAATATATTTTAAAACTTGCATTTTTTTTGTAAATTCTGCTGGTCGAGATTTGTATTCTGTGTTATACTACAGTCGTGCGCTATGTCAAATAGCAGAAAGGTTTTAGTATTTATTATTATGATAAATGGAGGGCTGAAAAATGAGTACTACTTCTCAAGCGAGTCAAAGAATCAATGCTTTACTCGATGAAAACAGTTTCGTTGAGATCGGCGGTCTCGTGACAGCGAGAGCCACGGATTTCAATCTGAAACAGACTGAGACTCCGTCTGACGGTGTTGTGACCGGCTACGGTGTGATCGACGGCAATCTCGTGTATGTCTACAGTCAGGACGCTTCCGTATTAAACGGTTCCGTGGGTGAGATGCATGCGAAGAAGATCGTAAACATCTATGAGCTGGCGATGAAGATGGGTGCGCCGGTGATCGGGCTGATCGATTCCGCGGGTCTGCGTCTGCAGGAGGCGACCGACGCGTTAAACGGCTTTGGCGAAATTTACAGAAGCCAGGCGATGGCCTCCGGCGTGATTCCGCAGATCACGGCTGTGTTTGGTTCCTGCGGCGGTGGACTTGCCCTGATTCCTGCCATGACCGACTTTGCGTTCATGGAGGAGAAGAAGGCGAAGCTGTTTGTCAATTCCCCCAATGCGCTTTCCGGAAACGAGATTTCCCGCTGCGACACCTCTGCCGCTGCGTTCCAGAGTGAGGAGACAGGCCTTGTGGATATGGCTGCGGATGAAGCGACGATCCTCGGTCAGATCAGACAGCTTGTTTCTATCCTTCCCGCGAACAATTCCGACCTTGCATGGACGGACTGTACAGACGATTTAAACCGTGCCTGCGCACAGATTACCAGCTGTGTGGGTGATACGGCGATCGCACTGTCCCAGATTGCGGACGACGGTCTCTTTGTAGAGGTAAAGCAGGACTACGCGAAAGATATGGTGGCAGGCTTTATCCGCTTAAACGGCGCTACCATCGGCGCGGTTGCCAACCGTACCGAGGTCTGCGACGAGAACGGCGAGGTAGTTGAAAAGTTTGACGCGGCGATCTCTCCCAGAGGAGCGGAGAAGGCGGCGGAGTTCGTGAACTTCTGCGACGCGTTTGACATTCCGGTACTGACTCTTACCAACGTGACGGGATTTGCGGCAACCACCTGCTCCGAGAAGCGGATGGCGAAAGCGGCAGGCAGGCTTACATATGCCTTTGCCAACGCTACCGTTCCCAAGGTAAACGTGATTATCGGCAAGGCATACGGAAGCGCGTATGTAGCGATGAATTCCAAGGCGGTCGGCGCGGATATTACGATTGCATGGCCGGATGCGCAGATTGGCATGATGGATGCGAAGCTGGCGGCGAAGATTATCTGTGACGGTCAGGGTGCGGATGCCATCGACGCCTGTGCAAAGGAGTACGAGGCTCTGCAGAATAATGTGACCAGTGCGGCGAAGAGAGGCTATGTGGATCAGATCGTTGAGCCGGCAGATACCAGAAAGTATGTGATCGGTGCGTTCGAGATGCTTTCCTCCAAGACTGAGGGACGTCCCGAGAAGAAGCACGGCACCGTTTAAGGAGGCATTATGAAAAAACTATTGGTAATATTAGGGATGATTACCTGTATGACCTGTCTTGCAGCGTGTGGCGGGGAGGAAGCGAAAAGCGGCCCCATCAGCGACGAACAGGCATTACAGATCGGTACGACCATCGTTGACCAGATGAATACGATCGTGAGTCAGGGCGCTATCGAGCAGTATGTGGATCAGCCCGCTCTCTATAACGGTTTTCTCGGCTGGCAGAGCGCGCTGAAGGATATCGGCACTTACGAAGGCGTGAGCGGCGCTTCCGTGTCTTTTGTGGAAGATGAGGTGGCTATCTCCGTTAACGTACTTGGTTCCTCCCATGACGCAGACGTGGAGATTGTTCTCGACAATGCGCTTGCAACCTATATCGGAATCACCACTAACGTGCATTATTCCACGGGAGAGATCATGGCGAAGGCCGGTATGAATACCTTAATCGGTATGGGAACCGTGTTTGCGGTACTGATTCTGATCAGCCTGATTATATCCTGCTTTACGTTTATCTCTAAATTTGAGAAGCAGCAGAAGAAGCAGGAAACGCCTGCTCCTGTGGCCGCTCCCGTGGTGGAGCAGATCGCGGCCAAGGAAGAGCTTTCCGACGATACGGAGCTTGTGGCGGTTATCGCGGCGGCAATCGCAGCCTATGAAGGCGCTGCGTCTACAGATGGTTTCGTGGTGAGATCCATCAGAAAATCTAATAAGAGCAAATGGCAGAATGCCTAAGAGTATAGGAGGATATGAAGATGAAGAATTATACAATTACCGTAAATGGCAGCGTATATGATGTAGTGGTGGAAGAGGGAGCGACGAGCGGCGCACCCGCAGCGGCGGCTCCGGCAGCGCCCAGAGCGGTTCCCAAGGCAGCTCCTGCGCCTGCAGCAGCTCCTGCGGCAGGCGGCGCGGCAGGCAGCGTGAAGATCGAGGCCGGTGCGGCAGGTAAGGTATTCAAGATTGAAGCGAATGTAGGTCAGGCAGTGAAGAAGGGCGACGCAGTCGTAATCGTTGAGGCGATGAAGATGGAGATTCCTGTAGTTGCGCCTCAGGACGGTACTGTAGCAAGTATTAATGTAGCAGTAGGCGATGCGGTGGAAGCCGGCGCATTACTGGCAACATTGAATTAACCGTCAGCGCTTGTCCGTTCGGACAGGCTGGTGAAACTAAAACTACAGGAGGTTAAGAACATGTATATAGTTGAGACGCTTAACAATCTGATACATCAGACCGCGTTCTTTAATCTGGAACCCGGCAACTATGCGATGATTGTGGTAGCTCTGGTATTCTTACTTTTGGCTATCAAGTTTGGATTTGAACCGCTCCTGCTTGTGCCGATTGCTTTTGGTATGCTGTTGGTAAATATTTACCCGGATATCATGGCGCCTTATGGAGACGGCGGCGCAGGCGGCGGTCTGCTGTATTATTTCTACAAGCTGGATGAGTGGGCGATTCTGCCGTCCCTGATTTTTATGGGCGTCGGCGCCATGACGGACTTTGGTCCGCTCATTGCCAACCCGAAGAGCTTTCTTCTGGGTGCGGCGGCACAGTTTGGTATTTTCGCGGCTTACTTTGGTGCGATTTTCTTAGGCTTTAATGATAAGGCGGCGGCGGCAATCTCCATTATCGGTGGTGCGGACGGCCCGACATCCATTTTCCTTGCGGGTAAGCTGGGACAGACCACACTGATGGGACCCATCGCCGTGGCGGCGTATTCCTATATGGCGCTGGTGCCTATTATCCAGCCGCCGATTATGAAACTTTTCACTACGGAGAAGGAGAGAAAGATCAAGATGGGGCAGCTTCGTCCTGTCAGCAAACTGGAGAAAATCCTTTTCCCTATCGTGGTTACCATCGTGGTATCCCTGATCCTGCCTACGACGGCTCCCCTTGTCGGTATGCTGATGTTAGGTAATCTGTTCAGAGAGAGCGGTGTGGTGAGACAGTTGACGGATACGGCGTCAAACGCCCTCATGTACATCGTGGTTATTATCCTTGGTACTTCCGTAGGTGCGACCACCAGCGCAGAGGCGTTTTTGAACATGGATACCATTAAGATCGTTATTTTGGGTCTGGCTGCATTTATTTTCGGTACGGCGGCGGGCGTGCTCTTTGGCAAGCTGATGTGTGTTCTCACCAAGGGCAAAGTAAACCCGCTGATCGGTTCCGCAGGCGTTTCCGCAGTGCCTATGGCTGCCAGAGTGTCACAGAAAGTCGGTGCGGAGGCTGATCCTACAAACTTCCTGCTGATGCACGCGATGGGCCCCAACGTGGCGGGCGTTATCGGTACGGCTGTAGCGGCTGGTACCTTTATGGCAGTGTTCGGAGTTTTCTAACACAAATCGAGCGCAGCTTGATTGCGAGGATCGCTTCGCGACCTCGGCATGGTTAAAATAAAGTATAGAGAAAGGGATGAAATAAAATGGCAGAACAAATTAAAAAGCCGGTTGGAATCATGGAAACCGTTCTTCGTGACGCACATCAGTCTCTGATTGCGACCAGAATGCCTACCGAAAAGATGCTTCCGATCGTAGATAAAATGGATAAAGTCGGCTACCACGCAGTAGAGTGCTGGGGCGGCGCAACCTTTGACGCATCTCTCCGTTTCCTGAAGGAAGATCCCTGGGAGAGACTGAGAAAGTTAAGAGACGGCTTTAAGAATACCAAGCTCCAGATGTTATTCAGAGGCCAGAATATTCTGGGATACAGACCCTATGCGGATGATGTGGTTTACGCGTTTGTTGAGAAGTCCATTGCAAACGGTATCGATGTGATCAGAATTTTTGACTGTCTGAACGATATCCGCAACCTTCAGGCTGCGGTAGACGCAACCAACAAGATCAAGAAGCAGGAAGGCAGAGGCCAGTCCCAGATTGCGCTTTCCTATACACTTGGTGACGCTTATACATTAGATTATTGGGCGGATATGGCGAAGAAGATCGAGGAGATGGGTGCAGATTCCATCTGTATCAAGGATATGGCGGGTCTGCTCGTTCCTTACCGCGCAGCGGAGCTTGTAAAGACATTAAAGGAGAGTACCAAGCTTCCGATCCAGCTGCATACGCACTATACGTCCGGCGTAGCGTCCATGACGTATCTGAAAGCGGTAGAGGCAGGCGTGGACGTTATTGACTGTGCGATTTCTCCTTTTGCGCTGGGTACTTCCCAGCCTGCGACAGAGGTTATGGTTGAGACCTTTAAGGGTACAGAGTACGATACCGGATATGATCAGGAAATTCTGGCGGATATTGCAGACTACTTCCGTCCTTACCGTGAGGAATGTATCGAATCCGGCCTGATGAGCACCAAGGTACTCGGCGTTAACATCAATACACTGCGCTATCAGGTTCCCGGCGGTATGCTGTCCAATATGGTAAGCCAGCTGAAAGAGCAGAAAGCAGAAGATAAATACCAGGATGTGCTGGAAGAGATCCCCAGAGTCCGTAAGGACTGCGGTGAGCCGCCTCTGGTTACGCCTTCCTCTCAGATTGTCGGCACACAGGCGGTATTTAATGTGCTGATGGGTGAGAGATATAAGATGGCAACAGGTGAGTTTAAAGATCTGCTCCGCGGCAATTACGGGCAGACGGTTAAACCGATGAGCCAGGAAGTGATCGACAAGGTTATTCCCGGAGAAAAACGTTCTACTGCCCGTTCCGCTGAGGCAACCGGGCACACGGAGCCGGAGCTTGCAGGTCTGGAAGCGGAGATGAAGGAGTGGAAACAGCAGGATGAGGATGTTCTGTCCTACGCACTGTTCCCGCAGGTGGCAATCGATTTCTTCAAGTACCGTCAGGCACAGCAGGAAAAGGTCGACATGACCCAGGCTGACACCAAGAACGGGGTATACCCTGTTTAAGCATTGAACCGAGCAAAACAATAAAAAACAGTCTTCCGAAAGCTTGCTTTCGAGAGGCTGTTTTTTTATTGTTTTATTCGGCGAAAGCCGAACAACGAGGATTTGCGAAGCAAATTCGAGTGGTGGCTCGGTTCAGAGAGTAAATGAGCGGAAACAGGCGAGGATTTGCGGAGCAAATTCGAGATGGCTCTGTTTTGTGCTTAAATAGACTGCGGCACCTCAAGGGCCGAACAACGAGGATTTGTGAAGCAAATTCGAGTGGTGGCTCGGTATTGTGCCAAGTTCTGTATCATATTTCCTAAATTTAGATATTTTCCCCAAAAGGGCTTGACTGAGGTTACATAATACATTATAATAACATATGTTACCAAAAGAAGCTTTAAAAAGCTGCAGGAGATTGAGAGAGGTACATTCTTATGGCAAGAAAAGAGACAATCACAAAAAACGACATATTGAACGCGGCCTTTGAGATGGCGCGGACGGAAGGGTTCACACAGGTGAGCGCGAGAACGCTGGCAGCGAAGGCGGGATGTTCCACCCAGCCGATTTTTCGTGTTTACAAGAACATGGAGGAGTTGGGGGATGATCTCTTTTTGAAAGCAATGGAATTTTTCGGCACCTATTACGAAGAATTTCCGAAGTTGAACAACACGCCCTTTGTCAATTTGGGACTTGCCTATATCCGCTTTTCACAGGAGGAGCAGAATTTATTCCGTCTGTTATTTTTGTCGGAGAACCGTCACGGAAAAAGTCTCTATGATATGCTGAACGGTAAAAACGGCGCGGTGGTGCGGGAGATCAACAGCGCGAAAATTTTCGGGTGCAAAGATCCCAGCGGCATGTTTATGAAGATGTGGATATTTATCCATGGAGCGGCATGCATGACCCTGACGGGGGACTATGATCTGCAGGAGGAGGACACCATCAAGCTTTTGGAGGAATGCTATGGCGCATTCCAGAATGTATAAAAAAGCGAAAAGAAGTTCCAGTAGAAGGGCTGTTGGGCGATGGCGATAGAGAACCGGTATGACATTATAACGAGAATCAACGAGTATTACGGCAGGATGAGCAAGGGTCAGAAAGCGATCTCGGCTTTTATCTATGATCATTACGATCAGGCGGTGTTTATGACCGCGGCGAAGCTGGGGGACACGGTGGGGGTCAGCGAGTCCACCGTGGTGCGGTATGCCATGTTCATCGGCTACAACGGGTATCCTGAATTTCAGAGAGATCTGGAGTACTGGGTGCAGAATAAGATCAATTCCGTGCAGAAGATCGGCGCGAAGTATGGCAAGAGTAGTCAGTCGGAGATTTTAAATTCCGTCCTGCAGGCAGATATTGAGAAAATTCAGGATACGATTCACAATCTCGACCCGACGGCTTTTGAGACGGCGGTGGATATCATTCTGGAGGCGAAGACGGTTTATATTATGGGCGTCAGAAGCTGTGAGCCGTTGGCGGATTTCCTGCAATTTTACTTGAATATGATCCGGGGAAACGTGGTGCTTCTAAAAACAACAAGTGTTTCGGAAACTTTTGAGCAGATGATCCGCATCGACGAGCAGGACGCCTTTGTCGGGATCAGCTTTCCCAGATACTCCATGAGAACCCTAAAGGCCATGGAGTTCGCAAATGACAGGAATGCCAAGGTGATTGCGGTAACGGATTCGGTGCATTCACCGATGAATTTATACTCCTCCTGCAATCTTTTTGCCAGAAGCGATATGGTTTCCATTGTGGATTCCCTGGTGGCGCCCTTAAGCATGATCAATGCGCTTGTGGTGGCGATGTGCTTAAAGCAGCCTGAGGAAGTGAAGGAAAACCTTAAGAATCTTGAGGAGGCTTGGAACAATTATCAGGTTTATCTGAATGATGAGATTAACTTTATAGATGAGGAGCCGATGTTAAACTATCCGCTTCGGAAAAAATCGGAAAAAGAACGATGAAAATGGACAAGAATCAGGCGGTCGTGATCGGCGGCGGTGCGGCGGGGATGATGGCGGCTGCTGCTGCGGCGGAGAACGGGCGCCATGTTATTTTATTAGAGAAAAATGAAAAGCTCGGCAAAAAACTTTATATTACGGGCAAGGGGCGCTGTAATGTGACAAATGCCTGCGGACGGGACAAGTTTTTTGAAAATATCGTAAGTAATCCGAAGTTTCTTTACAGTGCATTCCACACATTTGATAACAAGCGGCTGGAAATGTTTTTGGAAGATAACGAATGTCATTTAAAAGAAGAGCGCGGTGAAAGGGTGTTCCCGGTTTCGGATCACGCGTCGGATGTAACGGCGGCCTTTGAACGGTTTTTGAAGAAAAGCGGGGTGCAGGTGCGGCTGCGCAGCGAGGTACGGTCAATTGAGACGGACGGTGAAAAGATAACGGGGGTTTGCCTTGCGGACGGAAGTGTAGTTCCTACGGGAACGGTGATTGTGGCAACGGGCGGCATGTCTTATCCGGTCACGGGATCCACCGGCGACGGACACCGTATGGCGCAGGCTCTGGGACATACGGTGACGGACTGTACACCGGCGCTGGTATCTCTGGAAACGGAAGGGGACTGGTGTAAAAAATTACAGGGGTTATCTCTCAAAAATGTGTCTCTGGTCATGAGCTGCGGGAAAAAGAAGCTGTATCAGGGATTCGGAGAGATGCTGTTTGCCCATTTCGGGGTGAGCGGTCCGCTTGTCCTTTCGGCCAGCAGTTTTTACGGGAAAAAGAAGGGGGCGGATGCGGTGCTTCTGACAATAGATCTGAAGCCGGCGCTCTCGGAGGAGCAGCTTGATAAAAGGATTTTGAGGGACTTTGAGGAAAACAGGAACCGGCAGTTTAAAAATGCGCTGGGAGGACTCTATCCGACGAAGCTGATTTCTGTTATGATAGAAAGGTCGGGCATCGATCCTGAGAAGAAGGTGCATGAGGTGACGAGGCAGGAAAGACGGCGTCTTGCGGAGCTGACAAAGGCTTTTACCCTGCAGGTGAAAGGGAAGAGGGGCTTTGAGGAGGCGGTAATCACGCAGGGCGGCGTGTCGGTGAAGGAAGTCAACCCTTCCACGATGGAGTCCAGGTTAATCCGGGGGCTTTATTTTGCGGGGGAGGTGTTGGATCTGGACGGCCTGACGGGAGGTTTTAATTTACAGATTGCGTGGTCCACGGGATATTTGGCCGGGATCAGTGTGCGAAAAGAAGTTCTAAATGCTCGCAGCAAAGGCTGCTTCGCAAAGAACTTCTAAGTTTCGCACCAGAGAATGCCAAAATACGGCATTCTCCATAAAAATTGGAAAGGATAGGGAAACGATGGGATTTAATATAGCGATTGACGGGCCTGCGGGAGCGGGAAAGAGCACGATCGCAAAGATGATCGCGGCTAAGAAGGGATATATCTATGTGGACACGGGAGCCATGTACCGGGCGATGGCGCTGTATCTGATCAGGGAGAGCGCCGCCCCGGAGCAGATTGATGAAAAATGTCAGGGGGCGGATATTACCATCGGCTATGAGAACGGCGAACAGGTGGTATATTTAAACGGCGAAAACGTAAATGCCTATATCCGTACGGAGGAGGTGGGCCGGATGGCTTCTGTCAGCAGCCCGAATCCCCGGGTGAGGAAAAAGCTGACGCAGCTGCAGCAGAAACTGGCAGCGGATGCGGATGTGGTGATGGACGGGCGTGATATCGGCACCTGCGTACTGCCGGAGGCCCAGGTGAAGGTGTATCTGACGGCGGACAGCCATGAGCGGGCGCTGCGCCGCTATAAGGAGCTTACGGCGAAGGGAGAAAGCTGCGACCTTGCCACCATCGAGAAGGATATTATCGAACGTGACAGGCAGGACATGACCAGAGAAATTTCTCCTTTAAAGCAGGCGGAGGACGCTGTGCTGATAGATTCCTCCCACATGACGCCGGAAGAGGTGGCGGATGCCATAATTGCATTGTGTGGAGGTTGAGGTATGGAAGTCATTCTGGCGGAGCATGCGGGGTTCTGTTTCGGGGTACAGCGGGCGGTGGATACCGTCTATGAGCAGATTGAGGGCTGGGGAAAAGACGAACCGCCGATTTATACCTTCGGGTCGATCATACATAACGAGGAAGTGGTGGGCGATCTGGAAAGGCGGGGAGTGCGCGTGATCGACTCCCTTGCGGATGCGAAGCGGGTTCCCCCAGAGGAGAGGGGTACGATGATCATCCGTTCCCACGGGGCGGAAAAAAATGTCTGCGAAAGTCTGAAGGAGCTTGGGTTTGAAGTGGTGGACGCCACCTGTCCCTTTGTGAAACGGATTCATGATATTGTAGAGCGGGAGAGTAAATCCGGCAGGAGCGTCGTGATCGTCGGAGACGAGGGGCACCCCGAAGTGGAGGCGACCAGAGGATGGTCCCACACGAAAACCTATATCATCGGTTCTTTGGAGGAGGCCGAAAAATTCGTACCTCAGACAGACGAGGAGCTGTGTATCGTTTCGCAAACGACATTTAACTACAAGAAATTTCAAGATGTGGTTGAAATTTTCAGGGAAAGAGGTTACAATGGTAGTGTTGTGAATACTGTATGTAACGCTACGGAAGTGCGACAGGCCGAGGCCAGAGAACTTGCGGCACGGGTTGATGTGATGATAGTTATAGGTGGGAATCATAGCTCTAATACAAGGAAGCTCTATGAGATCTGCAGGCAGGAGTGCGAAATGACCTACTATATACAGACACTCGACGACTTGCATTTAAGGTTACCTGAATCTGTCCGACTGGTGGGTATTACAGCAGGGGCTTCGACCCCAAACAATATTATCGAGGAGGTTCAAAATTATGTCAGAATTAACTTTTGAACAAATGTTAGAGGAGTCATTAAAGACAATACACACAGGAGAGGTTGTTGAAGGTACCGTTATCGATGTAAAGCCGGAAGAGATCATTCTCAACATCGGATATAAGTCAGATGGCGTTTTGACGAGAAATGAATATACAAACGAACCTAATGTAGATTTGACAACCATTGCGAAGCCCGGAGATACCATGGAGGTAAAGGTGCTTAAGGTGAACGACGGCGAGGGACAGGTTCTCCTTACTTACAAGCGCCTTGCGGCTGACAGAGGCAACAAGCGGATCGAGGAAGCATATGAGAACAGAGAAGTGCTTACGGCTAAGGTGGCGCAGGTGCTGGACGGCGGATTGAGCGTCGTTGTGGAAGAGGTGAGAATCTTTATCCCGGCAAGTCTTGTGTCAGATACTTATGAGAAGGATCTGAACAAATACGCGGGTCAGGAGATCCAGTTCGTGATCAGCGAGTATAATCCTAAGAGAAGAAGATATATCGGTGACAGAAAGCAGCTGATTCTTGAGGAGAAGGCGGAGCTGCAGAAGAAGCTCTTTGAGACGATCAAGATCGGCGATACGGTGGAAGGTACGGTTAAGAATGTGACTGACTTTGGCGCATTCATAGATCTTGGCGGCTGTGACGGCCTGCTTCACATCTCTGAGATGTCCTGGGGCAGGGTGGAGAATCCCAAGAAAGTATTTAAGGTTGGCGATGTGGTGAAGGTGCTGATTAAGGATATTTCTGGCACGAAGATTGCCTTGAGCCTTAAGTTTGAGGATCAGAATCCGTGGAAAGATGCGGCAAGCAAATATGCGGTAGGTACAGAGGTGACCGGTAAGGTAGCACGCATGACGGATTTCGGTGCATTTATCGAGTTGGAGCCCGGCATTGACGCCCTGCTTCATGTGTCCCAGATTTCCAGGGAGCATATTGACAAGCCTTCCGATGTACTCAAGAGCGGTGAGGAAGTGACGGCGAAGGTTGTTGATTTCAACGAGGCGGACAAGAAGATCAGCCTGAGCATTAAGGCGATGTTTGCACCTGAGCCTAAGGCTGAAAAAGTTGAGGATGAAGACGTTGTATCTGTAGATATTGATGCGGTGATCGCAGAAGAGAACGGGGACACAGCAGAGTAAGGTATAAATAGTCCATACAGAGAATGCCGTTTTTGGCATTCTCTTATGTGAAGCATGAAAACACTTAGCGAGGTTCATTCGAGCTTAGTGTTTTCCTTCACATTTATCATAAATAAACAAAGGCGGTGGGAATCCATGGCATATGACTATGAGTACTTTAAGAAAGCGGTTTATGATCTTACGAAAATCGATTTGAATGCTTACAAGGAAAAACAGATGAAGCGCCGGATCGATACGCTGATCTCCAAAAATAAGGTTGTCGGATATGACAACTACGTTTCGGTGCTTAAGAGCGATAATGCCAGATTTGAGGAATTTGTCAACTATCTGACGATTAACGTGTCTGAGTTTTACAGAAATGTGGATCAGTGGCAGCTTTTGGATAAGGACATTTTCCCGGAGCTGATTCAGCGTTACGGTAAGAATTTAAAGATATGGAGCGCGGCCTGTTCGACGGGTGACGAGCCGTATTCACTGGTGATGGCGCTGTCCAGACATCTGCCTCTCAACCAGATTAAGATCTATGCGACGGATCTGGATAAGCAGGTGATCGAGAAAGCGAAGATGGGACTGTACGCGGAGAAGAGCGTGGCGGGTGTGCCGGCGGATCTGAAAAATAAGTTCTTTACGAAGGTCGGCCCTTCCTATCAGATTTCACAGGAAGTCAAGAACAGAGTGGAATTTAAGGAGCATAATCTGTTAAAGGATACATATCCTACGGATTTTCATTTGATTGTGTGCCGTAACGTACTTATTTACTTTACGGAGGAAGCGAAAGATGATGTGTTCCGCAAGTTCCAGAAGAGCCTTAAGCCCGGCGGCTATCTGTTCATAGGCAGCACCGAGCAGATTATCAATCACAAGGATGTGGGATTTGAACGTAAAAATTCGTTCTTTTATCAGAAACCAATGTGAAACGCATAAAGTTATTGACAGGAAAAGGGTAGCGATGCATCGCTACCCTCTTTTAGTATGTTTTCGCCATCTTTCCAAGCAGATACTGGGCGTAGCGGGAGAAAAGCGCCCTGTCTGTCTTACGCTCGTCGGTAAGCTCAAAGAAAAGCTCATGACTCTTATAGTCCCGTTTGAAGAACGGTTCTACCAGAATATCCCATTGGGGGAGGAATTGTCCGTACTTCCGTGTGTAGCAGGTGGCGGCTGTCGCCTGGGTGCGGTGCGCCTGATCCACGAAGGAGGATACCGATTTATGGAGGGCAATGTCTTCCGCGGGAAGATAATAGTAGTCTTTGTAGCCGGCGTAGAAATATTTCATTTCTTCCTCATAGAGCGGCACTTTCAGAATGCCTTCGTCCTTTTCTCCGCTGAAATAACAGCCGTTTGCCAGGTTGGAGAGGGAAAAGGGAAGAGAAGCAGGCAGCGCCAGCTTCATCAGCAGTTCCTGTTTTTCCTGACCGTGATAGTCGATATAGCTGTTCGCCTGCACCTTCTTTGCGCGGATATTCCCGTTAAAGAGATCATAGAATGCCAGAAGGGGGAGAAGCTGCAGCATGCCCCGGATATCATCGCTGTTATGTAAAAGCAATAGGGAGCGGATGTCCGGGGAAGGGGTTTCCACATATTTTCTGTATACTTCGATCAGCTCACCGCCGTGAAAACGGTCATCCCTGTGGATACCGAGAAGCGCCTCCAGCGTTTTCTGCTTACAGTTGGGCACGTGCAGAAATGCCTTGTAGGGGGAAATGCGCTTATACAGGTCGATCCCTTCAAAGTTGTCGAAATTGTGCGGCAGCTTATGCTGCTCACATTTCTGCAGAAGGTAGGGCAGATCGAAATTATTGCCGTTAAAATGAATCAGGTGGGTGAAAGAGGTGGCAAAGTCGAAGAAAGCGTTCAGCACAGCGGCTTCCTCAGTAGGATTTTCACAAAACCATTGTCTGATCCGCCAGTTTCCGTCCGCGTAAAAAGCAGTCCCGATCAGATAGAGCGAGGAGCTTTTTGCGGTAAATCCCGTGGTTTCAATATCTATAAACAGAAATTTATCCAGAGGAGCGGTACGCTCCAGAGGATAGCCGATGGTGAAAGATTCAAGTGTGTGGTTTTCGGTCTGCATAAAATTCCTCCGCATATAAATCTAAAATTTACCTGATGATAGTTTAGCATATTTTTTGAATTAGCAGTAGTTTTTTTCGTCGAAAAATAGTATATTTATAATAGCAGTCCAGCCAGACTTAAGGTGTGAGCTGAACGTGAAAGGAGCAGGGTTACAGGTATGGCTAAATTAACATTTAACGGCGGCATACATCCCTACGACGGAAAGGACTTGTCGAAGGATAAGCCTATTAAGGCGGTGCTGCCCAAGGGAGATCTGGTGTACCCGTTGTCCCAGCATATCGGCGCGCCTGCAAAGCCTATTGTGGAGAAGGGTGACAGGGTTTTGACGGGGCAGAAGATTGCGGAGGCAGGAGGCTTTGTTTCCGCGCCAATTTATGCGACGGTATCGGGCACGGTGAAGGCGATTGAGCCGAGACGTGTGGTTACGGGCGACAGCGTGATGAGCATTATTATTGAAAACGACGGTCTTTACGAGGAAGTAGAGTATCCGAAACGGAAACCTCTCGAGGAGATGACGAGGGAGGAGATTATCGAGTGTGTGAAGGAGGCGGGTATCGTCGGTATGGGCGGTGCGGGTTTCCCCACTTTTGTCAAGCTTTCTCCAAAAGAGCCTGAAAAAATTGATTATGTGATCGCGAACTGTGCGGAGTGCGAACCTTATCTGACCTCCGATTACCGCAGGATGCTGGAGGAGCCGGAGAAGCTGGTCGGCGGCTTAAAGGTTTCCCTGAAGCTGTTCGAGAATGCCAGAGGAATTCTGGCGGTGGAGGACAATAAACCGGATTGTATCGAGATCTTAAAGAAGTTGACCAAAGACGAGCCGCGCATCAGTGTGAAAGAGCTTAAGACCAAGTATCCGCAGGGCGCGGAGCGGCAGATTATATATGCGGCCACGGGAAGAGCCATCAATTCTTCCATGCTTCCTGCGGACGCGGGCTGTGTGGTGAACAACGTGGACACGGTGGTGGCGATCTATCATGCGGTGATCGAGGGAAAGCCTCTGATGAACCGCATCGTTACGGTGACCGGGGACGCCATTGCGGAACCGCGCAACTTTATCGTGCGGATTGGCACGAATTACCATGAGCTGGTGGAGGAGGCGGGCGGTTTTAAGCAGGAGCCTGTCAAGATCGTATCCGGCGGGCCGATGATGGGCTTTGCCCTTTTCGGACTGGATGTGCCGACCACTAAGACGGCTTCCGCGCTGTTGTGTCTCACGGAGGACGAGGTGTCCCGCATGGAACCTTCCGCCTGCATCAACTGCGGCCGCTGTGTGGAGGTCTGCCCGGGACGGGTGGTGCCCAAGCTGCTGGCGGTTGCCGCGGCAAACGGTGACGAGGAGACATTTCTTGCTCATGACGGCATGGAGTGCTGTGAGTGCGGCTGCTGCAGCTTCGTCTGTCCGGCTAAGAGGCATCTGACGCAGAATATCAAATCCATGCGCAAGCTCCTGCTTGCCAAGAAGAAAAAATAGTGAGAAATAAAGTGACTGATCAGTACAGGTCGAGGCACATGCTGCCGAGACCGTAAGAATATGATGGAAGTATGAAAAATCCCATTGCGAAGCAATTTTTATGGATTTTTCATCGGAACTTTGAAGGACTGAAAAGTTACGATGAAAGGAGCATAGACTGAAGAGATGAGTGATTTAATGAAAGTGTCTTCCAACCCTCATGTCAGATCGAAGTCAACCACTGCCAGCATTATGCTGACTGTGGTGATCGCCCTTCTTCCGGCGGCGGGATTTGGCATATACAACTTCGGGCCGAAGGCATTGCTGCTGATTCTGGTGACGGTGGCATCCACGGTGGCAACGGAGTTTGCGTTTGAGAAGATCTGTAAGAAAAAAGTAACCATAGGAGATTATTCCGCGGTGGTGACGGGACTGCTTCTGGCTTTGAATCTGCCTGTATCCGCACCGTGGTGGATCGGCGTGGTGGGCGGTGTGTTCGCCATTCTGGTGGTCAAGATGCTGTTTGGCGGCATTGGACAGAATTTCATGAACCCGGCGCTTGGCGCGCGGTGTTTTCTGTTGATTTCCTTTACGTCGATTATGACGAATTTTGACTGTGACGCTTATACAGGGGCGACGCCTCTTGCCGCTTTAAAGAGCGGGGAATCCGTCAATATTCTGGATATGGTGATCGGCCGCACGGCGGGCACGATCGGAGAGACCTCCATGATAGCCATTGTGGTCGGGGCATGTATCCTGATATTATTCGGAATTATTGATCTGCGGATTCCGGCGACATACATTGTTTCGCTGGCTGTCTTTGTGACGCTGTTCGGCGGCAGGGGATTTAACTGGCCTTACATATCCGCCCATCTTTCCGGCGGCGGCCTGATGCTCGGCGCGTTCTTTATGGCGACCGACTATGTGACCAGACCCATCACGAAAAAGGGACAGTATCTGTACGGCGTACTGCTGGGCATCCTGACGGGGATTTTCCGTATCTTCGGCCCCTCCGCGGAGGGAGTGTCTTATGCGATCATCATCGGCAACCTCTTAGTGCCGCTGATTGAGAAGGTCACTCTTCCGAAAGCATTCGGTAAAGGAGGAGAGAAGGCATGAAAGAGATGATGAAAAATACTGGCATTTTGCTGGCGATTACACTGATTGCCGGACTGCTTCTGGGACTGGTTTATCAGGTGACAAAAAATCCGATAGCCGAGCAGGAAGCGAAGGCGAAGCAGGAGGCGTGTCAGGAAGTATTTGCGGACGCGGCATCCTTTGGCATGATAGGTGTAGAATCTGTGGCAGATGTGGGCTGGAGTGAAGCAGGGTATGAGCAGGAGAGCATTGATGAGGTGATGGAAGCAAAGGACGCTTCCGGCGAACTGCTTGGCTATGTGATCACCGTGACGACAAAGGAAGGCTACGGTGGGGATATTCAGTTTTCCATTGGTGTGCGTCTGGATGGGACATTAAACGGGATGTCGATTCTTTCCATTTCTGAGACGGCAGGTCTTGGTATGCAGGCTGAGGATGTGTTGAAACCGCAGTTTGCGGATAAAAATGTGGAAAAGTTCGCGTATACAAAAAACGGGGCGGCGGCTGACAATGAGATTGACGCCATTTCCGGCGCGACCATCACGACGAACGCAGTGACCAACGGAGTCAACGCGGGATTATACTATTTCCAGACGGTATTGGGAGGAGGTAGTGCAAATGAATAGTGCAAAGGAACGTCTTGTAAACGGTATTGTAAAGGAGAACCCGACCTTCGTCCTGATGCTGGGTATGTGTCCGACGCTTGCGGTGACCACTTCTGCGATCAACGGGCTGGGTATGGGACTCACGACGATGGTTGTGCTTGCGCTGAGTAATGTGTTTATTTCTCTTCTCCGCAATATCATACCTGATAAAGTAAGAATTCCGGCGTTTATTGTAATAATCGCCTCTTTCGTGACGATGGTGGAGCTGCTTCTGCAGGGATTTATTCCTTTCCTCTACGACGCCCTCGGCATTTACATTCCGTTGATTGTGGTAAACTGTATTATTCTTGGGCGTGCGGAAGCTTATGCGTATAAGAATCCCGTGATTCCGTCTCTGTTTGACGGTATCGGCATGGGACTCGGGTTTTCCGTTGCGCTGACCTGTATCGGTGCGGTGAGAGAACTTCTCGGCGCGGGTGAAATCTTCGGCATTCATGTTATGCCGGAAAGTTTCGTTCCGGTCAGTATCTTTATCATGGCGCCGGGTGCGTTCTTTGTGCTGGCGCTTTTGACGGCGATCCAGAATAAGGTGAAGATTGCCGGAGAGAGAAAAGGAAAAGATATGTCAAAGATCCAGTCCGGCTGTAACAGCGACTGTATGAACTGTGCGGACGCGGGCTGCGCAAAGCGTCTGATTGACGAAGGAAAAGAAAAAGCGGGAGAGGGGGAGAAGAAGAATGCTTAAAGAATTATTGGTGATTTTGATTGCGTCCTCCCTTGTAAATAATGTGGTGTTAAGCCAGTTTTTGGGGCTGTGTCCCTTCCTTGGCGTGTCCAAGAAGACCGAGACGGCCACAGGTATGGGCGTGGCGGTTATCTTTGTCATAACACTGGCCTCAGCGGTTGCGGGAGCCATTTATCAGTTTATCCTGCTTCCCTTTGACATCGCCTATCTGCAGACCATCGTGTTCATTCTGGTGATTGCGGCATTGGTGCAGTTTGTGGAGATGTTTTTGAAAAAGTTCATCCCGGGGCTGTATCAGTCTCTGGGTGTGTATCTGCCCCTGATCACCACCAACTGCGCGGTACTGGGTGTGGCGCTGACCAATGTGCAGAAGAATTACGGGATTCTGACCGGTGTAGTCAATGGGTTTGCAACAGCGGTTGGATTCACCATTTCCATTATTATTTTGGCGGGAATCCGTGAGAAACTCAAGTACAATGATATACCGGAATCCTTTCAGGGAATGCCGATTGTGCTGGTGACGGCCGGGCTGATGGCGATCGCGTTCTGCGGATTTTCCGGATTACTCTAACAGAGAGGTATGGAGGTTAATATGGATATAGCGGGCATTTTGATGGCTACGGGGATCGTGGGAGCGGTCGGCCTCTTTGTGGGCCTGTTTCTGGGCGTGGCCGGTATCAAGTTTAAGGTAGATGTGGATGAGCGGGAGGAGGCCATTCTGGGCGTTCTTCCCGGTAATAACTGCGGCGGCTGCGGTTATGCGGGGTGCTCCGGTCTGGCGGCGGCGATTGTAAAGGGAGAAGCGCCTGCAAACGCCTGTCCTGTGGGCGGCGAGAAGGTTGGTGCACAGGTGGCGCAGATCATGGGTGTGGAGGCCGGCGAGAGCGTGCGCATGGCAGCCTTTGTGAAGTGCAGAGGCGACAGGGAGCGCACCCGTGTGGACTATGATTATACGGGCGTACAGGACTGCGCGATGGCTGCTTTTGTGCCAAACGGCGGGCCGAAAGCCTGCAACGACGGCTGTCTCGGGTTCGGAAATTGTGTGAAAGCGTGTCCTTTTGATGCGATTCACGTGGTAAACGGCGTAGCCGTGGTGGATAAGGAAGCCTGCAAGGCCTGCGGCAAGTGTGTGGCGGCCTGCCCGAAGCACCTGATCGAGCTGATTCCTTATGATGCGAAACATGTGGTGGCATGCAGTTCGAAGGAGAAAGGGCCTGTGACGATGAAGGCCTGTGATGTGGGATGCATTGCCTGCCAGCTCTGCAAGAGGAACTGTCCTGCGGACGCGATTGTGATTGAGGACTTCCACGCGGTTATCGATCAGGAGAAGTGTACCGGGTGCGGGACGTGTAAGGAGAAGTGCCCGAAGAAGGTGATTATTTGAAAATGATGAGAGAACAGATTGAAAAATCACACTGATGTGCTGATTTTTCAATCGCGAGTTTGCGTCGGAGCCACAAACTCGGAATCGCAGAGCCAAATTGGAGATTTGGCTCGCGGCCATCGCAAAATACGCTCCGGCATGGAGGAAGCCATGGAAGGACAGTTGAAGGGGGGAACGATCCTTACTTCTGAGAGCGGCAATAAATATACGGTAAAACAACTGCTTGGAGCGGGCGGGCAGGGAGAAGTATACTCTGTGGAGGCCGGGAATAAACTATATGCCCTAAAGTGGTATTATAAGAATACCGCTACCCAAAACCAGAAGGAAATTCTGGATAATCTGATCCAGAGCGGCCCACCGGACGATTCGTTCCTGTGGCCGCAGGATATGATCTTTAAGACATACGGGGAATCGTTTGGCTATATCATGCCGCTTCGTCCGAAAAATTACAGAAGTATTGTGGACATGATGAAGAGAAAGGCGGAGCCTTCTTTTTACTGTCTGTGCAGGGCAGCCTATCATCTGACCAGAGGATATAACGCGCTGCACGGAAAAGGTTACAGCTACCGCGATATTTCTTTTGGCAATGTCTTTTTTGATCCCGATACGGGTGATGTTCTGATCTGCGATAACGATAACGTTTCTTATAATGGGGCGAAAACCGGTGTGTACGGCACGCCCCGCTTTATGGCGCCCGAAATTGTGACGGGAAAAGCGAAGCCGTCCCGGAATACGGATCTCTTTTCCCTGGCTGTGCTGCTCTTTTACATGTTTATGTTAAACCATCCCTTAGAGGGCAGGAGAGAAGCGCGGATCAAATGTATGGATATTCATGCCATGAACATGCTGTATGGGACAGATCCGCTGTTTATCTTTGATCCCGACAACAACGACAACAGGCCCCTTGCGGGATATCAGGACAATGCCCTTATTTTCTGGGATCTGTATCCGCAGCAGCTTAGAGATCTTTTTACTATGTCCTTTACCGTGGGACTCAGGCAGCCAAACCGCCGGATTACGGAGGGCAAATGGATGGAGACCTTCGCGAACCTCATGTCCGGCATTATGCTCTGTCAAAACTGCGGGAGCGAGGTGTTTTACGATGCGGCGAAGGAGACAAACGGCGTCGCGCACACCTGCTGGGGCTGCCAGAAAGCGGTGACCGTCCCGCCTAAAATCGTGATTGGCAAAAGCGAGATACTCCTCCTGTCAAATACGAAATTGTACAGACACCACATCGAGGGAAATTACGACATGGATACCATAGTGGGAGAGGTGGTGCAGAACCCGGATAATCCGAAACTGTGGGGCATCAGAAATCTGTCCGGGGATAACTGGACGTACATCAAGGCGGACGGCACACAGGTTCCCGTGCCGCAGGGCCGCTCGGCGGCGATCGTCAGGGACACAAAGATCGACTTCGGCCAACTGACGGGAGAATTTCATGGAGGAGCATGATAACGGGAATGGATAACGATAAAGTTTTGGCGGGCATAATACAGGACTATCCAGACGCGCTTTCTGACAGAAAGAGACTGCAGGCTCTTCTTATGGACTTTTTTCCGCAGGACAGGCGGAAAAGAAATCTGCTGATGCTTGTATTTGACGATGGCCTGGTAAGTGAAATGAGAGGCCTTGGGCAGATGGATCAAATGACGCTGCACCGGTTTGTGAAATCCATTGAGCTTGGGTATGATATCAGAACGAGAAGCGCCGAGGCTGCCGTTACGGCATGGGCAAAGGCACTGGGTCTGTCAATGGACGGAAACGGCGATCAGAGGGAAGAGACGCAGGTTTGTGTGGACAGGCAGAAGCCGTCCGCCCAAAAGGAGTGGACGCCCTGTGAGAGCGACAGTCTGTATGAATTTGAGGAGACGTCAAGGGGGCTTAGGATTCTTAAGTATGTTGACTTTGATGAGCCGGTAGTGGTGATTCCCAATATCATTGAGGGGAAAAAAGTGATCGCGGTCGGGAATTACGCTTTTAAGGGCTGTGTCGGCATCGAGAAGATCATTATATCCGAGGGCATTGAGATTCTGGGCAACGGTGCGTTTTTAAACTGCAAAGGTTTAAAGGAGGCGGTGCTGCCGGGATCGCTTCGCGGCATCGGAAGCACGGACGCCACAGGCTGTCCCAAGATTTTGGGAAGCGAGATCAAATATGAGGGCGCTTTTGAATACAGCGGTCTGGAATCCGTTACGGTGCCGGACAGTGTGAAATATATCGGAGAAAACAGCTTTGCCGGTTGCGGGCAGCTTAAGCGGGCGGTACTGCCGGACAAACTGAGGGAAATAAGAGAAAACACATTCCGCTGGTGCAAGAGCCTCCGGGAAGTGGTGTTTCCGCGGGAACTGGAAGCAGTCAGAGTATCCGCCTTTGAGGGCTGTGGCGACCTGCAGACCGTTGATCTCCCGGAAGGCGTAACAAGCATTGAGGAGGGCGCTTTTGCGGGCTGTAAAAAACTGGAAAGTATTTATATACCGGATTCCGTGACAGAAATCGGCGGCGGAAAGGGCACCGGTTTTTTGAAGACATTCGGGGAACCCGACGAACGGCATGAGGATTTTACAATCCGCTGCAATATGGGGTCTTATGCGATGCAGTATGCCAGAACCTGGCAGATCAGATGCATGAAAGCATAAAAATATGGAAGGAGTAACGGTTCGCAGTCAGGAAGGTACTGAACCGTTATGAAGGAGGAACGATTATGGGAGAAATGAAAAGACCGGGAGGAGAACTGGCGAGCAGGCCGCTTCATTTTTTTTGGATTGTGGATTGTTCCGGTTCTATGTACGGGGAGAAGATCGGCACGGTGAATCATGCCATCCAGTCCACCATACCGGAGATGGTGTCCGCGGCGGAAAATAATCCGAACGCGCAGCTGATGATCCGTACTTTAAAGTTTTCCACCGGGGCGTCATGGGTGACGGGCAATCCTGTCAAAGTGGAGGATTTTGCGTGGGATGATCTGGAGGCTGCCGGGGTGACAGATTTAGGCAAGGCTTTCGAACTTCTGACGGCACAGCTTACGATTCCGCCCATGTCAGACAGGGCGCTTCCGCCCGTGCTTGTGCTTTTGTCCGACGGACAGCCCACGGATGATTATAAAAAGGCGCTGGCGGAGTTAAAGAAACTGCCATGGGGAAAGAAAGCAGTTAAGATCGCTATTTCCATCGGGCAGGATGCAGACGATGCCGTTTTGGAGGAGTTTACGGGAAATAAGGAACTGGTGCTGCAGGCCAACAATGCGGCAGCCCTCACGAAGATGATCAAGTGGGCTTCCACCGCAGCTTCTCTGGTATCGGCGCCGGCAAGCATCGCGGCGGATACGGCAGGACAGGATGGGGACACACCTGTCATTGTTGATCTGGGCGGCAGGATTCCCGATTTGGATGATATTCAGGATGGCGATGTGTGGTAGAAAGGATGCTGCATATGATGCGAAGCGTATTCGGCGCATCCGTACAGGGTGCATCCCATATACGGAGCGGCAGGGAGTGTCAGGACAGCCTGAAAAAACTGGTGAAAGATTCAGGTTCGGTGATTCTGGCGGTGGCGGACGGACACGGGAGCGATGCCTGTCCATACAGCAAGACGGGTTCCTTTGTGGCCGTTAATGTATTTTGCAAAATCATGGGAGAATATCTGGAGACATATGCCGGACAACAGGAAATGCTCTTCACCTTTTTGAAACGGGAGGGCGATACCAAGATTGCGCAGGAGATCGACGCCGAGTGGAAACGCAGAATTTTGCGGCTCCATGCCAAATGCAAGCGGGAAATCCCTTCAGGTGAAGGAAAGAACAGGGAAAAGGAAGCGGTTTATAAACTTTATGGAAGTACGCTGCTCGGTCTGGTTATTACGGAGGAATTTCTGTTTGCTTTCCAGCTTGGCGATGGAGATATTGTGAAAGTGTCGGAGGCCGGGGTATACAACATCATCGAGCCGGATAAGATTCTCGGTACGGAAACCCATTCGCTGAGTAAGGCGGAATCATGGAGAAAAGCCATCACTCTGATACGAAAACGGGAAGAAAAGGAATCGTATCCCGTCATGTACATGCTTTCCTCGGACGGACTTTCCAACAGTTATAAAAATGATGAAGAGTTTAAAAAGACGTGCAGGGACTACTATGTCCTGCTTAAAGAACACGGCGTAAAGGCTGTGTCGGACCAACTCAAAACATGGCTTCAGGAGACAAGCGAAATGGGGTGCGGCGACGATATCACGGCACTGTTTGCCTATGAAACCCGGGGATTCTGAAAGGAGCGGAGGCTGTAGGGATGGAAGCGCGAATTGCTCTGTGTAAATGTAAAGAAGGAAAAAATATATACGGTGTCCGTTTTGAGAAAATGGAGAACGGATGGAAGTATACGTGGGCGTTTCCCGTAAAGGAGGCGTCTGCAAAAAGAGAACACTACGATGAGACAAAGATTGTGGGTCAGATTTTCCCCGATAACGGGTACCCGGGCTGTCCCTTTTGCAGGACGATGGATTTCGTGGTCTGTAACTGCGGCAAGCTGAACTGCCATAATGGGAATGATACCCATTTTACATGCAGCTGGTGCGGCCTGTCAGGGACGCTTGGCAGTTATGACGGCGCGGGATTCGGATCCGGCGGAGATTTGTAGGATTAGGAGAGGAGCGCAGTGTGTAAAAACACGGTTCAGAACGGAGGTTGAAATGCAGACAGTGAAACTTGGAAAAACAGGGATTGAGACGAATAAAAATGCTTTCGGCGCGCTGCCGATTCAGCGGATTTCTGACGAGGAGGCGGTGAAGCTTCTGCGGAAGGCGTATGAGAACGGCATGACGTTTTTTGACACGGCGCGCTGGTATACGGACAGTGAGCATAAGGTTGGGCTTGCTTTTGAGGGAATAAGGGAGAAGGTCTTTATCGCGACCAAAACAGGTTCTCAGAATGCGGAGGGCTTCTGGAAGGATCTGGAGACCAGCCTTGAAAATCTGAAAACAGACTACATCGATATTTATCAGTTCCACAATCCGGCCTTCTGCCCGAAGCCGGGTGATGAGAGCGGCCTTTATGACGCGGCCCTTAAGGCAAAAGAGCAGGGGAAAATCCGGCACATAGGTATTACCAACCACCGGCTGGCGGTGGCGCATGAGGCCATTGACAGTGGTCTTTATGAGACGCTGCAGTTTCCTTTCTGCTATCTGGCGACGGATAAGGATATAGAGTTGGTGGAAAAGTGCAAAGCGGCGGACATGGGCTTCATTGCCATGAAGGCGCTTTCCGGCGGCCTGATTACCAATTCTGCGGCGGCTTACGCGTATCTTTCGCAGTATGACAATGTGCTGCCCATCTGGGGCGTGCAGAGAGAGGCGGAGCTTGACGAGTTTCTCTCTTACATAGACAATCCGCCTGCCATGACGGCGGAGCTTAAGGAGCTGATTGAGAACGACAGGAAAGAGCTGCTGGGCGAGTTCTGCCGGGGCTGCGGCTACTGTATGCCCTGCCCGGTGGGGATTGAGATCAATATGTGTGCACGGATGTCGTTGATGATCCGCCGTGCGCCCTCTGCGGATTATCTGGGGGATGTATGGCAGGAGAAGATGGGGAAAATTGAAGAATGCCTGCACTGTAATAAGTGTAAGGGGCATTGCCCTTATGATCTGGACACGCCTGCGCTTTTAGCGAAGAATCTGGAGGATTATAGGAACGTGCTGGCAGGAAAGGTCAGTGTATAAGAGACATCGGAGCGGAAAAATATTCTACACGGCCATAATTGGATTTGCTGTGCTGATTTTGGTCCTGTTTGTGGATGGGCTGGCCTTCTATGGAATGAAGTATGTGTTTCATCTGGACTTTTCGCAGGAATACCGGCGGGTGGAAGGGGCGGATCGGATCAGGTTTTGGGACGGCCAAAGCGGCAAGGTATATAAGAGATATGCTTTCGGTCTGCGTCCCATTGGAAAGCAGGAGAGCATTCCTGCGGATGAGGAACCGACGCTTTCGCCGGACGGAAGATATCTTCTTTTTCGTGAGATCGAGTATGGCGTGAACGGAGGTTACTCCACGGATGAGGAATACTGCTATTACCGGGTGACTGATCTGCAGAGCGGGACGCAGTATACGGTTTATTCCGGGTATCGGGAGTGGTTTCGGGTGTATTGGGAGGAGGAAGATTGAGCGATGGATTTTCGTAAGACATTTGACCAGATACCTGAAGAATTTGATAAATACAGACCAAGATACAGGGAAGAAGTGTTTCAGGAGCTGGCGTCGGTCTGCAAACTCGGCCCGGATAAGAAGGTGATGGAGATCGGCCCCGGGACAGGACAGGCCACCGAGCCGGTTCTGAAAACGGGGTGCGACTATACGGCTATTGAGCTGGGGGAAAACTTCACCGCCTTTTTGAACCGTAAATTTTCTTCTTATCCGAATTTCCGCGTGATCAATGCGGATTTTGAAACATGGGAATTTGAGGAGAACGCATACGATCTGGTTTACTCAGCGGCGACCATACAGTGGATTCCTGAGGAGATCGCCTTTACAAGGACGTTTCAGATGTTAAAGCCCGGCGGATATCTTGCCATGTTTATGACGTGCAGTGATGAGACAAGCCGGAATCCCAATCTGCGCGCGGAAATTGACCGGGTTTATGAGAAACATTTTTGCGTAAAGCAGGGTTATCGGTGCAGGATGGAGTATGAAAATGCGATGCACTATGGATTTACCAATTGGGCCTGCAAAGAGTGGAAGAGTGAGAGGACGGTTGACGCCGATGCCTATATTGCATGGATCGGTACGCACTGTGAGCATATTACGCTGGAGGAGCCGTATAAGACCAGATTCTATGCGGGTATCAGGGAGGCGTTTCAACATCATGGGAACAGGATGGTAATTATAGATACGATTCCTTTGTATCTGGTTCAGAAACCGGGTTAAGAAGGTAACCTTATAATCTTTTGAGGGGCTTGCACAGCCTCCACGGATGTGTTATTCTGATATCACTTGGAACATCTTTTTTATCTTTTGCCCGAGGGGCATCATAAAGAGCGTATCGCTCAGAGATTCCGAGAGTAACTAAAAACGAAAGAAGGGGTTTTTGTATTGCCGATATGGAGAAAACTGTTGCGTGTTCGGAATATATCAACCTCTGGAAAGAGAGGATTGTGTTGAAAAGAGAGGCAGAAACCGATAATGTAACAGAGAGAAGGGATGAAGGGAAACTTCCCACAGGGAAATTGAAGTATCCGCTGACAAATGATTTTATGTTTATAAAATGATGATGCTGGATTTGAAGCTGGAACTGAATGACAGCCGTATTTTGGATATTGAGATGCAGATTGTTGACGAGGGAAACTGGCCGGAGAGATCGTTGGCTTATCTATGCAGGGCGTTTGACCAGTTAGAAAAGGGAGAAAAGTATCTGGAGGCAAAGGAAACAATACATATTGGCATTCTTGATTTTACGCCGCAGGGGTTTCCGGAAAAACTATATTTGGAATATTATTTTTATAACTTGGATACCGCACATAAATATAGTGACAAAGTGTCAATACGTGTGTTAGAATTAAATCAATTGGAAAAAGGGGCAGATGGACAGATAAGTCTAGAGCTATATTACTGGGCGCGGCTTTTCAAAGCGGAGACATGGGAGGAGATGCGGATGTTGGCGGAAAAGAACGAGGCCATCAAAGAGTGTGTATTCACTTATAAAGAGCTGACAGCAGATGAGAAGGCGAGGATGCAGTCGGAGGCCCGTGATGATTACTACCGTCGATTAAACTGGGCTGAGGAACGTGGAATTAGGAAAGGTATGGAGCAGGTACAGAAGGAGACTGCGCGCGTTTTACTTTCCAACGTAGACAACGCTATGGAGAGCTTTCAGGTAGATTTGGAGAGTGCCTGCAAGGGGCTTGGGACGACAGTGGAGGCTTATCAGGCGGCGAAGGAACTGCTGGAATAAAAATTTTTAAAACTTTTTATGAGGTTGTAATTTCTTCTAATGGCATGTAAGATAAAAGCGTATGAAAAAATGAAGTAGTTCCATATAAAAAGGAGTGAAGCGTTTGATGAAGAAGACCACGGTATCATAGCAATGGCTATGACATTTCAAATTTAAATTGTGATAGCCATTGCGTTTCCTAAAGTAAATATATTAGGAGGCAGCTATGAGCTATAGACGGGCGGATGAAATTCTGCCGGAAAATATTCTTGAGATCCTGCAGACGTATGTGAGCGGTGAAATCCTCTATGTGCCTAAGAAAAAAGAGTGCAGAAAAAGGTGGGGTTCGTCCACGGGTGTGAACGAGAAACTGCGGATCAGAAACGAGCAGATTTTTGAGCAGTACCAGAAAGGCGTTTCAACGAAGGAACTGGCGCTGCAGTATTATCTGACACAAAAGAGCATACAGAGGATTCTCAGGGAAATGCAGATAAGACCTCCTATGGAGCAATGTGGAATGGAATAGGAGGAAATAAAATTGAATAGGGAAAATAAAAGAAAGACATTTGAAAAAGGATATTACAAAAACCATGCATGCGGGGAAATTTTTGTGTGTAAAGTCTGCGGACGTCAGGTAGTGCCGGACGGTGCGGGCAGTAAGCACAGAAATCACTGCCCCAATTGCCTGACCAGTTTACATGTGGACATAGAACCGGGAGACCGTGCATCTGACTGCGGCGGCTATATGGAGCCTGTGGCAGTCTGGGTCAGGAAAAACGGAGAATGGGCGATCATACACCGCTGCCGCCAGTGCGGACAGATGAGCTCCAACCGGATCGCGGCGGACGATAATCCCATGAAACTGATGTCCATTGCCATGAAACCGCTTACATCATCGCCGTTTCCGATTGAGCGGATTGAAGAGATGACGAGACTGATGGGCGGAGCGGGAAGTATGTCCTGAATGTCAATGATTGCAGAAAAGGAGAGAATGCGTTCTCTCTTTTTCTTGTGTCGTGGGCGTGCTATAATTATCTGTAAAATATGTCAGGAGATGCAGGCGCATGATAGAACAGACAGCTAAAAATTTAAATATATTAGGACGCTTTTGTGGTAAGAGGGATATTGAGACGCTTACTGCCGATCACTTACAGGATCAATACGGATGGAAACGGACAGATGTGATGGTTCTGTTTGGCGGCAGTATCGTAAGCGGCGGCGATGTTCTTGCAGACGCCATGAAAAACGGAATCGCAGAAAAATATGTGATAGTAGGAGGCGCTGGGCATACGACTGACGCGCTTCGTCAGAAGGTACAGGAAGAGTGTCCATCAATCATAACGGACGGACTGCCGGAAGCAGAGATATTCAACAGATACTTGGAAGCCGTATATGGTTTAAAAGCGGATTATCTGGAAACCCAGTCCACAAATTGCGGGAATAATATCACCTATCTGCTTGATTTGCTGAAATATTATGGGATTGTGTTTCGGAGTATCATCCTGTGTCAGGATGCCACTATGCAGCGAAGAATGGATGCCGGACTTCGCAAGTATATCCCGGATGATGTGTCGATTATCAATTTTGCGGCCTACAAAGCCGAAGTCATTGTCAAGAACGGTCAGTTGGCCTACTTCGGGAATATCCATGGCATGTGGGATATGGACAGGTATGTGAATTTACTGATGGGAGAAATCCCAAGACTTACGGATGACGCAGAAGGGTACGGTCCGAAGGGAAAAGATTTTATAGCTCATGTGGATATTCCGGGGGAAGTGCGGACTGCTTTTGAGGAATTAAGAGAAATATACGGTGGAAATATTCGCAGGGCAAATCCTCTATATGCCTCCAGATAAGCCGGAAAGACGGCGGTGCTTTTGTGGATGGATATAAGAATTACAGGATTCGGGCAGCGTGTTTTCAAGAGAGGAAAATCTATGAAAAATATTTGGATAGAAGGCATTCAGGGCATGGGAAAATCCACATTGTTGAATCGGATTGCCGAACAGATTCCCGCGCTGCATGTGTGCAGGGAGGGTGATTATTCGCCGGTTGAGCTTGCATGGTGCACCTGGATGACGGAGGAGGAGTATCGTCAGTTTGAATGCCGTTATGATTCGATCAGGGAGGAGATCAGACGGAATACCTTCCGCGAGGGCAGTCATTTTATTGTGACCTACACCAAAATCCTCACGGATATTCCCGGCTTTCACAAGGAAGCGGAGAAATATGAGATTTATAGCGGGCGAAAATCCATGCAGGAGCTGGAGAAAATCATCTGTTCCAGATACTGGAATTTTTCGGGTACCGGCTATCTGTTTGAAGCCTCCTTTTTCCAGAACATCGTGGAGGATTTGATGCTGTTCCATTTGAAAAGTGACGAGGAAATTCTGGCTTTTTACCGGAGACTGTATGAGGAAATCGAAAAAGAAAATTTCCGGATGCTGTATCTGTACAGCGATCAGGTGGAGGAAACAATCGATATCATTAAAAAGGAGAGATGCGATGATCAGGGGAATGATATGTGGTATTCTCTGATGATGAAATTTCTGATACAGTCTCCTTACGGCAGACAGCACGGATGTCAGGGGTTTTCTGATTTGATTGCGCATTTAAGGCACAGGCAGAGTCTGGAACTTCGCATCATCGAGGAAGTGATCGGAGAGCGGGCGGCCATTATTCCGGCTAAGAAGTGGAAGATGGAGGAAGTGCTTGCGCTTGTTTTTGAGGAGGATGAGGATAACGGCAATCTTTAGACAGATGCCGGTTTCATTCCACATTCGAAATAGGAAGAGACAGGGAGGAGGAAACTTTATGCCGATTACTGAGGGATTGGAATGGACCTTTGATACGGTGGCCAAACAGTATGAAAAAATGCGGCCGGAATATGTACCGGAATTATATGAAGATATTTTTCGGTACAGGAGTATTGACCAGACGAGTCATGCCCTGGAGGTGGGAATCGGCGGCGGGCAGGCGACACTTCCGATTTTGAAAACCGGGTGTAATGTGACTGCCGTAGAATACGGAAAGAATTTTTCAAAGCTGTGCCGTCAGAAGTTTCGGGAATACCCGGGATTTTCGGTGGTGACATCGAAATTTGAGGACTTTACCGGGGAGAGCAATTCCTATGACCTGATTTATTCGGCATCCGCCTTTCATTGGGTGCCGGAGGAAACGGGATATCCGAAAGTGTTTGATCTGCTGAAAAGCGGCGGCGTATTTGCGCGCTTTGCGAACCACCCCTACAAGGACAAGGGCAGGGAGGAACTGCATCAGGCGTTGCAAAAAATATATGACGTGTATATGCCAAATTCCACGGAAGGCAGCGAGTACGGTGAAAAGGAGGCCGGGAGTAGGGCTGAGATCGCGCGAAAGTACGGATTTACGGATATCTGCTATAAACTCTATCACAGGACGCGCAGCTTTACGGCGAAGGAATATACCGCGCTTCTGGGTACTTATTCTGACCATATGGTGATTGAGGAAGAGACAAGAAAGGTGTTCTTTTCGGAAATTGAGCAGGTCATTAACCGGTTTGGGGGACAGATCACCATATATGACACGATTGATTTGCAGCTTGCGAGAAAACCCTAACAAGCAGGTGTATGGAAAGAAAACAGTAAATTTTTTAGGCAAGTGTGTCAGCAGACAGGGGGAATATGGATGAACAGTGATAATATCATTGAAAACAATAAAAGATATTGGAATGAACACGCTGACTTTTGGTTTGGCACCACTTCCCTGCCGGAATATGGGGTGAAGTTTGTCACCGAGGACGAGTTATGTTTTTTTAAAGATGTGGCAGGAAAAAAAGTGCTGGAAATATGCTGCGGAAGCGGCCATTCCCTGAAATATCTGGGAGACAGAAAGGCGGCGGAACTTTGGGGATTGGATTTGTCGCAAAAGCAGCTTGATCATGCCGGGGAATATTTAAAGCAAAACGGTTATCAGGCAAAGCTGTTGTGTGCGTCCATGGAGGAAAAGACAGATATTCCGATGGACTATTTTGACTATGTATATTCCATATATGGAGTAGGGTGGACAACGGACTTGCCGGGAACATTTCAAAAGATAGCTTCTTATCTGAAAAAGGACGGAACTTTTATTTTCAGCTGGCATCACCCGTTAAATTACTGTGTGGCATGGTCCTGCGAAAAACGGGATGTGATTGAAGACGATCAGATCATTTTAACAAGAAGCTATTTTGATGAGTCCTGTTTTAAGATGCCTGTCCACGACAGTGAAATCATTTTATGCAACCGAAAAGTTTCAACATACATCAACGCGCTGGCAGATGCCGGGTTTGTCATTGAGCGGATGGTGGAGCAGAATGATCGGGAGACGATGGAGAATTTGGAGGATATGAGTACAAAGGCAAGAAAAGCCAGAATGTGTCCGATTTCCATGTGTTTTAAGGCAAGAAAATTATCTGAATAAATTCATTAGCATATCTTACCCGAAGCGGCCTGCGCTGTGACGGGTATTTTTTATTTTAAATTTTTATAATAGATTTGATCCTTTAGAGAGTTTGCTCCGTTATTATATACAGACGCATCTGTGAAATGCTATACAGACGCAGGGATGCATCCTAGGAGAAGGAGGCGGTCAAATGTGAGCGACGATGAATTGATTGAAAAAATCAAAGGCGGGGACGAGGCTGCGGCAAAAGAGCTGATTGACCGCTATTACGCCGCCATTCTGAGATACTGCGGCTGGCATTGCGCTGTTCCGGATCAGGCGGAAGATCTGGCGCAGGAAACTTTTTTTAAGTTGTTTCGGAGTCTGCCAAGATACAAGGGCAGAAAAAAGTTCAGAGCATATTTGTACACAATCGCCAATCGTCTGTGTATTGATGAAAGCAGAAAAAAGCCCTTTTATTCTCTGGAGGATGCGGAGACGATTGCAGGTGAACAGAATGATATTGCACAGGTGGAACAGAGAGAGGAAATCCGACGTCTGCTCAGCGTTTTATCGGAGGAGCAGAGGGAGGCGGTTATTCTCCGCTTCGGTCAGGAACTTGGGTTCTCGGAAATTGCAAAGGTGATGGGATGCAGCATGCGGACGGCGCAGAGCCGGGTCAGGAACGCGCTGCGGCTGATGAAAAAGGAGTTTGGGGATGAAAAATAGAAGAATAGAGGAATATCTGGAAAGCTCTTTGCGTCAGGGGGAGAAGGGAAGTCCGCGCAAAATGGAGGAGATTGCTGCCGGGTGCATAGAGATCGTGCGCAGGCAGAGTGAATACGAGGAAGAGGAGAGAACTGGATTCTGGCAGTTCCTGTCGGATGTTTTGCGGTTTGAGGGACCGGCCATCTTCGGCCTGCAGGCGGGGGTGTTGTTTGTGGTTTGTCTGCAGGCCGGATTCATGGAAAATGTATCACATTACATTTCGGTCTTTACGTCGCTGTTTGCGTTGGCCGTCATACCGGTGCTGTTACGCAGCCAGTTTTACAAAATGGGAGAGATGGAGGCAGTCACAAGGGCGTCGGGGGTTGAAATCATACTTGCCAAGCTAATACTCGCAGGAGCGGCAAATCTGATATGCATCACCGTACTTTTGTGTCTGGTCATGCGTCTGCAAAATTCCCGTGAAAATATGGGACAGATGATTTTGTACGGTCTGGTGCCGTATCTGGTCTGCATGTCCGCTATACTGCGGCTGATCAGACTGCGGCGGAAGGAAAGGATATCTGTCTGGACAGTGGTCATGGCAGGCTCCTGTGTGGGATGGGGAATATCGGCGAAAGCGCTGCCCTGGCTGTACGAAACATCCGCGGCAGGGATCTGGATTGTTTTGTTTGTCATCTTTGCGGCATTTTTCGGAAAAGAACTCTGTTTGATAGGGGAGATGAAAAGGGAGGGAAAACCTTATGGAATTATCGATTGATCGTTTGACGAAACATTACGGCCGGAAAATAGCAGTGGACTGTGTCAGCACGATTTTGAAACCGGGTATGTACGGGCTTCTCGGAGAGAACGGTGCGGGAAAGACGACGCTTATGCGTATGCTGTGCGCCATTTTGGAGCCCACCTCCGGGGAGGTGTTTCTGGATGGCAGAGAGGTGAGTGCCATGGGCGCCGATTACCGGGATTTGCTGGGATATCTGCCGCAGGATTTCGGCTATTATCCGAATTATTCAGCCAGGGAGTTTCTGCTGTATATGGCCGCGCTAAAGGGCATTCCGCGGGATCAGGCAAAGAAGCGGGTAAAGGAGCTGCTGGAGGTCGTGGATTTAGGAAGCGTGGAGACAAAAAAGCTCAGGACTTTTTCGGGAGGTATGAAACAGAGAGTGGGGATTGCACAGGCGCTCCTGAACCATCCCCAAATTCTGATTTTGGACGAGCCCACTGCCGGGCTTGACCCAAAAGAGAGGGTGCGTTTCCGCAATCTGATCTCCGACTATGCAAATGACAGGATAGTCATTTTATCCACTCATATCGTGTCGGATATCGAGGCCATTGCGGATGAGGTATTGCTGATGCGGAAGGGAAAGCTGGTGTCCCGGGGCACGGTTTCGGAACTGACGAAGCAAGCGGCGGGGAAGGTCTGGGAGCTGGCCGTGTCTCCTGCGGAGGCGGCACGGTGGCAGGAAAAAGTGGCGGTCGCCAACCTGCGGCATGAGGGGGAGCAGGTTATTCTGCGCATCTTGTCGGATAACAGGCCGGCGGAGGCGGCGGTCTGCTGTGAGGCGACTCTGGAGGACTTATATCTGCAAAGTTTCCGCGAATGAGCAGCATTTCGAGCCTGCTCATTCGTAAGTATAAGGCGAGAGCCGGAAGAAAGGGAAAGATTAAGAATGGAATTATTCAGACTGGAACATAAAAAATTATGGAGAAAAAATACGACCAGAATTTGTGTCCTGCTATGCTTTGTTTACTGCGTGGTATTCGGGAGCTTTCTGATGTATCAATGGGGCACTTTCGGAAGCAGGAAAGACAATATGGACGGCAGAAACTTCGACGGATATGAAAATATAAGAAAATGCCAGGCTTATTTTTCAAAATATGGGGAACTGACAGACGAGACATTGCAGGAATGGGTCAGAGATTATCAGTGTCTTACTGCAGCGCTTAAGAAAGAAAAGGAAACGCAGGGATCGGAGAATAGAGAAACCCTTCAAACATACCAGAATGCGGGATGGGAGACAGTGAACAGTATGCTCAGAACACTCTATCCGGAATTGGAACAGGAAGAAATGCGCTACGTTATGATCATGAGCTGTTATGTGGATCCCGACAAGCTCACCGGGCTTTATGAGAGAAGGGAAAAGGCACTTCATACCTTTCTTGACGTAAGCGGACAGACAGGCGGGGAGAGGGAATATCTCTTACAGATCAATGAAAAGGTGCAGGAGCCTTTTTCGTGGAAATGGGTGGAAGGGTGGTCGAATGTTTTGGGTAATCTGGTATCCGGATTGGGAATTGTCATAGCGCTGTTTCTCGCCATTGTCCTTTCCGGCTTGTTTGCAGGGGAATGGCATGACAATACAAGTCCATTGATTCTGACGGCGAAGAACGGATGGAGGAAACTTGCGGTTGCCAAAATTCTCACGGGGCTGTCCTTTGCGCTGGAGCTTTTTGCGGTTGTGGCTGTTGGGACGGTCGTGCTGCAGCTCGTTTATCTGGGGACGGAAGGGTGGGATATGCCCGTCCAGACAATTAAAATGATTGCGATTGCACCAATGAACATGCTGCAGGCGGAAATTTATGAGTTTGCCTTTACGATGCTCGGTGCGGTGGGATTTGCAGGAGTAGTTATGCTGTTCTCGGCCTGCTGTAAGAATCATGTGCTGGCGCTCCTTTTGAGTCTGGCGGTGGTATTTGTGCCGACGGCCATACATAACAATGTGCCTGTCCGGCTGGCGAAGGCTCTTGATCTGCTTCCTCTGGTGGGGAGCGGCGCCGATATTTTCCGCACCAATACCTTTCATCTGTTCGGGCACTATATCTGGTCGCCTTATCTGTTGATCTGGGTGCCGGTTCTGCTCGGCATTTTGAGTCTGCCGCCTGCCGTCAGGGGATGGGCGAGACGGATGCGGGTTTAAGGGAAATTCTGGGAAGCGTACTGCGTCCCGTCCTTCGCGATCAGCAGATAGGCCACATCCTTCTCCGCGTCAAGGAAGCTGCGTCCTTCCTCCAGCCCAAGACAGAGGCATGATGTGGAGAGGGCGTCCGCTTTCATGGAGGATGGACATATAATGGTCACGCCGGCCAGCTCATTGTCCACAGGATAACCCGTGGCGGTGTCGAGAACGTGGTGGTAAAGCACGCCGTCCTCATCATAGAAACAGCGCTCGTAGATACCGGAGGTCACGACCGAAACGTCTTTGATCTCTATGGTGGCCAGAGACTTTCCTGTCTCGGCGAATGGCTCCTGAATGCCGATGCGGAAAGGAGAGCCGTCAGGTTTTTCACCGACAGCCAGCACGTTGCCGCCCAGACTGATACAGGCGCTGTGAACATTCTGTGAGAGCAGATATTCCTTCATTTTGTCCGCGATATAACCTTTGGCAATGAAACCCAGATCGATGGCAGCTTCGGGATCAGTCAGGGTGACGGTGCGGTAGACGGGATCGCCCGTTTCCGCTGAGGAAGCGACGCCAAAGCGGATGGTATCGTAGGAAACATGGGAGAGCGCCTCCCTGATGCCGGCTTCTTCCGGCACCTGCGCTTCGTTGTCGGAACCAAAATTCCACAGTTCACTTACCGGGCGGATGGTGGGATCGATACGGCCTTCTGTCGTATTGGCGCAGTCCACTGCCGTCATAAGAAGGGTAACTGTTTCCTCTGATACCGTGACGGTTTCACCGTTTCCATGGTTGATATTCCACACATCAGAACCTTCCTTTGTGGCGCTGAAAAGATTTTCATATTTTTCCGCCAGTGCAAAGCAGCCGTCCAGAACCGCCTCATCCTCCGTGTCGTACAGAGTGATTTGAATCACCGTGTCGAAGTAAAAGCCTGTCCGGGAGATGGGTTCCGTGTTCCGGGTGCATCCAATCAGCAAGGACGGTGTTAAAGCAAAAAATAGGATTAGGGAGGCAATGTGGTGTAATATGGGCGTTTTTTGATTTACTTTGTAACATGATTTCATATGATTTGTTTTCCTGTCATAAGTTGAAATTTAGAGGATACTTGCAAAACTCATCTCAATGTTACAATCATTGCGTGAATGGCATAACTATAAGCAGACCCTTGTAAAACGCCAGTACTTAGCGAGGTTTTTTCGAGCTTAGTGCTGTTGCGTTTGGAATGGAGCGCAAGCGTGTCTGCGTTGGTTATGCCATTTGCGCAATTTCAATAACCATAAAAGAGTTTTGCAAGTATCTATTCCCAATTTGTCATATCTTTTCAATCCACGTAAAAAACTTATCCAGCCCCTGATTTGTTTCCCGTGTTTCCAAAAACATACCCGCCGTATACCATGAATGCGTGTTCTTTTTGTCCACCACAGAATAGAGCTCGCACGGATTTCCAAGTGCATGCGCTTTGTGATAAAAGTCCTCTGCACAGGAATAGGCGATCAATCCGTCATGTTTACTTTGAATCAGCAGCATGGGAATGGCGCTTTTTGTCATGAGAGCACATGGTTCACCCTGTGTCCGGTCGTAGCCTTTTGCAAACAACTGATCCAGAAGAAGGCGTACGGACAGGGACTGCTTACCGGAAAAGCTGTAAGGGCCGCCGACACCGATGAATCCGATCACATGGGAAATGTCAACGTCATACTGTTCCTGTATTTTGTTGCTGTAGCAGAGAATGGCGGATAAATGTGCGCCGGCAGAGGAGCCGGACATCACGATTTTTGAAGTGTCAATTCCCTTTTTATTCAAAAAGGCGATGGCCGCTTTATAGCCGTCGCATACATCTTCGATCTGACAGGGGTATTTGTTTTTGGGTGAAAGCCTGTACCCAAGAGAGAGGAAGCGGCAGCCGTTTCCGGCAACACATTGTCCGACAAAATCAAACAATTTCGGTGATCCGGCATTCCATCCGCCGCCATGCACCCAGACAATCACTTTATCGCTCGTTCTGTTATTCGGTTCATAGTATAAGAAATACTGCTGTCTGTCGTTCCCGTAGGATACAGACTGCGGTTTGATTTCCTTTTTGACTTTTAGCATTTTCATGTACAAGCCCCAATAGCTGAGACTTTCGCGAGTGGAATCTTTCATGGCCGGAACCTTTCTGACAGTAATCACTGGATACCAATTTATGCTGTAAAGTTGCCATTTCTCAGATATCATGGTATCATATCTTCGGATGAAAATACAGTAAAACAATGTGAGAAGTACTTCTAACAAACTTAAGCAAAGCTGTATTAGAGGTGCGGAAATTCACATGGGAGAATGCGTGACCGGCAGCATTCTCCATAATAGTTTAGAAAGGAATGACTGCGATATGAAGTTACCGGGAGAAGAGGAAGCGGGGGGCGGCGTAGGTCCTTCCCTGATTTATATGGTGATCGGTGTATCCGCCTTTGTCCTGATTGTTCTGTTTGCCGTATTCAAAGGCAACGACAGCAAGCGCGGGGGCAGCGAATATCTAAAGGAGGTACAGGAGCAGAAGGAGGAAGCGGTGAAACAGGAGGAGCTTGCGGCGGCTCAGGAGGAAGAGGCGGCGCCAAAGCTTCGTGCGGAGGATCTGGATTTCTGGGATATGTATCCGAAAGAGGAGGAGACTCCCATAGACAGCGAAGCGGGTAATGCGGTGTCTAAAAATCCTTACACGGAGAAGGCGGAGCGTGAGAAGGAGAGCGAAAGGCAGAAGGAGGAAGAACTCCAGAACGACCCTGCTACAGACGGAAAGCATACGCTGGTTACGAACCGGGACGGCTCCGAGGAGTGGGTGTTAATAAGTCCCTATCTGACAAAAAATACTTTTGATTTTACCAAGATGGAGGATAAGGCCGGACTGAAGCGGTATATGGAAAACGGCAGAGAAACCTCCTATGTGGGCGTGGATATTTCCAAGCATACGGGGAAGGTTTACTTTCCGAGCCTTAAGGCGGCTGGGGTGGATTATGTGATGATCCGTCTTGGAAGCCGGGGCTACAGTACGGGGCAGATTACTCTGGATGAGAATTTCAAGGAGAATATCGAGGGGGCGATTGAAGCCCAGCTTGATGTGGGTATTTATTTTTATTCGCAGGCTGTCTCTCAGGACGAGGCCGTTCAGGAGGCAAATTTTGTAGTACAGAATCTGGAGCCTTACAGGGCCCATGTGAAATACCCGATTGCCTTTAATATGGGATTTGTCGCCAATGACAAGTCGAGAATCGAGGGACTTAGCCGAGAGGATAAGACGGCGGTCACGGTAAGTTTTCTGGACGCGGTCAGGGCGGCCGGTTATGTGCCTATGGTTTACGGGGATAAGGAGTGGCTGTTGAAAGAAGTGGATCTGACAAAGCTGCAGGATTATGATGTGTGGCTTTCCCAGGAAGAGGAGATTCCTGATTATCCTTACCGTTATGCCATGTGGCAGTACAACACGGACGGCGTGTTAAACGGTATAGACGGCAGCGCGGATTTAAATATCTGCTTTGTCAGCTACTCGGAGCGGTAGTCTATAAGGCGGGGAGAAACCTGGATGGAATGATATAAGCCGGCGTAGATATCGGGGGATATTCCTTCCATGTAATTGGGGGTGTATGCCTTGTCTACACCGGCTTTTTTTAACAGGTCGATGGCTTTGTTGTAGGCGATGGCGGCTTCCGTTTCCGTGTCATAGATGCCTACCCTGACATAGCCCTTTACATGAATTTTTACAAGATATCTGGTGCGGCCTTTTTCCTGTACGGCGCTTACACCGTGAAAGCGGTTGAGGATTTCGATATTTTCATAGCGCAGATCATTGCGGTTGCCGTTGATGAAACGGTAGTCCCGGCCTTCCACGGCATAATTTTTGATGCCGTAGCGGCTCATAATATTGATCTGCATGCCATAGTCGGCCACGAAATAATGGCCGCCGCGTCTGGAAATTCTGCGGGAGGAATAATAGAACAGGTCATCCTTGTCGAAAATAAAAAATTCGGTGGGAGAAAAATAATAGTAAAAAAAACGTGGACGGATATAAATGGGCGAGGAAAAATAAAGCCCGTTGTCCCGGAAATTAATCAGACAGACCCATTTGGCGAAGGCGAGAGGAGAATCTTCCTGATAGTCGTCCAGCCGGATGGAGGAATCATTTAAGAGCGCAGAGGCTACGCGGTAGATCTCATGCGCTTTTTGCATGTCGCTGTGGCTGCCGAGACTGATATGTTTATTGCGATAAGTTAACGAAGCGCGAAAGTATATGGTCCCGTCCTTGCGTTTGGCCGTATATACGCCCTGTAATGGCTCGTTCATGGGTCGCTCCTCCTTTTAAGTAATTGTACCATTTTTGAGAAAAAAAACAAATTCAGAAATATTTTTCCTGTTTTCTGCATAGAATATGATAGCAGCCAGATGAGTCACAGTGTTTCAAACAGTAAACTGCTTTGACTATGGAGGAAGAGATGTACAGGAAATATATTACAGGCTTCTTTTTGGCGGGGATGACCATATTATCATCATGGCTCTGCGTCAGGGAGCTGAAGATTGATCGGATATCGGCCAAGCCTGCTTTCCGTATGGAATACCTGGACACGTCGATGGAGGAAGATAAACAGAGCTTTGTAGAGATGCTGGAAAGCGTATCTTCCGGACAGAGAGTGGTAGATTACGAGGTATTGGAACAGACGAAGAAGTATCAGTTGTCGGACAAGGACTATGATGCGCTTCTTCGGATTGTGGAAGCGGAGGCAGGCGGAGAGGATCAGGATGGCAAGCTGCTGGTGGCCAATGTGGTCTTAAACAGAGTGAATAACGAGCTGTTCCCGGATACGGTTCTGGAGGTGGTCATGCAGAAGGAACAGGGAATTGCCCAGTTTTCGCCCACCGTGGACGGCAGATATCAGAATGTCCGTGTCAGCGATGATACGGTGGAGGCGGTGGAGCGCGCCCTGTACGGAGAAGATATTTCCCGGGGAGCGTTGTATTTCTGCGCCCGCGAAAAGGCCGATTCCGACAGGCTGAAGTGGTTTGACAGAAAACTTACCAGACTTTTTTCCTACGGACACCATGAATTCTTCCAGTAAGGATTGTTGCGCAGAACTTGAAAGTGTGATAACATTCAAGTTGGCAATAAGCCGGGTAAGCGCGCTTGTCTTTGGAATTTAAAATTCCGTGAGGAGGCGCACGGTACTTTACACAGAAGAAAGGTATGGAAAAAAGAATGGAAGTATTATACAGCAGCACCAGAGACGGCAGGGAAAAGATTACGGCCTCCTGCGCCATTTTAAAGGGTTTGTCGGAGGACGGAGGATTGTTCGTGCCGGATCACATCCCGGCGCTTTCCTGCACCATGAGAGAGCTTGCGGAAAAAAGCTATCAGGAGACGGCCTATGAGGTGATGAAGCTGTTTCTTACGGATTTTACGGAGGAAGAGCTTAAGACCTGTATTGCGCGGGCTTACGACGCCAAGTTTGACACGGAGGTAATCGCGCCTCTTGTGGAAGCGGAGGGCGCTTATTATCTGGAGCTGTTTCACGGGGCGACTATCGCATTTAAGGATATGGCGCTGTCGATTCTGCCCCATCTGATGACTACTTCCGCGAAGAAGAACCATGTGGAGAACGAGATCGTGATCCTGACGGCGACTTCCGGCGACACGGGCAAGGCGGCTCTGGCAGGGTTTGCGAATGTTGCGGGCACGAAGATTATCGTGTTTTATCCGAAGAACGGTGTCAGTCCGATTCAGGAGAAGCAGATGGTGACCCAGAAGGGGGACAATACCTTTGTGGTGGGTATCCACGGCAATTTTGATGATGCCCAGACCGGGGTGAAAGCGCTTTTTAACGATAGGGAGCTGGCAGAAGAGATGGCGGGACACGGCTTACAGTTTTCCTCGGCCAATTCCATCAATATCGGCCGTCTGGTTCCACAGGTAGTTTATTATGTGTATGCGTACGCGCAGCTTTTGAAGGAAGAGAAGATTCAGGACGGGGAGAAGATCAATGTGGTGGTTCCCACTGGGAACTTCGGAAACATTCTGGCGGCTTTTTACGCGAAGAATATGGGTGTGCCGATAGGTAAGCTGATCTGTGCCTCCAATGAAAATAAGGTGCTTTATGATTTCTTCCAGACGGGAGATTATGACAGGAACCGGGAGTTTAAGCTGACGAGCTCCCCTTCCATGGATATTCTGATTTCCAGCAATCTGGAGAGACTGATTTACCGTATTGCGGGCAGTGACCCGGAGAAGAATGCCGCTATGATGAAGAGCCTGTCCGAGCAGGGCAGTTATCAGATTACAGCGGAAATGAGAGAGCAGCTTGCCGATTTCTACGGGAACTTTGCGGACGAAGCGGAGACGGCGGACAGGATCAAAGCGATGTATGAGAATACGGGCTACGTGCTGGATACCCATACGGCGGTGGCAAGTGCGGTTTACCAGAAATATGTGGCCGACACGAAGGATCAGACGAAGACGGTGATCGCTTCCACGGCAAGCCCCTTCAAGTTTACCAGAAGCGTTATGAATGCCATCGATCCGAAGTACGACGCTATGGGTGATTTCGAGCTGGTTGACGAGCTGTCGAAGATCGGCAATGTGGCCGTGCCGAAGGCCATTGAAGAAATCCGTACCGCGCCGGTGCTGCACGATCATGTGTGCGACAGGACGGAGATGAAGGCGGCTGTGAAGCAGTTTCTCGGTTTTTAACAGGGCAGTTGTTGAAACATAAAAAAGAAGATTAGGTGAAAGAACAAAGAGTAAGGGAAACATTGCGCATGGCAGCGTTTCCCTTACTTCTTTATTATACTTCAATATTTGCTGTTTTTCAAGACTTGTAAAGCTGTCCGTCGTCCCATATACTTAGGCAGTATACGGAGATCATGGTGATGACAGGGAAGGAGATGGCGCATGGAACAGAATAACTGGCTGGAAGAAATGGCGAAGCAGGCACTGACGGCGCAGGTTCTTGAAACGAACCAGTATACGCAGAAATATGGTCTTGTCTTGAAAGAGGAAGACGCGGCGTTTCTTGCGGAGGTGAGGGTCGATGTGCTGAGTGATGAGAAAAGAGTTGAGTTTGGGCAGAGTATTCTGCCAAAGATCATTTACGCATTCTGCGACTCGTCCTATATTTATCAGGACAATTACTGCGAAAGCATGGCGCGGCTGCAGGAGATCTTTTTTCAGTACAAAAATGAAATGATGGATGAGATCACGGACGACGAGCTTCTGGAATTTATGCGGGAACAGTTTGAGAATGTGTGCCGTGGAGATTTCGATTATCTGGAGGGCACCTGTCTGGATCTTTTTGCACAGGCCATCCGTGCCGGATATTCCGGCTATCAGGAGTCGGAGGGTAAGGGCGGGCTTGAGGAGGTCGACATCGTCAAGCGGTGGGACCGTGAACTGTATCTGGAAGCGTTGATGGATCTGTTTTGAGTGTTGATGTCTGCAGCGGAAATGCGGCGGGAAGATGTAGTCTGGAGGTGGGTACGATAGAGAAATGCAGTTATCCGATGGAAGAGATTATGCCGATTGTGTCCGAACTTGCATGGAAATATACCGGCTGTGACCATTCGTCTGTCACTTATGAAAAGGCACAGATGCTGATGGAGGCAGTCATGTACTGCATCAGGGAAGACGGGCGGCAGGAGGGGAATGCGCTTGTGGCAAAAAATGTGTCAGCAAGGGAAGCGTATGAACATGGCCGGGAAATCGTCAAAGATAAGCTTATGAAATTACAGACGCTGTATAATGAGCTGATTCCGAATTTCAGGGATTATGGGTCTATGTGTCTGAAAGATACGGTCAGAAAGGGAATTCCGGCGTTTCTGGAAAGATATGATTTCAGGTATGCGCCGCAGGAGACGCTGCGTATGCTTGATTATCCGATCCTGAGAGCGTATGGCGACTTGTCAGGCGTCAGTCTGGTGCTTAACTATTTACAGGATATCTGTCTGGAACAGAAATTCCTGCAAAAGATGGATAATGGGTATCCGGGTAAAATTCTGCGGAAATATCACAGAGATTTTGAGTATTTACTGGAAAATATATGTGAGATTGTTTTGCAGAATATGATAGGGCATATTATGCTGGACAAGCCTTTACAGGAGACCGGTTTCAGCCAGGAAGAACTGGAAAGTCTGGAGGAGATTCTGGCGGATAAGACAGAAGAGCAGATCAAAGCGTATCTTCTGAGAGCATTGGAGCGGCTGACGGCAAAATACTATGACAATGACGATGTTATGCTGGAGTATCTGAGCGGCGGCCTGTCCGATATCGTGACCAGAATCAAATATAACACAGAGAATCACTGTCTGGAGCAGTTGTTTGTGTTTTAATCTGTTGTTTTATACCCAAAAATGTAAGAGCATTGTGCTGTTATCTGGTTTGCACAATGCTCTTATTATGTTATCTTTACTTTTTTCTCCTAATGTCAGGCGTTTCTCTCCAACAGCTTCTGGTAATCTCTGTCCACACATATAGTCTTGTAGGCGGGACGGATGATCTTGCCGTTGTTTGCAAGCTCCTCCATACGGTGCGCGCTCCAGCCGACAATTCTCGCGATGGCGAAGATCGGGGTGTAAAGCTCCATCGGCAGGTTCAGCATGCTGTAAACGAAACCGGAATAGAAGTCCACGTTGACGTTGACGCCTTTGTAGATGGGGCGTTCTTCCGCGATCAGTTCAGGAGACAGTCTCTCCACAAGGTTATAGAGTGCAAATTCTTCATGCAGCCCTTTTTCCTGGGACAGCCTTTCCACAAAGGATTTAAAGATAACGGCACGGGGATCGGATTTCGAGTATACTGCATGTCCTACACCGTAGATCAGTCCTGCATGGTCAAAGGCTTCTTTGTGGAGCAGCTTTTTCAAATAATCAGCCACCTGTCCCTCGTTGCTCCAGTCGGAGACTTCCCGCTTCATTTCTTCAAACATCTTCACCACTTTGATATTGGCGCCGCCGTGGCGGGGGCCTTTCAGGGAGCCGATGGCGGCCGCGATAACGGAATAGGTGTCCGTCAGGGAAGAGGTAACCACATGGGTGGTAAAGGAAGAGTTATTACCGCCGCCGTGCTCCATATGCAGGATCAGCGCAATATCCAGAACCCTTGCCTCCAGAGGCGTGTATTTATTGTCCGGGCGCAGAATATGTAAAATGTTCTCCGCATTTGACAGATCCGGCTGCGGCTGGTGTATGTAGAGACTTTCCCCATTGTGGTAGTGATTGTAAGCCTGATAGCCGTAGATGGAAAGCATCGGGAACAGCGCGATCAACTGCAGGCACTGTCTGAGCACGTTGGGAAGGGAAGTGTCGTCGGCTCTGTCGTCATAGGAGTAGAGCGTCAGCACACATCTGGCTAACGTGTTCATCATATCGTTGCTGGGCGCTTTCATGATGATATCGCGCACAAAACTGGTAGGCAGGGAACGGTAGCTGTTTAAAAGCTTCGTAAAGTCCTCCAGCTCCTTATCGTTTGGCAGCTTGTCAAACAAAAGAAGATAGGTGACTTCCTCAAAGCCGAAACGGCCGTCCGCGGAAAAACCGTCCACCAGATCCTTGACATTGTATCCCCGGTAGAAGAGCTTGCCGTGGGTGGGCACCTGTACGCCGTCCACGATTTTGCTGGCGCGCACATCGGAAATGTTGGTCAAACCGGCAAGTACGCCTTTACCGTTCAAATCTCTCAAGCCACGCTTAACGTCAAATTTTGTGAAAAGTTCCGTATCGATAATGCCGGCCTGTTCGCTCATATTTGCAAGCCGCACAATTTCGGGAGTAATTTCAGAAAAACTATTCTGTTCCATAGAGATGTACCTCCTTTCAAAAACAAGGTGTTTTTAATAATACCATGAAAAATGGTACGGAAACAAGAAAAAACAGTAATTTAACAAATATTTAATATTATGTTAACAAAATTTAAGCACGAAATAGTAAAATAGTACCAGACAGGAATGCGTAAAGAACATTTCGGCAGTGGAAATTTTTCCTATTTTATGTTTGTTTTTTTAGCCCGCAGGCGGTATAATATAATTGATGCAAAAGAAAAATAAGCGACGCCGTAGGCGGCATTTATTTTTCTTGCATCATTAACGAGCAAACGTCCGACGAAGGCGGACGGGGAGCGCGAAGCGCGGGTTTGCGAGTTGAAATATAGTGTTGAAACAAGCGGCATTTGTTTAAGGAAGGAGCATGCGTATGAACGTGGGTGCGGTATCATCTCAGAAAAGTCTGTTTTGGTCATATTCCCATCTTTCCAGCGGAAAACGGATTAATACGGCGAAAGACGACGCGGCGGGGCTTGCCATTGCGAACAGGATGAAAACGCAGGAAACAGGCTATAAGGTCGGCGCGGACAACGCGGGAATGGCCATCGGCGCTTCCAATGTAGCGGAAGGCGCTCTGGGCGGCATGTCAGATTATTTACAGAGAATCCGTGAGCTGGCAGTGAAATCCATGAACGGGATTAATTCCGATGCGGATAAGCAGATTTACCAGAAAGAGATCGACCAGCTCAAACAGGGTATAGAAGGGCTTGCAAGGGATACCAGCTTTAATGAGCAGAAGCTCTTGGACGGCAGTATGGCGGATATGGCGGTTGCGACTTCACCGAACGGCGGCAGTATGCATATCCAGATGGAAAATTCCACGCTGGAGGCTCTGGGTATCGCCGATCTGGACGTTACCTCTAAGAATTTCAGCCTGGATGCCATAGACAGGGCTATGGATATGGTTTCCCAGCGCAGAAGCAGTCTGGGCGCGTCCACAAACGCGTTACAGTATACACGCAGCATGAATAATTCTGCGGCAATTAACCAGCTTTCTGCCAGAAGCCGTCTGGAGGATCTGGATTTTCCCAAGGCGGTTTCGAAGAAAAAACAGGAAGAGGTATTCGGACAGTATCGGATGGCCATGCTGAGACGGCAGATGGATGAGAAGAGGAAGTCCACAATGTCGTTGTTCTGATTCCGTCAGGAATGCGCGAAGCATTTTTGCTCTATTGACTTTTTAAAGTCTGTCTGAGATAATGTTAAAAGTGTATGGACAGATACATGTGAGGGACATTCGGGATTTCGGAGACTGGCTCTTCGGACATTCCGTGAACCAATACAATTTTTAAGGAGGAGAACGTAAAAATGGCAACAAAAGCGTATTATCCCATTTCCGAGATTGGCGCCGGCAAGGTTGGTTTTTCCAAGACCCGTTCCATTATTGAGGCGGCATTTTACGGAAACAACGTAGTTAAGGTTAACACCTTGAGAGAGGCGTATGAGCTGGCAAAGAATTCACCCGGTACCGTGGTGACGGATATGCCGATTAAGGACGGCGAGACTTTCGGTCTTCCGGCAGATGCAAAGGTTCTGTTATTCAACGACGGCGCGGTAACCGGCCGTTATGCAGCAGCACGCCGCATCAAGGGCGAGCCCGGCGTAGATGAAGCGAAGCTGGATAAAGTGGTTATGGATGCGATCTATGAGACACGTTGGAAAACCATGTATCATGCAGAGTGCTTCGTAGGTCTTGATCCTGAGTTTATGGCAAAGGCTCACCTTCTGATTCCGGAAGGAGAGGAGAATCTGCTTTACAACTGGATGATCAACTTCCAGTATATGTCTGACGAGTATGTGAAGATGTACAAGAAATCCCAGCCGATCGGCGGCGGCAACGAGCCTGATATCTACATTTTCTCCGATCCCCAGTGGGCTCCCCACGAGGCTCCCGATGTGGATTACAGCTGCTTAAGCGATCCGCTGACACTGTGCTACTTTGATACCAACGAGAACTGCGCTGCAATCCTCGGTATGAAGTATTTCGGTGAGCACAAGAAGGGTACCCTGACCATGGCATGGGCGCTTGCTAACAGAAACGGTTATGCATCCTGCCACGGCGGTCAGAAAGAGTACTCCTTAGAGGGCGGCAAGAAGTTCGTTGCTTCCGTTTATGGTCTGTCAGGTTCCGGTAAGTCCACCCTGACCCACGCAAAGCATGACGGCAAGTACGATCAGTTCGGCGGCATCAAGGTGCTTCACGACGACGCTTTCATCATCAACGCAGACACCTGTGCATCCATCGCGCTGGAGCCTACTTATTTTGATAAGACATCCGATTATCCGACAGGCTGCCCGGACAACGAGTTCCTGTTATCCGCTCAGAACTGCTCCTGCACCATGGACAGCGAAGGCAAGATCCAGCTTGTTACCGAGGATATCAGAAACGGTAACGGTCGTGCGATTAAGTCCAAATTATGGTCTCCTAACCGTGTAGATAAGATCGACGCACCGGTTAACGCGATCTTCTGGATTATGAAGGATCCTACCATTCCGCCGATCGTTAAGTTAAAAGGTTCCGCACTGGCATCCGTTATGGGCGCTACGCTGGCTACCAAGACTTCCACGGCAGAGCGTGTTGCGGCAGGCACCGACCTGAATGCGATCCGTATCGTACCTTACGCTAACCCTTTCAGAACCTATCCGCTGGTAAACGACTACGAGAAGTTCAAGAAGCTGGTTGAGGAGAAGAACGTAGACTGCTACATCGTAAATACCGGTGACTTCATGGGTCACAAGTGCCAGAAGGAAGATACGCTGGGCATCCTTGAGACCATCGTTGAGGGTAAGGCTAAATTCGAGCAGTGGGGTCCTTTCGAGGATATCGAGATCATGAATGACTGGAGCGGCAAGACAGGCGACTTCACACCTGACCTGAACGACGCTGATTACAAGGCACAGTTAAAGAGCGCTCTGCAGACCCGTGTGGATGCGGTTAAGGGCTTTGCTGAGAAGAAGGAAGGCTATGACAAGCTTCCTGACGAGGCACTGGCTGCTCTTGAGAAGCTGGTTAACGCTCTGTAATTTTTCGCAGACAGTTCATATAGTGTAAATAAAAAGTATCCGGGAATCAGAAGGTTCCTGGATGCTTTTTATCTTTGGGGATATTATTTAGAAAAATATAGCTTAAAAGAGGCAGGGATAGCATGTACAGGATTGGAATATGTGATGATGATAAAATTCTGTGTTCATTGCTGGAGGAACAGCTTCAGGAGCTTTCCGCAGATATTTCGGTAACATTTGAAATAGAAGTATGGTATAGCGGGGAGAGTCTGGAGCGTGATTTGAGAAGGGGAGTCGGATTGGATATTCTTTTTCTCGATATTGAACTGGTTCAAAAAAACGGGATTGAAACGGGAGCCTTTATTCGTGATGAGATGGGAGATACAGATACTCATATTGTCTATATTTCCTCAAAGCAGGGCTACGCGATGGAGCTTTTCAAAATACAGCCGCTTGAATTTCTTATAAAGCCTGTTTCTGCTGTCAGGTTAAGGGAAGTGCTTGAAAGAAGCATGAGAAGGAACAGGTGTGCGGAGAGCAGCTTTGCATTTCAGAGAGGAAGTCAGATCTTTCGCATCCCAATCAGGGAAATCATATATTTTATGAGTATGGATAAAAAGGTTTTTATCATAAAGAAGGATGGTCAGGAGGAATTTTACGGGAAACTGAAACATGTTATGGAACAGCTTCCGACAGGTTTTCTGATGATTCATCAGTCCTATGTGATACATCAGGAATATGTGAGCGAGTATTCCTATGAAAGCATAAAGATGATGAATGGTGATGTACTAAGTGTAAGCAAACCATATCGGAAAGAAGTCAGGACAAAAATCAAACAATATCTGAAAGAGAAAATGTATCATGTATTATAGCATCGCATACGAAACGGCAGTGATAATGATTTCGGGTATTTTGCACACTGCGTTACTGAAAAAAGTTCTGGATACCTTTCTGACTACAGAAGATAGAAGCAGCCTGATATGGAAAATAGTATTTGTGGGATACTATCTGATGACAACGGCGGCGTTCATTGTATGTCACGTATCGATTTTCTATGGACTGTGTAATTTGGCGGGTGTTATTGGCGTATCATTTTTTTATCGTGCGGCTTGGGAGAAAAAAATATGGATTTCCATGTTTTTTTTCTGCATGGACACAGGCTGCGGAGTGGCGGCGGTTCTTGTCTGTTCAGAGGAAGTCAGGATGCAGCAGAGTGCGGTACAGACTTTGTTTTTGCTGATCTGCGTTGTGGTTATCTGTCATATTCCCGATCCTGAAGAAAGCAGGGAAACGGCGCTTGATCAAAGGCAGATGTTTCTGTTGTTCGTCATTCCGCTGTTAAGCGTGGCAGTGTTTTGGGAGTTGATGTATGGAAGCGTTGACAGACTGACAGCGGCATTTCTATGTGCAGCGGTTATGACATTTAATCTCTGTGTATTTTATTTGTACCATATTCTGCTAAAAAACTATCTGCAGCTAAGAGAACAGGATATTTTCAAACAGCAGACAATTGCCTATCAGAACCAGCTGGAGGTTATTATGGAGTCGCAGAGCCGCATCAGGGCATTGAAGCATGATATGAAAAATCATGTGCTTGCGCTTGGAGGACTGGCAAAAAATGCAGAGCCGGAAAAACTGATGGCGTATCTGGACTCCATGCAGGCGTTTATGCAGAACCCGTCAGAGCATGTTTATACCGGGAATGAAGCTTTGGACAGCCTGTTGAATTTCAAGCTGCAAAGGGCGCAGGAAGAGTTAAAAAAAGTGGAAACGGATATTGCGCTTCCGGAGAAAATGAAGCTGCAGTCTTTTGATTTCAATGTCATTGTCGGAAATCTGCTGGACAATGCGACAGCGGCAGCCGTGCAGACGGACGAGCAGTTTTTGAAACTCAGTATGCGGATGGAGAACGGCGTTTTGTTTCTGTATATGATAAATAGCTGTTCAGGGATTCCAGAAGGTGTATGTGATATGCGCAGACTTGCGGAGAAGTCTGCCGCAGATCATGGTATGGGACTGGCGAATGTACGCAGGATTGTAGAGAAATATCATGGTGATATGGAAATGTGCTGTAAAGACAATCGTATGGATACAGATATCATGCTGTATTTGAAAAACCTGTAAATTCTCAAAAAGGCTGTCATGCGTTCATGGCAGCCTACATTCTTTTTGGGTTGATTTCGGAAAAAATATGGTAGGATTTCGTCGGAATCAAAAAAAGCGCAGATAGGAAGAGTATAATCTGTGCCATAACCCACATGGGATGTTCAGGAGGTATGTAGGAATGAGAAAAAGATATGTAAGCGTACTAATGACAGGTGTATTGGGGATATGTGTTTTGACCGGATGCAGGACGGCGCCGGAAGTTTCTGGGGACGGCGATGTTTATCATGCAAAAAGCTCTCTGGAAAGTGAAGTGGAGAGTATTGTAAACAGCCAGGAGGCTGTTGATACAGCAGGGACGGATGATGCAGAGCCGGGCGGAAGCTATGATGTTCTGGTCGGAACGGAAGAAAACGGTATTTGGATATGTGCGCAAGTACCTGCAGTACCGCAGGCTCTTCCGGCATTGACTTTACGGGAACGGGATGACTGGGATGCGGAAAAGCTGAAGGAGTTTCTTGACAGTGAAAGTAAAGATGTGCAGGATATTACCGAAGAATATCTTGCGCAGAGGGAAAAAGAGTTAAGGGAAATGGATGAAGATGAGAAACCGGTCGAATGGCTGAATTTCGGTGATGATTCTTTACTGATTATATCTGATGGGCTAAAAGAGGCTTCTTTTGCAAGAAATACATATGCCAATTATGAGGATGCGGTATTAAAGAAAAACTGCACGTCGATATATAAAGATGCGCCGGAAATTGATGTTATGAGGAACAGTGGGGCCGCTGATGCAGCATTTCCTGTTTCACGCGCGGAGGAAATTCTTCTGGAGAAGCTGGCGGTATTAGACATTACGGAAATATCTGTTTTTGAGGCTTTTTATTACGAACTTGATGGAACCGCATTCTATGAATTGGTTTTTTCGCCTTCTTATGAAAAGATCAAAGTGGCATCGGAGTTTGGTTCGGTTAAGCTGGGGGAAGTTTGTCCGAGAGGGACAGCATGGATTACAGAGGATGGTATAGCAGCGATGAGACTGGAGGATTATTGCGGTAAACTCACGGAGCAGTCCGAAAACGGGAAAATTCTGACATTCCCACAGGTGACAGATGTTTTGGAAAAATATCTGGAGAACAATATGCTTTGTGGGAGTTCTAAGGCAAAACTGACACAGGCAGAACTTGTATACTATCTGTATCTTATACACATATCCGAGCCAACTAGACATCTCAGGATATGGTATGCCGTCTTG
>CAMWPB010000010.1 GCA_947176065.1 uncultured Lachnospiraceae bacterium | reverse complement strand
CGACAACATGCTTTCATGCAAGCATGAGCATGCTGTCAGCCGTTTCCGACTCTGCCCGAAACCCGCGATAAGCAGACTCAAAATGCTTCGCATTTCTCGTTCGCGTTGCTCGTCATAAACAGCCGACAACATGCTTTCATGCAAGCATGAGCATGCTGTCAGCCGTTTCCGACTCTGCTTATCGCGGAAAAAACAAACAGATACCCCCTATTACACTGAGGTATCTGTTTCATCATCACTTTCGCTTATTTAACCAGTTCTTTAACCTTAGCTTTCTTACCGACGCGATCTCTCAGGTAATTCAGTTTAGCACGTCTCACCTTACCTCTTCTGACAACCTCAACCTTCTCCACATTCGGGGAATGCATCGGCCATGTCTTCTCAACGCCCACGCCGTTAGATACTTTACGCACCGTGAAAGTCGTTCTGTTGCCGCCGCCCTGAATCTTCAGAACGGTTCCCTCGAAGACCTGGATTCTCTCGCGGTTACCCTCCTTGATCTTGCCGTACACCTTGACGGTGTCGCCCACATGGAAGTCGCTCACGTTCTCTTTTAACTGTTCCGCTTCGATTTCTCTGATGATGTCGTTCATAATTCTCCTCCTGATATGCTCCGGATGTTCTTAATACGTCTGTAACAGAGGACCATCCTTCTTCACAACATTTATAATTTACCATACAACAGGCGTAAATGCAAGGGATTTTTTCTATCCGTTCCGAATGTGCTGGGCTGAACTACCTCCGCCGCTTCTTCTCCACCGGCGGATGCGCCTCCATATATTTCTCGTAAAGATCCGGCCTTCTCTCCTTTGTCCGAAGGAGCGCCTGCCCCAGTCTCCATGCGTCCACCTTCGCGTGATCGCCCGAAAGCAGAATCTCCGGCACCCGTTTCCCGTGCCAGATCTCCGGCCGGGAATATTGGGGATATTCCAGCAGGCCGTCCCCGAAAGACTCCGTTTCCGCCGACTCCCCGTTGTGCAGGACGCCCGGCACCAGTCTGGCAATGGCATCCACCATCACCATGGCCGCCAGCTCCCCGCCGGTGAGCACATAGTCTCCCAGCGAAATTTCATCCGTGACGATCTCCTCCAGCACCCGCTCGTCGATCCCCTCATAATGACCGCAGAGAAAGATCAGCTCCTCCTCTCCGGCAAGCTCCTTTGCCATCTCCTGATGAAAGGTTTTTCCCTGCGGGGTGACATAGATGACACGCCGCGCCTTTTCATGACCAATTCGGTCAACAACAGACTGACAGGCATCGTAAACCGGCTGCGCCTGCATCAGCATCCCCGCGCCGCCCCCGTAAGTGTAATCATCCACTTTGCCATGCTTATCTGTGGTAAAATCCCGGATATTGACCGCCTCTATCGCGATATTGCCACGGTTCACCGCCCTGCCGAGAATGCTGGTGTGCAGCCCCTGCATAACCATCTCGGGAAATAAAGTCAGTATATGGAAACTCAGCATTGCCCATCCTCCAAAGTAACCGTTACCCGTGCCATTCGCCGGCCGCACGCATGACACGCTTTCTGCTGTTTACAGTAACCCGTCCATGACATGAATTTCCATCATATGCCTGTCCATGTCTATGTTTTTAATGCACTCCCTGATCGCCGGAAGAAGGACTTCCCCATCATCCTCCCTGCTCACCACATAGACGTCGTTTGCCCCGGTCGCAAGTACTTCCTTCAAAATGCCAAAGTCCTCCCCCGTATCCGTAACGACCCGCATACCGATCATATCTGCCACAAAATACTCATCCTTCTTTAACCTGACCGCCTTGTCACGGGTAACCAGAAGTTTACCCTGTTTATATTTCTCCACATCGTTGATGGAATCATATCCCCTGAATTTCAGGATCACAAACTGCTTAAAGAACTTGACTCCCTCGATCTCCATGGAAAGGCGCTCTCTCCCCGTATCCAGTATGACCTCTTTCAGCTTCCTGAATCGGTTCGCGTCGTCCGTGGTGGGAAATACCTTCACCTCGCCCCGGATTCCGTGGGTCTGTGTGATGACCCCCACCTGTAACTCGTCATTTCTTTCTGTTCCCACTATCAATTACTCCTCCGGCTTCTGACTCTGCTGATACGCGCAAAGAAACCCCATAGAGGAATCCATGGGGCCTTTTCGTCAGATGATCTCTACATCCACTCTCTTATTGTCCTTAGATGACGCCGCCTTGACAACAGAGCGGATCGCTTTTGCGATACGTCCCTGCTTGCCGATGACCTTTCCCATATCGGAGGGCGCCACATGGAGTTCCACGGTAATGTTCTTACCTTCCTCCTTCTGTGTCACCACCACTTCGTCCGGGTTTTCCACAAGAGCTTTCGCGATCACTTCAACCAATTCTTTCATAGTCCACCTCCAAAAGCGACCTGAGACCCTCTTACTTTGTCACGCCTACCGTCTTGAAGATTCTGCTTACGATCTCTGTAGGCTGCGCGCCGTTGGCAAGCCACTTCTTCGCCTCCTCCTCATTTACCTTGTAGGTGCTGGGATCCGTGTTGGGATCGTAAGTGCCGATCTCCGCGATACATCTACCGTCTCTGGGGGATCTGGAATCCGCCACAACAATTCTGTAGAAAGGATGCTTCTTCTGTCCCATTCTTCTTAATCTGATCTTAACTGCCATTTCTTTTGCCTCCTGTAAAAAATTAATTTTTATTTTGAAACCCTAAAATGGGAATTTCATACCGCCTAACCCCCCGAACATACCGCGGCCTTTCTTGCCGCCCATCATGCCCGGTATCTGTTTCATCATCTTCTGTGACTGCTCAAACTGCTTGATAAAGCGGTTCACCACCGCAATATCCACCCCTGCTCCTTTGGCGATGCGCCCTTTTCTGCCGGGATTTAAGAGCTTGGGATTCTGCCGCTCCTCCGGCGTCATGGAAAGGACAATCGCCTCCATGCGGGCAAGCTGTTTCTCATCCACCGCTGATTCGATATCGGCCATCTGTTTCCCCATGCCGGGCATCATACTTAAAATCCCGGAAAGGCCGCCCATATTGCGCATCTGCTTCATGCTCTCCAGATAGTCGTCAAAATCGAACTTGCCCTTTTTCATGCGGGCAGCCATCTCTTTTTCTTTCTCTTCGTCTATGTCAAGATTCTGCTGGGCCTTCTCAATCAGGGTGAGCACATCGCCCATGCCCAGAATCCGGTTCGCCATACGGTCCGGGTAAAACTGCTCCAGATCGGAAAGCTTCTCGCCCATACCGATAAAGAGAATCGGCTTACCTGTAACGGCCTTGATGGAAAGCGCCGCACCGCCCCGGGAATCGCCGTCCATCTTGGACAGGATCACTCCGTCTACGCCGACCTTTTCATCAAAATCCTTCGCCACATTGACAGCGTCCTGACCGGTCATGGCGTCCACCACCAGAAGCGTCTGGTGCACCTCCACGTTCTCCTTAATCTCCATCAGCTCCGCCATCATCTCTTCGTCTATATGCAGACGGCCCGCCGTATCCAAAATCACCACGTTATGGCCGTTCTTCTGGGCGTGCTCAATCGCCGCTTTCGCGATATTCACAGGCTTGTGGTTTTCCCCCATGGAGAAGACGTCCACCTGCTGTTTTTCCCCGTTGACCTGTAATTGCTTAATGGCTGCGGGACGGTACACATCGCAGGCCACGAGCAGAGGCTTTTTCCCCTTTAATTTCAGCTTTCCCGCAATCTTCGCCGTGGTGGTGGTTTTACCCGCGCCCTGCAGACCGCACATCATAATGACCGTGATGGCCTTTCCCGGCTGCATGGTGATCTCCGTGGTCTCAGAACCCATCAGGGACACCATTTCCTCATTCACGATCTTAATGACCATCTGCCCGGGATTTAAGCCGTTCAGCACATCCGCGCCCACAGCCCGCTCCTCCACGGATTTCACAAACTGTTTGACCACCTTAAAGTTAACGTCGGCCTCTAAAAGCGCCATCTTCACCTCTTTTAAAGCGGTCTTGACGTCCTCCTCCGTGAGACGGCCCTTGCTTCTCAGATTCTTAAAAACATTCTGCAGTTTATCCGTCAGACTCTCAAACGCCATCTGTCCCTACGCCTTTCTCCACCGTACCGGCTTATCGGTACAATGTACTATAACTCCTGCATAATCCGGGCCGACAATTCCCTGATCTGTGAACCGTAGTACGCCGGACATGCCAGTTCCCCGCTCTCATACTGTTCGGAAAGCCGGTTGATCTGCGCTATCTTTTCCTTGATGCTCGCGAATCTGGCTATCAGCTTAAGCTTCTCCTCATATCCGAGAAGTATCTTATCACAGCGCTTTACAATATCGTGCACCGCCTGCCTGCTGATCCCTTTCGCCTCCGCGATCTCCCCCAGCGAAAGATTCTCATACACGACGCTCTCGTAAATCTCCTGCTGGTGCCCGGTCAACAGCTCTCCATAGAAATCATACAATAAACCCTGTTCTACGATCTTTTCCATGTCCTGCCCCTGTCGGCTGTCCTCTCCAGACAATCACCGACTTTTGCATTTTACAATAAGGGAACGGATGTGTCAAGTATTTTTTCTTGACACTCCTTTGCCTCCAATTCTTTTATTCCGTTTTTATATTCATATTTCTATCCATCCCATCAGCATCAATTTTTCCTTGCCCCCTGCTGCCGGATATGCTATATTATAGACAGAAAAAGGGAAAACCATAGAAGCGGCTACCCTCAATAAGTGTTTAGCATTAACCTTTTACAAGATTAGCCGTCACTACTGCGAATAGTGGCGGCTATTTTCTGCCCTTGAAGACTGTGTAACACAGCCCGATCAGGGTGACAATGAATATTCCAAACTGGATTACATCCGAATATGTAATATACATTGGCCTCCCTCCTTCCTTTCGTCTGGAGGGTTAGCCCCTCCGAAATGAAGGGCAGCCGCCTTTGGCTCTATGGTTTTCCCATGAATGGAGTATAGCACACATTTCTTTGTCATACAATTACAATATGCTTCTTTTTTTCAATAGATCGTTTTTGACTGTCCGTTATTTCCATACAGGCACCAGTCACCAACCACCAGTTCAACTAGTAGTTTTGTATGAGCAGGTATTTTTCGTGACACACCCTACATCATCGTATCATCCCGCAAAACCTCAGCCAGATTGAGCTTCCGCATCTTACGCCAGCTTACATAGTAGGCGAAAGCCACCGTCCCGCCGACCGCCAGCATAAACACACCTATCGAAAAGAAAGGCGCCTCGGCCAGAAATTCCGCCGCATCCACATAGCTTGCCTTCAGCATGGCTCCCACCGCCAAAAAGGCCACAGCCGCCGCCCACAGCATCGGGCGTCCCGCAAGGGCAAACGCCTCAATGCAGAACATTTTCCTAAGCTCCCGCGGCGTCATACCCACCGACAGATATCTGGCAAACTCCCTTTTCCTCTGCTGCACAAAGCCGAGCGTATTGGAAAACACATCGCCCACGCCGATCAGGGCAAGCAGAACACAAAAGCTCCCCAATACGACCATCATTCCCTGTATCTTCTGGTCGTTGGTTTCATATTCCCGGATGCGGTTCTCGCTCTCAGTCGTATAAGTTCCCGCAAGATTTTTTTCAATTTCCGCCTGTATCCTGTCAAGCTCCTCCAGACTTACGCCCTCCCGGCAAAGTATCCGGACAAGCGTATCTTTCTCTGCGCCGCCTATCTGTTTTTCCACTTCTTTCCACAGGCTTACCGGCACAAAGTGTACCAGCTCATACTTATCGAGTGTGGCATACTCCTCCCTTAAAACAGGGACCTGATCCGTATATGCCAAAGCCGAAATCTCCACGGCCGCCTCCCTGTCTGTCTGCGCCGAAAGTCCTGCCGGACTGCCGCCCCTGATATAGGGCATATACTGCGGATGCCTGAAATCCGGATTGGTCACATCACAGATCCGGTTCCGAATCACCGCCCCGTCTGTCCGCTGCGGGGCGTCGATCCGCTCACAGTATTCCAGAAAGGCCGCATCGTCCAGTATCATAACCGGCGCGTTCACCCAAAAACCGGCTTCCCCCTGCGTAACATACTTTCCGGAATCATGGGAAAATCCCCCGTTCGCCTTCATTTCCTCACTCATTTCTTCTTCTGTGATACAGCTTTTCGCCATCGCTTTCTGATACACAATCACGTTTTCCACACCCGGGATCTCCCGAAGCCGTTCCGTCTCCCCAAAGTCTCCTATCTCCGTATCTTTTACCGTAACCATAATATCCCAGGCATCCTGATATTTCTCAAAGTAGGTTTCCCTCGTACTGATTTCAGAAAGGGTAAAAAAACACTGCATGAGCGTAAAAGCCGTCATGGAAAACAACAGGGATACTGCAGCAGTCCTGAGCGCTTTTCGCTGCGCCTTCAGCGCATTTCCTGCCAGTTCTCCCTCCACGCCAAACAAAAATAAAAGTACCGGGGAATGTTTTTTCCTTTTCAGCTGCAGCTCCCCTGTGTTTTTGACGGCTTCCAGCGGCGTCATCACACTCAGTTTCCGGGCCGGCAGCCAGACGGACAGACCTACGGTGATCCCCGTTGCAAAAAGCGATAATACCAGAATCAACGGATGATAACCAAAAACCACAGGCCTTCTGCCTTCCACCTCCCGCATCAGCGTCTCCAGCAAGGCAAGAATCCCCTTACAGCCAGCAATGCCAAGCAGGGTTCCCGCCAAAACCGGCGCTGCGCACAAGAAAGCCGCCTCCTGTAAAAGACACCGCCGTATCTGCTTCGGCGTCGCACCGATGCTGGCTAAAATGCCAAACTGGTGGATTCTCGCCTGCATGGACACCGCAAAGGCATTGTGGATGATAACAATCAGAGAAAACGACGCCAGTCCCATAATCAGAAGAAACAGCGGAAACACAAGCCTGGGCGCCTCATCATTGGCGTCACGCGCCAGATACATGGCCATAAGCGCATATTGATCCCCCTCCGCCCGCAGCCTTTCCACCTCATACTTCCACATATTGTAAAAAAGACTGCTTAGCAACGACAAAAGCAAAGACGAAATAAAGGCCGCCGTCATAACGGAACCGGCCGCGGCACGGTTATGTTTCAGATAACCCGACGAATATTCTCTCCACATCCCGCTACCCCCTTCTAACGTCGCCGACAATGCGGCCGTCTTCTATGGTTATGATTCTGTCCGCCTCCAGAGCGATCTTCTCATCGTGGGTAATCAGCAGTATGGTCTGCTTAAAGTTTCGGTTGGAAAGCTTAAGCATGTCCATGATCTCCCCGGAATTTTTCTGGTCCAGATTCCCTGTCGGCTCATCCGCCAGAAGCAGGGCCGGACGATAAATCAGGGAGCGGGCAATGGCCACCCTCTGCTGCTGTCCGCCCGACAACTGGCCCGGCAAAGCCTCCAGCCTCTCAGAAATACCGAGCGACTTTACCACCTCCTCAAAATACGCCTCATTCGGTTTCTTTTTGTCCAGTGTAAGCGGCATCAGAATATTTTTCCGCACCGTCAGCGTGGGGATCAGATTATAAAACTGATACACCAGCCCCACCTTTCTGCGCCGGAAAATTGCCGCCTGCGTCTGACTCAGCCCGGAAAGATCCGTCCCCTCCACTGTCACCCTGCCGTCCGTAGGCTTATCCACGCTTCCCAGAATATGCAGCAGCGTAGATTTTCCCGAGCCGGAAGACCCGGTAACCGCCACAAATTCTCCCCTGTCAACCGTCAGGTCAATGCCGGATAACGCCTCCACCCGATTGTCCCCGGAACCATACACCTTGCCAACTCCTTCACATGTTAAAATAGGCATCTGTCTGTTTCCTCCTGTCCCAAAACCATCATTTGACAGCGGCGGTTCCCCAAATACTGCTCCCTTACCCAAAACGTTTCACTGCCGCCTTACCCTCCCATCATAGCAGGTGAAAGTGACAACTCAGTGACAGTAAAAGCGAATTGCAAAACAGGCGCCGCCCTCCTGCAGATTTCTCGCGCGTATGGTGCCGTTCTGCCGCCCGATTATCTCCTTTGCAAGCGCGAGTCCGATGCCGATGCCGTCCTCTCCCGCGTTTTTGCCACGGTAAAACCGTTCAAAAAGATGGGGTACATCCTCTCTGTCAAATCCCGCCCCTTCATCCCATATCAGAATTTCCGTATACAGAGGATTATACCCATAGGAACAGTGGACACATCCCCCCGCATTGTGCTCCGCGCAGTTTTTCATCAGATTCATAACGGCCTCCATGGTCCAGTCAAGATCGACCTTTACCGTCGTCTCCCCCAGCTCAGGGATGGCAACGGATACTCCCGACTGTCCGAAAATCTCCTGCAGATTATCCGCCGCAAGCATAAGCAGCGTATAGACATCCGTCTCCTCCCTCTTTAAAGCCAAAGTGCCTGCATCCAAACGGGCTAAAAGGAGCAGGGCTTCTTCCAGATGCGTCAGCCTTATAAGCTGTCTCCGGATCTGTTCCCGCCCTCCTTTCTCTTCCTCCGTATCCATGGTCTGTACGCACAGGGAGATCGCCGTTATCGGCGTCTTAATCTGATGTGCAATATTGGACAGATTCTTTGCAAATTCATCTTTCGACCGCACAGCCTCCTCTCTGGTCTGATAAAGGTAAGTCACCGTCTTATAGATTTGATCCTCCAGTCTGGAAAAGGCATCCTCTCCCAGCGCGGAAAGAACCGGCGCATTCCCTGAATTGGCCTGCTCCAGATAGTCTGTCAACGCCTGTATGCGCAGACTCTGCCCTCTCTTTTGGCATAAAAACCCGGCTGCCAGAAGAACCAAACCGGCCAGACGGTATCCATAACCGCCCGCAGCCAGCATAACCGCAGCGCCCAAGCCGGTCAGACCAACCGCCAGAGCGTTTCTCCGGGCCGCCCTCCTGTTTTTTATTTCACGCATATACATCTGTGTCCTCCATGCGGTAACCTACGCTTCTGACCGTTTTCAGACAAACCGGCTGATGCAGCTTGTCCCGAATGCGTTTGACCGTAACAGTCAATGTGTTGTCATTCACATAGTTTCCGTTTACATCCCACACCTGTTCCAGCAGTTTTGCTCTGGTTACAATTCTTCCCTTATTTCTCATCAGACATAAAAGCGTCTGGTACTCCACTTCGCTTAAAGTTACCTCCTCCGCTCCACAGGTGACGCGTCTGCTGCTTACATCCATCGCGATTCCGCCGCAGGACAGATACTGCCCGCTCACGTTCCCGCTTCTCCGAAAGAGCGCCTGTACTCTGGAGTACAATACCTCCAGCGCGAAGGGTTTCACCACATAATCGTCCGCACCGCTCTCAAAGCCCGAGACAATATCCGCGCTGTCACCGCGCACCGTAAGGAAAATAACCGGCAGCTCCTTCCAGTTCCCCCGAATCCAACGGCACAGGCTGTCCCCACACCCATCCGGCATATTCCAGTCAAGCAGCACCATCGCAGGCGGACGCTTTGCAAGCGCCTGTCTCAGATCCGCAAGCGTGCCGTATACCGACACTTTTATGTTCTTCCGCTCCAGATACGCCTTCACCAGCTCTGCAATACCCGGATCATCCTCCGCATAATATATTTCCGTCATCCCACTTTCCCGCCTTTGCATTATTATTCTGTATTATACCATACAAAAAGATAGGCATTCCCCAAAAAACATGCTATAATAGATACAGTAATGTGGAAGGAAGGAGAATTGACATGAAACTCTCAGATTTTATGGATCTGTCGCAATTGCAGGAAATTCAGGATGCTTTTTCTGCCGCTACCGGCCTTGCTGCCGTTGCCATTGACACCGAAGGCAACTATCTGACAAAGGGAAGCGGCTTTACGGAATTTTGCATGAAGCACACAAGAGGCTGCGCTGAAGGTGCGAAACGCTGTCAGAAGTGCGACGCTGCCGGAAAAGGCGTCTATGAATGTCATGCGGGATTAATGGATTTCTCTATCGATATTATTATGAACGGTGAAAAGCTCGGCGCTGTCATCGGCGGACAGGTTCTGCCCAACGAACCTGACGAAGAAAAATTTACACAGATTGCCGAAGAACTTGGCATCAACCCGGAATCCTATGTCCGTGCCGTCCATAAAGTGCCCGTTCGCTCCGAAAAATCGATCAACGCTGCCGCCTCTCTTCTGGGCGACGTAGTAAACCGCATGGTTCTTCAGGAATATATGAACGCCACAGAGTATAAAAAAATCCATGTATGGGAAGAAGAAATCGCTAACGCCACAGAAACCGTGGCACGGATCAAGGAAAACACCAAGGAGCTTGAGGCTATCGCATCCAAGCAGACCATTATGGCGTTAAACGCCTCCATCGAAACCGCAAGGGTCGGTGCGGCAGGCGCAGGCTTCGGTATCATTGCGAAGCAGATGGGCGCCTTCTCCAAACAGTCCACCCAGATCTATAAAAAGATCACACAGGATGCCAACAGCATTGCTGAATCCATCCATAAAATGAACGAAACCTGATTCGGTTTCCATATAAGTAATGAGAAAAGCTGTCTCCTGTATTGCAGAGGACAGCTTTTCTCATATATGGATACCTGCCGTTTAAACACGTTGCGGCGCCTCTTTTGGCATCACCGCCGCGATTACACAATGATCTCCAGATATCCCACCATCTTTGCCAGATCAAACTCCTTGATCACACCCAGATTGGGGTCGTAATACTTTCCGTCATACCCTACCAGATAATGGCTGTATCTTCCCATACGCTCCATGATGATCGTGCATTTCGGCAGCTCCACTTCTTTTCCAAGCGTATACACAATCTTATCCGCATGGCGGATGCCCAGATACTCCAGCGTAGCGATCATCTTGCTCATGTTCGCCTGCCATTCCCTGCACTTCATAATATCACAGGCTTCGTCCAGCGTGGTTCCCGCGATCATGGCAATGCAGGACTGTCCGCACAGGCCGTCCCAAGGCTGTGTCACAAGATCCACCCCGTCAATTTTGCGGATCGGATGCTCCACACTGTAGGGACTGTCCCCGCCTCCGCTCAGCACATTGCCCACGATCTCAATGGAAATCAGATATTTCTTTCCAAGCTCAACCTTGGACAGTGTATCCTGACTGACCGGAATGTCATAGTATCCCTGCCCCTTCGGTAAAAGATCGCAGATAAAGCACACATCGTCGAAGCAGACGCGTACCGGCGCATCTCCCACCTTCTCACATACCTCCCAGACATTGAAGGGCACGGAGATGGCATTTTCATTCTCCCGAAATTCTACAGTACCTTCAAATTCGTATTTCATGTCGTAACCCTGCCTTTCTTTTTTTGTATATTGTAAATATTCAGTGCCTTCATCGTGATCGGAAGCAGGCCGTATTAAGATGTCTTGCGGCCGGACTGACTAATCGTCATCCCCATCATCTTCCTTTGGTTTCTCAAAACTGATATTCATATCCACGTCGCCCTTGATGCCGGACACTTTCCCCTTGTTGGTGTACTGCCAGATCTTAAAGTCATAGGGGAAATAATACATGTCGTCATAGTAGGCAAACCATTTGTCATATTCCTCCAGTTCCTCTATGTTCAAAAGCAGCGTAAAGGTCTTTAAATTGCCGTAAATCATAGGCGTATAGCCGGCCTCTTTGATCTTTTCGCAAAAGGCGATGCAGTATTTCGTCCGCTCTTCGCTGGTCAGATCATTTCCTCTGGCCTTCGTGCTCGTCACTGCCTCCACGTCAATCACCACAGGGTATGTCACCTTGTAGGGCGCGATGGACTCAATCACAAACTCGGCCTCCTCCTCGGCCTCCTCCTCGCTCAGGGCCTGGGTAAAAAAGTAAACGCCCACATCAATATCATTTTTTAACGCTCCGCTGATATTGGTCTCAAACGTTTCGTCCTCCAGAATCTCACCTTCCGTATACCCCCGGATGCCCAGACGGATGAAAGCGTAATCCACTTCGTCATCCGCCACCTTCTCCCAGTCGATTTTATCCTGATAGCGGGAAACATCTATACCTTTACGGGAAGCCCGCTCCCCATCCACATAATAGTGCATGACACCGTCCCCGTCCGCCATAAAGGCGTCCGGATCGTATGTATTTCTGGCCAGCTCCTCCAGAATCGGGAAGAAATAGTACTTGCCGCTGTCCGCCACAACAATCTCATCCGGAAAGAAATCCCGGAGCATCGCCGTCGTTCCCAGCCCGGAAGTCATAAACTCCTTTATGGCGCCAAGGTATCTCTCCTTCACCTCTTCACCGGTTTTCTCCTCCGCTTCCTCCACTGCACTCTCAATCATGGCGTCCACTTCCGCCTGATTGTAGGCAGCCTCCTCTTTCAGGCGGATGGCTTCCAGCTCGCTCATAACCGCCGTGTTCTTCTGCTGAACCGCCCGGTACTGGAATACCGTTACCAGGCAGATCGTTACCGCCGTCAAAGTGACGATACAGAGAAGAATGGAGCCTGCGAGGATACTGTTCTCACTTCTCCTCCGCTTCTTCCTGCTGCGCTTTCCCTGCGAATGATTCTCCTGCATAAACTCTCCTTTTATATGCGCATGCCGCTACACACGCTCACTAAAGTAGCTTTTGTACCCTTCCCCAAACACTTCTGTCGCACTCGTGATAATCATAAAGGAATGGGGATCCTCCTGTTTTACAATCTCCTCCGCTCTGGGCGACACGGGCTTTTTCACCACACACATAATCACCCTCTTGTTATCTCCACTATATGCGCCCTGCCCTTTTATATATGTCACGCCGATATCAAGATCCGACAAAAGGCGCCCCGCAATCTCCTCCGCCCTGCTGCTGATAATATACAATAGCTTCGCCTCATCCCTGCCGTAGAGCACAATATCCATCACCACGGAGGTACAGATGGTGGAAATCGCCGCATACAGCGCGGCATTCAGATCCCGGAATACGATGCCGGAGAGAGTCACCACCAGCGCGTCCGCAATAAAGAATATCTTTCCTGTCTTCAAATGCGGGAAACGAAGCCGCAGCGCCTTGACGATAATGTCCATACCTCCCGTGGTGGCTCCCGCGCGCATGATCACGCCGACTGATACGGCTGTCAGACTGCCGCCCACAAGCGCCGCCAGAAGGATATCGTCCGTAGCCGCCCCAAACGGCTCCAACCAGGTTGTGAAAATCGAAATCAGCATCGTGGCATAAATGGTGGACATCGTCAGCTCATGCCCGAATTTCCAGACCGCAAAAATCAGGATCGGCACATTGATCAGAAAAATAAGCGTACCTGTGCTGACCGGCAGAAATCTGCTTAAAATAATGGAAATACCTGTCACGCCGCCCGGCGCCATATCGTTTGGGTCTGTAAAAAGACTGACCCCGGCGGCATAGACAAATGCCGCTAATGTAATAATAACATATTTCTTTACTTTCTTCATGAATATGAGTCCTGCCTTTTTCTGTATATCATATCCATCTTAAAATTATATCATTCGCAGTGCATGCTCGAAAAACCTTCGGTTTTCCTCGCTCGCGGGCTGTCTTCGCTCCGCTACGGTCCGTGCTAAACAAGCGCCACCGGCGCTTAGCACCCCTATGCATCCATCCGAATAATCACTTCGGTGAGCAAGCTCCCCGCCGCGTTTATTCGTCTGTCTGCGCACTGCTCATTGCCATCGCGAATATCATATCCATCTAACACGCGCCTACACGCTCGCCCGCACGAGTTTAGGCTGATAGCCATGATCTTCCAGCGCTTTGATGATCTGGTTTTTGTGCTCCGTGCCGTAAGCCTCCAGTGTAATCCGAAGCTCCACCGCCGCATTGCGGTTGATGGAGACAAACTGGTTGTGCTCCAGCTTGATGACGTTGCCGCTCTGTTTCGCGATCACATCCGACACCCGGGAAAGCTCTCCCGGCTTATCCGGCAGAAGCACCGACACGGTAAATATCCTGTCGCGCAGCACAAGTCCCTGCTGTACCACGGAGGACATGGTAATCACATCCATATTGCCGCCGCTTAAGATGGAAACGATCTTTTTGTGCTTCACATCCAGATGCTTTAAAGCAGCCACCGTGAGAAGCCCGGAATTTTCCACCACCATCTTGTGATTTTCCACCATATCGAGGAAAGCCACCACCAGCTCCTCATCCTCCACGGTAATGATGGCATCCAGATTTTTGCTCACATAGGGGAAAATCTTTTCACCCGGCGTTTTCACCGCTGTACCGTCCGCAATGGTATTGACCTGCGCCATGGTCTGCACCTTTCCCGCCTCGATGGACGCCTGCATACAGGCGGCGCCCGCAGGCTCCACGCCGATCACCCTGATTTTCGGATTCAGGAGCTTCGCCAGCGTAGATACGCCGGTGGCAAGGCCGCCGCCGCCGATCGGCACCAGAATATAGTCCACCAGAGGAAGTTCTTTTATGATCTCCATGGCGATGGTTCCCTGTCCCGTAGCCACATCCAGGTCGTCAAAAGGATGCACAAAAGTATAACCGTTCTTCTCTGAAAGCTCCAGCGCGTGGGCACATGCCTCATCATACACGTCCCCGTGCAGGATGACCTCCGCCCCATAGCTCTTGGTGCGGTTGACTTTAATTAGCGGGGTTGTGGTAGGCATCACAATCACCGCCTTCACCCCATAACATTTGGCCGCGTAAGCCACTCCCTGGGCGTGGTTTCCGGCGGAGGCCGTAATCAGACCTCTGGCCCGCTCTTCCTCCGTCAGCGTACTGATCTTATAGTAGGCGCCCCTGAGCTTATATGCCCCCGTAAGCTGCATATTCTCCGGTTTCAGATAAACCTTATTCCCGGTCTGCATACTGAAATAATCACTGTACACAAGCTTCGTCTCCGAGGTTACCTCCTTCACGACCTCATAGGCTTCCTCAAACTTATCTAACGACATTGCCTCCATCCCCACTGTGCCTCCTTACTCTTGTTTCTATTCGCAGTTTCCCACTGCTCATAGTAACGGCATTTGCGCATTCCAAGTCGCCTGCGGCGAGGCGCAAATGCTCTCATAATTTACTGTCTCGGGTCGTAAATGCGCAGTATATGCGCATTTCGACTGTGAACCTCAACTACTGCTCTTCCTTCACGTCAAAAAGCGCATCCACAAACTGCTTCGCATCAAACTTCTGTAAATCCTCTATGGACTCTCCCACACCAATATACTTCACCGGGAACCGTAATTCCGACTGGATCGCCACCGCGATGCCTCCCTTTGCCGTCCCGTCCAGCTTCGTCAGAATAATGCCTGTCACATCCGCCACCTCTCCAAACTCCTTTGCCTGCTGCAAGGCGTTCTGCCCCGTGGTGCCGTCTAAAACAATCAGATTTTCCCTGTGGGCGTCCGGGAACTCCCTGTCGATAATGCGGTTGATCTTTTTCAGTTCTTCCATCAGATTCTTTTTATTGTGGAGCCGCCCCGCCGTATCGCACAATAACACATCCACGTTTCTGGCCTTCGCCGCGCTCACCGCATCGAAAATCACACTGGCCGGATCCGCGCCTTCCGTGCCGCCGATCATATCCACCCCGGCACGGGCCGCCCACTCCGAAAGCTGCTCTCCCGCCGCCGCGCGGAACGTATCCGCCGCCGCGATCAGCACCTTTTTCCCCTGTCCCTTGAGCTGTGCCGCAAGCTTGCCCACGGTAGTGGTTTTTCCCACGCCGTTGACACCTATCAGCATCACCACCGACCGTTCTTTCTCAAAATCGTAAGCGGTCTCTCCCACTGCCATCTGCTCGCTGATGCTGTTAATCAGATGTTCCCTGCAGGCTGCCGGCTCCTTGATATGGTTTTCCCGAACCTGCTTTTTCAGCCGCTCCAGAATCTCTTCGGTGGCATTCACACCGATATCTCCCATAATCAGGATTTCCTCCAGCTCCTCATAGAAGTCGTCGTCAATATTGGAAAATCCGCCGAACACCGAGTCCATGCTGTGTACAATATTATCCCTTGTCTTGGTCAGGCCCGCTTTCAGCCTGCCAAAGAAACCCTTCTTCTCTTCGCTCATATCTTCCCTTTCATCCATGCGGAGAATGCTGTTCTTTAGGCATTCTCCTGCGCGAAACTATAGAAGTTCTTTGCGAAACAGCCTCTGCTGTGAGCATTAGAACTTCTTTTCGCGCTATTCCAGCTCTTTGTCTATCAGGTTGACGCTCACCAGCGTGGAGATTCCCTTTTCCTGCATTGTGATACCGTAAAGCCGGTCCGCCTTCTCCATGGTACCCCGCCTGTGGGTAATGACAATAAACTGCGTGCTCTTCGTCAGCTTGTGCAGATACTTGGCAAAGCGCGTCACATTGTTCTCGTCAAGCGCTGCCTCGATCTCGTCCAAGAGACAGAAAGGCGAAGGCTTCAGATTCTGGATCGCAAAAAGCAGACAGATCGCCGTCAGCGACTTCTCCCCGCCGGACATCTGCATCATATTGACCAGCTTCTTTCCGGGCGGCTGTGCAATCACGAGAATACCCGCCTCCAGCACGTCCTCCTCCTCAATCAGCTCGAGGGAACCCTTTCCGCCGCCGAACAGTTCTTTAAATACCTTGTCAAACTCCCGGTTGATCTGGGCGAATTTTTCGTTAAACTGTTTCCGCATGGAGGTATCCAGCTCCTCGATGATGCCGAGCAGCGTTTTCTCCGCCTCCACCAGATCGTCATGCTGCGTCTTTAGGAACGTATAACGCTCCATCAGGTTCCGATAATCCTCGATGGCATTTACGTTCACGTCGCCCAGCTTCCTGATCGCATCTTTTAAATTGCCGATCTCCCGTTTCATGGCCGGCAGATCGGTCATTTCTTCGTTCTTCAAACCTTCCGCGTCGGAGAGGGTGATCTCATACTCATCCCACATATAATTGATCTGGGACTCGATCGATTCCTCCATCCGCTCCTTCTGGGCGTTTAACCGGTATACTTCCTTGTCCAGCGCCGTCATACGCTGGGAAAGTTCTTCTCTGGTGCCAAAGAAGTTCTTCTGCTTTCCCGAAAGCTCCTCCTTTGTCTCCGTGTCCTCTTTGAGTTTCTTCTCCGCATCTGTCTGCGCCGTATGGGAAGCCGCAATGGTCCTCTCGATCTCGAGAATGTTCTCCTTCTTGCGCTCCACTTCCTCCTTGCCCAGATGCAGGCCTTCCTTCACCTCATTCAGCTCCGCCTGAAAGCGTGCTCTCTCGCCGTCCACACGCTCCAGATTCTGCCGTTTAAAGTCGGCAGTCTGCCGCATTTTTTCCACTTCCACGTCCCACTCGGCCATCTGAGCCGCCTGCTCGGATTCCAGCGCACGCTTTTCCTCGAGCTGTGTCTGAAACCCGGCGATCTGGGTTTCCACGCTCTTTTCGAGCGCCTCGGAATCGGACAGCTCCTTTGCCGCCTCCTCCTTGCCGGCCCGGATCTCGCCGATCTGGGTTTCGATATCCTGCTCCTCTGTCTTTAACTCGCCAAACCCTTCAGTGGTTTCGCTCTTCTTCTCCTCCGCCTGCATCACATTCATTCTGGCGGTATTCTGCTCGATAAATTTCCGCTGGATCTGTCCCTTGATATCTTCGATCTCAAGACGCATTTTATTGCGGCCTCGCTTGGTATCCTCGATCTCATTTAAGATCTGGTCGATCTCCTTCACATACTGCTTTACTTTTTTCTCCAGCTCCTCCATCTCCCTGCGTCTGCCGAGCAGATTGGAGTTATTCTTAAACGCGCCGCCGCTGATGGCGCCGCCGGGCACGAGAAGCTCTCCCTCCAGCGTAACCATACGAATGCCGTAATCAAATTTTCTGGCGATCTTTACCGCATTGTCCACATTGTCAACTACCATAATGCGCCCCAGCATAGCCTTGGCTACATTTTGGTACTTTTTCTCGATTTTTACAAGCTTGTCCGCCATCCCTACTACGCCCGGCTCCTTCAATGCCTCCTGGTTTTTAAACTCCTGAGGATGGGTAATGCTTGTAAGCGGCAGAAAAGTGGCTCGCCCGGCTCTGGCCTTTTTTAAAAAGCCGATCATACGCTTGGCGGTCTCCTCATCCTCCGTCACAATATTCTGGATATTGCCGCCCAGCGCCGTCTCTATAGCCGTCTCGTACTTTGCCTCCGCCTGGATAATATCAGCCACAACGCCGATAATGCCCTTCTCGTTCTCCTTTTTCTCCATGACAGCCTTAACACTGCCGCCGTAGCCCTCGTAACGCTCCGTCAGATTGGAAAGCGCCTCCAGCTTGGATTTCTGCTGGTGGTAGAGCACCTGTGTGTCCCGAAGCTTCTGATCCTTTCCGGCCAGCTCGTCCCTCACGCCGGCGAGACGCTCCTCCATAAGCTCCTGCTGCTCCGTCAGTGTCTTGATGGATGCGGTGATAGCCTCAAACTCCTCCTCCAGCTTTTTGATCGTCTCCGTCTGCGCAACCTCGTCAGACTTGGCGCGCAGAAGCCGGGAATTTAGCTCCGCCTTTCGGATATTCACCTGCTCCAGCATCGTGTCGAAGCGCCCCAGCCTTGATTTGATGGTAGCCCGGTTATTTAACGCCTCAATAATGGTATTCTTTCCGCTTTCAATATGATTATTTAAGGTTTCTATCTCGCTCTGGGTCTGCTCAAGCAGTTCTCTCGCCTGCGTCCGCTCCTCCTCCAGAGCCGTCAGCTTTTCGTCGATCTCCTGCTTTTCCGCAAGAATGGTTTCCCGCTCTTTGTCCCTCTCGGACAGCTGTTCGCTGATGCTGTTAATCCGCGTCTGCAGATGTTCCTCATTGCCCTCTGCGGAGTGAATCTGCTCCTTTAAGACGTTGATTTCACCCTCCAGTTTAGAACGCATCACGCCTGTGTCCGTGAGTGTAGCCCTCGCCGCCTCAATCTCCGCATCCAGCTGCTCGATACGGCTCTGGATCTGCTCGTACTCCTCCTTGGCGGACTCATATTTTTCGGTGGTCTCCTGCAGATCCCCGGAGGCAATCTTCAGCTTTTCATCCACATCCTTCAACTGCTCCGTGATCCGTACATTTTCAAGCAGGAAAACATTGACGTCAAGGGTTTTTAACTCCTCCTTCCTGCGAAGGTAAATCCTTGCTTTTTCCGCCTGCTTTTCCAGCGGCCCCGTCTGCTTTTCCAGCTCCGCCAGAATATCATTCACGCGCAGTAAATTCTGCTTTTCCGTCTCCAGCTTTTTCTGCGCCGCATATTTTCTTCTCTTGAATTTCACAATGCCGGCCGCCTCGTCAAAAAGCTCCCTGCGCTCCTCCGGCTTGCCGCTTAAGATTTTATCAATCTGACCCTGTCCGATAATGGAGTAACCCTCCTTACCGATACCGGTATCGTAAAACAGTTCGTTGACATCTTTCAGACGACAGGGCGTACCGTTTAACATATACTCGCTCTCCCCGGAGCGGTACAGCCGTCTCGACACGGTCACCTCATCGAAATCAATGGGGAGCTGATGGTCGGAATTATCCAGCGTAATCGCCACATAGGCGTAACCCAGCGGCTTTCTCAGCTCTGTCCCGGAAAAGATCACATCCTGCATGGACACGCCGCGCAGCTGTTTGATGCGCTGCTCTCCCAACACCCATCTGACCGCGTCGGCCACGTTGCTCTTTCCGGAGCCGTTCGGTCCCACAATGCCCGTGATACCGTTGTGGAACTGAAACTTAATTTTATTTGCAAAGGATTTAAATCCATGTACTTCTATACTTTTTAAATACATATATTACCTTTCTTTTCTTGCAAGAAGAGCCTGATATGCCGCCTGCTGCTGTGCCGCCTTCTTGGAGTGTCCAACGCCATATCCCACCTTTTGTTCCCCCACGTAGGCCTCCACCTCAAAAACCTTATTGTGCTGCGGCCCCTCTTCTTTCACGAGTTCATAGCGAAGCGCGCCCGCATTCTCCTGCTGCACGACCTCCTGCAGAATCGTCTTGGCATCGTAAAAAAGCTGTTTGTGATCCAAATCCGAAAGAACAAAGCGGTGAATAAAAGCCGAAGCCTCCTCCAGTCCGCCATCCAGATAAATCGCGCCGATTACCGCCTCCATCACATCCGAAACAATGGAGTCCCTGCTTCTCCCCCCGGTAGCCTCCTCTCCCTTTCCAAGAAGAATATGCTGCTCCAGAGACAAATCCCGCGCACAGTAAGCGAGCGCCGGCTCACAGACCATGGAGGCCCGCATCTTGGTCAGCTCACCCTCCGGCGTCTCCTCCCGTTCCCGGAAAAGAAAATCGCTGCTCACAAGCTCAAGCACGGCGTCCCCCAGAAATTCCAGCCGCTCATAGTCCTCGTATCTATTAATCTTCATCTCGTTGGCATAAGAGCTGTGGGTGAGCGCCTGCCGCAAAAGCTTTTTGTCCCGGAACCTGTATGCAATTTTTTCTTCCAACGTGCCAAACATGTCGTCCGTCATAAAAACCTCCGCATGGAAAAGCCCCTTCCTCATCAGAAGGGGCCAACCGCTTACTCCCTGCTGCTCTTAATCAGTTCCACCGCTTCGCCCACCGTAGTGATGCGCTCCGCCTTCCCGGCAGGTATATCAATCTGAAAGGCATCCTCAATTCCCATGATAATCTGATATACATCCAAAGAATCCGCCCCCAGATCCTCCAGAAAGGTAGTCTCTTCCGTGATCTCATTCGGGTCTACGCTTAAAACCCCCGCTATCACTTCCCGTAATTTTTCCAATTCCATAGCAAAACAAACCTCTCCGCTTTCTAAAGCGTCTCCCGCTATCGGTATCTTATCGTTTTTTACTTTACCCTCTCCCGGATCTTTTCACTGATCTTTTGTTCCGTAAAGGCAATGCACTGTAGAATAGAATTTTTTATTTCATTCGCCTTTGAACTGCCGTGGGTTTTCACCACCAGCCCCTTAAGTCCCAAAAGCGGCGCGCCGCCATACTGTTCCAAGTCAAATGCCTTCAAAGTCGTTTTCAACGCGGGCTTCACTAAAAGCGCGCCAATCTTGCTGCGCAGGGAGGTCATCATGCCCTCCTTCACCTTGGAGATCAGCGTCAGTCCCACGCCTTCATAAGTTTTTAATATCACATTTCCCACAAAAGCCTCACAGACGATCACGTCCGCCGCTCCCGCCGGAATATCCCTCGCCTCCACGCTACCGATAAAGTTTATGTCGGCGCAATTTTTCAGCAGAGGGAAGGTTTCCTTCACCAGGGCGTTTCCCTTTTCCTCCTCAGCGCCGATATTCACGATACCGACCTTCGGATTTTTCACGCCCATTACATATTCCATATAAACCGAACCCATTTTCGCAAACTGTACCAGATGGGAAGGTCTGGCGTCCACATTCGCGCCGCAGTCAATCAGCAGAGAACATCCCGTCGCCGTAGGAATTAACGGTGCAAGAGGCGGCCTCTCCACGCCCTTAATCCGGCCCACAATGACCTGTCCGCCCACCAGAGTCGCCCCGGTGCTTCCCGCGGATACATAGGCGTCGCAGGTGCCGTCCTTCACAAGATTCAGCGCTTTCACAAGCGAAGAATCCTTTTTCTTGCGGATCGCCATCACCGGAGGCTCCGCCGTCTCGATGATCTCGGAGGCATGTACCACCTCAATCCGTTCCTTCGGATATGTATAACCGGCGAGCTCTCTTTCCAGAACATCCTGCTTACCCACCAGATACACTTTAATCTTACCGCTCTCGTTTACTGCCTCCACAGCGCCCTTAACTGTCTCCACCGGCGCATTGTCTCCGCCCATGGCATCTACAGCCACTTTAATCCAATCGCTCATTTACAACCTTCCGTTTCTCTGCAGTTCTGCCGTACTGCCCATATTTGAATAGTTATAATATACTAAATCCGCCCATAAAAATCAAGGCTCTCCGGGAGGTTCCCGAAAAGCCCGTCACATCGATCAATCAACTGCGATGATTTCTTTTTTATTGTATGTTCCGCATTTCTTACATACTCTGTGGGGCACCATCAATGCGCCGCACTTGCTGCATTTTACTAAAGTAGGAGCAGTCATTTTCCAGTTTGCTCTTCTCTTATCTCTTCTAGCTTTAGAAGATTTGTTTTTAGGACAAATAGACATCGTCACACCTCCTTATCCGCTTCAAAAATATCTTTGATCGCCGCCATCCTGGGATCAGGAACAAAAGTGTCGCAACCGCATGTCCCCGTATTCAGATCCCTGCCGCATGTGGGGCAGATCCCCTTACAATCCGGCTTACACAGAATCTTCATAGGCCAGCTTGTCACTATCTCACTGATTAGTAAGTCCTCTACATTCAACTGGAAGCCTTCCATAAATGGCTGTTCCTCGTATACCGAAGACTCAGCCGCCATATCAGGCGCCCACACTTCTCTGGTAAAGCGGATCTCCAGTCCCTCCTCCACAGGCTTCAGACATCTGTCGCACCCCGCCGAAAAGGTAAATACCGCTTCCCCTTCGATCCGTGCCCTGCCCTTGCCTGTGTTTGTAAAAACAAAGCCCACCGGTGATGAAGCTAACACCGGATATTTCTCCCCGCCGACAGAAACCTCAGCAATCTGCGCTTCAGCCTGCATGGAAACAACTCTGTCCTCATTTGTCAACACTTCTGTCAGGTTCACGAACATAGCAGACTCCTATCCACACTCAAACAATTATACATAGGGTGTCCCGGTTTGTCAACCGATATTTTCCCGGAAATCCACTCAGACGGAGAACTGCTCCACACCGCCAACCAGATGATCCACATCGCCCTTTAAATCTTCCACCATTTCCTTCGATCTGGCCACAATCTGACCAAGCTCCTCCGTCATGGCGGAGGTTTCCTCGGAGGATGCCGCATTGTCCTGCGCCAGACTGTTTAACGTATCCAGCACCGTGGTAATGCCCTGTCTCTGTCTCTCTATATCCTCCGTCATTTCTTCAATGCTCACAATGGATGCCATACACTGATCCAGATTCGCGTACAGATCCTTAAAGATGCTCTGGGTATCGTTTAACACATCCACCTGATGCTCCACTGTCCCGTTCACCTTCTCCATAATCTGCAGGGACTGTACCGACTTGTTTACCAGATCATTGATAATATTCGAGATTTCTCCTACTGCCTGCGTTGACTGGTTGGCCAGTGCACCGATCTCTGTGGCTACCACCGCAAAACCCTTCCCGCTCTCTCCTGCACGGGCCGCCTCAATGGACGCGTTCAGCGCCAGCAGATTGGTCTGGTCTGCAATCGCGTCAATCAGCCCTGCCGCCTGCTTGATCGCATCCGCCGCCTCGTTGGTGGCCTCCGCCTGCGTCTGCATACTCACCACGTCTTCCTTGGTACGCATATTCGCCTGCACCAGCTCCTGCAGCTTATCGGAGCAGTCCTGACTCAGCTTCTTCATGGCGTCGGAATTATCGCGCAGATCCGCCACTTCCTTAGTGGTTCTGTCAATCCCCTCCGCGATTTTATTGACCTCGCCGGTAGCATCCGATGTGGAAGCCGCCTGCGCGGTAATATTTTTGGCAATCTCCTCCACCGCAATGTCCACTTCCCCGATGGATTTTTCCATATGCCGGAAGCTCTCGTCGAACTCTACCGTCATTTCCTCTACTTTATGCGCTGTCCCGGAAATAGACATGATAAGGCCGTGAATCTTCTCTCTGGCCGTATTTAAGCTGTCTGCCGCCACGCCCATCTCATTTCTCTGCTTCACTTCCACATCCGCCGTCAGATCGCCCTCGGAAATGCTGACCGCAAAATCCTTGACACGGCGCAGCGGAACCACCAGAAACTCGCCCACAATGCAGGATACTATCACCGTGATAATCAGAAGAACAACACAGCAGCCTGCCATAAGAATGCAGGAATTGTTAAACTCTTTGACAATCGAATCCTTGATTCCCTGCATCTCCATCTCCATGTCGTCCACATAGTTTCCTGTGGAAACGGCCCAGCCCCAAGGTTCAAAATAGCCGGAATAAGCCACCTTTGGCGCCACGGTCACACCGTCCGCCTTTGTAAAGGAAAACTCATTATAGCCGCCCTTGTCCGCGGACTGGCACACCTTCATAATCTCCTGGATAATCATAATGCCGTTCTGATCCTCCAGACCATAACGGTTATTTCCTTCCTGCTCAGGAAGAATCGGGTGCATAATCAGTATGTAATCCTTATCGTCTATCCAAAAATAGCCGCTGTCATCATCCCGGTAGCGCATGGCGCGCACGATCTCCGCCGCCTCCGCCTTCGCCTCTTCCTCCGTCAGCGTTCCTGCCGCCGCCTTGTCATACTCCGCCTGCAGAATCGCCAGCACGCTCTGTACCTGTGACTTAATCTCCGTCCGGTACCCGTCGTCCATCGCCTTCGCATACTCATCGTATGCGCCGTTGGAAATATTCCGGATCGTCAGAACGCCGATCATGCCGACCGCCGCCCCGATGACGATACCCAACGCCGCGCAGACTAAAACCAGCGTTGTTTTCAAACTCTTTGTCCTACCCTGTTTCTTATCCAATCTCTCCACATCCTTCCCCATAAGTCTGTTCACAAAAACAATATTATTATACTCCTTTCCCGTCAATTTTTCAAGCACTGGAGAACAAATCCGCCGCATGGCTCCCGCTCTTTCGAAATTACTCTCCGGGCCGCCAAAATATTTTTCCGATATCTGTGTTTGTTCTGCACTTTGTGATATAATAGGCGCAGAGGAAAAACAAAAATAACGTTATTAGGGAGGATGTCAATTATGTATTATTTCACAGACGACTGTCTGATCGGCGTGGAGGAAATCGACAACGAACACCGGGAGCTTTTTCGGATCATAAACGACACACAGGAATTATTGGATAACCAGATTTTAAATGATAAATACGACCGTATCATGGAGATGGTCGAACGGCTGGAGCAATACGCGGAGGAGCATTTCCGGCATGAGGAGGCTTACATGGAAAGCATCCGCCACCCGGAGCTTTCCCTGCAAAAGAAACAGCACCTTTTCTTCCGTGACAAAATCAACGGCATCACAAACTCCTTCTCCTCTGACAACGCGCAGCAGGAAATGCTTGAGGATCTGCTCCGGTATCTTGTAACCTGGCTGTACCGCCACATTATCAGCACAGACCTGATGATCGGCAAATTAAAACCCTCGGAGGAACGGACCGCGCCGGAGTTTAACGATACATACCTGACCAATATCCCGCTGATCGATAAAGAGCACCGGGAGCTGTTCCGTATCATCGGGGATGTGTACCGTGTCATGACGGATGAATTTGCTTTTGATAAATACGACGAGATTGTGCGTCTTCTGGAGGAGCTGCGGGATTATACCAAATTCCACTTTCAGGATGAGGAGCTTTATATGGAGAGCATCCACTATGAAGGGCTGGAGGCGCAGAAGCGGGCTCATGAAGCCTTTGTGTCGAGGCTGGAGGAGATGGATCTGGACCACATAGACGAAAACCAGCAGGAGACGCTGGAGGACCTGATGGAATTTCTGACCGAATGGCTGGTAAACCACATATTACACAGCGATAAGAAGATCGGGGCAGGGGCGCCCAATTAGCGCCCCTGTCTTTCCACTTTATTATCCATTGCGTTAATCACAGAATTTCCAGACATTCAACCTGACCTTTATCGCTAAGCAGGAACAGTCTCTTTTCATGTACAACAATATTTCTGCATATGCCTTTTGTTTTCTTCTTCGGCATTAGTTCTTCTCCTGTATTCTTATCTACACAATACAGGTAATTATCTTCTGCCGCAAAGAAAAGCCTGTCCCCATCTATGACTGCCTTTGTCGATACACCGCCTCCAACGTATACAGAAAATATTTCCGTAAGATCATTCTGTGACGTCATCTCATAACAAGTCATATTTCCCGCTTTTGAATCCATCACGGCATCCGCGTCACCAATATACATTCTATTCTTCTCGAATACCGCTTCATTATATAGCTTTCCCTTCGCTTCTCTTGTACAGATCAATTCACCATTTTGCGAATCCATGATATAGAATTTCCCATGAATATGCTCTACTAACATCCTATTGTAATCCAGTAACGCAATATTGCTTATCCACTCGTCTTTTCCATACGCCCAACGAACCTCTCCTGACATTTTATCTAAACAGAATATACTCCCGTCAAGTTCTCCACCATATATATTTTTATCATCATAAACAATATTACAATTGTTCTTTTTCTGGTAAGTCTGATTCTTCCAAAGGATTTTTCCCGTGTTTTTATCAAGACAGAAAACCGCATAATCTGACACATAGAATCTGTCTCCATCCAGCGCCATTTTAAAGGAAGCATTCTTTGAACCGAGTTCTGTCGCCCAGCAAATACTCCCATCCAGATTAACACAGTAAGCCATCCCTTTAAAGGTTGTGAGATAGATTTTACCATTCTCATGTATTCCTGCAGTTCTCACAACATGATTCTCTTCAAAAACCACCCTGACTTCCTGTGTCCTCACATTTAACTCAAGCAGCACTGAGTCAAAACTTCTCAGCCCAAGGGAAAGAGTGAAATATATTTTATCATCTTCCATATAATAATCGTTTGACACCATAGGATCTTTCAATCCCTTTTTATAATTGTATGTCCAACTTGTTTTCAACTTCATCCGTCTATCCTCCAAATCAATCCCATTGTTCTATCATTCTATCACAAGTATGCAGAAATCGTCTATGGGAAGAACAACCTCATCGTCGGCATCCTGCCGTCTATACCGCTCTTTCTCCCGTCTTCTGATACTCCCTGAGCTTTCTGTTCAAATTCTCGGACTCTCTTGCATGCAGTCTCCAGATCACAAAGGAAACAGCAGCAAAAACAGCCAGTATTCCAAATAACATAACTGCCAACATAAAAAGATTCCCTATATCCATCCACGCAAACAGATAACCGCTGCCAATCACCACCACATTGATATACAGATAATGCAATACCTTATTGACCACCGCACGCCTGCGGCTGATTTCCCGATAGGGATGAATAAAGTTGCCCAGACTGCACACAAGCGCCAGCGCCAGAAGCTGCCAGAGAATATCCGACTCCAGAAACGTGCCCTGCGGCCAGAATACCTTGTTATACACCGCACAGACAAGGACGCTGCCTGTCGTGACCATGCAGAAGGTCAACAGCAGTTCCATCATTCTTTTTTTCACACCTTCCGTTATATAAGCTCTCATATAAGTCCTCATTTCCACGCCGTTTTCCGCGCCCGTTTTCCTTTTCCCAATAACTGTTTCTCCCTCACATGCCAAGTCGCTTTTTCAGTGCCGGCACATACTGTCTGGAGATCATAATTCTCTCCCCATTCATCATCTGCGCCTCAAACCTTCCACCGAAGTCCGGCGCGAACTGTTTCACCTTGGCCAAATTGATAATCGCAGATTTGGAAGCCCGGAAAAAATCCGTATTGGCATACGCCTCTTCGATCTCATACAGCTTGCATCTGACCTCGTACACATCCTGTTCCAGATAGAGAAACACCTTATTGTCCACAGCCTCGAAATAATAGATATCCCCCGCATCAATCTGCCGGATCTTGTCATTGTCCGTGACCGTAAATTTCCCGCGCCTTGTCTTTAACTCGTGAATCATGTGGAGAAGGGCCTCGTCTAAATCCCTGCATCTTACTATGATCTCTTCCTCTTCACCGGGCGCAATATCCTGTATTGTTATCTTCATGTTTCCTTCCATTCCGTCAACAGACTTCTATTTCTCTCTTCCTACATCAGAGCCATTTGCCTTCCCTCACATGAAACTATTTTCCTCTGGCCACTCTCGCCGGATACCACCTCTGAAACCATACCGTAAAAATTCCCATAAGGGCAGGCAGCACAGAATTGATTAACCCTGACAGACTGCTTACCGGCGACCGCATCAGAAACAGGCTGAAAACTGCCGTAGCCAGATAAAGGATTCCCCAAAGCATGGTTAAAATGCGGTTTGTCTTTATAAAGAGCGGATTTTGCAGGGCGTCTTCACCACCATAGCTGTTCTTGGAATAGTGAGCCGTAAGAGGCACTCGCTTCCCCGGACAGGACGCCAGCCACATAACGCCGAATGCCAGATAGGAAACCGGCAGCATTTGTTTTTCGGATACGCCCGCCAGTATGGCCACAGAAAATCCCGTCACCAGCGCACCGCTGAGCACATCGTACCAGGTTTTCCTATGTCTGTAGTAAACCAACGGCACCAACGCACATGCCGCAACGCTGAGCAGACACCCGGGCTGTCTGCTGATGGACGTGGCCACCCAGAATACAATCCATGGAATCAGCATAATATTCATATCGGTATTCTTCTGTGCCGGGATCTCTCCCGTCTGTTTTGTCTGCGGACGGGAATCGCCGAAATATTCGTCCCATTTCAGCATCAGGTTAAAGTCTCCCCTCACATGATAAAGCCCCTGCATCATAGCCTCATCTCCCCGAATTTCTCCCGCCGCAATGGAACGCCATACGGTGACCGGCGTCTCTATTCTGGTATCCGCCGTAAGTGTGCCGTCCGTGCAGACATGGCTGCCGTCCTTTCCCAACAGAATCTGATAGCATTCCTCCACGTCCGTGTAGCACATCTCCAGCACGATGTCCTTGCCGGGCCAGCTCCCCTTTCGGTAAAGCGCCGCCATCTGTCTGGTAAAAGCAAGCGTCTCCGACTCCTTTTTGTCATCAACGCCGTCCTTTCCAGACCCGGCGTTCTCTCTTTCTATGCCCCAGCTTGCGTCCGCGCAGGCTTCAAAAATTTCCTTTGGCAATATAAGCTGCGCAAGCCGCTCTCTGCTCTGCGCAGATATCCCGCCGTCGATATACTCCCGTCCCGCCTGCTCCACACAGGAGAGATATTCGCCGGTGCGTCCTGACATCTCCGGCACCCGAAACAGTTCCCCCTGCCCACAGAAAATCGTAGTATAGTTTCCCCTCCCACAGAGATGGTCAAAAAGACTGTACACGCCGTCATAATTTCCCTCTGCGGTATAGAAACCGCAGGTGGAAATCACTACCGCTCTTTTCCCACTCATATCATAACGGGCAGGATGGCCGCCGTTTCCGGTCTGCCCCTCCCGCTCCTCCATGAAAGGAAGAAGCATGGGAAGCTGACGGTCTATCAGGTTTTTCAGGGCGCCCGGCACCGTAAAATAATACAGTGGGAAACTCCAGACTGTTATATCCGCCCAGAGCAGATCCTGAATGACCTGTCCCATGTCATCTTCTATGCAGCACTTGCCGGGCGTACGGTTCCAGCATGAAAAACAGCCAAGACAGGGTTTTATGTCCATCCGGCATACCGCGCGTTCCCTGACCTGCACCTCGCCCGCCGCCTGCCTTACCCCTTTCACAAAAGCGCTTGTCAGTTGATATGTATTGCTTCTTTCCCCCTTCGGGCTTCCGTTTATCACCAGAATATGCATTATCCATCCGCCTCCTTTTTCGTATGGCCACATGGTAACGCCAAACATTTTTTCTGGCAATAAAAGGGACGGTAAGTGGTTTATTTATGATGGTAAGATGCATGGCAAATGCGCAATGACATAATAAATCCCTCAATTCATGCAGTTTCTTATCTGCTCAAATTGAGGAATTTATGAAATATCCCATTCTCGGACTATATATACTTTTCTATCTCAGCTTTCAGCAACGGTAAATCTTCTCTGATCGTATCCCATACAATATTCATGTTCACGCCGGAATAGCCATGAACAATCCGATTTCGCATACCATAAAGCTGTTTCCAAGATATTTTCTCTAAGACCTGCCTATCCTTCCTGTCCATAAATCACCACTCCATTTTTTTTAATCTCCTCACCAACCAGTGAATCTGATGTAAGCTGTGAAACATCAAGTAAATCGACATTCTTCCCAAGTGCTGTCACAACATCCTCAAGCAGACCGAAAAAAGACAGCCCTCTTAATCCACTATCAACCAAAATATCAACATCGCTGTTCTTCTTCGCTTTCCCCTCTGCGTAGGAGCCAAAAAGAATTGCCTTCTTAATTTTATGATCTGCAAATACAGGCTGCAAAATCGTTTGAATCTGCAATGACGTATAAATAATCTCACACATACTCGCCAGTCCTTCCAGATTATTTCACCAATGCCGCCGTCTCCCTCGCAATCGCAAGCTCCTCATTGGTAGGAACCACAAGCACTTTCACTTTGGAATCGGGTGTGCTGATCTCCCGCTCCTCCCCGCGCACTTCATTTTTCTCCTCATCCAGCGCGATGCCAAGATATCCAAGCTGCCCACAGACATGCTTTCTCACTAAGGGATTGTTCTCGCCCACGCCCGCCGTAAAGCAGATGGCGTCCACGCCGTTCATGGCCGCGGTGTAAGCGCCGATATACTTCGCCACCCGGTAGGAAAAAGCGAGAATGGTGCGAAGCCCCCGCTCCTCTCCTGCCACATAAGATTTCTCCAAGTCCCTGAAATCCGAGGACAGATTGTCGGAAAGCCCCAGCACGCCGGACTTCTTATTCAGTATGGTCATCACCTCGTCTATGGTCTTATTCTCCTTATGGGCGATAAACTCGATGATCGCCGGATCAATATCGCCGGAACGTGTGCCCATAATCAGACCCTCAAGCGGGGTAAGGCCCATAGAAGTGTCCACGCATTTCCCGTTCTCCACGGCTGAAATGCTTGCACCGTTGCCCAGATGGCAGACAATAATCTTCATATCCTCATAGTCTTTACCCAGAATCGCCGCTGCCCGTTTTGATACATAGGAATGGCTTGTACCGTGGAAACCGTATCTTCTCACCTTGTATTTCTCATAGTATTCGTAAGGCAGACCGTACAGATACGCCTTGGGGGGCATGGTCTGGTGAAAAGCCGTATCAAACACACCCACCATGGGGGTATTCGGCATCAGCTTTTTACAGGCATCAATACCGATCAGATTCGCCGGATTATGTAAGGGCGCCAGCTCATTGCAGGCTCTGATCGCCTCGACCACCTCCTCGGTAATGATGGTGGACGACGCAAATTTTTCTCCGCCGTGCACAATACGGTGTCCAACCGCACCAATTTCATCCAGAGATTTCACCACGCCTGTCTTTTCATTCATCAGCGCGTTTAAAACCAGCTCGATGGCCTTGGTATGATCGGGCATGGGAGTTACCGTCTCTTCCTTATCTCCGCCCGCTGGCTGGTAGACAAGCTGGCTGCCGTCAATGCCGATGCGCTCGCAAAGGCCTTTCGCGATCTGCTTCTCCGTCTCCGCGTCGATGAGCTGGAATTTTAAGGAGGAGCTTCCACAGTTGATAACAAGTATATTCATGAGTTTACCTTCTTTCTATAATTTCTATAATTTACCCCGCAGTGCCCGCTCGAAAAACCTTCGGTTTTCCTTTGGATAAACTGACACGCCCCTCGAGAACTTCGTTCTCTCGGTCGTGTTGCTACACGACATGTCCACCCGTCAAGTCCCGGATACGTGTAAACACGATCCGTGCCTTAACGTCCGGCCGCGCCGTGTCAGCTTATCACACAAGTTGTGCTTGAACCGCCGTTAATGCTACTACGCCTACGATGTCCTGCCAGGAGCAGCCGCGGGAGAGGTCGTTTACGGGCTTGGAGATGCCTTGCAGCATGGGGCCGTAGGCTTCTGCCTTGCCGAGTCTCTGCACCAGTTTATAACCGATATTGCCACAGTCCAGATTGGGGAAAATCAGCACGTTGGCCTTACCCGCCACCTCGCTGCCGGGCGCTTTGGATTTAGCCACCTGAGGAACCAGCGCGGCGTCGGACTGCAGCTCACCGTCGATGGTGAGGTGCGGATACTGCTCGTGGGCAATCCGTGTCGCCTCCACCATCTTGTCCACCAGCGGATGCTTGGCGCTGCCCTTGGTCGAGTGGGACAGCATGGCGATAATCGGCTTCGCGCCCACAAGGCTCTTAAAGCTCTTGGCGGAAGTGTCCGCGATAGCCGCCAGTTCCTCCGCTGTGGGGTCCTGATTCAGACCACAGTCCGCAAAGATGAAAGTGCCGTTCTCACCGAACTCACAGTCCGGCACATCGAGAATAAAAAAGCCCGATACCAGCTTCACACCGGGCGCAGTCTTTAAAATCTGCAATGCCGGGCGCAGCGTATCCGCCGTGGCATGACAGGCCCCCGCCACCATACCGTCCGCGTCATTGGCCTTAACCATCACCACGCCGAAGGTCAGATAATCCTTAAGCAGCGTCTCCCTTGCCTTCTCCGGCGTCATCCCCTTATTTTTTCTGATTTCATACAACAGCTCGACGTACTCGTCCAGCTTTTCCGTTTTTTCGGGATCAATGATCTGCACACCGTCCAGCTCCACTTCCAGCCAGCCCGCACCGTCCATGATCTTCTCCTCATTCCCCACCATGATGATATCGGCGATCCCTTCCTTTAGAATATTGGCCGCTGCGATCAGAGTCCTTTTGTCGTTGGTTTCCGGCAGAACAATTGTCTTTTTATCGCTTCTTGCCTTCTCTTTCATCAGATCAATATAAGACATAGCTATACCCTCCTTCTTTCTATATAACATGATACCTAATTCCGCTTTCTTAGACAAGTAATTTTCTGATCTGTTTGTAAGAAAAAACAATACAAATCCAACGCATTGTGATAAACTGAAATCAGATATTATTTGACACTTTGGGAGAAGCGGAAAAACCATGAAAACGGTCGGAATTATTGCAGAATATAATCCGTTTCATAACGGACATGCCTATCACATCAGAAAGGCCAAAGAGCTTACGCATGCCGATTACTGCGTTGTAGTTATGAGCGGCGATTTTGTCCAGCGCGGCGCACCCGCCCTGATGGACAAATATCTGCGCGCCGAATGCGCTCTGAAAAACGGCGCGGATCTGGTGATTGAGCTCCCTGTCTGCTATTCCATAAGCAGTGCCGAGCACTTTGCACGCAGTTCAGTGGCTCTCCTCGACAAACTGGGAGTCGTTGATGCGGTCTGCTTTGGCAGCGAATCCGGCGACATCCGCGTATTGACGGAATTTGCGAAGGCGCTTTTGGATGAAAGCCCTGTCTTCAAACGGACGCTGGATCAGGAGCTCCGTCTGGGACACACCTACCCCCAGGCAAGAAACGCTGCTCTGGAGGCTTCCGCACCTCATCTGACGTCCCACATCAACATACTGACCAGCCCAAACAACATTCTGGGCATCGAATACTGCAAGGCGCTTCTCTTCTGGGAGAGCACAATTGTACCATATACCGTAAAACGCGCCGGCTCCTCCTACCACGACAACAGTCTGGACAACGGCTTCTGCTCTGCCCTGGCGATCCGGGAGTCTCTCCGGCATGCAGGCCCCTCGGAAGGACTTGTACGGCAGATTCCCTCAGCCTCCTTAAAAGTGATGGAGGACGCCTACCTGAAATCCTTCCCTGTCTTTGCGGATGATTTTTCTCTGCTGGCACAGTACAGTCTGCTCTCCAGAGAAAGCGCCGACTATACGGATTACCCCGATATCGACAGGGAGCTTTCGGACCGCATTCGTAAATTTTTACCGAACTACTGCGATTTTCGCTCCTTCTGCGATCTCCTGAAATCCAAGAACCGCACTTATGCCCGGATTTCCAGAAGCCTGCTGCATATCCTGCTGGACATCCGCAGGGACAGTCTGATGCTCTACGGACAGGAAGGATGGATTTTTTATGCCCGCATGCTGGGTTTTAGACAAAGCGCCTCCCCGCTTCTTTCCGCCATCAAGAAGAACGCGGGAATCCCGCTCCTCTCCAAACTTGCGGACGCAGAAAAACAGCTTGCACCGACGGGTCTTTCCATGCTGGAAAAAGACATCTATGCAAGCCATATTTATCAGAGTGTTGTCCGCAATAAATTTCCCGGCGAAAACCCTTCGACGGAAATCAACGAATATAAAATTCCGATCATAAAACTATAATTTTCCTATGCAGGGCTGACTACCTCGCTGATTCTGCTCGTGATCCGGTCTTTTACCATCTCCGCAATCTGCGTCGTAGTCATGCCCTTATATTCTTCGTAAGGGATCGCTTTTAAGAAATGTACCTGCGTTTCCACTCTTCGCAGTGTCCATTCCTCAAATACCCGGTAAGAATCGATAAGCGCCACCGGCACAATCGGCACTCTGGCCTTCACCGCGCTCTTAAAGCATCCGGGTTTAAATTCTCCCACCGTATTGTGATTATGAAAATAGCCTCCCTCCGGGAAAATAATGAAACGCCGTCCTTTTCCGGTATCCTCCGCCAGTTCCCTGATAATCCCTATGGACTGTCTGGCGTCATCCTTTTTCAGACGTTTTCCCTGTACCAGATCGATAAACTGCTTGACCAGAAGCCCGTGGGACTTGGCGTCATCGATCACTACCGAACAGGGCTTGTCGTGAGATATCATAATCCCCAGCGCATCGTATTTTCCCTGATGGTTCGGACACAGGAGATAACCGCCTTCTTTTGGAAGGTTCTCCGCACCAAAACGCTTCGTGTAGATGCGCCCCGCACGCATCATCCGCCGGATAGCCAGCCTTGCATAAGCGTAGCAGGCCTCCTCGCCGTACCGCTCCTTATGCCTGGCCTTGTATGCCATTTTGGGTATCATGTAAATCCTCGGCAGATTCCACACAATCACCTTAAAAAACCGTATCATAAATCCATCTCCATCCTTTTTTTGCGCATAACGGATCTGTGCCGGCCAACGCGCAAACGCAAATCTCACGATAAAAATATCTTTTTCACTCTGCTTACATTAACGGTGACAGCAATTTTAACAGCGGGCCGATCACATTGGTCTTTACAAATTTCTCCTGACACCATGACATCGTGATTTCCTCGCATACCCCGAAAGTCTTCTCCATATCCTTTTTTAACTCCTCCACCGCCTGCGCCCGGTAAAGGTACACGCCGCACTCAAAATGATGGTAGAAGCTTCTGTAATCAAAATTAATCGTACCAACCGCAGCCGACTTATCATCCGAAAGCACACATTTGGCATGGATAAAGCCCGGCCTGTACTGAAAGATCCTGACACCTGCCCCGATCAGATTCTGGTAATTGGACTGTGTCAGCCAGTATACAAATTTCTTATCCGGCACGCCGGGTGTCACAATCCGCACATCCACGCCCCGCTTCGCCGCCAGCTTAAGTGCCGTAATCATTTCATTGTCCGTAACCAGATAAGGCGTATAAATCCAGATATAACGCTCAGCGGCGCCGATCATGTTCAGGTATACATTTTCCCCCAGCGTCTCATCATCAAACGGCGTATCCATATACGGCTGCACATAGCCTTCCGCCCCCGGCATCTTTTCAAAAGGATAATAATATCTGCCATAATCCTCTTCCGTATAGCGGGACATATTCCACATCTGTAAAAACATGACCGTGAAATTCCAGACAGCCTTTCCCTCAATACGGATTCCTGTGTCCTTCCAGTGATCTCCGTAAGGATGCTCATAATTGATATACTCGTCCGACAGATTGATGCCGCCCGTATAGGCCGCCTTGCCGTCGATTACCACGATCTTCCTGTGATCCCTGTTATTCAGTACCAGCGACAAAAAGGGCACCAGCCTGTTGAACGCCACGCACTTGATTCCCTTCTTTTCTATAACCCGGTCGTAATATTTCGGCAGAAGAAACGCGCATCCGATATCGTCATAAATCAGCCTGACCTCCACGCCCTCCTTTGCCTTGCGTTCCAGAATATCCAGAATCGCATCCCACATTTTTCCCTCTTTTATAATAAAAAATTCCAGAAAAATGAAGTGTTCAGCCTTCTCCAGATCATCGAGCAGCCTCTCCCACCACGGACGCCCGTCCGCGAAAAACGTCGAGGCCGTCTGATCCCAAACCGGCGTAGCCGCATAGGAATAAATATAACCGCTCTGGTTCGACGCCGCCAGATCTTCCCTTTTTAGGTCTTTCAGCGTTTTCTTATCCTGCACCAGATTTTTTCTGACCAGCTTATCCGTCCGCTCCATACTGTCGCGCAGCTTTTTGGGCACGATCACGTGACCGTAGCACAGATAAAGCACACCGCCAAACAGCGGAAACGTCAAAATCGGCACCACCCATGCCAATTTCACGGCAGGGTTGTTCGGTTTCCATATGATGTAAATCACCGCCCAGAAGGTGATAAAACGCAGCACCAGTGAAAACCAGACGTAGTAATTGCCCCACCGCAAAAGCACAATCAGAAAGAAGGCGATCTGCAAAAGCACCAGAAGAGCCGTAATCACCACCCGGTTTAACGCGTACTGTAAAAACTTCCTCATTTCAAAAATCCCTTTACAATCTGCTCTTCGGCCTCTTTCTCCGTGAGTCCGAGCGTCATGAGCTTAATCAGTTGTTCCCCTGCAATTTTTCCGATTGCCGCTTCGTGGATCAGGTTTGCGTCAATATGGTTTGCCGTCAGCTCGGGAATCGCGCTGACGCTTGCCTCATCCATAATGATGGCGTCGCATTCGCTGTGCCCGTGGCAGCTTGCGTTGCCCACGATCCTGCTGCGGAATATCTGTCTGGAACGTTCCTTCGCCACCGATCTGGATATCAGGTTCACGCTGGAATCCGCCCCCGCCATATTCACGGTGAAATCCGTCTCCGCATACTGCTTTCCGTGGGTCATAATCTTTTCCTTAATCACCAGACTCGCCCCTTCAGCCACCTTGGCCGTCGTCGTGCGCGCCGTCGAATCTATGCCCTTGATCTGCACCGTCTCCATCTCCAGGGAGGCACCCTCAGCCAGATGAATCTCGGTGGTGGGATTCATGATCCGCTCCCCGCTGCCGTCCCCGGAGCCGTAATGCTTTTCCACATATCTCACTTTCGCATTCTTTTCCACAAAAAACCGATGAATGCCGGAATGTGCCGACGCCGCGGAACCGCCGTTGTGAATGCCGCAGCCCGCTATGATCGTAATATCGCAGTCCTCTCCCACAAAAAAGTCGTTATATACGCTTTCCTGTAAGCCGCTCTGGCTCAGCACCACCGGGATATGCACGCTCTCCGACTTCGTCCCCGGTTTAATCCGTATATCAATGCCGGGACAGTCTTCCTTGGTTGTAATATCAATATTGGCAGTCGTGTTCCTGCCCGCCATCTCTCCGTTGGCCCGGATATTGTACGCGCCCTCCGGCACTTCATGCAGGCCCGCCACCTGCGCAAGCAGTTCCTGTTGTATTGCGTCCATAATTTCCTCCATGATTCCTCTCTACTGAATCAATTTATCACTCAAAGTCCTGCAGGGCTGCCCGGCTCCCAAAAGCGCGGGCATAATCTCCTCCCTGCTGCCCACCTTCTCAATTCTGCCGTCGGAAAGCAGCACAATCTGATCCGCTATGTTCAGTATCCTTTCCTGATGGGATATAATCAGGATCGTTCCCTTCGTCTCCGCATGCATTTTCTCAAAAACCCGGATCAGGTTCTGAAAACTCCACAGATCAATTCCCGCCTCCGGCTCGTCAAAAATGGACACCCTGGCCTTTCTCGCCATAATCATGGCGATCTCGATACGCTTTAACTCTCCTCCTGAAAGGCTGGCATTGATCTCCCGGTTTACATAATCTCTCGCACAGAGACCTACCTCCGAGAGCATCGCGCAGACCTCCGACACCGCAGTCTCCCTGCCCGCCGCGATGGAAAGCATATCCTTCACGGTGATTCCCTTAAAGCGGACCGGCTGCTGGAAGGCAAAGCTGATCCCCATCTGCGCCCGCTCTGTAATCGACTTCTGCGTAATGTCGACGCCGTCCAGAAAAATCTGTCCCTCCGTGGGTGTCAGGATACCCGCCACAATCTTTGCCAGCGTTGATTTGCCGCTGCCGTTGGGCCCGGTAACGGCCACAAAACGGTTCTCCACTGTCAGATTAATATTCCTCAATATCTCTATCTCTTTTCCGCCGTCCTCAGCCTGAAAAGATATGTTTTTAAGTTCCAGCATCATAAACCTCCAAGTTTACCGCATATCTGCCGAACCCCCTTCTCCGGAAGTTCCTTAATAGAACATCTTAGCATAAATATTGCCGAAAGGCAAACCTCAGCAGACAATTTCCAGCGAACTCCCTTTTTCACCGTTTTTCACCCGTATCTGCTGCGGAATGCTCTCCTCCAGCCTTGCCACATGGGAAATAATACCGACCAGACGGTTCCCCTCCGTGAGCTGGTTTAACACTGTCATGGCTCTGTCAAGCACATCGCTGTCAAGGGATCCGAACCCCTCGTCAATAAACAATGTGTCAAGCTGTCTGCCGCCCGCATGGTTCTGTACCACATCGGATAATCCAAGGGCAAGCGCCAGCGAGACAAAAAACGATTCCCCGCCTGAGAGGGACTGCGACGGCCTGCATCTTCCCGTAGTCATATCAAACACGGATACCTCAAGTCCCGCAATGGCGTTTTCCCTTCCCGCCTGCATCTCGTGCCGCAGCTCATAGCGTCCGCCGCTCATAAGATCCAGCCGCCGGTTTGCCATTTCCAGAACCTCCCGGAACACATATCCCATCACATAGCGGTCAAAGCTCAGCCTGCCGCCCGCCGCGTTCGTCCCGTTTGCCAGATTGGCCAGACTGTCCAGCCGCTCCCACGCCGTCTGTGTTTCCTTAAGTCTCCTGCCTGCCCTCTGCACGGTATCAGCCGTCTGTCTGTGGTTGTCAGACAGCTTTTCGAACAGGGCGCTCCGACTCTGTATTTCAGCAAGCATCTCACCCTGTCTGGCGATGGCGGCATCCAGCGCCGTCAGATCTGTTCTCTCCCATTCCTTTGTTTTTTCCTTTAGCTCCGCTATCCGGGCCTGCACGTTCTGCAGCGCGTTCTCATAGACGCCAAGCGCCTCCTTCTTCTCCCGGAGCCAGCTCTCTGACGCATCGTCGCTGTTACCCGTAACCTGCAATATTTCCGCGATCTCTTCCACACCGGCAAACCCGTTCTGCCGCATTCCCTCTTCCAGCTTCTCCTGCGCGGCGCGCTTTTCCCTTAAAAGCCCCGGAAGATCGTCATGGCTCTTTCGCAGCGTCCCCCGTGTCTCCTCACACTGCCGTTCCGCCTCCTTGTACGCTCCGGCGGCCCGCTCCATTTCCTGCTGTAACTGTTTTTTCTCCTGTTCCCACTTCTCCTTTTGTTTTACGGCGCTCTCCCGATCAGGACATTGACCGTAATGCTCCAGCGACCTGATCAGTTCCTCCGCAGCCGCTTTCAGCTTCTCACACGTCTGTGTGTGTTCCCGTTCGCTCTCCCTGCTTTCCTCAAACGCCTGCCTGCAGGATGCCGACTCCTCTTCCCCTGACTTTACCTTTTCCCTTAATTTGATGAGTCTCCTGCTCCGCTTCTCCACCGTGCGGAAATTTTCCGCCGCTTTCTCCTCCTGCTGCCTGCAGCGCGTCTCCGTCTCTTCCAGCCACCTCTCCGCGCATACCGTCTCCCAATCTTTGCACGTCGGCTCCAGTTCCTGCAGTCTGCTTATGACGCCCGCTTTTTTCTCACGTATGGCCGTCTCCTTCTCCGTGACGCGCTGACTCTGCCGCTGTCTCTCCCCGTCCATGTCGTCAAAAAGTTTTCGTGCCGCATCCACTTCCTTTTTCTCGGTTATCTTTTCTCCCGGTTTAGCAAAGTGCCGGATCTGCGAACGGTGAAACATTGTGCTGCAGACCGGACACGCAGCCTCCTCCTTCTCCTCCAGTTCCTTCTCCAAAGCTCTCGCAAGGATGCCTGCCTGCCCTTCTATAAATGCCTGATACAGACCGTGATAGTGCGCCTCTGCCTCCCCCGCCCCGGCGGTCATTTCCCGCAGCGTCTCCCGCTCCTGTTTCAGTCCCTCTTCCGCCTCAAAAATGCTTTCGGTCTGCTCCTTGATTCCCCCCGGGGAAACCAGTCTGTCCAGTCTCTCCTTCTCCTTTTCGTATACCCCCTTCAGACGCTCCCTTTCCGCCTCGACGCCATCCAGTTCTCTGATCTCTTCCTTCCATGCATCCAGCTCCTCCTCGATCTGCTTCAGCCGCCCTTCGGCAGTCTGTCTGCGATCGCGCGCCTCCTGCGCAAGCTGCTGCTCCTCTCCCTGCTTTTCCAGATTTTTTTCCAATTCCCCATAGCGGGGTATGGCTTTCTCCATACTGTTTATGGCCGTGGAAAGCCTTTCCGTCTGCGGCTTTGCCGTCTGCTCGTACACTGTCAGCGCCTCTTTCTTCTTTCCCTTCTCTTCCTCCAATTCCTGAAAACGCTTCTCGGTCTCCTCCATACTTTTAAGCGCCTCTTCATAGTTTTTCGCCGCTTTTTTCGCAGACGTCTCCAAGGGTTTCAGCCTGTAAAAAGCGCGCTCAGCCTTTTCTGCCTGTGCCTTTAACGCCTCCATCTCGTCCTTCCTTCGGACAAGCGTCTCCCGCTCACACTCTTTCTCTGCCAGCTCCTCAAGCAGCCTGTTCTGTTCCTCTGCCCGCCCTTTTTTCTCGTGGAGCTTTCTGTCCTGTTCCCGGCACGCCTCTTCCTTTCTCTTCCACTCTTCCCTCTGCACCCCATCCTTATGCACCAGTTCGCAAAGAGCCTCCTCCAACCGGGAATGTCCGGCACAGTACCTCTCCCTTTCCGCATCGGAAGCCTCCTGCGGGCATACAAAATTTTCCATGGCCCTTCTGATCTGTTCCGTGCCCTTTTCTCTTCTGTCCCGCTCCAGTTTTTTTCTCGCCTCGTCAAACAAATCCTGCAAATACACATAAGCCGAGCTGTCAAACAGTTCGCCCAGAATTTTATTTTTTTCTTCACTGTCTGCATCCAGAAATTTTTTAAATTCTCCCTGCGCCAGCATGGTGGTCTTTCTGAACTGCTCCGCATTCATACCGAGTATCTGCGTGATTCTCTGGGTCACCTGCTCCGCCTTTTCCAGCACATCCCTGTCCGGCTCCCAAAGCTTCGCCTGCGGCGTTGTTTTTTCATAGTCCCCGGTTCCGCGCTTCTTCCTGAAATGAAGCGTTCTCTGTACTTTATACGTCTTACCCATGTGTTCAAAGCAGAGTGTCACCGTCGTATCCTCGGATTTTTCCACATAGTCGCAGTGCATGATCTCGAAGGTTCTGGACTTCTTGTCCCCCTTCCCGCTTGCCACGCCGTACAGCGCCACCATAATCCCGTCAAAGATCGTGGTTTTTCCGGCTCCCGTATCGCCCGTTATCAGATAAAGGCTGTGCCTTAACTTCCCAAAATCAACGGTGGTTTTCTCTTTATAAGAACCAAAAGCAATCATTTCCAGCCAAACAGGTTTCATCCTCTCGCCGCCTCCTGTTCCAGAATATATGCCAATAATTTTTCCGCGTCTGCCTCCAGCATTTCCGCCCGATTCTCCGCGGGCTGTCTGCCACGGACCTGACCGGCCGCAAAGCGAAGCAGCTCCCGGTCCTTCTCGTCCGGCTCCGCCTGCGCCTTTCTCTCCCGGTACAGCTCCTCAAAATATTCTTCTATCGACTTTGCCTCGTTATGCTTCCCCGGCAGTGCGGACACCGTGCCAAACTCCCGGAACGCAGAGACCAGCTCCATAATCAGACTGCCGCGTTTTCCGAACAGCTCCCGCAGCGTTTCTGACAGCTCCGGCGTAACCCTCTGATCCGTCACCACAATCTTCAGGTATTCCTTTTCCTCTTTTCCCTTTTCCGCCTCTTCCAGAATCTCTTCGCAGGTTCCCCGGATTTCCCGCATCGGATGTAAGGGAGCAATCGGAACCGGTGTAATCTCCGCCCCGCTTTCCTTTTCTCCAAGCTCCACAAGCAAAAGGCCCTTGGCCGGCTGTTTCGTCTCGTCAAAATGATAACACAGCGGAGAGCCTGCATAGCGCACCTCTCTCCGCCCCACATAGCAGGATGCATGGATATGCCCCAGCGCCACATAGTCAAACCTGTCAAACACCCGGTAATCCATCTGTCCCACGCCGCCTGCCATGGATTCCGAGCCGCCCCGCTGCACCTCCCTGCCGTTTGCGCCCACGTTCTGATGGGCTACCAGCACGTTTCTTTTTGAAAAATCAATCTCCTGCCGCTCCAGCAGCTTTCTCATCGCCGTCTCATAATCCCCGACAGAGTCGTCCTCCAGCTTCTGTGCCGCCAATGCCGGAAACAGATACGGCATCAGCCAGAACGTCACTTCCCCGGTACCGTCCTTCTCCGGAATTGTCACATGCAAAACCTCTGTTTCTGCAACGCCCGCTATATAGATCCGCTGTTTTGCCAGAATGTCCCCCGCAAACGACAGCCTTTGCCCGGAATCATGGTTTCCCGCAATCAGCATAACCGGAATACCCATCTGCTCAAGCTCTGTCAGTATATGGTTTAACAGCATAACCGCATCGCTGGACGGCGCGCTCCTGTCATACACATCCCCGGCAATCACAACCGCGTCAGGCTTAAGCTCCGACACCTTCCTAAGGAACCGCTCCGCCCAGAAAATCTGGTCGCCGTTATCAATCAGGGAAACGCCGTACAGGGACTTTCCCAGATGCAGATCCGCCAAATGTAAAAATCTCATGTTCTTCTCCCTCTGCCCGCCGCGCGGGTCTGCCCTTAAAAGACGCAGACGGCTGCCAATGTGTCACACACCGGCAGCCGTTTCATTTTCCGTAACAGTTTCTCCCTGTTACCTTCCGTTATGCAGGAAACCGGGCGCCCGTACGCCCGATTTAGAGAATGCCCTACATTCTCCTTAAATGGTTTACACTGTCGCCATTTTCTTATATGGCCAAATAGGGTGCGATTGCCGCCTCCACCTCCGAGATCTGCGCACTTGTCTCCAAAATCCGAAATTCAATTTTTCTGGACAGATCCATGGAAAAGATACCCATGATCGACTTCGCGTCAACCACATATCTTCCGGTGGCTATGTCGAAGTAACCGTCGAATTTCTCAATCGCGCTTACAAATCCCTTCACTCTTTCAATGGAGTTTAAATCCAGCATGTACGTCTTCATATTCACACCTCCTCTTCCGTATGACCGCCTGATTCCAAGTCTGCCGGCATGAATTCCCGTCCGCCCGCCTTCGCAGGCAGCCACTCCCCTTCTTAAATAGATTTTATTTCATTTTGAAGGATTTGTACAGAGGTTTTTATTTTCCTGCCCAAAGCCCGTCATAGATCTGCCCCAAAAGCGCCTCGGAAAGCGCCGCTTCATTGAGCACTGTATACCTGTCCTTTCTGGTGTCCGCCGCCCGGAGCCACGCATCCGTAAAGATTTCCTTCGTGATCCCCCAGTTCATAGGATCCATGTCCATGCCGTAGGCCTGCAGAACCGTTTCCAGACGCTTCACGTCCCGCCCCTGCAGGCGGCAGCTTACGAGGCTCCCCAGCGCAACGGCCATACCGTGGGAAATCTGTATCTCCTTATGATGTTCTTCCAGAGAATGACAGAAAAGATGTTCCGAGCCGCTGCACGGTCTGGAATTTCCCGCAATCTCCATGGCCAGCCCGCCCAGCACCAGTGCCTGTGTCAGTATCTTGATAAATTCTTTGCTTTTTAACGACTTCTCCTCGTTATAACACAGGGAAGAAAAGGCCATATCCGACAACAGATAGGAAAAATCGTCCACCCGCCCGCCTTTATGCGACGCATCCAGCTTCCAGTCATAGAGCGCCGTATATTTGCTGATGGTATCGCCAATGCCGGACTGCAGATGGGAAGCGGGCGCTCCCATAATCACATCCACATCCACCACAATCCCTGCCGGGATCGCACATTTCAAAGTCTTTCTCGCATCGCCCTCGGTTCCCAGCACCGCCACAGGCGAAGAAAGGCTGTCGTTGCTCAGGGTTGTGGGAACACAGATATAGCGGATTTTCCCTACAAAGCCCGCGTATTTCGCCACATCCAGCACCTTGCCGCCGCCCACGCCGATGATGACCTCCACATCCTCCATACAGATGTGCTTCGCCAGCTCCATGGCCTCCTCAAAACTGTTCTCTTCTATGAGATAAAGCTCGCTCTTTGGCAGATCCCGCTTCATTTCCTCCAGATAAGGCTTCATAATGGGAATCAGCGACTCCTCCGTCGCAATGACCGTCCGCTTCCCCTCTATCCCCGGAATACAGTCCGCCAAAATTTCATTCAGCCGCTCGCAGGCTCCCGCCTCAATGATCAGACAGCCGGGTAAATTAAACTGGTTCATCCTCATTCTCTCCGTTTCCCGTCAACTTTTGTATCTTCTGATCAGTATACCATTGCGGAGCAGTGTGTTGTCAATATAATGCCTGGAAAAAAGAATCTCTCCCTCTCTGGGAATCTCGATGTCTTCCTCCTCGCAGTTGATGATCACCTCCACATAGTTGTCCACCCAGCCCATTTTATTGAACTCGATCACTCTGGGGCGGTTGATCTTATTCGGGAAATGGAAATCCCGGTTCCGAAGCAGCGGCTCCTCCTGCCGCAGATGCAGGAGACTTTTGATAATATCCATCCGCTCGCTGTAGACGCCTCCGTCAATCTCCTCCCACGGCATACAGCGGCGGCAGTCCGGGTCGTGCCCGCCCTCCATCGCGATCTCCGTGCCATAGTAAATGCAGGGCGAGCCCGGCATCGCAAAGAGTACCGCAAGCTGCTGGAAATACTCGTCCAGATTCTTTACATCACTTCGAAGCCGCTTCGTATCATGGGAATCCAGCAGATTAAAGAGTACGTCATTTGTCTGCTGCATATAGCGCGTATAACAGCGGTTGATCGTATACTCAAAGTCCTCGTTGGTCAGGCTCTTGTCGATCCAGAAATCCTTAATGCTCTCCCCCAGCGGATAATTCATCACGGAGTCAAACTCATCGCCCCGAAGCCACGGCAGCGCATCGTGCCAGATCTCCCCCAGTATATAAAGATCCGGCTTAATGGCTTTCAGACGACTTCTCAATTCCTTACAGAACGTATGGGAAACCTCGTTGGCCACATCCAGCCTGATACCGTCTACATCATAATTTCTTACCCAGTTTTCGCATACACTGATCAGATAATCCCGCACCTCGGGGTTATTGGTGTTTAATTTCGGCATACTGTCAAAGAAGCCGAAAGTATAGTACCGCTTCGCCCATGCATTGCTGCCCTCATCCGCAAAAGGCCACTCGTTCACCATAAACCAGTCGAAGTACTGCGACTGCGGCCCTTTCTCCTTCACGTCGAGCCATGGCGCAAAATTCTGTCCGGAATGGTTGAACACGCCGTCGAGCATCACCCGCATATTCCTGCCGTGCGCCTCCCGGACCAGCGTCTTCATGGTCTCTTCAGACCCGAAATGCGGATCGATTTTCGTGTAATCCGTAGTGTCATATTTATGGGATGTGGGGGACTCGTTGACCGGTGTCAGATACAGCCCCGACACCCCCAGATCCTTGATATAATCCAGCTTATTGATGATTCCCTGCAGATCGCCTCCGAAAAACTCCTGATTGGTCACAGAGCCTTTCACCCGCCACGGCAGCGTCCCCTCCGGATTGATGGACGGATCGCCGTTGCAGAACCGCTCCGGGAAAATCTGATACCAGATCGTGTCGTTCACCCATGCGGGCGTCACCGGGATGTCCGCCGGATTCATCCAGGGCATAATAAAGCACTGTCTGCTCCTGCCCTCCAGGGCCATCTGCGCCTCGGACACGAAACCGTCCTCAAAGTAAAACCACCGTTCATCCTCCGTCTGCAGCTCAAAATAATATTTTAAACGCTTAAATTCGGGCCTGATGGTAGTGGTCCACCAGAGCTGATTCTTCAGCCGCTTTTTAAAGGGGATGTTCAATGCCTCCCCGTCCCAGCTCTCCCCGCCGCCCAGAATACCTGACTTAAAGGGATCGCCGTGAATCAGGTTCACATACTTTACGTCGTACCCCGTCCTGATATTGATGACTAACTGCTCCTCATCCAGCGGATAACAGTAGTTGTCGTTTGCCCTGTGATACACCGCATTGAAATCCATAAGATACCTTCCTTTCCCTTCTCTTTCCATACTTTCCGCCCCCACGCAGAAAGAAAACGTTTTCCTTTGTTCCTATCGTACTACTTTGTGCTCTAAAAAGCAAGCATTTTATCAAAGCAAAAAGAGCCTGCTGTTGGTTATCACAATTTCAACGCCGCTTCCCGACATCCCCGATGCAATGCCTCTCCAAAATACTGTTTTGCAATCCGAATATCCTTCGTCACACCAAGTCCCTGTTCATATAGAAGCCCCATCCGGTAATATGCAAGTCCGAGTCCCTGTTTTGCGGACAACGCATAAAAACAGCGTGCTTTCTCATAATCAATTTCTGTTCCATACCCGTACTGATAACACATCCCAAGAGAGCATTCCGCCGCCGCATTTCCCGACAGTTCGGTCGCTTTCTGATACCATTCGAATGCTTTGTCGTAGTCTTTTGCAACGCCTTTTCCATGCAGATAAAAATTGCCGATATTATTCATCGCTCCGGTTGAGCCGTTTCCGGCCGCCATAAGATAATATTCCAATGCCTTCCGCTCATCCTGTCCGACGAATTTACCTTCTTCATATAGGATTCCCATGCTAACCTGTGCGCGGGAGTCGCACTTTTCATGCGCAAGCTCCAAAAGCTGCGAAAATGCTTTTTGCCGCCGTTCCATCGGGCAGTCTTCTTTCCCGATCAACTCCACACAGGTAACGGATTCACAATGTCTTCTTTTATTATCCACATCCTGTAACAGCGATTCATAATATTCTCTGTCCTTTTCCGACAATTCCCCTTCCAGCCGCAGCTTGCAGCTACACTCCGCCCGCCCCAGCCATTCCAACGTCTTCTCATAATCGGCATTCACACCTTTTCCGTTTTCATACTGATAGGCGGCCAGAATCATCGCTTCCGGATTATCCTGTTCTGCTGCCTTTTCAAAAAAGCACAAAGATTTCTGATAATCTGTCGGAACGCCCATTCCATTCAGATAGGCACGTCCGACCTTAACTATGCCATCCACGTCATCAAGATCCGCCGCTTTCTCATAATAGGAAAACGCCTTTTTCTCATTTTTCTCCGTTCCCACACCAAAACGGTACATTTCTCCCACCCATATGAGCCAGTACGGGCTGTTTTGTGCGGCACCAAGCAGTGCCGCTTTTAGTGCTTTCTGCCGGATTTTGGACGCTTCTTTAGGTGTTTTTGCTTCTGTTACGCATTTCTCATAATATTCGTTTAAAGCTGACAGCGCTATCAAGCCTCCTTTTTTCGCCCGTTTATAAAGTTGTTTTTCCGCCTTTGCGGAATTGTCCGCCAAAAGGGTTCGATATTCCTGCATAAATTCGTTCACAATCGGGCTCCTTCCTCTGTATGACTTATCCGAATATTACAATAAAAGTGTATTGATCCAACCGCACGCTCATCCGATCACACCCCCGCAAGCCGCAGAATCTGATATACCACACAGGACATAATCCACGCCACGGTACACTGCATACAGACCACGCCAAGCGTTTTCAGGGCGGAGCCAAGCTCACGCTTAATCGTGGCCACCGCCGCCACACAGGGCGTATAGAGCAGGGTAAACACCAGAAAACTCACCGCCGAAACAGGGGTGAAAATCCGCCCCAGCGTCTCGCTTAAATTGGCCATGGTGGAACCGGTCAGAACGCCCAGCGTGCTCACCACCGCCTCCTTCGCCGTAAAGCCGCCGATCAGCGCGGTCGCCGCCCGCCAGTCGCCAAATCCAAGCGGGACAAAGAGCGGCGCGATCAGCTTTCCGATCATGGCCAGCAGACTCTCCCCGGAATCCGTCACCACGTTGAGTCTGGTGTCAAAGGTCTGTAAAAACCAGATCACCAGCGTTGCCACAAAGATAATCGTAAAGGCGCGCTGCACGAAATCCTTCGCCTTGTCCCACATCAGAAGCAATACGCTTTTGGCGGAGGGAAAACGGTAATTCGGCAGTTCCATCATAAAAGGCATGGAGCTTCCACGAAACACCGAGTTCTTTAAAAGCAACGCACACAAAAGCCCCACCAGAATGCCGAACACATAAAGTCCCATCATCACAAATGCCGCTTTTCTTTCAAAAAACGCCGCCGCAAACAGCGCATAAATCGGAATCTTTGCCGAACAGCTGATAAAGGGAATGAGCATGATCGTCATTTTCTTATCCCGGTCAGAGGAAAGCGTCCTCGTGGACATGACTGCCGGCACGCTGCACCCAAAACCGATCAGCATGGATACAAAACTTTTTCCCGAAAGACCGATCTTTCTAAGAGGTCTGTCCATCACAAAGGCAATCCGCGCCATATAGCCCGAATCCTCCAGAATGGATAAAAAGAAAAACAGAATCACGATAATGGGCAGAAAACTCAGCACACTTCCCACGCCCGTAAAGATACCGTCGATCACCAGACTCTTCACCACCGGGTTGATGCCGTAATCGGTCAGCGCCCGCTCTGTCACGCCGGACAGCGCGTCTATGCCAAGGCTTAGAAGGTCGCTCAAAAAACTGCCGATCAGCCCGAAGGTCAGATAAAATACCACCATCATAATCAGCAAAAACGCAGGAATTGCAAAATACTTGTGGGTGAGCACACTGTCGATTTTCATGCTCCTCACATGCTCCCTGCTCTCCCTGCACTTGATTACCGCCTGCCCGCAGATCCTCTCAATAAAATCATAGCGCATGGCGGCCAGCGCAGCGTTTCTGTCCATTCCGCTGTCCTGCTCCATCTCCACGATGCTGTGCTCCATCAGATCCAGCTCATTTTCTGACAACGCCAGCCTGTCTATGATCTCCGCATCCCCCTCCACGATCTTAGTCGCGGCAAAGCGGGGCGACATGCCGATCCGCTCCGCATGATCCTCCACCTGATGACTGACCGCATGGATACAGCGGTGCACCGGCCCCTTTTCACAAAAATCCGTTACCTTCGGATAAATGCGCCGGGAAGCCACCTCCCTAATGGCCCTGATCAGGTCTTCAATACCCTCGTTTTTCGCCGCGCTGATGGCCACCACGGGTACCCCCAGCGACTCCTCCATCTTTCCGATATCAATGGTACCGCCATTGCCCCGCACCTCATCCATCATGTTGAGCGCGACCACCATGGGAATATGCAGCTCCAGAAGCTGGAGCGTGAGATAAAGATTTCTCTCGATATTAGTGGCGTCCACAATGTTGATAATGCCGTCCGGCTTCTCCTGCAGAATAAAACTGCGGGTCACGATCTCCTCATTCGTGTAAGGTCTGATCGAGTAAATGCCCGGCAGATCCACCACCGCATTTCCCTTTTCGCCGCGGATCTCCCCCATCTTGGAATCCACCGTCACGCCGGGAAAATTGCCCACATGCTGGTTGGAGCCTGTGAGTTGGTTAAACAATGTAGTTTTTCCACTGTTCTGATTGCCTGCCAATGCATATATCATGCCGTCTGCCCTCTTTATCCTCAAAAATCGCTAACCATGCGGAGAATGCCTCATTTCAGGCATTCTCCCATGCGAGATTTAGCACTTCTTGGCGAGGCAGCCTCTGCTGCCGAGCTTTAGAAGTTCTTCTCGCATTGTACTTCGATCCTCGCCGCATCCTCCTTGCGGATGGTCAGCTCATACCCCCGCAGGTGAATCTCGATCGGATCGCCCATGGGCGCCACCTTCTGCACCCTGACTACCGTCCGTGGTATCAGCCCCATATCGAGAAGCCTGACGCGAAGCTGTCCCTCGCCGCCCACCGTTACAATTTTTACTTCCGCTCCCACCGCGACCTGATCCAATGTCATCCGTTCCACGCTCCTTTTACGTTACAAAAGAAATCCTTTTACTGCATATACACATTTCGGAAAGCCTTGTAGGTTCTTTGCATCCCTTCCTCAAAATCCGTGTAGGAAAGCCCAAGCTCCGCCTTTCCCTTTGTGTTGTCGCACAGATGGGTCTCCGCCGCCGTGGCCGGAAAAGGTACGGGCACGCCCTGAGACACGGCCTGCTCCACCGTGAGCGGCACCTCCGCCAGTCCTTCCAGATCCTCCGGCTGCGCCGCCTTCTTTAATGCCTCGAAAAAGCTTTCGTAAGTAAGGATCTGATCCTGACACAGATTGTAGGACTGTCCGTAGGTCTCTTCCTTTCCCAGACATGCAAGAACCGCCTGCGCCGCATCCTTCACGTAGACGAACTGAAACCGTCCCTGTGCGTCCGTAAACCGCGGCAGCGCATGGTTTGTGAGAAGCATGCCGATGTAAGCCGATTCTCTGGGCGCATAATTATATGGTCCGTAGAGTATCGCCGGACGCAGCACCGTATAAGGAATGTCCTTTTCGCCGCAAACCTCTGCCAGCTCCTTTTCCACTGCAATTTTGCCCGCAATGTAGGCGCCCGCTTCCCCGGCAATGGGCCGTTCCTCAAAGGGCGTATCCTCCTTTTTCACGACGGAGGCATCCCTTTCGTACACATCCACCGTGCTGATAAGAATATACTGTCCGATCTTTCCCGAAACATGGTGAACGGTGTCACGCACATCCCCGGGCGCATAGGCACAGAAATCAATGACCGCATCATAATCCTCACCGCAGGCCGCGGGCCGCTCATGTCTGTCCGCCCGAATCTGTCTGACGCCGAACGCCTCCATAGAGTAAGTGCCCCGGTTCCACACGGTAATCTCATGCGCCTTTGCCGCCTCCATCACAAAAACCCTGCCGTAAAAATAGCTGCCGCCGATCACCAGAAGTTTCATCCTTACCTCCAAATATTCTCCCCTTCTACAAATAAACTCGCAAATACGCACTTACAGAAACGGATTATAATACCGGCTCCCATCCCAGAAAGTCACTGTCAGGTCGACCGCCAAAATCACCACCGCAAAACCGATTGCAAGCCAGTCTCCCGGCTCCAGCCTGCGCTGCGTATACCACGTCCGCTTCTTCTCCTTGCCGAAGCCCCGCAGCTCCATGGCGTTGCTCACCGTCTCAATGCGGTTAAGACTGGACAACACAAGGGGCAGCAGAATCGCCACCGAATTTTTCAGTCTGGTAAAAAGCTTATCCTTGCCGGAGAGGTCAATGCCTCTGGCCTGCTGGGCCTGACTGATATTCGTGTACTCCCGCTGTACATCCGGGATATAGCGGAGCGCCAGACTCACCGCATAGCCCGCCCGGTAACTCACCCCGATCCGGGCTAAGGAAGCCGCGAACTCACTGGGATCTGTACAGGCGATAAAGAGCAGGGCAACCGGCACCACACAGATCACCTTAAGCGTGACATTCAGATGATAGAACAACTGCTGCGCCGTGACCGTATATCTCCCAATGCCGGAAAAGAGCAGCGTCCTGCTTTCATAAAGTTCCACCCCGTACTCCGGCGTAAACAGATAAATGAAAATATTATTGAGCAGAAGAAAGACTGCCGCCAACCCCAATACCACGCTGATATCCCTGATCCTGATCTGGCTGATTTTGAAAATCACCGCACTGATCACAAGCATACAGACAAGTATCCGGGTGTCAAACGTTACCATGGAGGCCACGCTCCAGGCGATGAAAAAGATCAGCTTCGTGGTTCCCGTCAGCCTGTGAACCGGACTCGGCCTTTTGATATAGTTCAGAATCGCTACCCTTGCCATCTCACCCCTCCTGCGTTTTCCTGTGCGCCTCCTCATAGGCGATAAACCGTTTCGTAAATTCCTGCGGCTCTTCTATGCCGCATGCCATGCTCAACGTATAAAGACTTGTCTCTTTTAAATTCGCCCGTCCCACCAGATCGGGGTCATTGAGCACATGCGCCGCCGTGGTGTCCGCTAGAAGCTCCCCCTCACAAAATACAATGGCTCTCGGCGTATACTCCAGCATCAGATGCATGTCATGGGTAATCATCACAATGGTAAAGCCCTGCGCGTTAAGCCCCTTCAAAAATTCCATAATCTCCGTGTAGTGGTGATAATCCTGTCCAGCCGTCGGCTCATCCAGAATAATCATCTGCGGCCGCTGCACCAGAATACCCGCAATCGTCACCCGCTTTTTCTGCCCGAAAGAGAGCGCCGACACCGGCCATTTGCGGAAAGGATACAGCCCGCAGATTTTCAGGGTTTCTTCCACCCGCTCCTTACGCTCCTCCGCACTCATGTTTCCCGCCAGAAGCGCCATCTCCACCTCGTCCCAGATCAGGGGCTTGGAGATCATCTGATTGGGATTCTGCATCACATAACCGATCCTCTGTGCCCGCTCCTTGATGGTGTCGCCCGAAATATCCCTGCCGGAAAGACAGATTCTGCCCGTCGTTGGTTTTTCAAAACCACAGATCAGCTTGGCCAGCGTGCTCTTGCCCGCACCATTTTTTCCGACAATGCTGACCATCTCGCCTTCCCTGACGGAAAAACTGACATTTCTCAAGTTCTGTACTTCCGGCGTATAACCGAAACTCAGGTTCTCCACGCGGAGAAGCTCCCGTTTCTCCTCCTCCGCTCCCCCGTGGCTTTTGTTCCCCTGAAACCAGAGGCGCACCTGTTCCTTATTTTTTTCGGAAAGCCGCAGACTTCCCGCATGCTGAGGCTCGATCTCCTTCGTGATGGGTACGCCTGCGTAGCGCAGAGCCGTCAGATACAGCGGCTCCCGGATACCGTGCTTAAGCAGCATCTCCCCTGTGAGAAAATCCCTCGTCGGCAGATCCGCCACGATCCTGCCCTCGTCCATGAGTACAATACGGTCTACCCTGCGCCAGAGCACATCCTCCAGACGGTGCTCAATGATAATCACCGCCGCCCCGGTGCGCTCCTGTATGCGGTCGATCAGCTCGATAGTCGCCCGGCCTGCTGCCGGATCCAGGTTCGCCAACGGCTCGTCAAAGAGGAGCGCCTGCACCTTCTCCACCATAACGCCCGCCAGACTGACCCGCTGCTTCTGTCCGCCGGACAACTCATGGGGCGCATACTCCAGATGGTGGTCAATGTCCACTAACTTTGCCACCTCCTGCACCGTCTCCTGCATCTCGCTCTGCGGCACACAGTCATTTTCCAGTGCAAAGGCAATGTCCTCCCCCACCGTCAGTCCGATAAACTGTCCGTCGGTATCCTGTAAAACCGTGCCTACAATCTGGCTCAAATCAAAAATACTCTCCTTTGCCGGGTCTTTCCCGCCCACAAGAAGGGTTCCCGTGCTCTCCCCGGGATAGGCATAGGGGATCAAGCCGTTCATGCAGCTCCCGACGGTACTCTTACCGCTGCCGGAGGCACCCGCAATCAACACCTTCTCTCCCGGATAGATATCCAGATTGATGTGATAGAGGGTGGGACTGGCCTGCGCCATATATTGAAATCCGTAATCCTTAAAAGAAATGATAGGCTCCGCCATGTGGTTTCTCCTTATCGTGTTCTTCTGTCTCTGCCAGCTTCTGACTCTGCTGATACGCGTAAAAAACAGATTCGAGAGATGGTTCCCCCGAATCTGTCTTATTGTTCCTCTTAGTCCTCTTTCTCCAAAGAACCCTTCTTCACCACGGTCTTCGCATAGCCGAGTAACAGCAGGGTTCCCACTACGCCGGTGGTAATGATATTCGACACCGCCGCCATAAGCCCCTGTGCGAACAGCTTCTCAACCGGCTCCGCGTAGATCAGGATGTCCAGAACGGGTGCTACCAGTCCCCATGCCAGAACATGGGCGATGACCTGCGCCACATTAAAGCGGATCAGCTTCTTGCTGTCAATCCCTTCTTCCACGTTCATCTTCATGGTAGCAAGGCCGATCACCAGACCTACGAAAGCGGAAGCAATGATCCAGCTCCACCACGGACCGTAGCTCGTAGCGTCAATCAGCGTGTGGCCGATAAAACCGATGACAACGCCTGCAATGGGACCGAACAGTGTAGCGAACACCGCCTCCACCGCATACTGCAGGCTGATGTTCGTGTTCGGCACAGGCGAAGGAATCGCCACCTTACCAAGAACAAAAAACAGGGCCGCACCGATGCCAATGGCAACAACGCTTTTTACGGATAACTTTTTCATCAAAGAGACCTCCCTCATATGTATTTTTATTAAAAAACCATTTCTATTATAATCTGCAAAACGGCTGCATGTCAACCGGCGTAACTCCTGTCCGGTCTGGCCAAACTAGTTTTTGAAACTGTGGATCGGCGCGGGAATCCTTCCCCCACGGTTCACAAACGCCTCGCAGGAAAATCCGTTCACCGGCATCACCGGCGCGTAGCCAAACAATCCGCCAAACTCCACCTTGTCTCCCACGCCTTTACCGATGGCTGGGATAATGCGCACCGCCGTGGTCTTCTGGTTCACCATGCCGATCGCCATTTCATCCGCTATAATTCCCGCAATCGTGGTATTCGGCGTATCGCCGGGTATCGCCAGCATATCAAGCCCCACAGAGCAGACACAGGTCATGGCTTCCAGCTTCTCTATGGTGAGCGCACCCGCCGTCACCGCATCGATCATGCCCTGATCCTCACTGACAGGAATGAACGCGCCGCTCAATCCCCCCACATAGGAGGATGCCATCACACCGCCCTTTTTCACCTGATCGTTTAAGAGTGCAAGCGCCGCCGTCGTTCCCGGCGCACCCGCATACTCCAGACCGATCTCGCACAGGATATCCGCCACGCTGTCCCCGATGGCCGGAGTGGGCGCAAGGGATAAATCCACAATACCGAAAGGAATCTGCAGCATCCGGGACGCCTCCTGCGCCACAAGCTGCCCTACCCTCGTCACCTTAAAAGCAGTCTTTTTAATGGTTTCGCACAGCACCTCAAAATTCTCGCCGCGTACTCTCTGCAGGGCTGTTTTGACCACACCGGGGCCGCTGACGCCTACGTTGATCACCGCGTCGGCCTCCGTCACACCGTGGAAAGCGCCCGCCATAAAAGGATTGTCGTCCGGCGCATTGCAGAATACTACCAGTTTCATGCAGTCGGCGCTGTCCTGCTCTCTGCTGATCACCGCCGTCTCCTTGATGATATCTCCCATCAGCCGCACAGCATCCATATTGATACCTGTCCTGGTGGAGCCCAGATTCACGGAGCTGCAGACCCGTTCCGTGGTGTGCAGCGCCTGTGGGATCGAGCGGATCAGCATCTCGTCCGCCTTTGTCATCCCCTTCGACACAAGCGCAGAATAACCGCCGATCAGATTGACTCCCACTTCCTGCGCAGCCAGATCCATGGTCTTTGCCAGCGTCACAAAATCCTCGCTGCTTCTGCAGGCCGCGCCGCCCACCAATGCCATAGGCGTGACGGAGATTCTCTTATTGACAATGGGAATGCCAAACTCCTTCTCAATGGCCTCCCCTGTCTTAACCAGATCCTTCGCCGTCTCGGTTATCTTCCCGTAAACCCGCTCGTTTACCTTTTTCAGATCCCCGTCAATACAGTCCAAAAGACTGATTCCCAATGTGATGGTGCGCACGTCCAGATTTTCCTTAGCGATCATTTCATTGGTTTCAGCCACCTCAAATAAATTTATCATGGTTTCCTCGCTCCCTGCGTTATAGACTCGCAAACCCGCGCTTACGCGCTCCCTGTCCGATTTCATCGGAAGTCTGCGGCTACTAAATCCTGTGCATCTGATCGAATATCTCTTCCTTCTGACACTTAATGACAACGCCGATCTCCTCACCGAGCGCATTCAGCTCATCCACGATCACCCCGAAATCCTTGTCCGTCAGGTTCGTGTCCACGATCATCATCATGTTAAAGTAACCCTGCACAATGGTCTGGGAGATATCCAGGATATTGATCCGGTTGTCCGCCAGATAAGTGCATACTCTCGCAATAATGCCCACTGTGTCTTTTCCCACTACCGTGATAATTGTCTTTTTCATGTTTTCTCCATTTCTGCGCCGTTTCCTGCGCTTGACGAATTACTTTGTCCCAAAGATCCTGTCTCCTGCATCCCCTACGCCGGGGCAGATGTAGGCGTTCTCATTCAGGCAGCGGTCGATATGCCCGACATAAATCTGCACATCCGGGTGATCCTTTCTCATCCGTTCCACTCCCTCCGGCGCCGCGATAATGCACATAAACTTAATATTTTTACCTCCATGCTCCTTGATAAAACGTACCGCCTGGGAGCCGGAGCCGCCTGTGGCGAGCATGGGATCCAGCACAATAATTGTCCTCTGTTCAATCGGCTCAGGCAGCTTGCAATAGTACTCGTGCGGCTCATGTGTCTCCGGATCTCTGTAAAGTCCGATATGGCCTACCTTAGCGCTTGGCACCAGCGCCAGAATACCGTTCACCATACCAAGTCCCGCGCGCAAAATCGGTACGACCGCCAGCTTTTTCCCGGCAATTCGCGGCGACATGCAGGTTTCAATCGGCGTCTTCACTTCCACATCCTCCAGCGGAAGGTCTCTGAGCGCTTCATACCCCATCAACATGGCAATCTCTTCAATACATTTCCGAAATTCGCTGGTTCCCGTGTTACTGTCCCTGATCTGTGAAATCTTATGCTGAATCAATGGGTGCTCCATTACAAATACGTTTTCCATTTTCTCCTCCGTCTGTATCAACCTGTGTCAGTTGCAACTTTTATCCCCTAATAGATCGTAGCGATTTCTATGGCGCATGTCAATATCATTTGCGGCTTTCATGAAAACAACCGCCTCCATTTTCCCACTGCCATATGGCCGGAAAACTTTATTTCATCTGCCCCATCCCGCCAACCAAGATACTTAAGAATAGATTTCCTTCAGATCAATTAGAATAAGCTCCGAACGCTCTTTACAGCAAAACCCGCTTCTTGACATAAATCCATACCGATAACCCGCAAGTCCGCTCGCCTTAATCTGTTCGATTTCCCTGTCGATCATCTGCTCTGTCAACGGCTCCCTCCTGAATTCAGCCTCATAAAAAATATAACCCCTGTCATCTTCTGTCACAATATCAAACTCTCCGTTTTTCTTATGGACCGGGTCGTCATAATAAAATTTACCTATCTTTTCAAAGGGGACTTCCATCTTCCCCGCACGGTTCATGCGTATCAAATATTGTCTGCAAATATCTTCAAACACACGCGGCACATGTCTGGTTTCAAAATCTTCTTCAATGTATTTATCATAAAACAGCTCCGGGTCCATAACGCCCATTCTTGAAGCATTCCGAAAAATATATTTATAATAAAACAGTGACAGATTATCACTGATATAGTATCCTGCCTTTCTCCGATTGTCCTCATCATTAATCGGCGCCTCCTTTTTTACCACCTCCATCCGCATTAGTTTATCCAACACATCTACCAACGTCGGGCCGCTGGAAACATGGGACTGGTCATATATATCCTTATATTTGCAAAATCCCTTTGCCAGTGTCTCAAACACTTCGTTTGCATTGTTTATCCTGGAAATTTCCGAGTGCAGATACATGGAAACCTCATTTTCCAATCTTGCACCCGGCGATGCGATCAACGCAATCACATTTTCCCTGACCGTTTTTCTCTGGTCAATCAGGCGGTTGTAGTATGGGATTCCACCAAATACGCTGTACAGCCTTACCTTATCCTCCTCTGAAAAATTCTCGTAAAAAAAAGCAGATTCATAATAATCCATCGGTTTTAAATCAATGGACAGATCCACCCTGCCATAGAGCGGATTCTGGCTGGATAAAAGCCCCTTCATCGTGTCCACATAAGACCCGCAGATAATAAGCTTCATGCCGGATGTCTCCCGGTTATCATCCGTCAGCGCCTGCAGAATACTATCCAATCCTTTTATAATTTCGCGTATATAAGAATATTCATCAAGAACCAGAATCATTTTTTCACGACGCGATTGTGTAAACAAAAATTTTAACAGCTCTTCCATACTCTCAAACGCCGGTTTCGGATAGCCAAAGGTTTCTGAGATAATTTCTGCCAGACTGTCCACATTATTTTTTTCCGTCGTCTGCTTACACTCATAATAAATGCTTTTGCTCTCCGACTCTCTCAAGCATTGTTTGATCAGTTCACTTTTACCGATACGGCGTCTGCCGTAAATAAGAGCAACCATCTGATCGTCAGACGCTATCATTTTATGTATCTGTTTTTTTTGCTTTTCACGTCCGTAAAATTTCATTCGGCCACCTCCGACTCGGTCATTATCGAATTAATTGTATTGTAATTAAAAATTTCCTAAATGTCAAACCCTAAAAAAAGAGCCGCAAAAGCGACTCTTACTATCTGTCTGTAATAACATGATTTCATCTTTACCGCACTTCAATCACTTCCGACACCGCATCCCGCTTCGCCACATACAGCGGGAAATCATTACCGCTATACTCTGTGTCGGACATGGTGACCTCCACCCGCACCGACTCGTAAGCCAGCTCGGGAAGGTTGTTCTCCTTGCTCAGATGCCCCAGCACAATGGCCTGCATATTGTCATGCAGAAGACGGCTCAAAAGCTTTCCCGCCGACTCGTTGGACAGATGCCCTCTTTCCCCCAGAATCCGCTGTTTCAGATAATAAGGATAAGGACCCACCTGCAGCATGTGCACGTCATGGTTCGCCTCCAGATACAAAAGATCCAGATTCCGCAGGCATTCCACCGTGTAATCATTGTAACAGCCAAGATCCGTGATCAGTCCGATCCGCCGTCCGTCATAATCAATCCGGTAAGCTACGGGATCCGCTGCGTCATGGGAAGTCCGCACGGGATAAAGAGAGATATCCTTGATGGTGCATCTCTCATCGGGCGTGATTACCCGAAAAAGCGATTCATCAATCTTCCCCAGGGAAGTGCTGTTCCTGATCGCCTCCAGCGTCCCTCTCGTAGCGTAAACCGGCACGCCGTACTTTCTGGAAAGCACCCCCAGTCCGCTTATATGATCGGCGTGCTCATGGGTAATACAGATCCCGTCAATGTCCTTCATGGTCAGTCCAAGCTCGGCAAGCCCCGCCTCCGTCCTTTTGCCGCTGATCCCCACATCCATCAGAAGATGGGTGGTATCACTGCCCACATAGACACAGTTTCCGCTGCTGCCGCTGGCAATACTGCACAGTCTCATAATTATGTAAACCTTTCGCGGCCATGCCTTCCACAGCCGCCTCTCTTTTCTATTTTTTCCAGTAAATTTCGATCACATCACCGTTTTTGATGCTCTCCATATACTGCGCACCCCTGCCGTTTAGGTTGGTTACAATCCCGCTTCCCTCAGGCTTGGACAAATCAAAATCAATATACTCAAACACATCCACAAACACATAATTCTTCTTGCCGACCAGCCTGACGGGGCTGCCGTTTACCATCACGTTGATGGGAACAGGCGCATTTTTATTCAGAAGTTCTTCCCTGCGTCTTTCCTCCTCCGCTTTCGCCCGGGCGGCTGCCTCCTCCCTGGCTCTCGCTTTGGCCTTCGCCTCCTCCTCGGCGCGCTTCACGCCGGGGCCCATCACGATCCTTGCCCCCTTCGGCTTCTGTCCCCCTGCCGACTGCGCGCCTTTCGCTCTGCCTGATCCCGCTGTATCTCCCGGATCAGGACTCACCGCGCCGCTTTCGGATGCATTCCCATCATCCGGAACGTCTTCCGTCTCTCCCTGCGGCGCATCTGCCGCCGGTGTCTGCACCGTCTTTGCCGCCATGGAGAATCCCGCTGTTCCCGCCGGTCTGTCGTCTGCCGCAGGTCTATCCTCCTTCACCGGCTCATAAAACTCTACATCGGAAAGCTGCAGATCCTCCATGGTCCAGATCACAGAGAAGTTTTCAAACACCCGTGTATCCATGTCCGCGATCTTGTTATTGACATAGATATTCATATTCCAGTCGATAACCACATCCATAAACTCAGAAATCTGCCGCACCGTATAGTAACCGAGAATTTCAATCTCGTCATTTTCCTGAATCTCATAATACTCGGACTGCAGTTCCCCGTTTACACTGGCAAACTTGGGCAGATCCACCTTTTTCTCATTGACCTCGACCCACATCCTGCTTCCAAATTCCGGCAGCTGTCCAAGGGTCATCCGCGCCGGCTCTCCGGCAGTCGATTCCACCACGCGGATCTGGTCGTTGGCGCGAATCTGCGTATAAATATCCGCCTCGTTCTCATTGACGGTAATGCGCGCCGCCTCTCCCAGCTCTCCTCTTGCAATGCGGGGCTTCCCGTTCACCGTAAAGTTCAGTTCTTTCCCGCGTTTCGGGAACAGGCCGTCGCTGGCAAATTCCGCCTGCATCGCCGCATCCACCACGGCCGCCTTGCTGTTATCGTAAATCTTCACCCGCTGGTCATTGAAATAGACAAAGATAAAGTTATTGCTCTGCTCATAAAAGCTTAAGCAGATGCCGATGGGGGTCACCATCAGAGAGTCCTTTCTGGCATCCTCCTCCAGAAACTCTATGCCCTGCATGACTTCCTCTCCCCTGACCGCCACGCGCTCGTTCTGGATATCCAGCTTTGAAGCCAGAGCCTGCGTGTAGCCCGGCAGTTTGCCGCCGCCGCCCACCACAAACACGGCGCTGACGGATTTGTCGCCGTTTAGCTCCTTAATCTTTGCCGCCACCTGACTGGTCATATTCTCAATCACGTCCGCCACCACACGCTCCACCTCCTCGGTGGTAATCGTCTGCGTCAGCCCCATGATATCCTTGTACTCGATCACGTCTTTCACGCCCGTGTCACGCTTGATCTGCTCCGCTGTGGCAAAGTCTACCAGACAGTGTTTCGCCAGCACTTCCGTGAGAGAATCCCCGGCAATGGGAATCATGCCGTAGGCAATAATACTGCCGTCCCTTGTGACGGAAATATCGGATGTGCCCGCGCCCACATCCACAAGCGCAATATTTAACATGCGGTACATCTCCGGGATCGCCACCTGAATCGCCGCAATGGGCTCCAGCGTCAGGTTCACCACTTCCAGCCCCGCAACTCCCACCGCCTTGTAAAGGCCGTTCACCACGTCCTCCGGCAGGAAAGTGGCAATCAGGTCCGCGCCGATGCTCTTGGCCTTGTGTCCCTCCAGATTTCCTATCGTGTAACCGTTCATATAATAGCGCACGACAGAATATCCCACACAGTAGAACTTGATGTCCATGTCGTTATTTTCCAGAAATTCCTGATAAGCTCTCTCTACACCCAAAGAATCCAGCGCGTAAATATCTTCTCCCGTAATTTCGCGCTCGTTCTCCAGCTCCTGATCCACACGCAGCGTCACCGTCTGCAGGACACGTCCCGCCGCCGCGATACAGACGTCCTTAAGCGGCCTGCCGATCCGCTCCTCCAGCTCCGCCTTGACCTCCTTTATGGTGCCGCCCACCTTATAGATGTCATGGATCTGTCCGTCCAGCATGGCTCTCGTCCCATGCTCCCTGATACTCTGCGACACCACATGAAACTTACCGCCCGTGCGGTATCCTACCGTACCCACAATACTCCTTGTCCCGATATCCAGACCAAACACTAACTGTCCCGGAAATTTCATTGCTTCTGCCACTGATCTTCCCCCAATTCTTTGTCTATTTGTGTGTAAACACTTTCCAGTGTTCCGTTGTTTTCTATCACCACGCCGCAGTGCTCACGAAAAGCCTGCGCCGAAAGCTGCTTTTGCAATATGGCGTCAATCTTCTCATCGGAGTAGCCTCTCGTACTCCGAAGCCGCTGCCGTCTGACCTCTTCCTCCGCATGCACGTACCAAAGCCCGTCCAGAATCCCGGCATAGCCCTCCTCGATCAGAAGCGCCGCCTCTATGAACAACCATGCCAGCCGCCCTGCGGCCCGCTCCTTTTCTATCTGCTCCGACAGATACGCCTTCACCGCCGGATGTACGATGCCGTTCACCTTTAACAGCAGCTCCCCGTCCCCGAATATCCGGGCAGCCATCTTCTGTCTGTCAATCCGACCCGCCGCATCCAGAATTTCCGTGCCAAGAAGCGCCTTTAGCGGTTCATAACAGGCTTCTCCCGGCTCCTCCAGCTGATGTGCCACCTGGTCCGCCATGATAACGCGGCAGTCCCGCCGTCTTTCCAGATAGGCAAGCACCTCCGATTTTCCGGCTCCCACGCCGCCCGTAACTCCAATCACTTTCATTTACTTCGCCTCATACCAGTCCGTTCCCGTGTGCAGGTCGATTTCCAGCCGCACGGACAATTCCGCGGCCTGCTGCATCTGCTCCGTGAGAATCCGCCGTACCTGTTCCTCCTCGCCGGCCTCCGTCTCGATCAGCAGCTCGTCGTGCACCTGCAAAATAAGCCGGGATTTCATGTTCCCACCGTGCAGCTTTTCCCATACCCGTATCATGGCGATCTTCATAATGTCCGCCGCCGTCCCCTGAATCGGGGAGTTCATGGCTACCCGCTCGCCAAAGGAGCGCTGCATGAAATTGTTGGAGGACAGTTCCGGGATGGGCCGCCTGCGCCCGTACATCGTTTTCACATACCCCTGTTCCTTCGCCTCCGCTACCATATGATCCAGGAACTGCTTGACGCCCGGATAGGTTTTGAAATACTGCTCGATATATTCCGCCGCCTCCTTCTTGGAGATGCTTAAGTCCTGACTCAGCCCGAAAGAACTGATGCCGTAGACAATACCGAAATTGACCGCCTTGGCATTGCGCCTCTGTAAGTCCGTCACCTCCTCAAAGGGTGTGTGGAATACTTTGGAGGCGGTAATCCTGTGAATGTCCTCCTCCATCCGATAGGCCTCGATCAACTGTTTGTCATCGGACATATGCGCCAGAATCCGCAGCTCGATCTGGGAGTAATCCGCATCCATGAAAAGATACCCTTCTCTGGGCACAAACACCTTCCGTATCCGCCGCCCCAGTTCCATGCGCATGGGAATATTCTGTAAATTCGGCTCCGTGGAACTGATCCGCCCGGTGGCCGTAATGGTCTGGTTGAAGGTGGAATGAATCCTGCCGTCCGCCGCAATACAGGCCGAAAGCCCCTCCGCATAGGTGGACTTCAGTTTCATAAGCCCCCTGTACTCCAGTATATCAGATACAATCGGATAGTCCGGCGCCAGCTTTTCCAGCACATCCGCCGCCGTGGAATACCCTGTCTTTGTCTTCTTGCCGCCCTTGATGCCCATTTTTTCAAAAAGAATCTCCGCAAGCTGCTTGGGCGAATTGATATTGAACGTGCACCCTGCCTGTTCGCAGATGCTCTGCTCCAGTTCCGTGATTCTCCCGGTCAGCGCCTCGCCGTAAGCCTTAAGCGCCGCAGGCTGCACCAGTACACCATACTGTTCCATATCGTGGAGCACACGGGACAGTGGCATCTCAATCTCATAAAAAAGCTCTGTCATGCCCTGCTCAGACAGCTTTTCCCGCAAAACCTTTCCTGCCGCCAGACAGACATATGCCTGATAACAGGCATACTGCGCAAAAGCCTCCGGCTCCTTCTCATACGCCTGCGCGAAAGTCCCTTTCCCACAGACCTGCGTCCTGTCCGGGATTGTCAGCGCCAGATACTCGCCCGCGATATCCTCCGTCTGGTAATCGCTCTTTAAAGGATTTATGAGATACGCCGCGATCAGAATATCGAAGTATCTCCTGTCTCTGTAAGGTTTCAGCACATCCTGCGCGCCATCTTCACCGCGCCACATGCTCTCCTCCCCCGGCTCCTCTATCATATCATAATGGGATTTGATATCAAACACGTTAAGTTTACATAACTCATCCTTATTCAGGGCCGTCAGACGCTCTCTCAAGTATTCCTCCGTCACCTCTCCCTGACAGGGAATAAAAGCTACATTGTTCTCCTCCGGCGCAAGCGCAATGCCCATACAGCCATTTTCTTCTTTGTTATCCCCAAAAACCGCCAGCCCGATCTCGCGACTGTCTTCTTCGCCTTCTCCTCTGTTCCTGCAGGCAGCAAAAAGCGCCTCCACCTCCGCCGGATCTGTCACGGTATGAAAATAAGTTTCCTGCCGGTTTGACACTGCCACATCTTTGGAGAAGCGGGATAATATATTTTTAAATTCCAGCTGCTTGCACAGCACATACGCCTCTTCTGTATAAAAATCCCCGATCTTCGCCTGGTCGAAATCAAAGGCGATCTCCGCGTCCACATTGATGGTCGCCAGCACCTTGCTTAAGTCCGCAAGCTCCCGGTTCGCCAGCAGCGATTCCCGGATTGACTTTTTGGAAATTTCCTCTGCATGGGCATAAATATTTTCAAGCGACCCGTAGGTGACCATCAGCTCCGTTGCGGTCTTCTCCCCCACTTTCGGCACGCCGGGAATATTGTCCGCCGTGTCCCCCATGAGAGCCTTTAAGTCGATAAACTGAATCGGATTTACCTGATAGGCCGCCTCCACGTCCTTCGCATAGTAATCCTCCACCTGCGTTCTGCCGCCCTTCGTCTTGGGAATCCTGATTCGGATGTGATCCGTCGCCACCTGCAAAAGATCCCTGTCACCCGACACGAGAGAGACCTCCATCCCTTCCCTTTCCGCACGCTTCGCAATGGTTCCCAGAATGTCGTCCGCCTCAAGCCCTGCCTGCTCCACCACGCAGATTCCCATGGCAAGAAGCAGTTCCTTCATCACCGGCACCTGTTCCCTGAGTTCCGTGGGCATGGGCTTTCTCGTGCCCTTATACTCCTTGTAGATCTGGTGGCGGAAAGTAGGCGCATGGACATCAAAAGCCACCGCCAGATAATCCGCCTGCTCCTCCTCCAGAATCTTAAACATAATATTCAAAAAACCGTATATCGCGTTCGTGTGGAGCCCCTGCCCGTTGGTCAGTTCCGGCACCCCGTAAAACGCCCTGTGCAATATACTGTGTCCGTCTATCAAAACCAGTTTTAAAGCCATATAGTTAAGCCTTTCTCTTTACATTGATACAATAATCAGCGCCGCAATAATCGCCACCACAACGGCAGCTTCCAGCACCAAAAGGATATGCCGTAAAATGCGGTTGACACGAATTTTGTAATCCGCATCATCCAGCTTCCACGTAAGCGCTTTCTGCAGATTAAAATTATTGCCCTGCTCAAGCTGCTCCAGACCCTCAGCCACCAGAAACTGAATGGATAATTCCTCCATGCATTCCGGGCAGTCCTCGATATGCTCCACGAACTCCGCCAGACCCCTTCCGTCCAGTTCATCATTCAGGAAGGGCGGTATCTTTTTCTCCGCCTCTTTACAGTTCATTGCCCGCCACGCCTTTCCGCAAGCATTCGTCCTGCCATGTCGTCTTCTGACTCTGCTTATACGCAAATATTATATACCATCACCGGCATATTTAAAAGAGGTTTTTCAAACGGTCAGACACCACCGGCGCAAAAAAAGAGCACCGTTTTTTGCCGATGCCCTTCTGTTCTCATACTTATCTGCTTTCTGTATTTTACACCAAAAGCCGCTTACGCCTGTCTTTCTATGACTGCGCCGCACCGTCCGCTCTTACTGGGCCAAAGCCTGCTCTGCCTGCGCGCCGTCTGCCGGTGCTGCCACCCCGTCCGCTGCCTGCTCGGGAGCCGGTTCCGCAGGCGGTGCCACTACCGCCGCAATACCGTTTCCGTCCACCGTGTAGTCTGTGCCGTCCACGTTTACGGTCACATTTCTCTGCAGTGCGCCTGTAGCCGGATCGTAATAATAAACATTGCCGTCGGGTCTGGTCACCAGCCCCCTCTGCATCACCGCATTTTCGTCAAAGTAATAATCCTGCCCCTCAATCGTCACGTCTTCCCGCAGCGCATGACCGTCCTTCGTAGCAAGGAAATATCTGCCCGTCTCGTCCTCGAACCAGCATCCCTTCTGCACAAAACCGTTCTCGTCCAGATGGTACTTATTATTCTCCCAGTTCGCCCAACAGTTTCTCTGCATCCGATACCCGGCATAAAATACCGTCTGTTCACCGCGGGGCGCAAAGCCGTCCGCCACAATCAGCGATGCGTAATCCTTAAACTGATAATTCATATCCACCCGGGTAGGAATCCCAGCCACACTGCCATGAGAGGTATTCTGCCAGAAGGCCGCACTGCCGTCATACTCAAGGGAATCCGCATACTGCGCCACCCACTTGTCGTAGCCGATATTGCCAATCTTGTCCCGGAACATATTCCGGCTGGAGTAAACAACCGGGTAGTAGCCGTTGGCCTCAATGATCGAGCAGAACGCATTGATCAGCTCCTGAAGCTGCGCCTGCGACATATTTTTGTGACAAGGAGCCTCCACATCATAGACCACCGGGTAATTCACCGTATAATTGCCAATCCACTGTAAAAGCTGGTTCGCCTCAGCCCTCGCCTGCTCCGCGTTAGTCGCATAGGAATACAGGTACACGCCGGTTCGCAGACCGGCTGCGTTGGCACCCCGCATATTGGCGTCAAAATAGGGGTCGATTCCCGAATTCGTACTGCCCGCTTTCACGAAGACAAAAGACACCCCGGAAGATGGCACCTGCCCCCAGTCAATACCCAGATTGTGCTTGGACACGTCAATACCTCTGGCAATGGAGCTTCCGGCCCCAATCGCCTCCGCCTGCATTCCCGGCATAAGTGCCAGCGCGCCCGCCAGACACAGCGCGGCAGTCCGCTTAATTCCCCTGTTCCATCTATGTAACAACACTCTGTTAAATTTTATCATTTGTACCTTTTATCCGCCTGCTCCGCGCCGGATATTTCCCTTTCGTTTCCTTACAATCCTGTTTTCTTTTGTTCTTCTTCGGACTGTTTCTCCATGTGCCTTCTGTTTGTAACATTTTTGTTGCAAAATATTACGTTTTGTCACATTTTGTAACAATCCTTAACAACTATATCATGTTTTCGGAGGAATGTATAGGAATTTCTGCGAAATTTTGGTGGAAATTTCTGGAATATCCGAATTTATATATAGAGGCTTTTGCTTTTACCATTCAATGCATTTCCCTGTTTCTTCGCGAAGAAGCTCAAACCGGCGCCAAAACATATCCTCCATCTCTGGCGCCTTAACAAATAAACCCGTTCCCAGCTCTTCCACCTGATTCAGGCCGATCTGCCGTACTGCCTCCAGCGCCGCCTCCCGCTGTGTCAACATCCTGCCCGAAATGGTCTGGCACCCTGCCCCATCCACAGAGTCATACGCCGAAAAAGCCTGATTGAAATCCATCAGATCATGCAGCCGCAATATTTCCCCGGTCTCATTATCGACCAGGAAGCCCCAGTTTCCCCAATGCCTGTCCGTGTTTCCCACCAGATAATCCAGAATGTTCATCATATAAAAGGAATAAGCATCCAACGCCAGCACATATGACATCACGTCGATTTCCTGATTTGCCGCATAGATTTCAAAGGCCTCCCGCGAAATAATGCCATAATCCAGACTGGTCATCAGCCTGCTCCTCGACACAGTTTGTCCATCATATATAAAAGGCTCATATTTCACCTGATTGCACCGAAAACAGCGACAGATCCGGCTGGCCAAAAGCTCCCGCTCCACCGCCTCCTGATCCCCGTCCTTCAAAAGATAAAACCCATCCGCCTCCCTGATCCACGCTTTCGGAAAGCAGCCGTTTGTAGAAGTGTCCCCGGCCAGAAGATGGGCGTTTTGAACCGTCATCTGCCGTCCACGCAGCGCAATGTCCACAAAAGCGTTATTCAAATGATTTTCATATAAATTGATTTCCGCGTAAGTAATCTCTTCTCCCGCTTCCCGTACCCAGTAAATATCCGTCAGCGACAGACAGTGGTAAGACAGCGCTATACGGGCACGCTCTCTGTCCGTCACCGCCTGCCCCATCCCTAAGCTGTTCAGAATCTCTTTGGCATATTTTCGGTCAAGCGTAAGCACCCGTGTGGCACACCAATAGTAAAAATTGGTCACGTTGTCCACTCTTCCATCCAGTTCTTCCGTCTCTTCCAAATATAAATTGCAGGGCATAAAGCGAGCCAGACAGATCTCGCATTCTCCCTGCAATGTGATGGACGCCACCAATTTTTCCCCGTGCAATATTTCATACATCATAATCGCCTGTTCCGCCTCTTGATCTTCTGTTTATCGGTAAAAATATTATCTCCTCTCCCAAAAAAATTGTCAACTCCACGGGCACAAAGAAAACTGCGAAATCACTCCCGCAGCCTCCTTTCACGTATGAATGGGGTTCCATACGCGTTCCCCTTTTACAGGTTACATAATATCATATTTTTTATGGGCTGAACAGTGTTGGTTATCGCGCATGTATCGCGTTGATGGGACTTTATTCATCCTATGTCATATTTTTCATAGCAATTCAATAGAACTTCGCAATCGCAATATCCACCCATCTCTTTCATTTCTACAATTACACTATCTATCTTTTCTTGGGGTAAATTTTCCTTAAGCCATTGCTCTGTATAGCACAATGTATGATTACATGGCGTATTCACCAATTCTGCTTCTAAATATCGAAACAGCTTTTGCGCTCTTGCTTTGCTGAGAATATATTTCTTATTTTGTGCAGCTTTCCATTTTTTCATCAATGCTTTCTTTTCTTCTTTAGACATGTCTGACATATTGCGCTTTCCTCACAAATTTCGATTTTGTCGCTATCGGTAACACAGAAATTATATCACGCGACAACTCAAATCACAATGCTGTGCCCATGCACAGGTTGCTTTAAATATCACACAGAGGGGATTTTAGTTAGACCCGCGATGACACAAGCCCGATCACACCCACAATGATTAAAATCGGAAATGCGATATAAACCAGTCCTGAAATCAAAAGCACAATCAAGAATAACGGCGCCAGCACAAAGCACAGCAGAATCTTTGTAACGCCCCATGCGGCGCGGAAAGCAAATACGGCCAGTTTTCCAAATACCGCAAGCATCAAAATACAAAATAATAAGCTAATCATCTTTTCTCCTCCTTTGAAACGCTTTTATCATCAAATTCGTTTCCTGTTTCCCTCTACAGTTCCGTTCCTCTGCGTCATCTCTTTTCCACGGAATCTTGACACATCCCGCACGCCGATGGATGCGCAGTATATTTCCTGCTCCTCGACCTTTTCAAGAAAGCGGCATAAAGAAATCCTTTCATCCACTGCTCCATTTAATGTCATGGCACTCTCTCCCTACAGTTTATCTCTGGATTTGATTTACCTGTATTTACAATTTTATGACATTCGGCTTAACTGTTAAACTGTGATTGTTACGAAAAAGACAGGGGTATTTCGTTCCGTTTTGTGAAATACCCCCGCCCTCCACAGGTACGCTTTTTCTTGCTTCCCATAACTCCATTCGCTATAATAAACATATGTATCTACATTCGGAAAGGGCCTCATCTTATGGGAAAGAAATCTGCAAAAGAGAACAAAAATATTTACTTCCAAAGCAGGGAAAATGCCGGTCTTACCAGAGCCCGGGCGAGCGAGCTCATCGGCTGTATTTCCGAAAGTAAAATCGAGAAAATAGAAAACGGCACCACACTTCCGCAGCCGGAAGACGTCGTTCTCATGGCGGAGGCATATCAGAATCCCCGTCTGTGCAACTACTACTGCGCCAATGAATGCCGCATCGGCCAGGAACATGTTCCCGAAGTACAGATTTCCGGCCTCCCGGAAATTACGCTGGGCATCCTCTCCTCCTTGAATACTTTGGATAAATACAAGGAACGTCTGATTGAGATTACGGAAGACGGAAAAATTACGGACGACGAGCTCCCCGATTTCGCCAAGATCGAGGACCGTCTGGAAAAAATCTCTGTCACGGTTGAAGCGCTGAAACTCTGGATCAAGGATGCCGTTATCGCAGGCGGGCTGGATGAGAAAAAACTGGCGGCGTTGAAGGAGGCGCTAAACTCTCACGTTAAATAAATTCCTCTATATATATCACATAAAATATTTACACCTTCCCCAATAAAACTGTTGCTCTTTTTCAAGCAAACCAATTAATTTATTCAGGGATTTTTCTTCCCTATATTCTTTTAGAGCATCCAGATACTCATTTCTATTTGCATCTTCAATCACAACTGGCACAATGCCATTCTTCAGGCACTCCCTAAAAAGAATCAATCTGCCTGTCCTGCCATTCCCGTCTTGGAAAGGATGAATACTCTCGTATCTGGCATGAAACTCAGCCAATACAGAAATATCTACATCCTGATTATTATACCACTCCATAAGCAAATACATCTCATGGGTAACATTCTCTGGTCTTACAGTCTGGTACATACCAATCATATTGGGACGTTGTTTATAATCACCAATGGCATATCCATTGGCACGATCCTCAAATACCCCTGATTTCAACTCATAATGGAATTGCTTTATCAGTTCCTGCGATAACACCTCATCCAACGTATCCAGCATTTTATTAAACATAAGAAAATGCCCATTCATTTCTTCAACATCTTTCGCTCTATAATATTCGTCAGATTTAGGTAATGTCCCATTATCAAATAAAGAAGCCGTTTGCTCCTCTGTGAGTGTGCTTCCTTCCATTTTATTTGAATTATAAGCAAGTAAACGTTGTGTATATGCGTACACACCCGATCTATCAAACTTCCTTCTTTCTATTCTGAATCTTTCCAGAAGGAAATCTAAAAAGGCCTTTTCTTTATTCATATTGTTTTCCTTCCTTGATATCTGCTATAATTTCCTTTACAAATTCTGATTTTGTCGTTATCGTCAATGTTGAAATTATATCACACACTTCCCGTAATGTCATTCCATTAATAAAGCATGTTTTTTATGCGAATAGCCTATGGGAAACATTAATATGATTTGCTTCTCCCCATAATCTCTGCTATAATAACACCCATGATGGCACATAAAACATACCGAAAAACACTATGTCTCTTATACATACTGACCCTGCTCCTCTGGGGCGTCTGCTCTGGCGCATCTTCCGTTGCAGAACTCACGGATGCGGTCTGCGGTACGCATGATTGTTATGTAAACCATTCTTCTGCCATCATCTCCAACTCCAAACATCTTCCCGTCCAGAAATATCTTTCTGCGCGGAGTTCCGGCACATTAGAGACACTGTCTGCCGCCAGAAACCGCAGCGTAAGACCTCTGTCACGCTCCATCAGGCAGATCGCGACGCATCTCTTTTCTGACAATATATCTGCAAATTATCACGCCCTTTCCGGGCTGTTTATGGTGCGTGAGATACCCTCGCACAGTCCCTGCGGTATCATAATCACAAACTACATTCATCTTAAGGACGGGCAAAAATCCTGATCCTTTTTCACACATTTCACCACTGATATAGCGCACAAAAAACAACATCCATTCAGGCACGATATGTCCGTAAACGCGCCACTTTTTTGCTGTGCGGTTTTCAGGATTTCCGTTCTGCCTGAACCGGTAAAATATGTGTAAAATTGTGAAAAAGGAGATTATATAAATATGAATATCGGCGTTTTAATATTGATTATAGTAGGCGGTGCCGCAGGCGGACTGTCCACGCTCTACTTAGTGGCTGCTCTCTTCGGCACGCTTGGCTATAAGATTTTCAGAAAAGTAAAATACGGCACTTCCCTCTACGATTAGAGTGAGTCAGAAGAGCCGTCACACCAGCTTAAGATTTTTGCTGGGTGGCGGCTCTTTTCTTATTAAACTTTTTAAACACTATATAACCGCACTTCCTTTATCGGTTTACCGACTGTGCCATTCTGTGATAGGTATGCCTGATTCCACGGATGGCAACGGAATAGGTCATAATATTTTCGGGCAGAGCCATACCCACATAACCGGAATCCCCGATGTGATGAATATCCGTTCCTGTCATTTTACACCAGAGAGCAATCTGACGGATTGTAGCTGCATCGCTGCCCTCCTGGGAGGTTCCGATCGCCGTGATCGTCAAGGCACCCAGACTGTGCGCATAAGCCACCAGTTTACGTACCCCTTCCACAGTAATTCCCGGAACCGTGCCCGGCGCAGGCAGCAGAATCACGTCCGCTCCTGCCCTGCAAAATGCCTGAATATCCTCCTCGGTGATTATATGATCCGCACCCTCGCTGATCACACCGGCCGCGTGCATCTTACCCGCCGCCAAAATCAATCTGTCGCCTACCGCCTCCCGGATCGCTGACAAAGAATCCGTGATCGCCCGATTGCTCACGCCGTTTCCGGGATTCCCCGTCAAGAGAACCATATCCACACCCATTTCTGCTGCAAGCAGTCCGTTTGCGGCTGTGGCTCTTCTTCCATCTGTCATCCGCCACAGACTGTCATCCCCTTTTTCTGCACCTTCCACAGGTTCCAGATTGATGCCGACCACTCTTCCGGTCAGTCTTTTTAACTCCCGCACTGTCTCCTTTTTAGGTACCTCTGGAAGTCCCTGTATCACAGGATTTTGTACATCAAACATATTGAGCAGCAAAAGATCCGCTCCCATGGCCGCCACCACTTCTGCGTTCGTGATATCCGTAAACAGAGGCTGCGTGATACCGATACATTCTCCAGCCAGTACCCGCCCCTCACTTCCGGCTATGGCTTCCAAAAGCTGTCTGGAATTATACTTTGCCAGCTCAGATGCACTACAGTCCAATATACGTTTCGCCATATCTACCCCTCCAATCGTCCGCCCGCTTTCCCCGGACAGCTATATCGCATTTCTTCTTCATGATAATTCCTTTTCTTAATTTTACCCCAATATCCCACAATAACAAGTAAGATTTGAGAAAAATTCCTACATTATCATAATCACAATTCCGTTGATCGGAAGGAACACATAATTCACTCCCGGCTGCATATACTGTTCCTGAGGTATTTACTTATGAAACTTTTAAAACGTTACGCCATCATCGGAATCCTTTTTGTTCTGACAATCGGCTCCCTTTCCCACTTTCTATATGACTGGACCGGCCAGAATCATATAGTCGGCCTTTTTACGCCTGTTAACGAATCCGTCTGGGAACATATGAAATTATTGTTCTTTCCCATGCTGCTCTATTCCATCATTATGATTTTGAAATTCAGACGACAATACCCCCACATTACCTCCGCGTTGTTCTTTGGCATCATAATGGGTACGCTTCTCATCCCGCTTTTTTTCTATGCTTATACTTCTGTCCTCGGCACAAACTATCTTGCCTTGGATATCGGTATATTTATACTGAGTATTGTCATCAGCTTCTGGCTCACTTACAGACTTACACTGTCACACAGGCTGGAAAGCCATACCTTTGTTTTGGGGCTCATGGTATGTGCCCTTCTCGTCTGTTTTCTATTCTTTACTTATCACGCACCGAACGCCGCCATTTTTCTGCCGCCGTCATAGTTTGTTCAATTTTGTCAGGATTTCCTTTGAATAGACCTTGCCAACACTTCTTTGGTGTGGTAAGATATAGCTTGGTTGCAGATTATAGATCCAAATAACCGTTTAGTGCAATCAAATTATAAAATGAGCTGGTGTGTCGGAATGGCAGACGAGGCAGACTCAAAATCTGTTGTGGGCAACCACGTGTGGGTTCAAGTCCCACCACCAGCATTAGTTAAAAAATAAGGAAATCTTGATAGATACTAAGGTTTCCTTATTTTTTATTGCACTGTAAATTGATTATTACTTGTCAAAATAATAGTGTCCGATATGTGAAACTTTTTTTCGTATCGGCATGGCAACTTTATAATCTTGTTATCTAATAGATTCAAAAATCGAAGTTTAAAAGGAGCATATGTATGTATAAATGTAGATTAACATATGACGAATGGAAATGTATTACTTCAAAAAATAGAATTGGAAAACAGGTGGATATGCCGCAAATAAAAGGTTATATTGGACTATTGACTATAAATAGTGTTTTTGAAAAACAAATATGGAAATATAACAATAAAGATGTGGTAGTATGTGATAACGGCTATCATTGGTTAACGATTATGCCGTATGATGAGTTTTATTGTATCACAGTAATGATGGACAACAGCTATGAAATGAAGGTTTGTTATATAGATATGATTGATGCACAAGGATATGATGATGATAGTGTTCCATATTTTTATGATTTATATTTGGATTTGGTTGTTTATCCAAATGGAGATATTATTACAGATGATATGGATGAGTTGCAGGAAGCATTGGAAACAGGTGAAATTACTGAATTACAATATAATCGGGCAGTCACGACTTCTCAAAAGCTACAATACGGATTATTATCAGACATTAGAAAATTTAAGGATTATATTAAAGAAATGCTTAGTATTTTAGAGAGTTAATAAAATGCTCTCAAGTCAAAAGGCAGCTACCTCGCGCCTGATCGAGAGGCAGCTACCTTTTTGAGCACTTTTTTGAACACGTATTATAGAGATCCGCCGAAAGTCTTTTACACCCCCAGCCTCCCATACACCTCAAATCCATCAAGCGTAGCGAAGTAGTCCTTCGGCGTCTCCGCCCGGCGGATGAGCTGCACACTGCCATCCTCCTTTAACAAAAGCTCCGCCGACTTTAACTTACCATTATAATTATAACCCATGGCGTAGCCATGCGCCCCCGTATCGTGAATCACCAGATAATCCCCTTTCTCGATCTCGGGAAGCATCCTGTCTATGGCAAACTTATCATTATTCTCGCACAGGGAACCCGTCACGTCATACATATGGTCACAGGGCGCATTCTCCTTCCCCAGCACAGTGATATGATGGTATGCGCCGTACATGGCGGGCCGCATCAGATTCACCGCACAGGCATCCACACCGATATATTCCTTATGGGTGTGTTTCTCATGAATTGCCTGCGTTACAAGCGCGCCGTAAGGGCCAGTCATAAAACGGCCCATCTCCGTGTAAATCGCCGTATCACCCATGCCCGCGGGCACAAGCACCTCGTCGTAAACCTTGTGCACGCCCTCGCCGATCACGCGGATATCGTTGGCCTCCTGACCGGGCTGATAGGCGATTCCCACGCCGCCGGAAAGGTTGATAAAGGAAAGCTGCACCCCCACCTTCTCCTTAATCTGGACCGCCAGCTCAAAAAGCTGTTTTGCAAGCTGCGGATAATACTCGTTAGTCACCGTGTTGCTGGCAAGAAAAGCATGAAGGCCGAAACGCTTCACGCCCTTTTCCTTCAAAATCCGGTAGCCCTCAAAGAGCTGTTCCGGCGTGAATCCATACTTGGAGTCCCCCGGATTGTCCATAATGCCGTTGCTGAGCTGGAAAACACCGCCGGGATTGTAGCGGCAGCTCATGGTCTCGGGCAGTTTCCCCAGAATGCCCTCCACAAAGTCAATGTGCGTGATATCATCCAGATTGATAATACCTCCCACCTTCGCGCAGTATTCGTATTCCTGCGCCGGCGTATCGTTGGAGGAAAACATGATATCCTCCCCCTTAATTCCAAGCGCGTTGCTCAACATCAGCTCCGTCATGGAGGAACAGTCACATCCTGCGCCATACTCATGGAGAATCTGAATCAGGAACGGATTCGGACATGCCTTCACCGCAAAGTACTCCTTAAATCCCTTATTCCATGCAAATGCCTCCTGTACAGCCTTTGCATTCTCCCGTATACCCTTCTCGTCATAAATATGAAAGGGCGTCGGATAGGTTCCGGCAATCTCCTCTATCTGTTCCTTTGTCACAAAAGGTAATTTACTCATGTTTGCTTTCTCCTCCTGTAATGTTCTCAATCTGCCAGTCAATCGGCTCCACGCCGTTCTTTTCCAGAAAAGCGTTACACTGGCTGAAATGCCGGCACCCGAAAAATCCCCGGTACGCCGATAACGGACTTGGATGCGGCGCCTTTAAGATCAGATGCTTCGGATTCGTGAGCATCGGCATCTTACTCTGCGCAGGCCTTCCCCACAGCAGGTACACAATCGGCCTGTCCTGTTCGTTTACCGCCCGGATCACCGCGTCCGTAAACTCCTCCCAGCCTTTTCCCTGATGGGAATTTGCCTGATGCGCCCGCACGGTCAGCACCGTATTCAAAAGAAGCACTCCCTGATCGGCCCACTTCTGCAGATACCCGTTATCGGGAATGTAACATCCCAGATCATCCTGCAGCTCTTTGTAAATATTCTGCAGGGACGGCGGAATCTCTTTCTGATCCGGCAGTACCGAAAAACTCATACCGTGCGCCTGATGCTCGTTATGGTATGGGTCCTGCCCCAAAAGCAGCACCTTCACCTCATGAAGCGGCGTAAAATGAAAAGCGTTAAATATATCGTCCGCAGGCGGATACACCACCCGTTTACTGTACTCCTCTTTCACGAACATGTAAAGGTTTTTGTAATAGGGCTTACGAAATTCACTGTCCAGAGCCTGTGCCCAGTCATTTGCCAGCATCGCCATTGTACGTTCTCCCTTTCTCTTTCGTCTAAAAATCCTCATACTTCCCTGCGCATAAAAGGGCATAGAACCATCCCTGTCTTGTTCCTATGCCCCTTTGCATACCCAACTTTAAAATGTGCAGAGAATGCCGCCAAGCATTCTCTTACGCAAAACTTAGTACTTCCAAGTCAGCTCTGCTGACTTTGCGCCCTCGTCCTATGACGGGACAGCTTTAGAAGTACTTTTCGCATTTTTCACGCTAATCTCACCGAAATACCTTTCTCTCTCAGATATTTCTTTAAATCCCGTATCTCCATTTCCTTGAAATGAAAGAGGGATGCCGCCAGCGCCGCCTCCGCCTTACCTTCCGTAAATGCCTCGTAAAAATGCTCCATGGTTCCTGCGCCGCCGGAGGCAATCACCGGGATCGACACATTCTCCGCAATGGCCCTCGTCAGCTCCAGATCATATCCTGCCTTGGTGCCGTCCCCGTCCATACTGGTCAGAAGGATTTCACCCGCGCCCAGCTTCTCCGCTTTCATGGCCCATTCCACAGCGTCGATTCCCATATCCACACGGCCGCCGTTTTTGTAGATGGTAAAGCCTGCCCCGTCGGCACGTCTTTTCGCATCAATGGCAACCACCACACACTGGCTGCCAAATTTATCCGCCGCCTCGCTGATCAGATTTGGATTCATAATAGCCGCAGAATTGACGGAAACCTTATCGGCCCCCTCCCGCAGAATCGCCTTAAAATCCTCCACCGTGCGGATACCGCCGCCCACCGTAAAGGGAATAAATACCCTCTCGGCCACCTTGCGCACCATCTCCACAGCCGTATTTCTCGCATCGGACGAAGCCGTGATATCCAGAAAAACCAGTTCGTCCGCGCCGGACTTGTCATAGGCCGCGCCGACCTCAGCCGGGTCTCCCGCATCCTTAAAGTTTATAAAATTGACTCCCTTGACAACCCTGCCGTTTTTCACGTCAAGGCAGGGAATAATCCGCTTTGTGTGCATGTAAGCCGCTCCGTCCTATATTTCCAAAAAGTTCTGTAATATTTTAAGTCCTGTCTCCGAGCTTTTCTCCGGGTGGAACTGGCAGGCAAAAAGACAGTCCTTCTCCACCGAAGCGTGAATCAGCGTTCCGTACTCTGTGGACGCCTTCACAATCTGCGGGTCATCCGCCTGCAGATAATAGGAATGCACAAAATACACATAAGAACCTTCCGCAATCCCCTGAAACAGCCTTCCCGGATTCGGAAAGCGTAGGGAATTCCAACCGATGTGGGGTATTTTCAGATTCTCCCCATCAGGAATCCGCACTATCTTTCCCTTCAAAAGTCCCAGACCTGCTACGCCCGGCGCCTCCTCACTGCTCTCAAACATCAACTGCAGCCCCAAGCAAATGCCCAAAAAGGGAATTTTCTTTTCAGCCACTTCCCGGATCACAGAAACCAGTCCATATCCCTGCAGTTTATCCATGGCATCGCTAAAAGCGCCGACGCCTGGCAGAATCACATGATCCGCAGAAAGAATCTCATCCCGCTCTCTCGTCAGCACCACTTCATGCCCCAGCAGGGAAACGGCCTTCTCCACACTTTTGATGTTGCCGGCATCATAATCGATAATCGCTACCATCATTCTGCCCTTTCATCTGTATTCTCATCCGCAGATATGTCCTCACCCGCATTTTCATCTGACGTCGCTGCCTCTTCCGGCATTTCCTCCGGCAGCATATCCTCTTCCGGAATCTCATCCGTCTGTGCATCCTGCGGCTGTTCTTCGTCAAAGTCGGCTTCGAGTCCGTCGATTCTCTCGATGATCTCCTCTTCCTCCGGCAGAATATCCTGCCTGCCCGCCGGAACATCCTCATCGTAAACCGCACCGTTTATAATCGCTTCAAGTCTCTGAGAATATATCACATCGTCTTCTACCGCAATAATCTCCAGTGCATCCTGCTCTGAAACCCCAAAGTCCGCCGACAATCTCTCTAATATCTGCGCATAAATACCACTGACCTCGCCCACCACATTATAGGTCTCGGCCTCTGGCAGAACCACCTGATAGCGCGCCACACCGCTGATCAATGCATTCAGCGACTCAAGACGCATATCGAGGTCACTATAATTTTGATAAGAAGAAAGTTTCCGATTCATCTGCAGAATCAGATTGCTTCTCTGGAACAGAATTTCATCCTGCTCACTCAGCTCCTTGCCATAGAGAAGATCATATACTTCGGCATAGTTCTGATAATCGTATGCTACCTGTGCCTCTCTCTTCTCCATATAATTTGGCAGGAAGGAAACCAACAGTATAATGCAGGCCGCAATCGTACCGCAGAACATAAACACCGATATCACTTTCTTTTTAGAAAGCTTCTTCTCCGGCGGTGCAAACAGATCTACCTCTTCTGCCTCTTCTTTTTTCTTCTTTACCTTCTTCTTTTTCTTCTTTGCTTTCTTGTTATCTTCCTCTTCGCCCTCGGCTTCCTCTTCGCCTTCTTCCCCCGCCTTGCCTTTCTTACCCTTTTTCTTATCTTTCTTTTTCTTCTTTTTGCCCTTCTTATCCTCTTCGCTCAGTTCCTCCAGAAGCGCTCTGTTCTCATCGGTAACCGTTCCCATCTCACCGTCGTTATCCGCCAGCACTTCCGCCGCAACAGGATCTTCGTCGTCCTCGTCCGCCTCCAGCAGGAAATTCATAAGCCTTGCAAAAACTCCCGGCTTCTTTTCCTCGGTTTTCGGCTCTGATTCCGGCTCCTGCTCCAAGCCTTCTGCCAAAAGCGCCTCCAGCTCATCCACGGGTTCTTCGGCCGCAGTTTTCTCCTCTGCTTCTGCCTCTTCTTCCTTCTTCTTTTTCCCAAACAGCTTCTTACGCTTCTTTTTCTCCTTCTTCGGCTTCTCACCGCCTTCTCTGGCCGCAATCTCCTCCGGCGTAAGCTCCCGGATGCTTTCCGCTTCTTTAGCCGCCTCATCACTCTCAAAGAAATCAAAGCTGCTATCATCCACACCTTCCAGCATCGCCAGCATATCGTCGTCAGGTGAGACACCCTGATCAGACTCCTCTAACAGATCGTTAATCTCCGACAAAGCTTCATCGTGATCCATCCCCGCCAAAAGTGAAGACAGATCATCATCGCTCTCTCCTGTCTCCTCCAGGGCAAAACCATCTGCTCCGCCTTCCCCGTCAGACAAGTCACCACTCAAAAGACGGTCAATATCCTCCTCAGACATGAGCCCGTCCATCTCACCATCCGCACCTTCCGGTTCTTCTAATGACAGATCGTCCAGCGAAAATCCATCCAGACCGCCCGACATACCCGCTCCGGCTTCCGTGTCCTCCAAAGCAAAATCATTCGACGCCGTACCTTCTTCCATGCCAAGATCGTCCAATGACAAATCATCCAGTGACAGATCATCCAGCATCAATCCATCCATGCCTTCCGACATGCCTGCCCCGGCTTCCGTATCTTCCAACGCAAAATTGTCTGTTGCTGCGCCCTCTTCCATTCCCAGATCATCCAACGACAGGCCATCCAGTGACAGATCATCTAACGCTGTTTCACCGCTGCTCTCGCCTAAGTCCAGATCGTCCAATGACAAATCATCCAGCGACAGTCCGTCCAAGCCGTCCGACATGTCTCCGCCGTCATTCATGTCCCCTAAAGCCAAATCACCCGATGCTGCGCCATCTTCCATCCCAAGATCATCCAATGACAGGCCATCCAGTGACAGATCATCCAACGCTGCCTCGCCGCTTTCGCCCAAATCCAGATCGTCCAGCGACAAATCATCCAACGACAACTCTTCGTCTCCAGAAACAGAAGCGCCGGCATTATGCTCATTCATAAAAGCGAGCATAGCCTCCATATCATCTGTCTCTGAGTCGGCTGCATTCTGCGTTTCTTCCTCCGCACCGCCAAGAGTCCCCATGGACATCAGCATCTCCTCTATCTCTTGGGAAGACATGGCTTTCCCGCCGTCTGCTGAAGCCGCCTGATTATCTCCGCTCTCTGTCCCGAGTGCGTCTGACTCCTCTCCATCCGGTTTCCCGCCTCCCAGTATAGAATCCAATAAACTGTCTAAATATTCTTCACTTGAGCTCATAATTTCTCCCCGTTTACTTTTAATGTCGCACTACCTCACATTTTATCACATCTTACCCCATTTAACAAATCCCTTTTCCCAATGTGGCAAGAAACTCGACGGGATTCACCGCAATTCCTCTGCTCCTGTCCGCAATTTCTTCTCCCAGCTGATAGAGCCGCGGATGCACGCGGTACAAAAAGGCCTTCTGGTTATAATAAACCATCTTTTCAAAGGGAAAACGAATAATGCCGGGATAACTCATTCCAGCCCCCAGTTCCAGCACACACAGCCTTTTATTCACAGTGCCCTGCAGCCATTTCGTGTAGACATTCCACTGGTCCAGATAGCCTTCCTGCGCATACCGTTCCACACCGAGCTGGTTAAACCGCAGCTTTCCGCCACATTTTGCGCAAACCGGCTCTTCCAGATCAGATAACGACAGCCCGCCTCCATAATACCGCAAAACTGCTTCATATGTCTCCTCCGGTATCTCTGACAACTCTCCTGCGCAGTTTCGGTCGCACTGCATCCTGCGGAAACCGCCACAGGGCGTCACCAGCCTTTTCTCATCAAGCCCTGCCCCATACAGATAATCATCTATACAGAGTGAAACCACAAAGTAATTCTTATCCGCCACAAGCGACTTCAACGCCTGATAAGCCCGATCCCATCTGTCTTCACGCTCCCGGCGCAGTATCATTTTCTGCAAAAAAGGAACGACCCAGACATAACGTTCCTCATCTCCTATTTCCCGTTCAATTTCCCGATACCTCTCATCCTGCAAGAGCGCGCCCCAGCCATACTGAAACCCTTCTCCAAGTCCCACAAGAACAAGCTCTGCATCCTGTATCTTTTCTCTTATTTCCTGTAGCTGCACATCCATTCTGGCATTTCCTCCTACACATATAAGCAGACTCGAAACACCTCGTATTTCCCGTCCGCACTGCCCGCCGGAAAGCTCACGAGTCATCCATCCATACAGCATCATGTCTGCTTCGTGAGCCTTCCGGCTCTGCTTATACGTACATGAGACAAGGCCGGGAAACTCCCGGCCTTTACTTTTTGATTTATCTTCCCACTTACTTATTATTCAAGACCAGTTCATCCACCACGCGTACCAAATTGCCGATCTCCGGTTTAGAAAGCTGCGCATTCGCTCCAAGCGCTTCTCCCTTTCTCTTCATATCATCATTCACCAGAGATGAGAAGATAACAATCGGAATATCCTTCGTCTCGTCATCCGACTTCACCAGCTTCGTCAATCTGTGACCATCCATAAGCGGCATCTCAATATCCGTGATAATACACTGTACATGCTCCTTAAGTGTGCCCTCTTTCTTACACTCCTGAATCACATCGTAAGCCTGCTGGCCATTCTCCGTATGAATCAGATTCACATAGCCCGCCTTATGTAAGGAGTCTACGATCAGCTTGTTCAACAGCGGAGAATCCTCGGCAATCAGAATCGGCACATCAATTCTGTGTCTCTCACCCAGCTCCTCAATATCCGCAAGCTTAAGGCCTGTCTCCGGATTAATATCCGTCACAATCTTCTCAAAGTCCAGAATAATAATCAGCCTGTCGTCAAACTTAATGATACCGGTCGAAACGCCGTCTTCCGATGTTGACACCGTAGAACCCGGTTTAATAATCTCTCTCCATGATACACGGTGGATTCCCACTACAGAGTCTACATGGAATGCGATGTCCAGCTTATTAAAGTTTGTGACGATAAAGAGACCGCCCGGCTCAGAAACACCTCTCTGTAAGCAGTTCTTCAGGTCAATCGCCGTAATCATCGTATCACGCGGCATAAAAATGCCCTCAATACTCGGATGCGCGTTCGGTACAGGCGTTACTTCCTGATAATTAATGATTTCCTTGATCTTCGCCACGTTGATACCGTAAGCATTTCCATCCAGCTTAAATTCAAGTACCTCCAGCTCATTTGTTCCATTTTCAAGCAGAATCTTTGTATCCATGCAATCCACCTCACGTTATATATTTAGAAAATACCCACTCATCTTTTAGATTGCTCATTCATTCCCTTCAAATTTTGGCAAATTTACACGCAATCTCAGATTTATCTTATTATATCACAAATATTCTAAAAAAAAAACACTAATTACATTTTTTTGTAAATAGTGTTGATAAACTTAAAACATACCCTCAAAACCGAATCTGAAGATCACTTTGTTTTGGTTAAGCCAACGACCTATTAGTACATGTCAGCTGCACACATTGCTGTGCTT
>CAMWPB010000009.1 GCA_947176065.1 uncultured Lachnospiraceae bacterium | reverse complement strand
TCGGAAAAATAATGGCTGTGAGCATTGCCGTGTCAAGCTGCTCCCAGCCTGTGGGACAGGCGGCTTACGGAGTGTTGTTTGATGTTTTTGCCGACAAGCCGTATTTGATAACAACAGGCGCGGCGATTTTGGCTATGGCGGTTTCTCTGTACTCCAAAAAGGTTTTTGCGGTTCTTGAAAAGGAATCCACCGTAAAATAAAAAATATAGATGAACGGCGCATTTCATGCGCCGCCGTTCACAGCCTCCGCCAATCCCCCATACAAGGCAAACACAGTAATCGACAGATTCCGCCAGGTCATCCAGTAATGCTCGTAGGCATGGTTTCTTGTAACCAGATACCACAGAAACGGGGATATCCCAATCAACAGGCAGGGAATCATGTTAGCCCATTGCAGTTTTCCTCTGCTTTTATACACAAGGAAAACTGTCAGCAGCACCATGATTCCTCCGAGAAGCAGACATGGCGTATTCCAAAATACCGACAGATTTTTCATCACCACATGGCCCCATGTAAGCGACTTCTCCCCTTCCAGCGCACTTCGAAACAAAAGGCTCTCCACCGCGTCCGCAATCACATTGTCATCTAAGAACAGAGTGGCCGCCAGCCACTTGAACGCCCACTGTATACTGTAGCCTACACACCACGCAAAGGAACCCGACACCATCCTTTTGATCCGATCTCCCATGCCGCTTTCATACTGCAGAAGGATCATCAGGGGAACCGTCAGCGTCACCAGGGGCCAGGTGAGCAGATCCATATAGGAAGTCAGCATCCCGACACCAAGAAAAAACAATCCGTACCGTTCCCGCAGTTTCCGGTATCGCAATAACAGCAGCGTCAAAACCATATAAATATAAAAACATACCGAATAATCCAGACTCAGCATCACGATCAACTGCATGCCGACAATCCACAAAAGGAGAAAGGGAATCTGCAGATACGCCATCTCCCGCTTTCGGAGCATGCCAAGTAAAAGAAACATCAGCACAAACTGTAAAAATATATTCAGATAAATCAGATCCTGATAGGTAAACAGAACCAACAGCGGTTTTAACAGTACCAGATACCCGTGCCAGTATCGCTCATAACTGTCGCAGGTAAAACTCTGCCCGTCGTATTCCCCCTGCGCAAAAGCCAGCCCGTGATTCCATTCACTGTTAAACGTATAACACCGCAGCACCTTCTGGATATAATTTTCCTCCGTCGCCGGCAGGGGTGTAGCCGCCGCCTTTAACATCAGAAATTCTGTATTATTGTCCAGCGTAGACACCGCATAGCCTGAAATATACTGATGCCATCCCTCCCTGCTGTCAATACTTTCCAGACTGGCCGAATAGTTTTCCATAATCAGCGGGACGGGTATCCCGTATACTATCATAAGCAGCAGGATGCCGACTGCCCCTCCCGCTATTAAAACAGCCGCTGCCTGCAGCAAACCTTTCCGTTTTTCTTTCATACTCTCACATTCTTCCCATACCGCATCGGCTCCGCCACCGTCCTGTTAAAGAACGCAATCAGCGGCCCCATGAAAAAGGCCGTCACCACCGTGCCGATGCCCGCCGTCGCACCAAATACAATTCCCACAATCGTACAAAACAGATCTGAGGATATCCTGCAAAACTGGAATTTCCACTTCTTCTTTTCCGAGATAATCAATGAGACAGCATCATAAGTGGACACGCCCATATCCGCCGTAAAATAGAGCGCGGAGGAAAAACACATAATCACGATCCCGAGAAGCAGAAAAACAAACCGCACTGCAAAAGACGGCTCCGGGATCAATGTCTCAAAAAACAGGGAAGAATATTCCACCACATAACCCAGCAGAAAAATGTTAATCACCGTACCCAGACCGATCTTCCTTTTATCCGCCAGAAAAATCGCAATCAGCATCAGCAGATTGATGCCCGCATACACCGTACCAAAACCCGGCGCGCCTTCCGGCAGTATCATAAAAATCCCGTGTGTAAACACCTGAAACGGGTCAAGGCCCAACGCCGAGAAATTGAACATCCCGACGCTGAACCCGCAGATCAGAACACCGCTAATTGTCATTAAGATTCTTCTTGTACGCTCCTGCATCTTTTGTCTTCTCTCCTTCGCAGTTCATTTAGATTGCGCAAATCTGAGTTGTTAAATGATAATACACACCATCCCGCCGTTGCAGTCGTTGACGATTTTCTGCATGGTCTCCTGAAGTTTGATCTGGCTCTCCTCGTTAATCATGGAAAGTTTCCCTGTTATGCCGTCGTTGACAAGCTGCTCCACGGTCTTGCCGAAGATATTTGTCTCCCAGATACCCTCCTCGCTTGTGCCGGTGTCGGAAATATACTGGATCAGATCCCTCGCCTGTTCCTCGGTTCCCACAATGGGCGAAATTTCCGTCTCGATACTGGCTTTGATCATATGTATGCTCGGGCTTTCAGCTTTGATCTTGACACCGAATTTATTGCCCTGTTTGATCAGCTCCGGCTTCTCCAGAACAATCTCCTCCCTGTCAGGCATCACCACGCCATAGCCCTTGTAACGCACTGCCTCCAACGCATGCAGCACCTTCACATACTCCCGCTTCATCTTCGCCATCTCCCGCAGGGTGGCAAGAAGCTGGTACTCGCTCTCTATAGACTCTCCCACCAGGTCGCTCAGCATCTCATAATAATAGGCGTCATCCACATCCAGAACAATCCGCACGCTGCCGTCAGACATATTGATGCCGTCCAGCTTGCACTTCCTGATGTATTCGCTCTCCACCGTAAAGCGGTCCACCGTGATATCCCTGATATGATTCAGATTGTTCATCAGCAGTTTAAGCTGTGCAATGATATCCTTCTTCATCTTATGGTCGAAGGGCAGCATCTCCACCCACTTCGGCATATAAAACTCAATCATGGTGAGCGGGAACTCATAGAGAATATTTTCCATGATGTGATTGATATCCTCTTTCTTCAACTGCTCGCAGTTGATGGGCATAACCGTCACCTGATACTTCTCGCTGATCTCGTCGGCCAGATTTCTGGTTTCCTCCGCATAGGGCTTTTCGGAATTCAGGAGCACAATATAGGGTTTTCCCAGCGCCTGCAGTTCTTTGATCGTCCGCTCCTCCGCCTCCAGAAAACTCTCTCTGGGCAGCTCCCCGAAAGACCCGTCGCAGGTCACCACGATCCCGATTGTGGAATGATCCCGGATCACCTTTCTGGTGCCGATCTCCGCCGCCTTCGTGAAGGGAATTTCCTCCATCGACCAGGGCGTCTTGACCATGCGCTCTTCGTCCTTTTCCATGTGTCCCGCAGCGCCCTCCACCATGTAACCCACGCAGTCCACCAGCCGCACCTTCACGTCTATATCCGCGCCCAGCCTTACGTGCGCAGCCTCCTTTGGAATGAACTTTGGCTCCGTTGTGGTAATGGTTTTGCCGCCCGCGCTCTGGGGCATCTCATCCTGCGCCCTCTCCTTCTCGTGCTCATCCTCCATGTAGGGAAGCACCAGAAGATTCATAAACCGTTTGATAAAAGTAGATTTTCCTGTCCTGACCGGCCCTACCACGCCCAGGTAGATTTCTCCGCCCGTTCTGCGCTGTATATCTTTATACAGATCATATGTATTATTCTGTAATATATCCATAAAAAATCCTCCTGCTTATACTGGTAAATATATATGCAGAAGGATTCCTGTCTATGCGGTTTTGTACAACGGAATCTCAAATCAGCGCGGAAAATGCTGTGCGAAACTTAGTACTTCTCACACGTTTTACTGCCGCAGCTTATGGAAAATAATGCAGTTTGGCTGCTTCACCTTAATCTCCTTACCATTCATGATCAGAAGCCCGTTCTTTAAGTCAACCGTAAAGAAAGTCATGGTGTCCGACTCATGGTTTAAGGAAACAAGATGCCTGTTATCCGGGAACAGATTCGCGTCCTTGGGATAATCCCCACTAATCGGCAGACAGAAAATTTTGGATAACATTCCTGTATTTTGATCGACCCTGTAAACAATCGCGCTGTTATCTCCGGCATTGGAGCTTACCACATATTTAAAATCTTCGGATATATTGAGCGCGCTGGCAGCGGAACCACCCGCGTGATACTCATTAAGCGTGGAGATTGTCTGGATTTTCTCAAACTCCGGATTGCCGTGCTTCTCCTCATAAGTATAAACGTCAATGTAATTTTTTAACTCATGGACAATATACAGAAATCTGCCGTCTTTGGAAAATTTCAGGTGACGGGGCGCAGATTCCTGTTCGCTCCGAATCATGTCGATGGGTTTCAATTTCCCTTTCTCGTGATCCACCCGGTATACGTTTACATGGTCAAGTCCCAGATCGGCGGCACATAAATAATGATTGTCCCTGGTCATCTTCACGCAATTCACATGGGGTCTGAAATTCCGCTCCGCGATACTGCCAAGTCCCTTATGATATATTTCGTCCGTGATCTCCCCGATGCCGCCGTCTTCCCTCAGACGCAGCACCGTAATCTTCCCGTCATGATATCCGCCCACAAAAAGAAGCTTATCCTCGTAGTCCGTGGACAGATAACATCCTCTCATGCCGTTGATCGAGCCCTCGTTTATAACCTCCAGATCACCGCCCGGCAGAATCTTATACGCCTCCACCCCAAAGTCCGTGATGGAGTAGAGATACTTTTCATTGTGGGAAATTGTGATGTAAGAAGAGTTCGTGATCTCCACCTGGTTCTTCTCAGTCATTCTGCCGTTGCTCATATCTACATCATAAATTTTGATGCCGTAGTTATCTTCCTTTGCCGTCGTGTAAGTAGACACATACGCCACATATTTATCCTGACTCATTCTGTTCCTCCATATTCCGGCACATTCTTTTTGGCGTCCAACGCCCTTGTCTCTAGCAGAATTTTACCATAAATTCCGAAACTTGTTAATCCTTTTCTTCGGATTCTTCTCTTTATTTAAAAAACATGTCCCATTTTTACATTTTCCCATTGACATCGTCCTCTATTCTAGTATAATGGGATTCAATGCATGTTTAGTTTTAGTAAACTTTTAGTTTATTTTTACTGAATCAACGCGAGAAGAACTTCTAATCACCCACAGCAAAGGCTGCTTCGCGAAGAAGTTCCAGAATTTGAAACATGGGGGACATCATGGACAATACTTCCGCCCGGATGGATCTGGGCAATAAAATCAAGGAACTGCGAAACAAAAAGGGGCTGACACAGGAAGAGCTTGCGGACCGCTGCGAGCTGTCTAAGGGATTTATCAGCCAGTTGGAAAACGATCTGACCTCGCCCTCCATCGCCACACTGGTAGACATTTTGCAGTGTCTCGGCACCAGCCTGAAAGATTTTTTTAACGATGCCGGAGACGAGCAGATCGTGTTCAGTAAAGATGATTTTTTTGAAAAGGTGGACGCGGAGCTGCACAACAAAGTAGAATGGATCATTCCTAACGCGCAGAAAAACAAGATGGAGCCGATCCGCGTGACGCTGGAAAAGGACGGCTCCACTTATCCCGATCTGCCCCATGAGGGGGAAGAATTCGGCTATGTACTTTCCGGCTCTATTACCATCATCGTCGGAAATCGCAGCATAAAGGCTGCAAAGGGAGACGCGTTCTATTTTACGCCCGACTCCGAACACTACATAAAAGCTCGCGGAAAAAGCGGCGCTGTCTTTTTATGGATCAGCACCCCGCCAAACTTTTGATAATGAGCAGTGCCATATGGTAAGATGACCGAAGATTTTTCGAGCGTGCACTGCGAATAAAATGACAAATGATACTGGAGGATCGCTCACGTGAAAAAAGAACTGATTCAGCTTATTGATATTTCGAAATCCTTCGACGGACAGATGGTTCTGGACGAATTAAATTTAGACATCCATGAGAATGAGTTTGTCACCCTGTTAGGGCCCAGCGGCTGCGGTAAAACCACGACTCTGCGCATTTTGGGCGGTTTCACCGGCCCCGACAAAGGACGTGTGGTTTTCGATGGACAGGATATCACGCAGATCCCGCCAAATAAGCGGCCGCTGAATACCGTATTCCAGAAATACGCGCTTTTTACCCATATGACCATCGCAGAAAACATCGCTTTTGGACTGAAAATAAAGAGGAAATCCAAAAGTTACATAGACGATAAAATCCGCTACGCGCTAAAGCTCGTTAATCTGGACGGCTACGAAAACCGCATGCCCGACTCCTTAAGCGGCGGACAGCAGCAGCGGATTGCCATTGCCCGCGCCATCGTCAACGAGCCGAAAGTGCTTTTACTGGATGAACCGCTGGGCGCTCTTGACTTAAAGCTGCGGCAGGAAATGCAGTACGAGCTGATCCGTATGAAAAATGAGCTCGGCATCACTTTTGTTTACGTTACCCACGATCAGGAGGAGGCCCTTACCATGTCCGATACCATCGTGGTGATGAATCAGGGCTATATCCAGCAGATCGGAAGCCCTGAATCCATCTATAATGAGCCGGAAAACGCGTTTGTGGCGGATTTCATCGGAGACAGCAATATCATCCCCGCCACCATGATTGAGGATAAGCTGGTCAGCATTCTGGGCACACGCTTTGCCTGCGTGGACACAGGCTTTGGAACCAACCGCCCCGTGGATGTGGTCATCCGCCCGGAAGATGTCATTCTGGTAGAACCTTCGGACGGAATTATTCAAGGTGTTGTGAGCCATCTGATCTTTAAGGGCGTACACTATGAAATGGAAGTGCAGGCATGCGGCTTTGAGTGGCTGGTGCACTCTACTACCCTGTTTCCCGTCGGAAAGGAAGTGGGTATCCGGGTAGAACCCTTTAATATCCAGATTATGAACAAACCGGAATCTGAAGATGAGGAGGCGGTAATCATTGACATCTAAAAACAAATGGCTTTCAGCTCCCTATATTTTATGGTCTGTGGTGTTCATCATTGTGCCCCTGTGCATGATCCTTTACTATGGGCTGACTGACCGGACAGGCTCCTTTACACTTGAAAATATTACCGCGATCGCCTCGGCAGGACACGCGAAGGCGCTGCGGGTGTCGCTTCTGCTCTCTTTAGTCAGCACCCTGGTCTGCTTTTTGCTTGCCTATCCTCTGGCGATGATTCTGGCCCGGGTACAGGTAAAGCGGCATAATTTTATCATATTGGTCTTTATTCTGCCCATGTGGATGAATTTTCTGCTTCGCACGCTGGCGTGGCAGACTTTACTGGAAAAAAACGGCGTCATCAACCATGTGCTTTCCTTTTTGCATCTGCCGACTTTAAAAATCATTAACACACCCGCGGCGATTATCCTCGGCATGGTATATAATTTCCTGCCCTTTATGGTGCTGCCTCTGTATAATGCGCTGTCCAAAATTGACGTCAATGTGATAAACGCCGCCCATGATCTGGGCGCCAACAATATCTATACCTTTATCCGCATTATTCTGCCCCTCTCCGTTCCGGGCATAATCAGCGGCGTTACCATGGTATTTATTCCGGCGCTGACCACCTTTGTCATCAGCGCGCTGCTCGGCGGCGGAAAGCTTTTGTTGATCGGCGACGTTATCGAACAGGAATTTACGCGCACCTCAAACTGGCATCTGGGCAGCGGTCTTTCCATGGTATTGATGGTATTTATTCTGATCAACATGGTTTTATCCGCTATTTTCGATAAAGACGGGGAGGGCTCCATGCTATGAAATCCATTGCAAAAAGAATTTACGTAGCCCTGATTATTCTTTTTCTGTACGCTCCTATCGGCATTCTTATGGTGCTTTCATTTAACGAAAGCAAAACCCGGGCTAAGTGGGGCGGCTTTACCTTGAAATGGTATATTGCGCTTTTTCAGAACGAGGAGATTCTGCGGGCGCTGTTTAACACCCTGCTCATTGCGCTGCTGTCCTCCCTGATTGCCACGGTGATCGGAACGGTTGCCTGCATCGCCATGACCGGCATGAAACGCAGGGCAAAGTCAGTCATTATGGGAATCACGAATATACCCATGCTGAATGCGGATATTGTTACCGGCATTTCCCTGATGCTGCTCTATATCAGTCTGGGAATCAAATTTGGTATGGGTACCATTCTGCTGTCCCATATTACCTTTAATATTCCCTACGTGATTTTGAGCGTGATGCCGCGCATGAAGCAGTTAAACGTCAGCACCTATGAAGCGGCACTCGATCTTGGCTCCTCCCCCTTACATGCCTTTTTTAAGGTGGTGTTTCCCGATTTGCTGCCGGGTATCCTCTCGGGATTCCTGATGGCATTCACGATGTCTTTGGATGATTTCATTATCACTCATTTTACCAAAGGCGTCGGTGTGGACACGCTTTCCACAAAGATCTATACAGAAATCAAAAAGGGAATCAAACCAGAGATGTACGCGCTGTCGTCGCTTATTTTTGTAACGGTTCTGACGCTGCTTGTCTTAATTAATCTGTCACCGGCAGATAAAAAGAAGGCTGAATAGATTTTATCCCGATGGAGGCAATCATGAAAAAACACCGCATTTATCATATCGGACCGACCATTGCCGCACTGGCCCTTCTCCTGCCCGCCGCATTATGCGGCTGTGCTTCCGACAAGGGTGTAAACGGACAGGTCATCGTCTACAACTGGGGAGAATATATTGATCCCGAAACCATCCGCATGTTTGAGGAGGAAAGCGGCATCAAGGTCATCTACGATGAATTTGAGACCAACGAAAGCATGTATCCAAAGGTGGAATCCGGGGCTGTGGCTTACGATATCGCTTGCCCTTCCGACTATATGATAAGCCGTATGATCCAAAACGGGATGCTGTCGGAAATCAATTATGATAACATCCCCAACGCCAAAAAGAACATCGGCGCCCAGTACTATGAACAGTCCAGAGGGTTTGACCCCGAAAATAAATACGCAATCCCCTACTGCTGGGGAACCGTCGGCATTCTCTATAATCAGACCATGGTGGAAGAACCGATCACCCGCTGGGAACAGCTTTGGGATGAAAAATACGCGGACAATATCCTGATGCAGGATTCTGTGCGCGACGCCTTTATGGTGGCGGAAAAGCTAAACGGGGATTCCATGAACACACTGGATCCCGAAGAGCTGACCGCGGCTAAAAATCTTCTGATTGCGCAGAAGCCGCTGGTGCAGGCATATGTGGTCGATCAGGTGCGGGACAAAATGATCGGCGGAGAAGCCGCCATCGGCGTAATTTATTCCGGCGAGGCGATTTATACCCAGAAAGAAAATCCCGATCTGGTCTATGTCATTCCCGAGGAGGGAACGAATGTCTGGATTGATTCGTGGGTTATTTTAAAGAATGCTCCCAATAAGGAAAATGCGGAGAAATTCATAGATTTCATGTGCCGCGAAGATATTGCCCTGATGAATTTTGACTATATCACCTACTCCACGCCGAACGTGGCCGCAAGAGAACTGATTGAGGAAGAAGATATCAAAAATTCAGAAATTGCCTTTCCCGATCTGTCACAGTATGACAATCTGGAAACCTATGTGTATCTTGGCGAGGACGGGGATTATCTCTATAACGAATTGTGGAAAGAGGTGAAGGCATACTAGCCTTCACCTCTACAGCTTCTGAAACGCGCTGCTCATGGCCGCCGCCGTATTTTTATCGCTCATAATAAAGAAAATCACATCCCCGCGGCTCTCGATCAGCATGGTCTCCGCACTGACACACACCCACTTATCCAGATCGGCATTGTCCTTAAGCGCCTGCTTCGCGCTCTCCACGTCCGCCTCGTCCACACGCAGCAGTACACACTGATAAGCCATGGAGGACATCATAGGCATGGACACCACGCCTTCCGTGTAAGTAATCTGGTCCGTTCCCAGAACGGATACCTCCAGATCATCCGTCAGATCCATCGTCTCGTAGCTGTCCAGATTATCCCTGAAATCCTGCACAAGATCCGCATTCGCATAAAGGGATGCCATCATATCCTGCAAAGATCCTTCCAGCTTCTCCGAGTCCGCCTGCCCGCCTCCGCAGGCGCTGCAAACCAGCCCGGTAAACAAAATCAAAAGTCCCGTCAAAAACATCGTTCTCTTTCTGCTTCTCATACTCCGCGTTTCCTCTCACTTTTCGATTCATTTTCATTTGCCAGACCACCATCAGCGATCCTTCTTATTCTCCCACGTTTGAAAGGGATTATCCACTTTTCAGCTCCCCTTTTTATCCGAAAGAAGCGGCTTGATCGTCTTATAAATCTTACTGGACTTTTTATTGTCCGCGCTTGGATATTTCTTCATCAGCGCATTCATAATACCCTGCTTTGTCTTATACTGCTGGACAATCTTCAATACTTCATCCACGCTCACGTCCTTTTCCTCATTGAGGATCTCCTGCAGTTTATCTGACAGTTTCTCCTTCAGCTCCTGCGTCTCATGGTCGTGGCTGCGTCCCGTGATATCGGCAATCAGCGTCACCGAAACGCCCCTGCTCTTCCAATAGCCACTCAGAATTTCAAACCCCTTATCCTTGCTGACAATATAATACGTATCTGCCGCCTGATTGGCAATCAGATACCCAAGCTGCGTAGCAAGCTGAAAATCCAGCGCGTTTTTACTGCCCACATCAACCTTGCAAAACTCAATGACTGCCTTGGATTCTATAATTCTTCTGTGCTGGTCAAAGGTAATACTGTCCGCATTCTTACTGTAGAAAATACACACCTTGTCCTCTTTCTCCAGCTTGTGTATGCCGTCCAGTCCATCCTTTTTTACATTCTCAAAATCAACTAAATAATAACTCATCTGTTTCTCCTATTTTTCACCCAGCTTCTCCTTGAAAAAGCCGATGATCCTCTGCCAGATTTCCTCCTGGAAAAAGGGCATATCCGCATGATCCGCTCCCTCCAATACCAGAAGTTTTACATCGGCCCCCGCCTCCTCCAGCTTATCGTGCAGAGTCTCGCCCTGTGCAAAAGGAACGGTATGATCGTTGTCACCATGAATAATCAGGAAAGGCGGCGCGTCCTTCGTCACAAAACTCACCGGACAGATCTTAAGCGCCTCCTCCTGATTCAACATTACATTTTTACCAAGCAGCAGGGATTCCATGGAAACTGCCGCTTCCACCGGGGAAGGATATTGAAACGCAGTCACATCGGCAGGCGGATACCAGGGACAAGCTGCCTGCACCTTGCTGGAAAATTCCGTAAATGCGCCCACATCAAACACAGGATCATCCGCAAGCGCCGCCATAGCCGCCAGATAACCGCCCGCTGACTCTCCCATCACACCAAAACGTTCGGTGTCAATGTTGTATCGGTCACTGAGCGCTCTCAGATAACGGATTCCCGCTTTCACATCCTCCAGTTGAATGGGAAAGCACCCCTCATTACTGGTGCGGTACTCCACGCTCGCCACCACAAAACCGCTTCTGGCGAGCTCCGACAGATAAGCCGCATGCGCGCTGCGGTCCATCCGTATCCAGGCGCCGCCGCAGATCCACACGACGCAAGGGTATTTTTTCGTCTTATCCTCAGGATAGATAATATCCATTTTCAAATCTCTTCTCGTATGGTCATACCAGGCATCCACCTGTGCAAAGGTCACACCCGACACAAAGCTGTACTGCGGTGCCGTTACTTTTACTTTCAACTTCTCTCTCATGACAGTTCGTCCTTCTTTCTCATATTATGTATTGCTGTGAATCTTTTCCTGCGGCATCCAGTGCATCACAAGCCGCTCCAGCTTTGTCTGGTCGATGGGCTTCGCCAGAAAATCGTCAAATCCGGCCTCCATATACTGCTCCCTGGCCCCCATAATCGCATTGGCCGTGAGCATGATCACCGGCGTTTCCTTACAGAGATTATCCTCCATTTCCCGCATACGCTGCATGGTTTCCATACCGTCCATTTCGGGCATCATATGGTCTAAGAAAATAATATCGTACTTCTTCTGCCTGATATGATCCAGACACTCCCTGCCGCTCCCCACATCCGTAATCCTGATCTGCGTCTGTTTCAAAAGACCGCAGAATACCCTTCTGTTTACGCGGTTATCATCCACAAGAAGAATTTCTCCCTCCGGCGAAGTAAAGCTGGCATGATAATTATGTTCTTTGGCCGCCTTTCTGGCACGCTCCTGAAAACTGCCGATCGGCTCCGCATCCACAACACCCTGCCGCAGCGCAAAGAAGAACCGGGTGCCCTCTCCGTAAACGCTCTCCACATGCAGATCCGTGTTCATCAGCTTAAGCAGCTGCAGGGAAATATTCATGCCGAGTCCCGTACCTTCAATATTTCGGTTTTTCTCCTCGTCAATACGTTCAAAAGCAGAGAACAGCTTCGGGATATCCTCCTGTCTGATGCCGATGCCCGTATCCCGTACCGTGTAATGCAGAATCACATCCGCGCCATCCCGCTCTCCCGTCACCTCAAAACTGACTGTTCCTTTTCGGGTATATTTGACTGCATTGGTCATTAAGTTAACAAGCACCTGACGGATACGGAGATCGTCTCCGTAAAGTTTGGACGGAAGCGACGAATCCACGGACACATCGAACCGAAGTCCCTTTTCCTGCGCACGCAGTGAGAAAATATTGTACAGATCATTCAGCATACTGTTAAATTCATATTCTGCCGGCACAATCTCCATCTTGCCCGATTCAATTTTCGAGAAATCCAGAATATCATTGATGACGCCCAGAAGCGCATGCGCCGACGTCTTGATATCCATGGAATATTTTTTCACATCTTCCTCGGTGGACTCCCGGAGCACCATCTCATTCATGCCAAGAACCGCATTGATCGGCGTTCTGATTTCATGGGACATTCTGGCAAGAAATTCAGACTTGGCACGATTGGCATTCTCCGCGTTCGCCTTTAAAATTTTCATCTGTTCCAGTTGTTTCCGGCTCTGGGTCATATCCACAAATACTATAGAATACCCCACAAGCACACGGTTGTTACAGATTTTATTCGCATGTACCTCAAAGATATGATTGCAGCTGATATGTTCAAAATATGTATTTGCGGCAAAAACCTCCTTCAGATTCTCCTTGCAGACCTGTTCGCCCCTTTTGAATCTGGAAAGACTCTGAAAAATTTCTTTCGCCTTGTCATTCGCCTCAAGAAATCCGCCGTCCGCATCCACAATCAGCACAGCCTCGTCCATGGATTTAATGATATCCTCGTGAGCAGTAATGGTAATATCAAATATATGATAAAAAATTACCACAATTCCAAACCCCAGAATGCCGAGGCCCTCGCAAGCCGGCACCGCATCATATCCCTCGATCCACTGCAGCTCATTACAGATAAATCCCAGAAGCGGAAAAATACTGCAGACTCCCAGCGCCATCATATTGATGTTCTTCTTTCCTTTTCCCACTCTCCTGTTTGCCTGTACCGTGAGAACAAAGCTTCCTACCATATGGAAAACCATCTGCACCAGAAACACATAGTGAAGAGGTCCCTTCTCCAGTATCAGATGCGGAAAAAGGCCTTCCGTCACGAAGGACACTCTGGAATAATAGATGGGCGTATAGCGGTATCCCCATATACACAAAAGTACCAGCCCGTCCAGACAGAACATAAAAGCTTCCAGCTTTGCCGAGAGACGGTGTCCACAATATTTTGCAGTGAACACAAAAAGAAAGGTAGTGATAAATGCGCCGCCCATAAACTCCACGCGCACGGCAATCATCGCTTCACCGACATCCCGGGCTAGCAGCTCCAGCAGATACCCTGCATTTTGGATTGCGCCAAGGAAACCGATGCAGAGCATCAGCTTGGAGAGCGCACTCTCACGCTGTCTCGTCATAAGAATTACAAAGCCAAAACATCCCAGAACCGTCAGGATCTGCAAACCCACTAAAAAACTAAACATACGTTCCTCACATCCAAACCGTTGAGTAGGAGAAATCACCCATAAAGAGTATTCCTCCTACTCACGTCCGATTCCGGCGTCAACTTCTACGACATCGCGTTTACCTGCTTATACTTGTAAAGCATCTCCGCATGGTTCTGCTCCTCAATCTGTATGTCGGCAAGAAGTTTTCTCAGTCCGGAATTATCACAGGAGAACACATTGGTGTTATACTCTCCCGATACCAGCTTCTCTGTCCCAATACAATCCGTGGCAAGGAAGCAGTCGTGCTCCTTGTCCGCAGCATTCGCGCCGTCCTTGTATGTGCCCTTCGGCGCGTAGTTTTTGCCCTGCGAATCATTGCAGTCACAGTCCGGCACATTGCCGTGAAGCGCCTGCCCGATGGACTGGTAATGCTTCTGCTCATCCTGCTGCAGCGTCCGAAACAGGCTTTGCAGCTCCGTGTCCTTCGCCTGGGCAGCATACTTCTCATACTTTGTGATGCAGGACTTCTCCTGCGTCTGCAGATCCCGCAGCGCGGTTGTCTCTTTCTCCGTCAGTATCATGGTCAACACTCCTTTCTTTCGGACGGTGCAGCAGTATGCAGCCATACACTCTCTGTCGTCCTCTGACACCAAGTATTGCCATTCCACCTAAAATCCATTCACGAATACTATGGCATTTATTATACACGTTTCCCGGTGGGAACACAAGGTTTTCGCTATTTTCTCCATTCCATCACGCTTATAACTTCGTCCGATTCCCGAATATCTCCTCAAATGTGTTCGCCGGAACCGCATGTTCCACTGCATTCCAAATATCTTCAGTTATTTCCCGATAAAGCTTCTCATCAATTTGAACCATGCCAAGCTCCTCATCCAGATAAACCCAGTAGGCCATATCCCACCATATCTCCTCATCTTCTTTATGGGGCTTATAATCAGCGTCCTCCATAAAGGAAGCAATCTGCCTGACCTGTCCGTACACATCCACGGTATCATACCGCAGCATAAGCTTATTGGCCAGCATACCGTTCTCGTAGTATAGCTGTCCTGAGCCCAGCAGATGATAATAGGACATTCTCTCATAACCAAAAAATAATTCTACAATTTCCTCATCCGGCAGATATTTCAGGATATGCAGGCCATCCCCGATGATATCCATGACCAGTTCCGGCAGACCGTCTCCGTCAAAATCCATGTAATAAAACTGCGAATTCTCTATAAGGTTTTTAAGAAATATTTCGTCCTCCATATACGGATCCCCCTGAAAATGCCAGTACTCCTTCAGATAGACGTATTCCTTTTCTGCCGTCCTTACTCTGGCCTGACCACTGATCGCACTGTAATAAGCATCCTTGTATACCTGATCTGTCACGGCATCGTACTTTTCTGTATCAATGGGATACTCTTTCACTCCAAAATCAATCTCCATACACTTTTCGCAGACCGCTTCTGCCGGGTCCTGCAGAATTTCCGATAATCCACATATCCGGTTGCTGCCGTCCGCATATTTTATATAAAGCCCGGTTTTTTCCCATGAAATTTTTGTATAAGGCGCTTCGCTCTGCCAGAGCAGCCGCTTCACAATTTTAGTGCTCTCGTCTGTCACCCAGAGATGCCCCTCATAGCCTGTAACCGTCTCCTGATTTTCGCTGTCATACAGTATTTCCTGCGCATAATACAAGGTGTACGCCTGCCTGCCGTTTTTCACACTGACCGTTTTCTCCCAAACCAGATTATCTGAATAAAAATCAAAAAAAATATTTTTATTATAATCAGAACACCTTTCAAAATAGTACGGGAACCGGCTTTTATCATATTGGCAGTCCATCAGCACCTGTTTCTCACCGTCACGAAAACTCACGATGCGCACCGATACTCCGCCCTCTGTTTCTGTCTCACGGAAAGTCTTTACCGGCTCACAGTCCGTCTCATTGATCTTTTGATAAGTAACATCTTCATAGCCGCGGTTTTCAGTCTTTTCAACCTGTATTGTACGGCCGTCATCGCCTGATGTCCTGTCTCCTGCTTTGTCAGCTGTGACAACAAAAACCGCAAGCGTCAATACACAGATGCCTGCACTCAAATATCTTGAAAAAAAGGTATTCCTGCAGTCATTCATCGTTTCTTCCTCATATAAAAATATGTTAACGTACAAAAAGGGAGCTTCTCAAACTGTATCACAACATGAAAAGCTCCCTATTGCACTATTTAGAACAGATACCTAATAATTCCTAAACTCTTTAGAATTTACCCGCTTTCGCAGCCTCCTCAATAGAAACTGTGAACCTTGATTTTTCAGCGTTTCTAGTCAGTTCTGGTTACTATACGGTTGCTGCCATATCAATTTATCAGCATTCATCTCAGCTTATCGCTACAAAAGCCTTTTATGAATGACTAAAATAATTATATATCCAAGGCTGTTATTTTGTCAAATATTTCATGCTAACAAATCCTGTATACTGCTTTCCATTCACAGAAGTAGTGACGTATAACCACTTTACACCAGATGCTAAAGTATAATATCCATAGCACTGACATTTTGTTCCAGCGGGGAGAATAATTATGGAATCATACTTATCTTTGTCTGGGCCGTACCGCAGATTTAAGTTTGCCGTTGTTTTATATGTACCGGAAAGGCTGCTACTTTTTGATTTTGCCGACTGCATCTTTTTTATGAGAGCGTTTCCGTTATTGCCGAATGCCACGTTTGCACTTCCGGTAGAAGATCCGCTTCTGGGATTTCCACTAACAACCACAACTGTATGCCCTTTTGTCTTTGTCACCAAAACATCCCCATCGTGCAGTGTTGTTGAAGATATTACTGAAACTTTCTTTTCAAACTTTCCTGTGTTTTCAAGGCAGCTTGCCTCATTTGCCGTATTAAAGTTTCCGGGATCAAAGCCTGCCTCAATACAACATCCTCTTACAAGAGAACTGCAATCCGCCTCGGTTTTCTCAGCAATTGCCGCCATGCTCCCGTATTTCTGTAACTGTGTGATTACCGTTGTCCTGTGGTCTTGGCAATAGCCTATATTATCATTATCACAGGCGTTTTGCATCGCTTTGGCTATGGCGTTCGCTACAGAAACGTCCTTTGGTCTGAGCAGATACCACCCTTTGCTGTGCATATAGTACGCCTGTGTACTCACTTCTAAGCCCGTCTGATCTCCGGCTGCTCCGCCGCTGAGTTTCCCATTCTCATCTATTCTTGCACTTCCTACTTTTATATCCACCTTTTTACCTCCCGTTGCATATTTCTCAAAAAACGTCTGGCAGTACCCAGCGCGTTTATTCTTCACAGAATCGCTTTTGTCTTTTGGGTTTTCAAAATTTATTAAAACAATATCAGATGCAGTTTTTACATCCGTTGCTCCTTTCAACGCAGACAGAACAGACTTGTAACCGTTTTTTAACTCCTGTTCCAAAAATTCGAGTTGCGCTTCCAAATCCCCTATTGAAACGCCTTTTGACTTAACAAGATCATAAAGTCCGCCTTTCCGCCTCGCAGAAGTCCATTGCGCCAAACCGTATCCATATTGTTTTCCGGGAAGTGGATTTAAAAATTCCTCTCTGCCAATTTCTCCTATGTCAACAGCAAGAGTATATGCTGTGTCTGTGCAATAGACTTTTCCGGCTTCTTTCAGCCGCTTTTCACATAAATTTTCAAGGTTTTGCGGGTTTAATCCGCTTTCCGCATACAGATTCCCCATAAGACCGGCCGCTCCATAATCATTTCCTATTTTTGCTTTAAGGAAATTCCAAATCTTTTTCTCGTTTGTATTTCCATTTAACGCCATAGGCAACCTCCTTTATAAAAGAAAAAGCCGGATGTTTTTACACACCCGGCTCGCTGGCTCTATATATTTATTTTACTGCTTTACTCCGAACTTCCTGAATCTGCCTAATTGCCTGAATAACCTTGTCATATCCATTTGTAGCTGCTAAAAAGCTGAGATACATAAGAGCAATCAACTCAATGGCAATCTTGGCGTTAAGCGCCGTTTCCGTCCACACCAGATTCCCAACCGATACTAACACCGATATGACAACAGATGTAACCGCCGCAAGCACATTCGCGGAATAATTCGCCGCTTTCTTATCGGCAACCTTTTTGATGCCTTCCACAGTCAGATTGGTAAGGATTGATACAGCCAACAGTGCAAATACTAAAAATTCTAAACTCATAACTTTTCCTCCTATCCTACCGCTTCATTGTCGGTATTTGAATTTTGTGCTTTTACTTCTTTGTTAATAAGTTCCATATTGAGAGGAACGGAAAAACTTAGCTTATTTTTCTCGAAGATATTCATAATCGTATTAGTTCCGAGATACACAACAAGAGGGGCAACGATTTCCTTTACAATGGTGCTCGAAACATCAACAACCGGATCCATCCCTAAATACGCAAGTATGTAAGAACATGACGTAAGAATCATCCCATGCGCCACTACCGCCGTTGTGATAAGTTTTGCGTAAGTATTGAGGCTGACCTTTTTCTTTCTTTTTCGCCTCAATACTTTTAAATTAATAACGGCGACTATCAGAAATGCGACAATCATTCCAGTTGTAAATACTAAAACCAATTTGAAATATTCCATTACGCACCTATCCCCTCTTTCACAGTCTGTTCCAGATCCTCGATCCTATGGTTTGCGACTTTAATCTTTTCCTCCTGCAGCTCTGTGCGCTTTTCAAGCTCATATGTACGCTCTATCACGTTGTTGTGTTTCTCCACGTGCTTTGCGAGCTCCGATAGTTTATATTCGACCATTCCAATCTCGTTACGAATCTGGCTTGTCGAATCATCCTGATTCGCTATGATTTCTTCCAAATGTGCAGTCAGGTCTGCCTGCTGCTGTTCTTTCTCCCGTGCCCGCGTACTCTCATCGCGCTTTCTCTGATAGTTGTTATTGATCAGGCACACAATTAAGGCAGCCGCCGCCGATATAATCGCCGGAATAATTTGTACCATCCTATCACCCCCTTCCCCACCAGACCTGGCCATCAATCCTTATATATGTTTCTCTGAGGTCTATGCTGCCCTCAAAATAGTGGTTGCTGCTGCGATTGATTCCACCAAACTGGAGTTTTGAATAGGTAGCATTCTGATACATTACACCATGATCAATCTGTATAATGTCTTCAAACGTCTGGCCGTCAGCAGACAGCGACACCACATATTTTTCACCGTCAAACTTAAATCTCGTCCAGTAGGTTACACCCGGCGTAGTCTCTGCCGCATACTCGCCTATATGATTCCATGCGGAAGTGCCATCGGGTACTGCTGCCACAACTCTCATAAGGTTCCTGTTGCTTCCGATTTCCAACGTCGGACAGTCATAAAATCCACGAACATGCGATCCAAAAAGAACATTTGCATATTTGGATATGGTTTCCGGCCATGTAAACTTAACACCGATCTCCCATGCCGAGTCTCCCGGCAGGAATGCCTCACTGAGAAATACCGCATTATATGCACTAAAATTACTCGCCACCATGTTTTCGAGTTTTAAACCCGATCCGCTATAGGTGTAAAAGGGCGATGTAAAACTTTCTCCCCCACCCACACCTATCGCTGCGATCCTGTCCGGGATGTCCTGATGGCTGATAAGCCCCGTCGTTCCATCTTTCCCCCGTATCGCATCACATATCCCCGTGAACAGTGAATCTACAGTCTCATACATCAGGATTCACCCCCTAACACGCTCTCAGCAAGCTCCTGAGAAGATACTGCATGGATAACACCGTCAGCGTCAATCGTGATTGTCGTGCCGTCCACTTTTACACCGCCGATGCTGCTTTCCGTCGCAACAGGCATCTCAGTAAGATACCCACTGTCATTTGTAAGCTGGCTCGTCCTAGTAGGAACATCACTTGCGGCCGCATAATTCCCACACGGCTGGAACATTGACTTGCACCAATCCCTTATTGCTCTCAAATCCGGTATTTTCCCCATTACTCCACCTCCTCTGTCGTTGCATTTAGAATCGCCATTGTCTCATCGTACGCCATCGGATCAATCTCAGCCTTATCCGTTTCAAGCACCTGTAAGCCCGTGCCGTCCCACCAATAATCCGGCGTTCCAGCATCTACTATGTAAATATTCTGACCAATTTTGAGTGTATCTGCGTTGTCCTCTTCGGCAAGCCATTCATCAAGTGCAGATTTCGTATCGAATACCTTCGCAGGCATGATCCCGTTTGACAGCGAATTAAATTTCCCTTCCATCTCCATCTGTATTCCATATAGCGAAAGTGTCCTTCCGTTGTATGTCCCCTGCACATTCCCGGCAAATACTGCATTTCCCTGCCAGTCAAGCATATGTATATTCTTTCTGTCGTTTGCCGAAGTGCCGCCGCCGATAATCACTGCATAATTTGACGAAGGGGTGTTGTACTTTCCGCCAACATGCTGTGCATCCTCTACAGCCTGCGTACCGATCCCTTCCATATGTACCGCCCTGGCATTTGGGTTAAGCTGTGTAGTATCAATTCCTTCCGCATGGCTTCCCTCTCCCGCCGCTGTCGTTCTGACTCCCTCAGAATGCGCCGCATTTCCTGTCGCTTTTGTGTCCATTCCCTCTGCATGTGAAGAATTTACCATTGTATTTGTTTCTGAACCGGATACTGTACTATACCCTTCTGCATGGCAGTACGATCTATATGCTTTTGTATTGTACCCTTCCGCATGGGAAGCAAACCCCTGCGCCACCGTGTAATTCCCCTCTGCATGGCTATGCGCGCCCGATGCGGTAGTCTGGTACCCTTCCGCATGGGCTGCGGATGCCGTTGCCTGTGTACCATATCCTTCGGCATGGGAAGCATACTCCGACGTATTTGTTGGGGAGCCGGATATAGTCATCTTCCCTTCCGCATGGCATGAATCTCCATATGCTTTTGTTTCATACCCTTCCGCATGGGAATCAGATCCCTGCGCCACCGTGTTATCCCCCTCGGCGTGGCTCCGGCTTCCCGCCGCAACCGTTTTATACCCCTCCGCATGGCCGCATTCCCCCACTACGGTTGTTTGGTTTCCTTCCGCATGGGCAGAGCCAGCGTTTGCCTGCGTATTGTACCCTTCGGCGTGGGCATTATCTTTTGCAGCCTGCGCAAGGCATCCTTCCGCATGGCTATAGTAACCTCCAGCAGCCGTACGATACCCTTCCGCATGGCCGCAGTACCCGCCTGCAATAGTCTCCTCGCCCTCTGCATGACTTTTTACCCCGCCAGCCGTTGTATTACTTCCCTCAGCATGAGAACAGCGCCCTGCCGCAGTCGTGTAATCACCTTCCGCTGTACTGTGATACCCCACAGTTGTTCCCTCTTTTCTTCCAAGGTTTATTGCTGTATCATCATAAATCTCCTTCAGTGCCCGCTTGTCCGCCGCATCCTTGATACCCTGCTCGATATGCGCAAGACGTTCCGCGCTGACAGGCGTCTCCTCCGACGGCAGATTTTCCCATGTCTGTGTTGTGTATGTATCTCGTGTTGTCATAATTAGTCCTCCACTTTGAATCTAATAAAAAAGTTTTCACCACTTGGATATAAATGTTTAAGATAAAATGTGTAAAAATATTTTGTTTCTTTATCCGAAAAAACTCCGTGTATTCCGCCTTCTACCCATCCTTCCTTTGTGTAATGCACGGTACTGCTGAATCCATCCGTCTTAATATCTTCACTGGCAATCGATACATTTGCGACAAAATAACTTGATAATTCAAAAAGCCATATTATGCCATTTTTCATATCCGTACAGTTGCGTCTTGTTGAAACAGTTATCGTATCAATAATTTTTCCATCCTCATAAAGATTGACAAAAAAACTGAAATTATCTATGCTTATATCTCCTGTACTAATTTCATTTTCGTCTACTGTTATAAGTAATGATTTTACATGTTGTGCCGTTATGCCATATCTTGAATATATAAAAGTCAAAGGAGAAATTGTTGGTGTATAAATGCTTGCGGCTAATCTTCCTTTAATAATCTGTCCCTTTGTATCACTCCATGAATCTACCGCTTCTGTAGAAACCAATTTCATACCGTCAATTACTGTTATTGAATTTATAATAAAATCGGTTTCTGAATTTTCATCCTCCATGACTTTTGTTTGCATAATATAAACTTTTTCATCTTTTGCTGCTAAAATTGTTGTGGAATTGTTAAAATCCTCCAGTTTAAGTATTTTCTCGTTTCCGTCTATATCATATTGGAGCAATAAACATTCTTCTCCTAGTTTTGCCAACAAATAAATATATTGACTGCCGTTATATCCAAGAGGAACACTAACGGTATACGGCAAATTTCTGGAAATCGTTTCTGATATAACTTCATCTTTTTCTATAATCGCTTTTCTTGTTGTGAGCAATTTAACACTATTACTTACATAATATGTCGCAGGATATTTTGCTTTGTTAATTACCCATTGGTTCATTGTTGCAAAATTTAATTTAGAAATATTATCGAAAATTAGTTCTTCGTTTATATATAATTCATCAGTATTTGAAGCTGTATCTCTATGAACAAATGACGCGTATTTTTTCCCATCAATCCAATCCGGTGCATATATTATAGTTGTTTGTCTTCCATCCCTAAATGTATACCCAGGTGCAAGATATGCTTTTTTTTCATCCATATTAACAGTAAGACTGGAAAGACCAGAATCCGGAAGAAAGTCGTTATTGTTTAAATATGGATGTATATATAAATTCTCTTCAAAAATCTTTCTCCATACCAATTCACATTTTACCTTTCCATCTGCCGACTCTTTACATAAATACACGGCAGAATGATAGTGCCCGTTATAATATATGTCTTTATGGTCTTTCCCTTGGTAATAAATTCTGGAACTCTGTTTACCCATTATTCAACCCTCACGGCTCCTTGAATAAAATACGCTATGCCTGCTTCTGGATTTGTAGGAACAGTTGGGACTGATACGAGCTTATTTAATCCTTCAAGCATTTCATCTATTTCCGTTTTGTTGTAATAATCCATAAAAGCAGTATCTACTTCTTCTTTTGTGTAGTAATCGCTTAAATCGACATCCCCACCAGTTCCCAGATCAAAATTCGCAAACATATCATCAATATCCGTCTGGCTGTATGTGTAATCTCCGACATAATCTTCAATATCCTGCTTAGTCACGCCCTGCTTCCTCTTTATGAGGTCAATCTGCGTCTGTAAATCCGTGATAAACTCACTCTGATACTCCTCCCCCTTCGCGCTGTACGAATCCTTAAGGGCCTGTATGCCAGACATCTCCCGGTTGAGGACATAAAACGGACGCTGCTCATACACGATATCAGATCCGCCAATTGTCTTTTCCCAATCGACAACATAGTAGGAAACCGCATCCAACCCGCATTCGATGAACGGAAGACCATTATTCTCGGACTGGAACGGATAGTATGAAAAGCCGCCTATGCTCTTGTATATGTTCCCTGCGATTGCCGTAAGCTCCTGCTTTGCCAGTCCATATGTAAATATGTTACCCTGCACGATATAATTGTTTATACCGCTCCCATATGTCACGCCGGGATCGTCCTCAGACTGCCGCACCGTCACCTTATCAATCACCTTGACCTCAAACTCCTCATACTCGACCCTGCGGTAAAACGAGAAGTATTCCGCATTGATATCACTTGCCAGCCGGGCCGCTGCCGCGACAGCAACATCAGGATCAGACGGGAAGAGGTTTTCAGACGGGAAAAGCGTAAGGGACGGATACGCTGTCTGTTTGATATCCCCGAGAATACGGTACTCAAACTTTCCTTCCCGGTTCACGATCCCAAACGCGCCGTTGATCTGGCAGATCGCTTTTATGACCGCCAAAGCCTGCAGCGTGTTTGGATCATACTGCTTCTTGATCGTCACACTGTCGTTTGGCAGGCTCGTCTCCATCTGTTCCAGCCCGATATAATTAAATAAACTATCCCGCAGACTTTTGAGAGTGATGGGAAAAGTAAGTGATTTATACCATGCTGCCACCTCGGTATTACCTTTCGTATACAAGCAATCGTAAGCTGTAATTTTTTTGATCCGCTTATTATCCTGTCTTACAGCACTGTCAACAATCCCATTAAAAAGCCTAACTGGTTCATCCAATGTCTCATCAGTTGTAACTGACACGACTATTTCTTTTCCCTTTATATCATCTTGTAAACCATTCACATCTATCATAAGAACACTGGATATACAACCTACAAATTCAATGCTTTTCTTCTCGAGAATAGATTCGCGCAAATACATAGATTCTTCATATATCTGTGAGTTTCTTATCTCCAAATCCAATTCAGGAAAATACAGAAGAAGATTCTTGTGTATGCTTGTACTGTGATATTGTTTTTTCACGTTATTGCTGACGTTCATACATGAATCTCCTCCGTTCTAATACTCTATGAATGCCAATCTAAGTGGACGATAAATAATCCATCCGTTCGATATACTATATATTTGAAATTTAAAGTCTGGCATATAAAATTCACCAGATTTATAGGTCCCTGTCTCTGGATCGTAATATGAGCAGACCGCATTCTTTTCATTATAGTTACTATATTGCGCTCGTAAATTACGCATTAGTTCATCCATGTCCGCTTCATGTAGAGCTGGTGTCTCAAACTCGATCTTCGTCGTTGTATGCTTTAAAGCGTTTCTGTGTAGAACACCATCCGCATCACGGTATGAATCTAAATCAAGTCTGATATTAGGGGTTATGACGTATGTATCATATTTAATAAATTTCATTGGTATGTCGTAGCCACCAAATGAAAGTAGCTTTCCGTTACATGCCATACTCGGCTCCCCCTTTCCCTGACCATGTGGTTTATAAGCACCAGCCAAATTAAGAAACCGGCAAAGCGAGAATACTCACTCTACCGGCTCAATGGCTCTTATGCTATTAATTTCACAGTTCGATATTAAACAGGCAGTCTACGCTGGGAAAGGATCAAGCCCTGTTGATTTGCTGTATATAGCTGCTTGCTCCTGTACCTCCTTTAGGAGACTCAAACGATCAGACGATCCAGAAACATCACTTCTTCCTTTTACTTTCTCGATCGCCGGAACAACGATTTGAGTCATTATGTCCCTCATAGCCTCCTTATACACATATCCCATCATATCGTAGTCAAATGTGTTGCCTTGGTCGCTAGTTGTATCTATACTGCTCTGAATTTCTCTTGTTGCTGATGCTACGAAATCCGATCCATCATTTAACTTATATCCGTCAAGTCCAGAATAATCAACAGAAAATCCCACGTTGGCCTTCATATCACCAAACGACCTTGCCCAATCACTTACTACGCGCTTCGTGTTTCCCGCCATATTGTCTATAGCGTTATTAAATCCCTGTACAGTAAATTCTCCAAATGAATAGAACAGTTTTGACGGACTATGAATTTTCAAAATGCTTTTAAAGATTGACGAAACACTATTCGCCAAGGTTCCAACTGCGGATTGAAGTGACGAATATCCACTTTTCAGGCCATTAATAAATCCTTGCACCACATTGCTTCCCGTAGAGACTAATGTGGATAAATTCAGTTTTGATTTAAACCAGTTTTGTATATTTGTTCCTAATCCACTTATGACAGAATTTAAACCGGCCGACATCGAACTAATCCCGCTTTGGTAACCTTGCACCGTAAACTGACCAAACGATTCAAACAGCTTTGATGGACTGTTTATAGACAATGGGGCTTTAAACCACTCTATAATTTTTCCTGCAAATCCATTGGACATTAAGTCTTGCAGTGAAGGAACATTAGCCTCTATTCCATCCTTTAATCCATTAACTATCTGCAAGCCGCACTCTGTAAACTTTTCAGTTATAGAGCCAAGTAATCCATCTGTAATGGAATGAACGATTGATGCACCAATCCCGCTAAGAACATCTGCCTTAAATATTTTTTCAAAGCTCCATGCTGCTGCTATGGCCTCGAATGCCGTTCCAAAAAGCTCTGCCCAATTGATATTTGCTACTATTTCGCCAATAGTGCTAAAGATCGCTTCAAAGTCTATCTCATCCATTGCACTGTTGAAGATTGTAGAGAGTGTATCTATTACATTATTAATAGATTGAATAACTACCTCTTTATTATCCCTTAGATAGCTAAAGGCTCCATTCACAAATTCACCGATTTTCGTTCCTATGTCTATCGGATCTAATTCAGCAAAGAAGTTACCAATTCCTTCAATTACAGTAACAAGGGCTGACATGAGGTCTTGTCCAATCTGCCCCCAATTAATACCCCCTTCTCCATCTTCTCCAACAAGAGTTCTGTTAATAAATTCTCCAAGTTTTCTACACGCTGTACCAAAACATTTTCTTATAGACTCCCAGTCAAGATCAAATGCATTATTAATCATGCCAGATACTTGGTCTGCAAGTGCATCAAAATCGAATGTTTTAACGAAATTGTATAGTGCCTCAAATACCTTTGATACACCAATAGAAAACAGTTCTCCAATTCTTGGAAAGTTAATCTTTGCCAAAGCATTGGTGAAGAATATCCCCATTGCTTCACCAAACTTAGAAGCATCAAAATTCCTGACAAATATATGTAACGCCATCAATATGCTGTTAATTCCCTTGGATATGAAATTGCCTGCTTTTGACCATAGCTCTTTATTTCCGAATATTTCATTAAGCATATCCGATATGCCTAATGCCCATAACATAAGAGACTGCTTAATCACTTTCCAATCTATCGAGTCAAAAGCTCCTATGAAGAGATCGCAGATTGCTTTACCGACACCCCTCCAATTCAGTTTTCTAGCAAATGACTTAAGGAACTCAAACGCTGTATTCAAAGCCTCCGCCAAAGTATGACCTATCCACCAAGACACACTTTTCCCGTCAAAGCTACCCATGATGAACCCATTAATTAATGTAGCCAGACTACTACCAAGTTTCCTTGCAACTTGCTTAATTTTTTCCCAATCTATACTGGCAAGCGCTTTTGCCAGCCTGTCTCCTAATTCCTTTCCAATATCCGTAAAATCGCCGTTTTTCCATGCATCTTTAAATTTCTGTGCCCAATCCTTAAACCGATCGTCGACTGGCAATGTTTCAAACATATCTCCCGGATCAGTTGCGCCGGAGTCGGAATCCGTATTTTCATGCAGATTGTGCAATTCATCTATGCCGTCAGCTAATCCCATAAGGGATTTCTTGGTCTTGTCTATGCTCTTTGCATAATTTTCATTAAGTCTTTTTGCCCTTGTCCATGTACTTTTCCCTGTTATTGCGGCAAAAAATTGTGCCAACGCATTGCAAACGCTCACTATTTTGCTTACCAGCGCATCAAGCATTGGTGTAATATAATTCAGTATTGGTTCAAATGCCGTAGCAAGGGCATTTCCAATCCATTTCAGATCACTATAGAGCCGGGAAACATTTTTGCTAAATTGGGTTGCGAATTTATCGGAATATAATACAAGGTTGTTAAATCCTTCACCGATAAATTTAAATAAGTATGTAAATGCCTTTCGGAGCAACATAAATGTTCCAAGTCGAGCCAAACTTTTAAACTTTTTTACAAAAGTCTGCATTGACTTATCTTGTATACCAAAAGTTTCTCTTATTTTCTTCTTAAATTCTTCGAACCTAGAAATTACTCCTGAAACAGCCTGCTTTGCTTTATTCGCAAATGACTTGACTGCACTTACTGTTTTACTGAATGCATTGTTCAGTGCGTCGCCAAATTTTTTAGCCGCATTTGCAACTGTTGTTATGGCCGTAAGAACAATACCAATAATCGGGATTGCAGACTGAACAGCCTGTAACCCTGATGCCATAGACTGAAATCCGCCACTGGCCTCCAGACTTCCTCTATTTATAATAGGAAGCATTCCAGCTATCCCCTGCAACATACTGGCAAAAGTATGCAACCCACTTTTTTGTGCTTCCGTGCCGATTGAAGATATTGCATTTGCAACATCTTCAATCGTATTTGGCACATTTCTGGTAGATTCCTTGAACTCATTAAATTGCTGCTGGGCCTGTTCTAAGCCATTTACAGCCTCTGTGTAAGCGGATGTATCGAACTCTATCTTGCCGCTTTCCATGCCAGTTACAGTAGTTTTGTAATCATTTATCCTCTTAATTAGCTCTTGAATACTTGCGTTGGCATTGCCAGTATTGATATTGCTGAGACTATCTTCCAACGTCTCTTGTCCAGTTGCAGCATTTCTTCCAGTAGTGGCCAGTTTATTCTCATAAGTAGCTAATTGATCGACTGATTGTGCTGCATTACTCGCGAAATTCTGAACATTCTGCGAAACTTTTGCTACTGACTGATCCAATGACGTATTTGCAAAAGAATCCCGCATTTGCTCTAATGGCTGTATAGATTCCTTGATTGCGCCAGAATCTATGCGAATATTTATTCTATTGTTTGATCCAAGGTTCCCAAGACCCACTCCAATCTTGTTTACGCTCTCGGATATTTCTTTCAATTTTGTAGAGTCTATATTTGACAAAGAACGAACTGCCGCAGCAACGTTCCTCATTCCGTCACCGGCTTTTTTTAATTCCTCACCAGCAACAGAAAAACTCTTAAACGCATCTCTTATACTTTCAAGTTTTTTTGTATCAATGCCCTCAGTTACTTCTTTGAGGGTTTTTAGGTTCTTTATTGTTTTACCAATGCCGCCGTCCGCTTTGTCAGTGGTGGCACCGATTTCAAGCAAAATAGAATCGACTTTATTGTCTGCCATCTTTGCCACCTCACATACCCTGTCCGTGGGTGGTCTGTCCTTATAAAGAAAACATGGGAAAGGCACCGGACCTGTGCTTTTCGCTTCGTCAAGCTATCCCCATGTAATCAGCTATTTTCCTCTGTGCTTTCGCACTTCTTGTCTATGCGCTGCAGCGAATGCCGCAAACTTTGCTCCGTCTGACATTTCACCTCTTCCTGATTTTGCTGATTCCGTTTTCTCCAACCCTCTAGGTCGGCTCGGATATGGATTATGGTTTTTACCCAACCACATCCCCATTGCCTCCGATGTATATGTCCCAATGAGCCACGCGAAAGAATCTTGCATTTCCGCCTGCTCTTTTAGTTCCAATTCATGCGCCTTTCGAAACGATTCCAGCTTATGAGGGTTCAAACGCCAAAAAGTTTTGTATGAGCATCCATAGGCAAGAGCCCGTGGTAACCACACGTCGTATATAATTTCAGTGAAACTCTTATATTTCTTTAAATCTATTACCTTGGCAGCTTCGTCCGCTTCTATGCCGTCGGCTCCTCCACGGACGCTCCCCCAAAACCCGCCGCAGCCATCACCTCCGTAAAGGAATCCATAATTTCCTCGATATTCCCTCCGTTAGCCAGATGCTCTGAGAGCATTTTCCCCGAAGCCTTGAGGCTTTTTGTTCCTGTGAGTGCTCCCATAATCGCTCTTACTGTGCTGAATATTTTCATGCTTTTTCTCTGGTCATCATCCAGAAGTGCCATTACATCAACGCCGTTATCTTCCAAATCACACATCATATTTGTAAAGTCGAGTTCCTTAACCTTGATCTCTTTAGGCCCTTTATTTGTCTGAATCGTCATATTTATTAACCGTCCTTCCATTGATATGTCCTACAAAGTGTGGATAAATTATATCCACACTTCTTACGTTGCTGTCACGCCCCTAGCTGCAAGTACTTCAATGATTTCATTAATCTTTGCAACGATGGCAGCCGTATCTGTCTCGCCTGCATCAAGCTCCACTATCTGACCCGCTGTACCCTGCATAACGTCCAGATTATCCAGATCTTCTTTTTTAAGGTAGCTGTTCTCTGCCTCCTCCGACTTCATATATCCAGACAAATCAATATTAACTACACCATCTACCGGCTCTAACGCGTCTCCGTTTACCGAAACCTCCTGAATTGTGCCGCCAATATCATCGATCGGAACCCAATCGCCATATACTCTTGCATACATCCCCTTCTTTTTTGAAGGAACGTCGGGAATACCACTGACTCCACCTTCCCAATTATCCCCATCCTGAGAAAACTCTGGGCCTTTTTCACCCATCCGCATATACGGAAGTGCTTTATCTCCGCTCTGTGTCTTTACATATTCCATGTTTTCTGGAGCGTCTTCTGTAGGTTCTTCCTGCGTAATCGTTCCAGATTCAGCCACAGACACGCTAACCCACGGAGTCGCCACTGACGTCCCGCTGATTACTCTCATCTCAAACTGTCCCTTATCTTTCAGCATCTCATTTGGAATCAGGCACTTCCCATCCGCCAGATCACGTCTGATCGTTTCCCGGTTTTTGAAAAACTCAACCGACTTTGTTCCGGCAATAGCCGAAAACTCCTCATCAAACTCAAATCCCACCCCAAAATAATTCACCGATCCGCTGATGGGACTTGATTTATCTCCAGAAGATGCTCTTGCGATAGTCATACTGTTTACTTTAAATAAGATATATCTCATTTTTACGCCTCCCGCTTTTACATTGGCACACAATGCTTTTCATGTGCCAACAACTTCTGTCACCGAGTTACATAATGCAGTTCTTCCTCTCCCTCATCGGTAATGGAGAAGGACATCTCACGAACAGCATTTGTTCCGCCGCTGTTAGGATATACTGACATAGCACCTTCCCATTCCCAGATCCCGTCTTCGCCGTTCTCACCGAACCATACCTGATAGGTATCAACCGTTCCTGCTTCCTGAATTGCAAGAAGTTTTTCATAATCTTTCTTTTCGTACCACGACTTGAATGCAAGCCCGTCGCCCATGTCCTCGATGCCATTGATTGACCGCTTTTTTCCATCTGAAAGAGTCGTGGCATCTAATTTCTCCTTTTCCCCTCCAAGATCGGGGTATTCTGTGATATCTACCAGCTTCGCGAAATCAGAATCTCCAGCCGCCTTGTGCATGATAAATGTTTTATTCGTGCATTTTGCCATTGTATTTTCTACCTCCATCTGTTTCCCTTTGCCTAAGAGGTAAGCCTTATTAAAATCACTGGCAGGCACTAGGCTTGTGCTTTTCAGGAGCGACCCTAGCCAGTGAATTTAATCAAACCAATCAAACGTCTGTTTTTGAAATCCTCAAAATAAATTGATTTATGGAAATGTCGCTTATGTTATCTTCTGGCGAAAAATAGTCGATATGGAATCCCTCTCCAACCGCCCACTCCCTTGCCGTGTTTGCCATATTCCTAACATCGCTTTTCTTTGAGTACAGCCTTATTTCGATAGCAAGCTCAATACCATCCTCCGTACCAGAAAGCGTTTCTATGGATCCACCACCACCTATTTGCTTAAAATACATATACGGAAATGATGGCGGAGACAATGTGTATTTTTGGCTACCGTCAATTCCTATGTAAGCATCCTGCAAGGATTCAAGGAGTAGCGTATAGTAATGATTCATTCGATCTTTAACCATCCATGAACGCCTCCTTCGCAAGCCGTTTGGCCTCTTTCCTCAAATACTGCGCTGTCTCATACATAAAAGGACGTGATGGCATACCCTCTGTAAATTTCCATGTTCCATCATCAGCCGGATAAAACCATCCTTCCCTTCCGTCTTTTGTGGTAAAAATTGTCGCACCGACATTGTAAGCCCATCCCATGATTGCCATATACTCTGCGCTTGGATGTTTCCCTGCCGCTCCTTTTACACCTGTTCCAAACTCAATGTATTTGCAGTAACCTCCTGCCCGTATGATACCAATGCCTTCAGCCTCATCTATGTAACCAATGATCGACGCCTGCGCTACGCCGGTATCTATAGGGACGATATCTCTCGCCCTTTCAAGCCCTAGCTGCGTTAGAAGTCGAACAAGAGACGCTGCTTTCTGATCTACTTCTCTCCGCCTCTTCTCCAATCTATCTATTGCAGCTTGTATACTGTCTGGGTTCAAGCAGTTTATCTTAATTTTCTCTCCCACTTCCACTTCCTCTGATTTTCTGAACAGCCCAAACATTCTGCCCAAAATCACTCTTAGGGCATACGCATCTATAGTCAGGTTCGGTGTCCGTTGTTCCATCGGCGTTTAAAGCAGGCACAACATCAATAAATAGTCGCGAATATTCGTCGATTGGGAGTTTCTGTACTGTCGATATCGCCTTATCATATTTAATATCTGTTCCGAACGGGGAGTCTTCTGCGTTTCCTGTGTTCGGACTTATTCTCGCTAACGCACGAACCGGGATTGAGTATTTCGGAATCTTATCCCCTGTCTTATTACCGTCCTCATCTGTTTCATCCTCTTGCCCTTCGTATGTCTGATACCAGAAAGGAACCTGATTTATCCGCAAGTCTTTCAGCCTCAACTTCATACCCAGCACTCCTTACATGCCATATGCTTTTCTGGGAATTACACCCAAAGCCTCGCTAACAGACTCTTTACCTGTTTTCCCCCACGTTCTTGTTACGCCTAACTCAGAGTGCGAAACTTCCCCATTTCGCGCATCATCTGAATTTACTGCCCTTGCAACATCATAAATTTCAAACTCATATTTTGTAAGGAACGCTTCTTTCTGCTCGTCCGTTGGCGGTCTATCTAATTTCCAGAAATAATGATTGAGTGCTAATTTCTGGGCTTTTAAAAGAAGGACGGCCAGATCTTCATCTGTAAGAGTGTCATCATTAATGATTGCCTTTGCTGTTTCTCTATCCATCCGTCCGTTCTCCTTATCCCTGTTTTTCCATGAACTCCGCTACAGCTCCGTCTTTACTCGTAGAGCTGATTTTGAAACCAAGCTGCCCCGCAATTTCCCTGATCTGGTTCAGCTTCAAAGCCTCAATATCCTCTTTTGAATATTTCTTACTATTACCAGAATCGTCTGCGGTCGGCCTCTGTTCGGGATTCTCCAGCGAATCAGGCGTTACGACCGGCTTATCTCCCTCCGGTTTATCCCCGGAATTTGGATTCTCCGGTTCGAGAACTACGTTTTCTTTGACAGGATTTGCCGTTACCTGTTCTTCCAATTTCTGATTGCCGGGAACTTCCACAGCCTTTATCAACGGTCTGCGCTGCTTGTTTCTGCTGCTTGAAAGTTCCGAAATCCGCTCTTCGCTTACAATTACGCCATTCCGGGGAAATTCATCCCCAACATTATAGGCGTGGTCGTAATCTCTAAGGTCTGTGAAGTGGTGGATTACCTCATATTTTTTATCCATTCAAACCCCTCCCTTATGCGCCGGTGCCGCCGCTTTTCTGCAACGCGCTCGGAAGTGCCTCAGAAATGTTCGTGAACTTCGCACTCATCCATTCTGGACCATGATCCAACCCAACCTGACCGAAAATCTGATGTGTTTCTCCTGCGCCAGTCTTGGAAAGCAGTTCGAGGAAGAAATTGCCCTTTCCCGGAACCGGCTGATAAACAGGCGACATAATCGCCGGATTGAACAGTGCTGCCGTTCCTTTTGGAAGAGTATCAAGCATAGCCACAGCGACCTCTCCGAGAGGGGTAACAACCGTCTGAATTTTAAGACCGTTGATGTCTCTGCCTGCGGGAACGATTGTCAGTTTATTCTCCTGTGCATCGAGATTGAGCTGCAACAGAGTTGTTGCATCTACGCCAAGAACAATATTGTCCGTGGGCGCACCCTGATCGTGTATGCACTTCAATCCCTCTGCTACAAGCCAATAGCTGAGAGGTTTTCCGTCCAAATCCAGAACATTTGTTGCGATTGCAGTCAAAAGACCTCTTGACATATTCGCCTCGGAGTCAGTGGTTGCCTTCTGGTACTTGCCGTTGATAAATGTAAACTCAATATCCTGTCCGATCTTTTCCATGCGGCGAACCACCTGAAACGCCAACTCATCATTCGGATTCGGCTGTTGACCGGCAACGTTGATCCCCTGTAACGTACCCATGTTGCTCTGCTTTGCATAGCTGATAGATACAGTCTTGTGAAAGATCTGCGTTACGTTCGTAAGCTGACTTCTGGTTGTTACTTCCGGTTCGGGAGCCGTCAAGGATTCAACTTCGGAAATCTTCGGCTGCTCGCCTTTTTCTGTGTTGTAGGACTGCCCCGTAGTGAACTCTACATGATTGGTCGTAAGAGGTTTTGCGCCAATCATTGTTGAGAACGGAGTACTGGCCTGCCCGTGTCTAAACAGCAAGCCGCTAAAATTCGGTACTGCGAAACTTGTTGCTACTGCCATGATCTTTACCTCCTATGGTTATTTTCCCTGTCCTGTAGACTGGGACTGATTTAATATTGCCAACGCCGCTGCCTGTGCATCGCCTGCGTTGAGTGCATCTGCAATCTGTTTTGAATAGTCAATATTGCCCTGATTACCAGACTGAGGGGCCGGTATATCTTTCATTAACTGATCTCTCAGTTCCTGCTCCATCTTCTTTCTCTGTGCAGCCATCATAGCTTTTATATTGGCGTTGACCATTTCCTTATCGCCGTCAAGCTCTGCTATTGCCGTTTCACTTGCTTTTTCTGGATCAAACCCCATATCAATGTACCTTGCCGTAGCTTTAATGGTTGCCAGTTCCTTTTCCAGATTGGAAACATACTCTTCATGCTCCGCTTTCTTCTGCGCCTCCAGTTCGTTCGCCTGTTCTTCTGCGGTCATCTTTGCTCTAAGCTGTTTCCGCAATTCGCCCTCAGACTGACAGAGCTTGTCGTTTGTGGTTTTCAGCTTTACATTGTCCGCTTTCAGAGTAGCGATTTCCGCCATAAGAGATTCCATCGTCACCTCTGATCCGCCGCTGGTGGGCTGCGGATTTGGATTTCCGCCATCTCCGCCGCTGGTGTCCTGCGGATTTGGATTTCCGCCATCCGGTTCGGGATCACCCTCTGCGAAAAACTGTAAATTAAAAGGAACACCGTGCGTCTTATTGTCTGTAATCCGTGACATAACTTCCTACCTTTCTGCGTTTTTTAAAGTGCGTCTCTGCACATTTTCGCGTTTGTTGTAGCGGTTCTCTCCGCATTTTTTGTGTGCGTGTACATTTCTCTATGGGGTTAGGCTTTTCCTTGCCAACATAAAAGCCGGGTATGATTTCTCATATCCGGCTCATAGGCTCTTGCTTTATAATTCAATACAACGACAATTTATAAGGTTTTTTGCTGTTGCCCCCAAACTGTCATCTCCGGGGAACATCATTCTTTCTCCGGCAATCACAAACGGTTCATCAATCGGAACGGTAAGACCGTCAGCTTCAAAATGGTGCGGTCTTGTAAACTCATCCAGTGTAGCATCCCATGTATGTGTAATCTGCGTTTCCCTCAATTTCATATGATGCAGATAGTTATGTATCACATTCGTTTCATTCATTGCGATACGTGCCGCTCTATCCTGTGATAATAGATCACGAACTTTCTTCGGAACTGCTTTTTCGTTTTTAAGCGGTATACCAAACAGTATGTTTGAAATATACTCAGGCTCAGTAGAAACCCTTGCGGTTTTCTCTGTGGTATTCTGAACCTCATCTGCGAACCGCCGCGCCCTACCACGCATCCATTCGTTCTCTGAATCAGAATATTCCATATAAATATCTGTAAGTTCATCTCTGTACGATTCAGAACTGATCGCAAATAAGAATATTCCCTCAACGATATCTTTCAACTGCCTCACAAAAAACTTTACTAAGGCATCCTCGATACCATGTGCGGTTTTGATCCGTTTTGCCTTATCTGGCTTTAACAGATTCATTTCGTCAATCCAACTCTCAATCGTGTACGCCATAGGCTACCTCCCTATTCGGAAACCCCGGCTACTTTTGACGGCTGTAAAGATTCCTCTGACTTATCCTTTTTCGTATTGTTTGCCCCACCGTTCCCTTCTTCATCCTTAAATGCGTTTGCATCTTTTCCGAGTTCTCCGATCTGAGGCGCAACGACCTTTTTTTCTTCCTTTGCGGCAAGTTTCTTCTGTATGCCATTTATAATCTTCGCAGAATCAACCCATGCCTGCTGAGGATCAGTAAACAGTCCAACCGTATTAAATGCTGTAAGACCGTCCACTCCTACATTCAAAAGTGCAACAAGGGCATTGGTTTTTGATACGAGGTCATATGTCTTTGTCCTACAGAAACGCACCTCAATATCTGCCACTTCCATATCTTCCAAGCCGCCGAAATCCCGCTTATCATTCTTTATGATTGATGTTTCGATTTCCAAAAGCTGCATCTCCGGCTCTAAGAATAGCTGCTCAACCATCTTTGCAAAGATTTCAAGGCATTGCCATCCATTCGATAACTGCATTGCTCCGGTTGTAGAACCACCGCTTGCCTCCTGCCATGACGGAGTAGAAGTCTGCTGCTGCATTTGATCCTGTAAATAGTCCACAAGCGTCTGCACCTGAGACTGATCCAATGTCTGAGTGAGATATGCAATTTTCGCTTCTTTCCCCTCGTTGCTCTGTGTCATAATAACGCCATCTCCATCAACGAGTTTCTGCTTTTCCTCTTTATCAAGTTCGCAGTTATGCAGCCATAGCAAAGACTGAACGTGCTGTAAGATGTCATTGATTCTGTCAGAATTTATGAGATTGATTGCATCCATAATAGGTATGACTTTTTCAAACACACCCATGCGGTCATGCAAAGAAAATTCTACAATCGGGATCAGTCCAAGCACATTCGGAGTAATCTTCTGATTGAGGGTATAGTCGTTTGACTTCAACCCTTTTTCAATCTCATATATGAAATTCTCTGAATAAGCTGTCAGAGAAATAGTTCCATCGTCATGTATAAAGTATGTAACAGCAACTTTAGGCTCCCGGTACGCATCATTGGAATACACCACGAACGTACTCATAGGATTTAACACCATTATTTCAAATGGAGAAAATGCCTTGCGGTTTCTGTGCGGCATTACCATCTGATACCCAACGCCACATATGAACAGGTTCCTTGCCAACTGAATATCTTTGGTTGATTTCTTCTGTTCTTGATTCATTTTGTTAAGGACGGCAATCTTCATATCGTCCTTTTCACCGTCTTTCTCTTTGTTCTTTATCTCATCATCTTTGCCGAGTTCCACTTTTGCTCTCTGCACAAATGTAATCGGATTCGAGAAGCAGTAGCCTACATGGGTATCAACAATCTTTGATGCGTTGTTTTCTACCACAGTAGCGTTGATTTCTGGGCGTATCAGCTTTTCACGTCCGAGAATCGGCTGCAAACCCTTTTCATAGTTAAATAGAAAAACCTCATCGCGTACATTGTCCTGATGTTCCGCATACGCTTTCGACACTACCGGTATGATATTTTCTTTCGTGATTTCTTTCTCATCGGTCATCAACATTCTTCTGCCGAGAGTAGGCGCGTTGCTTGCGTACACGTTTATTCCTCCATAACGAAAAAGAGCCGACAACCCATATCATTCACGGCTCATCGGCTCTTTCTCTAATTTAATTTTGATAACACCTTTGCATCCACGGCACATAATACTTACTGCGCCTTTGCTGTCAGGGCTACGCTGAAACAGGAGTTTCTTCCTGCCGTAACGTTCGATGCAATTCGGACAGTACACATCGACAAACTGATTATCCATGTGTGCCACTCCTTTATACTGTTAAGAACTAATTGCAGAGATGGGATTTGAACCCACGACCTCCGAGGTATGAACCCGGCAAGCTACCAGACTGCTCCACTCTGCTACAAGCCGAAAGCGGGAATCGAACCCACATAAGCACATTGGAAATGTGCTGTGTTGCCGTTACACCATTCCGGCGAAATGCCCGCCGCCTATCCCGAAGCGGCAGACACTCTGGAGAAACACGATGAATCACATCTACTTCAACCCGTTCTCAATTATGAATGCATTTTGTCAATTTGTCAATACTTTTCTCTCTTTTAGAGAGTTTTTTGCCAAAAAAATAATCTTGCCTTTATATTTCTTCTCCGTTTATCAAATCTTCCAGTAGTATATCTGTTTGAAGCACGTTATCTAAACCTCCGCAGCAAGCCGGTTCTATGGGTGCGCCGCCATAACAAGCCATTCCATGAGGACACTCATCGTTGTCAATACAATACCGGCAAAAATCTTCTGCGTCGTGCCTACTAATCCAATCATCAATAGCATACTGTTCAAAGACCTCAACAGCTTTCTCCATATAATTATTCATTGTACATTTCCTTAATTCTCTTAACACTCTATACGAATTTTCATCACAGCAACTCATACAGAGGTCTACAAGATATTTCGTATCAGAAAATGTTACGCCAAACTTCTTGATCGCATCCTGCCAGAAATGAAGATTGCGATACCCTTTGTAGGTGTAATATGCCGAATACTTATCAATCTCATATTCTCCCGGAGCGAAGGTCTTGTTTTTAACGATGATTTCCAGTGCAATCGGAAGCTCAATAATAAGCAGTTCTGCTTTCTTTCGATTAGCGTCTGTATAATTTCCCTCATCGTCAGTAAGTCCAAGCCTTTGCAGAACATCATAAGTTACGCCACTGTTTCCGAACGGTCTTTTATAATCTATCGCCGGCCTATATTCAAATTCTTCCCCCTCAACAGATACAACTCCTTTGAAGTTCAGTTCGGATATGAGGTCAATATGTTCCTGCTTCAATTCAAACTTCTTACACATTGCATACCTCCCCTGTCAGATTATCAATTTTTTCGCCGGTTTCACACCAAATCCGTATTCTATCCGCAAAAGCAGAGCACATTTCATCTCCAGTTTTCTCGCTCTCCACAATATCGCTACACGCAACACCAAGTTCATGCGCTATTTTACGAATTGCACCGCCCACGCATTCATCATAAGATGCCTGGATAGCTTTCTTTTCATAATTTGCGCATGAGAAGATTTCCTCCGCCATATCCAGACCATGCCTTGTACCCTCATGGAACTTCCGAATAGAAGCCGTTTCAATATGCTCTTTCTGTTCATCCGCCTTACGACAACTTTCGATATAAGCCAATGCCTTATCTGTATCAACATTTTCTGGTTTGTATTGCATCACTTACCCTCCAATTCTTTAAGCTGCTCACTGATCCTTTCTAGTTTCTCACTCATTTCCTCCGCCCGTTCTTCCAGTGTTTCTTTTACAACTTCCTTTTTCACAGTTCCTATGTACCAAATCCAACTTCCGCCGTCAACGTACAGTCTCGGAAAATCGAGTATGTTTCTCTTATCCCCTTTAACATATCTAACCTTGTCGAGAGGAAGTCCGGGCATTTCAACCTCTGTCTGGTAATCGTATTCATCATTTCGCAGAACAAACAGATACCGCCCATCATCATCATCATGCTCTGACCTAACAATTCTCATAGGAATCTCGCAGTCTGCTATATAGGCTCTGATATTCTCATAGGCATTATCCCATGATATTTCTCCGCTCACCGGTCCGCTGCCTGGATTTATCATAACACCACTCACTTCACAACCTCCTTTAAATTATCTTCGTTCCCTCTTATCGCAATTCCAGTTTCTTTTTCACACAGCGCAATCATTTCCCCCGCCGTTCCCGGAAGGTTCTCCCATATTCTTTGAGATTCATAAAACACATCGTTGATCCGCTTATATCCAAATCCGTATGTACGGTGTAATGCGATTGCAATGGCAGCATATATCTGGGGAATCATTTCACTTGATGCTTTTGCAATATTCTCCTGTCTATTTTTCTCTGCCATTCTCTTCATGCTGTTAATAAGACGATTATTTTTACTCATTTCACTCCTTTTTTAATTTGGGTTCTGCTCTGTAATCACTTTTTCAGTAGGGCAGTAATAGTGTGTGATCTGGTTATCTTTCCCCGCCGGAACGGCAACCAAAACGCGGTTATGTATACTTCTTTCGCTACCTACTTTGATATGGCTTGCCCTTGCTGTATGCGGAATATGCGGACTTACCATATTGCCCGCCGGAATAATGGCGATAATTTCACCTGTTTTTTCTGGCTCATATTCTCTGCTCTTCCATGTAACCTTATCCCCTACTCTCATGCTTTGCTTTCCTCCCAGTTTAAACCTTTTCTGTTTATTGCCAATCCGCAATCCTCCGAATGAGAATCGCATACAGAACCGCAAGTGTTCCTGTCTCCACATTCTTCACAGCATATGTATCTGCTTTTCGGGCAATCGAATTTACAGGCGAACGTGTACTCCCCTTTCGGATGCCGTCTGCACTCAAAATTGTTCGTTAGGTTCGGATTCGCGCAACAAATTTTGCATTTATCACTGGAACCACAATCTAACGTACTCTTGCTGTTTTGATCCTGATGTATACAGAGGAAACAATCACTTTCAATGTCGATAATGTCAAGCAACCGCCTATTCACGTTCTGTATAAAGGCATCAATGTCAACAAAATCATTCCTCCATGAATCCTCATCGTTCTTATCGCGGCTTGTAGTAACCTTGAACTTTGCACGCTTTTCGTCATCAACCTTTATTCCTGCATCATACTCATTCTGAGTAAGATTCAATTCCTGAAACTCAGGTATGCTCACAAGCATAGATTTCACAAACCCATATACATTATCTTTATCCACGCTGATTGAGTACCATTCATTGTTTTTATCGCACCGTGCATCATTTCTGAAATTGAACCTCACTTTGCTCATAATCTCTTCAACTTTTCGCGGCTGCCGATTCGGAGCCTGATCGTATAACTGGCCTGCCACAACAAACATAAGATTTCTCTCGTTAATACATATCGTTTCTTTCCTCATACATTTTCCTCACTTTCCCAACTTATAGATGTTCTCATCATTCACAATAGTAAACGTTGCACCATCCTTTATCAGGCAGCTATCCGGCGTAACGATACCGCACTCAAAATCCTTAAACGCCTGTTTCTGGTATGAGTACCCTCTGATCTTCCCATCAATCGGAATATAGATTGTGCTGTTTGACAGACAGAGGTTCCCAAGACCGCACTCATATTTAATCTGATCCGTGTCATACTCCACGCTGTTTTCACGAATGACAATGGTTCTGAATGCGCCGGAGCCGTCCTGTAGTACCACAAGCCACTTACCGCTCACACGGTCTCTATGGATTCCGTAATTGATGATGCTGCCCTGATGTGAAAATTCCACGTTCATTCCGTTGCAGTTTATAATCAGGTTTCCGTCATACTTATTCACAATGCAGTATTCGCCGCTGTCTACCGCAAAATAGGAATTGTAGCTACACTTCGCAATAGAGCGAATACCATTCCCATTATCCGTAGCGGATAGCTTTGTAAACGTGTTTGCAGGAGATATGTAGTAAATATCTGTGCCGAACACATATATAGGGCTCTTGTGCCGTTTCCGTATGCTGTATACGTCCTTTTGGGTAGTGAAATAGATATTGTCTGTATCATCCAATACCAGAATGCCATCCGGAAAGAAATGATAAAACTTACCTTTCTGGTAAGGCAATCTGTCATTGTTTGCAACATTTACCACATTCCCATCTGTTCCTATGTAGCAGTTCTCATTCAGAACAACCTTTACTTCTCTCTCATTCAGAACGGCGCACAATGTCAATCCTCCCATCACGCCCTGAGATTTTGGCTTGCTGATAACCATTGCATTTCCGCAACACAGCGGGCAGCGGTCGAACTTCCCATAGTAATATTCCTGATCCTTGTCGCAGAATTTCAGATTGGCGTACATATCCGCCAACTCGCTGCCAAGTGAACGGCTTTTATTTTCAAATACCTTTTTCAGAGACTCTATGAGCGGCGGACTAAGATTCCTCCACGATTTGATTGTCCGTGGGATTTTGACCGCCGGATTGTCAATTACAGAAATGCCGCGCCTCATACGCTCCATAATATCAATGTCCGGGTTCGTTGTTCCGCCGTGAGGATGTATTCTTGTTATGGTTTTCCAGATCAGTATGCTCTCAGCATACAAGTCCGTACTTTCTGAGAAGTCATTGCCGCTCATAAGCGGATCGCGGTAAAGGTCCATTACAACTTCGCACTTTTCCGTGCCTATGCTCCAGCTGTCACAGTCGATGAAAAACACATCTCCCTTTGCATCAAACAAAATGTTCTGGTCGTTCAAATCGCCTATATAAACGCCAGCCTTGTGAATCTGCTCAATCACTTCCTGAATCCGCACGAGCATTTTAAGGATGTCGTTTGTGCCGATACCGTTCGCTTTGAGATATTTCTTACTCGTGAGTACCCTTATCTCCTCCCCTGATACCTTTGGCATGATATAACCAATAAAGTTATTGTGAGTGTCATAAACCGGCTGTATAGGTTTCACAACCTCTTTAGGTAGATTTTTCTGGATCAGCAAGGTTATTTTCTTTTCCTTTGATGCACTATCCACGTTCTTTTTATAGATTTTTAGAATATCGCCGCCATACTCATATATGAACCCCTCGCCGCCCTCCGCCATCGGTGTCATATTGCGCAGCTTATCCATTCCTATTTTTGTAATTGCTGTTTTCATGCCGCCCTCCTAAAATACAACCGTTGTATCATCTTTGAAAACGCTCTGGTGCTTATTGATGAACCTTTTCAGTTTCGCCGCCTTGCCGCTCCGAACCGCATCTATAAATCCGACACGAATATCATCGTCCACATTTTTCACGGCAAATCTGATACCGTCTGAGGCAACTCCGACATTCTTATATGTGTTCTTTGGATATACCCTTGTCTGAAAACTCACGCCATCCTTATAATATTTCAGAGAATCAGGATCAACGTAGTTATAGGCGAAATACTTTGGGTACTCACCATCGTTCAGTTCTTCAACGATAAACCTTCCGTCAACAAATTCCTGAATAATGAACCCATCCCCACAGTATGAAACAATGAACTCGTTCTCCGTTTCTACCACCATGAGAATTGTAAAACAAAGGAAGTCCCGGACGGTTGCCGATGTCTGCCCGAATATTTCAACCATTTTCTGAAATTCAGCTTCCAGTGGCTTTGCTGTATGGTATTTTGAATCCCCATACTCCATAAGATGACAGAATGTTTTTGCGCCAACCTCAGAATGTTTCCCCTCTGAGCACCCGTCGCAGACTATCTTTACGCCGTTCTTCTCCATTCCGTAGTCCTGACAGTTGATCCCATAGTCAATGTGTTGCTGTCCTATTTTTGTTACTACCATGCTTTCCTCCTAACAAAAGGCGGCAATCCGATTATGGGTTGCCGCCTTTGCTCTCTCATTCTTATACGTCAAAGAAATCGTCCTGCTTCGATACGGCACTCTTGGAGTTCTCGATAACCGACTTAGATAAGCAGTTGAACGCTTTTCTCAGTTCAGATGCCGAACTGTTCACATCGAGGATGTTCCTGAAACCCAAGTCCTTTGCAATCTGCGTTGCCGCACCGCCGAAGCTGATAAACGCCGTTACGATTTCCTCATTGTTCAGATATTCCACAGCTTTCTTTGCATCTCCGAATTTATTATCTGAAATATTATCTTCGCCGTCACTGAATATCGCAAACACCGCCTTAACCCTCATTCCCTCGTTTTTCAGGTAATCGCGGTACTCTTTCAGCTTATTCGTACCGTCTACGATTGTGTCAAACATTGCCGTACTGCCGCCGGTCTGGTATGCCGTGTCAAACTCTGTGATCCGTTTGTAGCCACCGACAACCGCTGTATATGCGAAATCTGCTCTCGCCACAAGAATATCGTCCGCCTCTTTTGAGTTTGTCAGAGCGTCTTTAAAATCCTGTAAAGACTTGCTCATATCACCCTCGAACGGGTACATGGATCCAGACCGGTCGATACCCACAAAAATCAGGTTGATATTCTCATTGTCAATCTCATCAATGGACGTGTTCGCTGCTTCCACATCTTCCAGACCGTCCATTTCAATTTCTTCATATGCCATAACTCTTTTCCTCCCTTACAGAATATCGTCTGTGCTTTTCACAATATTTACATGGTATGTTGCTTTGAAGTCTGCAAACGCCTTGTCCGTGGCATCCTCAAATCCGGGGATCGATGACATACAATCCTCCAGTATGTAGATTTTCTTCGTAACTTCCGGCTTGCCCGCATAATACTCCAAAATCTGTCTGATACTCTCCAAGACGCAATGGCTCTTTGCTTCTCCAGCAATCACGACTTTATCGTATTTTTCCAACTCATTCAGGAAGTCAATGTTGATGTAACCTTTTCGGTCGTACTCAGGCTTGATGATGCCGTACATTTCACTGAGCGGATCAGAACCCTTTACAAGCCTGATGGTAGGCTCTTTCTTCGCTACGGAATGAAAGTACACCATATTGGCAAACTGGTTCTCCAACGCTGCGCCAGCCGTACCCTGTAAGCAATGGTAGGACCATATGCAGAGCGTTTTCTTTCCGTCCTTTTCCAGATGCTCCACATACTCACGGCTTGCAATCGGCTTGATTACAGCCTTGTACTTGCCGGAATCCAAATCTGCAAGTGTGATAGGTGTATACGGAGCTGGGTTATCGCCGTTCTCATCCACCCACCAACACGGATGGAAAATCTGATGCGGCGTATGCGTGTCGATTGAAACCGCAATCGCGGAAATCTTATCCATGTTGTCATAAATAAACTTCGTCATGCGCTCCACATCGCCGTGCGCCCCCGGAACTCCCAATGCGCCGTTATCCATGAAATCCTGCTGTACGTCAATTCCGAGAAACAACGTCTGCTCTTTGTTCTTGGAACCCGGCTGCAGCTTTTCCTCATTCGCCTTTTTCAGAACATCATTAAGGGAAATCGGGTTGTTCTGTGAACCGATGCTTCCAACGTTCACAATCTCATTGTAGGGTGTTTTCATAATGCCTCTCCTTTATATTTTTATTTGACTGGGATAAATCCCCGGTCATAATTTGTTACTCAAACAAACGGACAGATTGTGATACAATCATATCTTTCAGAATTGATGGTGTTCTCCATCGCCTCAACCGGGTTATAGCCGAGATTCTGCAAAATCTGTTTGAACACCGTTACAGACTGACCGCCCGCAAGCTGTACGCCCTTGCGGTTCTTATCTGCGTGAAAGATGTCGTGTCTGCTGTTCACATTCCAGAAGATAACGTTCGGAATTACATAACCATGCTTCTTAAACTTCGCCGCCATCTTGTCATAGAATGTCCACTCACGGTTTCCGCAGCGGTCAATCTCCATATCAGAAATAACGATGATGGCTTTCGGCATTTCGCCCTGCGAAATTTCGTTCTTCTTTGCGATCTCCAATACCTTATCAAAGGCGGCTTTCAAATTCGTGTTCTGCTCCCAATGTGTTCTCTTCACGTTGTTGATTTTCTGTTCTAAGGTTTCTCCCCTTAAAACAACCGTGTCCGCTTCTCCTGAGAACGACATGAACAGATTGTGATATGCGCCGACATTCCTCTCAGCAAAGTAGATAGCCAGACCGACCGATGTAGCCATAGGTATACCGCCGTAGCAAGTCATAGAGCCAGACGTGTCCGCCATTACTAAAGCGTTGGTTCCCTTTTCCACATAATCCGGCAATGCTTTCCACTGTGCTTCCAGTACCTTGCTGCTCTCTCTGCCATACAGAAACTTTTCTACAATGTCATACGGAAACAGTGTGGAAGCATTGATCTTCGCCTCTCCCGTTACCGCCTTATTTATAAAAGCATCGAACCTTTCCTCATCATGCCGCTTGAACGCTTTGCGGTAAATCATCATTGCGCGGCTCGGAACTTCCGAATACTGAATCTCATCCCAACGCCCTGCGGACATAAGGCTCTCAACAACCTTAATCTTGCGCCTCATGCTGCGCACGATACGCTTGAAATTATAGACCGGATAGCCAAGTTTCTGTGCGGTCAGTATGCCGAGTTTCCGGGTTTCCGCAGAACTCGCATCCGCCGTCTTGATCCACTTCGCCAAAAGCGAAATAGCCTTATCCTCATGCAGATTTCTCAAATCTTCCTCAAACTTCTTTTTCATGGCAGTCCACATATCATCTTCAAGCTGAGTGCCGATAAGCACATATAAATCATCATACCGGCCAAACACGCCGATGAGGTCAAGATTCGGTCTGATTGCTTCCGGGTGGTACTCTGCCGCATACCGTAACAGTGTACGGAATACCTTTCTCTCCCCAAGACCGCCGCGAATATCCCTTGCGTAGAAAAGGATTTTCGTTGCGAACAGCGGCTCCTGCCGATACGCCTCCGCAAACAACGTCTGCACCCTGTTATCGTCCGCCTCTCTCAGCGATCCGATTGTTGAGAATAAATCCAGACGTGCATCGCCCGTAGTGCTGAGTGCCACCGCCCCATTCTCCGTCCTAGTAAACTTGCTCTCGTTTTTCATTGCTTCTGCAAAACCCATGCTTTCCTCTCTTTCCATGACGCTTTTAAGGGTTTGAACCTTTTCAAAAAAATTTGCAGTTTTTTCTTTAACCGTGAATTTTGCTGTAAGCGTCACTATAAAATTGTTTTTGGTTTCCTTTACATGACACATGATCTTCGGCTGATATTTTCTGGAATCAGTGATAGATTTTTTGCTGTATGCGTCACATTGTTTGATACTTTTTTCATGACACCAGCTTTAACAATAGGTTTATGAGACCAGAATGTTTTTGCTGTAACGGTGCCACAAAACGGGCCTGATTGGACTTGAACCAATAATGAATTTTTTTTGCTGTGTTTTCTTCCGTTGCATCACGATACATGATACATATGCCGGTTGCCAGTTACCGGTACAGGCCCACAAGACGATGCGAGGAATCGAACCCCGATCCGCAGCTTGGAATCCATCTGTTTTGAGGATTGCTGTTTCTGCCACAAACATGACAGATAACTTTGTTGGAGCTGCTGTGTTTCCATTACACCATATCGTCATATGTGAGTGTGAGTTGGCCTCGAACCAACGACAACGCCATTAACATAGGATGCTTGATGATTGCTGTACGGATCACGAAACATGATTCGGTTTTTCGCTTTCGCGCTCTACCATCTGAGCTACCACACTCACAAGCGGAGAAGGTGGGATTTGAACCCACAATGAAGCTGGCCCCAAGCCTAAAGTATTTGCTGTTAATACCACAAAACATGATATATTTTTTCATAACAGCCGCGTCTACCATTCCGCCACTTCTCCGATATTCAATAGATGTTATGAGTTTCGGCGTGTTGTATCTCACATTCTCTTCAACATAGGATGTACTGCCTTCCCGCATCCCCGGTATTCACGTCTAGCATCAAAGCACCTATTGAAAATTGCACGGGGAGGAATCGAACCTCCATCTTTCCCTTATACGATGGAAGAAGATTTTTTGCTGTCTGCGTCACGTTACATAACTACTACTCATAACGTTCTACCATTAAACTACCGTGCAATAATGCTACGTTGCCCTAACGCAGCGTTTCACATTTCGCTGATGTCGTTCCCTCGCTAATATGTGATTAACCGACACAATGTACGACATACATATCGGAGGACTTGATTCAACATCCCCGTACACTCGATACGGCTACGATAAAGACCAAACCACCTGTCAATGCCTTTATAGGGAATATCTTCGTGGAATCTCCGAACCACAACTGGTTTAACGTGCGAAGTCAGCACGGCTTGGATAGGTGCGGATTTGAACCACACAGGGGAAAATTGTATCAGTCGCAGATAACCTCATGTATTTGGTGCAATATGGACTTTTGAACCTGATACATTGCCGATGGGTGGCGGCCATTTCTGCTTATTTCAATCACTGCACTTTGCCTTTCGTTTTTGCCACAACTGAACGCATCGTTCCCTCAGCCATATTTTATAGCGTCTACCCTTTTTCGCCTACTATCCAATTCTGGGAGGTAGCTTTGCGCAAAGCATCCTGCCCATAGCGGTGCATACAGGACTCGAACCTATACGGCATTTCTGCCGGACTGATTAGCAATCAGCTCCGCTACCATTACGGCAATGCACCATACAAAGGGCGGCTCCTTGCAGTTGACCGATGCAGCCGAAACCGCCCTACATAATCCTTTATAATAATTTACTATATTGTTTTTACCACGCCCATACGGAACACGATTGTCCGCATGGGCTTAATGTGGACTTCATGCCTACTCTGGAATATGGGGTGCGGATTCAGATAAATGTACTCCCATTTCCCAATCGCCGTTTTTCCGGTCTTTGTTACTCCGGCAAAGATGAAAGGTAAGTAAACGATTAAACCTATGCAAAGTTTGAAAATCATAATAAGCATACCCTCCTTTCTTCTTTGTCAACGCCGCACAGAGGAATCGAACCCCCTACTCCGTTAAGAGCCACGGTTTTCAAGACCGCTTCCGACCATTCGGGTATGCGGCAAAGCTGACACAGTAGGACTTGAACCTACGACTTCCTGATTAACAGTCAGGTGTTCTACCAACTGAACTATGTGCCAAGAGTAGTTTTCCCTTGATGACGGTCAAGGTGGGAGCTTCTCTATCCGCCCGTTGTAACCGCCGGTTATGAACCTTTTTTTGAGTGTTTTCAACCTGGTAAAATGTATCTCAGTTGGAATGACGGGATTTGAACCCGCAACCTCTTGATCCCAAATCAAGTGCGCTGCCAAGTTGCGCTACATTCCAAGAGTAATCCCGGCACCGGTAAGATGTTATGTCAGTGCCGGAATCGCCTGCAACATATACGGTAAGTTGCCAACCAGAGTGCAGTTTTTCTCGCAGACTGTACCCTCCGCCGTCCTGCGTACGCCTCTCAGCGAAAAAGTCATGAGGGGAGATACATGACCCACGGCATTTCTGCCGCCACATTGCCATCATAAACCACCGGGGTAATCTCAAATGGCCTTGGCACTCCAAACTTAGTACCTTATCTCGGCATATTGTTCTCGCGGTTTGCCGCCTCTACAATATTTCTCCGCGCCGACATAAATCGGATTCGTCTTGCCCTATTTCGTGGGCTTGCGCCGTTCCGCCGCTTAAATCGCTATAACGCTGCACTCTAAGCAGTAAATTGCGCGCCAGAGTTTTCTTGAAACTCTCGGTTGAAAAAGCACTTGATGGTCACGGGATCTCGCCACCGCCGCTTTTCTTTCGGGATAAGGCCGAACAAGAAAGCAGTAAAGAAATCGCCTCGAGCCGAGAATGGGGTACGATCCCACGATTTCTGCGTGTTGCCCGATTGCTTTCGCTGCTGTATAACCGGTGTCAAGCAATTACTTACAATAGCACAACCTTGTAGCAGAATGTTTCCCAGCTAACTTATCTCGGCATGTGAACGGTGTAACCCTCAATCACCCGTTCTCACAACCTCCCTATTTACGGTTGCTTACCACGGTATTTCTACCAAAACTGCGTTGTGACACGGCGGGACACTATCGCGTGTGTCTTATATCATCCGAGGAACGCACCGCATCCGTCCTCGCCGCACCGCAACAATAGCCGGTAAGGGACTCGAACCCATACTCCGAGGATGAAAACCTCGTGCCTTACCTTTTGGCTAACCGGCCATTCAATAGTTCTAATCAATTCCATATAGCAAACAAATTCATTCCCACAACCAGAAGACAGGAAAATGTTGCAATGATTTTATTCTTTTTCCCGTCAACTCCAAGAACAACTGTCATTCCTAAAATCACATCAATCGTTGAAATTACCGTTTTTAAAACTACCATTGCATCCTCCGTCCTTATAACCGCTTGTTGACCTATTACTTATGCATGGATCATCAGGGACTCGAACCCCGGACCATCCGGTTATGAGCCGGACGCTCTAACCAACTGAGCTAATGATCCGCGCCGCACACCGTCCACCGTCCAAAGTTTACGGTATGCGGTTCAATATGATTTTTAAAAGATCCTCAGATGTATGGACTCATCCGAGAAATGGGAAGTGTTGGTATCGAACCAACTCCTGCGGATTTTCAGTCCGCCGCTTCTACCTAGTTAGCTTACTTCCCGTGTGCCGCACCGCCCTACCAAACGATGCAGCATATCGTGTAAAAGGGAATTCAGAGTATTACTCTCTGAATGAGTGGGGTAGGAATCGAACCTACGATGTTTCTGATGTAACGGGTTTACAGCCCGCCGCCCTCGCCGCTAGGCATACCCACCCTCGCCATGACGCTTTTACGATGTCAGATTTAAAGTCTGCTGTAAGGTTTTGCTGTATGCGTCACTCTCTTTATGTTTGCTACTATACTCTCTTTTAGAGAGTTTGTCAATACCAAAAACGAACTTTTTTTATTTTTTTACCTTAAAATATTCTCTTTTAGTGAGTTTTTTTTAAAAACCGAGTTCTGCGCGGCTGCCTACTTTGACCTTTACTCCGAGAAGATTCTGCACATACAAAGCAAACATTGCCAATGCGTCCGGTGCATCATCGTGTCTGTTCTTTCCAAGCTGTGTATAACTGCACAGGAAAGACATCATTGTGCCATAATCACTCTTTGGTTCATATTCTGTGAAGTCCTTGAAAACAACATGTTCCTTTACCCATGAGGAATTGACGATTATCTTCGTTTCCTTATTCTGTGTGGTAAATTTCCTCGTGATATGGCAGTTTCCGCCTTTTGCCTTAACAAGTTCCGCTACCTTTACTGCCGTCCGGCTACCCTCCTTGTTGCTCTCAAACTGCGCCTGTTGAACATGATGCTTCACAAGCATATTTGAGTTGAGTTCATCGAGGGTTCCCGGATCAATGTTCTTAAATACAACATCTTCCAGATAGAAACTATCTCCATACTGATAGAACACTCCGAGGAAATTGTAGTCTGTGCCAGTGTCTTTCGTATCGCAGATTGCCAATATGGAATCTGGTTCTCTTCCCGGCAAGCCGCCGATATACCGCCTGAGTTCGGTCGGATGATAAAGAATACCCTCACGCTCAATCGGATCACTCTTATATAAGCAGCGGTAAGAAACATCGTCCATTGACGCTTCCATATCCGCAAAATATTTCTCGTCAAAACCTACGTCAAACTCATAATCAAAATTGCTCTTTCCTGTTTTCGGATCAATGTCTGGTACTGCGATAAACTTCGCTCTTGGATTATTCTCATACTGCCTTTCCAAGCGTCCGATTACATCATGTACGCTCCAACGAGTAGCAATATGGATTTCTTTCGCCTTTTTCTTCTTACGGGATTTTAAGTCGGTCGTATACTCGCCGTACAGCTTATCCAGACGGTCAAGCGACAACGCCTCTTCAATGCCGGAAACCAAGTCATCTACATACAGAAATCCCTCGCAACGAGTAACACCAGTGAGGGAGCCTCTGATCGGTCGGCACGTCAGCGTCTTAAACGGCTGCCATCTTCCGAGGTTGATTGTTTCCTCTTTGGCATTGTTGCTCTCGAAAACCACGTCCGGGAATACGTCACGCCAACAATATTCGTTACTCGTGATAATATTCAGCACGGCATCATAAAACATCCGTGTCATAAATCCAGAGTGTGAGGACATCAGATTAGGTGTGTTCGGATAATGCCCCATTACAAAGGATATGAAAAACTCCCCTAGAGTGGTTTTCCCCGTACCTGGCGGCATACTGATTGACAGAATATCCAACTCATCATCAAGTAGCCGCTGCATTTCCGCAACGAGCCAATATATTTTGCTTCGGCGCGGCTGATAATACCTATCCTCTGGATCGCGGTCTTTCTCCACATAAAGCAGATATGCGTCAAAGTCCATATGTGCCTGCGCCAAATATAAAAGGGCATTGTTATACAGATTGTAAAACCGTATATCACCGTTTTCACACTCATCCAATGCCCTAAAGCGGACTTTTAACGCCACTTTCCGGGAAAGGTTCTTATCCTCTTCCTCTACCTCTATCGCCATTGCCAAAAGGTCTTGAAGAACCTGTAAATCTGATAAATCAGACTGCAACAGTTCAAATATGATACCCTTATTTGTCAATGGCGGCCTAACTGCAGCCATACAAATTCACCGCCTTTACAGCGGCTCTACGATGGCTCTTTACTGTTTATTTTTCTTCTCTATTTTCTTTTGCCGCTTTGCGGTCACGGACAATCTCACTCATTCCTCCGGCATATAATACACACCACATTCATACATCTTCACTTCTGCCACCGCAGTGGAATCACTTACTAATATTGCGTTCAAATCCACCTTATCTTTAAGGTTATGCAACGATTCATCATCCAACATACAGTTCTTAAATATGAGTGTGTCCGGCGGAAAGACCTTTTTCAGCATATCCTCAAATACATCTTTCGCTCCTCCTCTCACATACAACCCAAGAAGGACTTCCTCGGAATCAACAGTGCGCGCTATGATCCTGTTTCCGTTTTGCATGAATACATTTGTAACATTATCCACATTTACAACGATTTCCCTATCTTTCGATACGATGAACATACTCAATCCTCCAACCAGCTGTTATCAAAGTAGCAAAATCCGTATATTGCGAACCCTGTCAGGGCAATCCAGAACACCCAAAATCCTACCATTGCCCATTTTGCGCCGCTCGACATGTGCTCTTCGGCTTCATGCGCATTGCAACCGTCAATGAATACTGCGCCGTTTATGGTCTTGTCTCTGAGGTCTGCATAAATCGAACCCTCATAGGAAACATCAACCACATAGTATTTATACCGCGTGTCGGACCATTCTTTTATCGTTTCCAGATAATAACTGTCTGGGAGCCGTATTTTCCCATAATCGAAGTCAACACCTAAGAATCGTATGCTCCCACAATGAATCTCTTCTCGCCCAACAACATCCCAAGTATAGTATGTTTCCTTATGGGAACCTATTTTGTTTCCATCCTCATCGTAATCATACACGGTTTTTGTATGCTTTGTGTACTCTTCCCTAACCTTTTCCACATACGCATATTCCCCGCTGAGTTCTGGATATGTAACCGGATCAACCGCTTCCAAAACGCCAGATACAAAAGCGTTTCCAATGTTGGTACGCATACCGTACTGGAAAACCTCTGTATCTCCGTCTATTTTCACGGCCTGATAGTATTCCTGATTCTGCTCGTCCAGACTGGATGCAATCTTTTCGCTCAAAAAGAACCCCAACATAAGCATGAGGAAGAATATCGCAATACTGAATACCGCCTCTCTGACAGTAAGATTCCACCCGCTCCCATAATAGATAACTTTCTGGCTTCTCTCGTTGAAATAGTTTCTGCCGCGCATAATTATCACTCCTCAAACATATTTTTGACCGGCATCCGATCCGCCTCTTCGTACTGCAGATATGTGTACTCAATAACCTCATACCCCATCATCGAAAGAATTTGTCTGTTAGGGAACTTCCGCACAAACTTGTTGTATGCCCGAACCTCATTATTGTAGGCGTTCCGATACTCAGCAATCATATTCTCAGTTATAGAAAGTTCGTTCATCAATTCCTTGTAATTTTCATTCGATCTTAATTCCGGGTATGCCTCCGCAACTGCCGCTATGGAAGTTGCTACGCTCTCAATGTCAGTTACTCCGCCCTGATTTCGTGCCTCTACCACTCCTAAGAGAGTTTCTGCCTCATGCTTATCATACTGCATGACGCAGTCGGCAAGGTTATAAATGAGGTCTGTGCGCCGCTTCTCCTGTGTCTGAATATTGGAATCCGCCGAAATAACCTGTTCTTCCAACGATATTGCTCTGTTATTTGTGCTTACGAACGCTCCAACAATCATCAGTGCGAACGCAACGACAATAGCTACTATAATGCCTGTTTTCTTGTTAATCTTCATGGTCTTTCCCTCCCAAATTGATAAAAAATGAATTATTTTTAAGTACCGGTCCAGTTGGTGTTTCTTCAAAAACCGGCTCCATGCCGTTGAATATCCGAAACTCCACATCTTTTCTCAGAATACCGGTTTCCCCATCTTTCATAGGAATTGCGGCAAGTACGCTCCGGCTATCCTTTTCATATACAACTACCGTTACCACAATTACTCAGTAATCGGTTCGTAGGTTTGTTCAAATATATCAGGCTTGCAAGGGTAATACTCTCCTTTTACCCCTCTGATAATGAAATCCCCTATGGCAGCGTCCATAACGCCATCTAACGTTTCGATCTTGATTACCGGGTTGTCCGGGTTCTTATACGATATTCTTAATTCGCCGCCGCCCATGAACTCCTGAATCTCGATCAAAGTGTCAGGATCATCTTTAAACTGTATTGCATCAATCACTACGGGTTTCTTTTTATATTTCATATCTGCCTCCTTAATGTCCTCTAAGAAAATGGCTCATCATTCTTTCTCGCCATCCTCCTTTATAACTTTCGATGATACTACCTTGATCTTCTTTCTCCCGAACGTCTGGTATGCCAGTTTCGCCGCCGTCAAGCTGTCCGTTGTTTGAATCTGTACGGTTCTCCGCTCTTTCGTTTTCAAATCCTCGAACGTTACATTGTACTTTCTCTGATTCTTCACTCTGCGCCTCCATTTCCGCTTTTATTCTCTCCCGTACCCTCTCACATCTTTCAGCATATTCGCATTCTATAACATGTAATGCCTTATGATTAGGCAAATCTTCAAGCGTAGTAATGTCAAGACTTTCTGAACACGCGCTGAAATCTGTGCAATATTCACAATAGCTTTTCAAATTCAAATAAAAGGAGGGCGTTATATACATCGCTGCACCCAATATTAACCTACTTTTTCTCTGCTGGTTCATCCGCTATTACCATCCTTGACCCTTTCACCCTACGAATCATCTCCTGTGTGATGTTCTCTATATCATTTACGCTAACGCCTTTGTTTCCTGCTTCCTCGAATATGATCTGTAGCAGCCTTTTTGCTATTTTCACGTCATCCATCATCTGCACCCCATTTTCTGCGCCATACGCTCAACAAGAGTTTCGATTGTAATCTGCAACCTGTTGATCGTAATGCAATCCTCCTGATAGCGGCGGTTCTTTTCAAACAGGACTTTTTTAACGTGTTTCAGCTCCATTTTGGTAGATTCAAGCCGATACTCACACTCTTTGAGCGCATTTTCAACGCTCTGCATCTTCTCAGAATTACCTTTCTCCGCCTCTGTGAGATTATGTACGGTATTTGCAAGATTACATTTGAGCTTTTCTATCTGTTCGTTCAAATGCTTATTTTCTTCGGTCAGACGGGCATTTTCGGATTCCAACTCAGAATTTCTTTCCTCTATTTCACTCATTACACCTACCATATCTGCCATAATCATTCCTCCGCTTTCTCTTTTGTGTTTTCGATATGGTTCTGATCTTCCCGGCTCTCAGGTATGTATTTGTGGAATACATTGTTGTAATTCCCCAAATTGCCGAAATGTTTCTTGACAATCGCCATAGCAAGACCAATCTCAGGATTGAAGCCATCTGATTTTCTGGGTTTGCGAACTTTTGCCTTTTTGCCGTTCACGATCTTTACAACCTCTTCATAATTATCCTGGCAGTACACAACCGTCTGAGTTCCGTCATCCCATTTCACGATAGTAGCCGGATTGTTGAAGATAACCTCTTTGATGCCGTAATTCTCTTTTGATGTCTGTTTCAGTGTGCTTACTGTAATATCTGAATATCCCGCCGCCCCATACAGTCCCGGCATATACTCAATGCGTTTCACGGAACCCTCAAATTCCCGGCCGTCCTTAGTTTTGATGATAACTTTTTCGATGTTTTCAGGTGCTACAAAATTTCCTTTACCCATGTTGATTCCTCCTATATCTTTTAAAATATTTTCTGTTGCCGGTTCTCCTAAATCTAATCTTCTATTTAGGGATAACAGATTAGGCTCTCCCATAAACCGAACGCCATACCAAAGGGCTTTCCGTCTTTCCTGCGCTACAATTTCTGTAGCCGTTTCAGCAGTAGGTTCTTCAAATATGCCCTTCCCTTTTCCAAAACCAGCGCCTACCTGTATGTCTGTGACTTTGCACTTGTCATTCATCAGCATTTGTACCGCCCCCTTTCATCCAAACCATTGCCTCCGCCGCTTTTATTCTTCCTCACTTGTCGAGAACAATCGGAACTCCGAATAATGTGTCATACTCTCCGGCAACGCAAACATATCCCTCTTCCATCTGCAAAGCATAATAATGATCTGGGTTCCGTGTTACCAATTTCGATGTCCGTGGAAATGTGAAAATCAGCTTTTCAATCATCTGTGCAGGCCAGTCTGTAATATCCACTACGGATAATTCCCTTTCCATTCGCCCTTTGAGCCTCTTCATACCATCATCCGCCTTAAAAGAAACCGACATTTCTCTTCCGAGTTCGGAACAATCCGCACTCACATTATCTGTTTCCGTAACAGGAAGATTTATTGCGCTTATAGGGTGAAACTCTTCTTTCTTTTCGCCTATGTTTAAATACAGCTTGCAACCGTCCATACAATCCCTTCGCTACTCAATATCAATATCCAAATCAACGTGCCGCCGACTTACTTCGATTTCGCCAGACTGCAATTCTTTCAGCCTCTCGGCACAATCCTCGTCCATTTCATATCCACTACAGAAAACCATATTGTCCGGCCCGCGCACCTTTTCTTTCAGATCAACGATAAAATACCGAACCGTTCTCTTTGGATTGTATGGTTTTGTGCATATTATGAATCGCTCATCTCTTGCCCGGACGCGGTATGGTCTTTTCTCATTTGGAACGTATACTTTATCACCTACCTCTACTCTCACACTCACTCCTCCTTCTGATTGGAAACTTCCTTAAAAATGGGGATTCTGCGTAATATGGATTCTACCCTCTCGTTATCTATTCCGACGTGTATATATACCCCTGAGATTATGTCCTTCCTATTTCGCAACACGCTCTTGCCCTTTCACCGCCGCTCATTTTGCAACTTCGCCCCGTCCTACAATTAAGCCCCATACATACGATCATGGTATTCCTCGCAGACTCTCCGCACCGCTAGTTGCTGTGACCACACCTTCAGCCACGCCCTGCATATGGCACTTGGGAATCGAACCCAACACTTCTACCTCTCCATGATGGAGATTAAGCGTCTCATCCATTGAAACCTGTGCCACACCGTCCGAATTATGTCTATGCGGACTGCATAGAGCGGCTCTGTTTAACGTGAATCACCGCCATACAAACACGGATTTTTATGTCTTTACTGACACCCGGAAAAAGACAATCGCAAAACGGGATTAGGCTACCCTCATGCCAGGCTTTGGCACTCGCCTATAACATTTACTCTCGCCCCATTCATGCCAAATTACTCTCCGTGTCTTTTTTCTAAGGCAACTTGCATTTTACTCGTCAGCAATTTGCAAGAATTACGCCCCTAATCCCCGAAAGCCTTGTGACGGCTCTTAACAGCATTCCGCTACGGGGTTGAAAATCTGCGGGATGGCGGTTTACGGTTTTCCCCTTTAAGAATCATCCCATTGGAGAACTGGGGACGTGATCTGTTGCGCACCTGCCACGTATTGCTCTCGTACACATGCAAATTTTCATATTTTACATTTTGACGCATATTCCCAGCTCTATTCTGCGCCGCTCACAAACGCCTCATTTGCCAATAAAGGTGCTTTTCTTCGTCTGCCATGAGCAATGGGGCTACCGGGACTCGAACCCGGAAATGCAGGAATCAAAATCCTGTGCCTTACCGTTTGGCGATAGCCCTAAATTTCGATCAGTGTGAATTTCCTCTTTGGAGTTCCCCTATGTAATACACCCGCTGCATCTCTCCACGCCTCAAGATCTCTTGAATCTATTGATCCTATGTATACTTTGATCTCCTCATCACCAACTTTGAGGATGCCCATATCTCCAATCTCTGGTATATTTCCCGCTATTGTTCTATTGCTATATTCCGTTCCGCAATATTCACATTTACTACCATGTAGTGGTGCCCCACAGTTTTTACAGTTCGTCATAAATCGTATACCTCACAATGGGTCTTTTTATTTTCTGGGAAATTTTTGAGATCCGAGTTTTTTTGTATTATTTATGAAATTCCCTTGCCAAAATCTCAAACTCCACTCCATCATGCAGTTTGCCGTCACGTAGCCTCGCAACCTCCCTTGTATAGCCGCACTCCACTCCTCCATGTTTCCTGATGAAATTCCTGTACCCTCTTACTGCCTTATTGTCGGCAAAGCAAAACCACGAAAGCCTATTCATGTGGTATACCTCAAATATGTTGCAGATTGCCTTATAGGCATCTTTCAAAAATTCAAAATTTCCCATCTGAAAGCTGACTATGCCGAGATTATATGCAGACATAGCTTTCCAATCCAAATCATAAGAGATATATCCTATCACATTGTCATCTTCATCTACGGAAACAAAACAATGGCTATCGCAATTACCATCTGGAAGTTCTATGAGGTTATCTCCCGTTTCTCCGCTGTAACATACATATTCTGGCTTATACCATGTTTCTATGAGTTTTTCCTTTAATTCCTCTTCATAAAGCTGCGCCGGTCTTAACATTTCTCTTCTTCCTCCGAGGCGTAAGCCTCCGCCGATTTTTATTTTTTGTATTTCAGATTCCAAGCATCTTGCGCACATTATCCTCTGATATTGTTTTAGCCACTATTTCTTTTTGGATAACTGCTGCCGCCTCCTGCACCGTTTTGGGTGTAAATTGAAACTGTACTTCTGCATTCATCTCTATATTGGGCATTCCTTGCATTTCAAAAACAAATACGGGAACTTCATCTACTGACACATGGAAATCTACACTTACAACACCTCTGACTTTCTTTCCGTCTATCTCGCATTGTGTTCCCAGCGAACCATAGCCATTCGGATTATGTATTTTTACATTCTGAATAGATTTTCCCATTTTAATCTCTCTCCTATCCGCTTATCATCTATATCCCGTCCGTTTGTAGTCCTGTCATAATTTCCCTATTTCTTACCCTTGTGCTATTGTGTAAACCCCCTGTTTTTTGATGCTCCATGTTATTTTGGGGGATTATGAGGGATTCTTTTTGAGCTCTTTTAATTTTTGGGGTACTCAGAGGGGTGAGTGTGTTCTGATCCGCCGCCGCATACACCCCCGCCCCAGGGTGCGGACCATTCCGGGCGCATTCTGTAAAACCTTATTCATAAGATTTTACAACCCCAGATCATCGGCTGTTATTTCGATGTCGTTTTCTGCCGGATCGCTTGCGGTTTTGGTAGGCAATCGGCGCATAATGTCCGCTTTTTGCGGTAATTCCTCCAATTTGCGGGAAGTGGACACCTCAATTTTTTGTTGCTGCACGTATCCATGATTGTTATTAAAGTCTAACGCAAGTACAAGTGGCGGTATTTTGCCATTATATCCCAACTGTTTTTTCACAGCCGCAATTCCTGTAAGTGTCCTTTTCAGCGTGTCCGAAAACTCGCCGGGGCGGGTGTTTTGCCACTCATAAATAGTACTTCTGGAAATACCCAGAAATAAGGCCAACCCCTCAACATCAGGGATTAAAGAAACTCCGGCGGAATTCTGTACTGCTATATAATCAATGTATCTTTCAATACCTTCCTGCAATTCCTCAACCGTTTCATATTTCCGCGGTCTTCCTCCTGCGTGCCTTATCCTCTCCCCGTTCTCCGCTTCCTCTTCTCCGAATATGCCGCGCTTCATCATATCACATAAAGCGGCCATTTCTGGGGCCGTCTGTTTTTCGTAGTCCTCTCCTTCTTTGTATCTTTTATATGTATTCTTGCGTACTCCTGCGGCGTCCCGTGTGGCTGTTTCCTTCCCTCTCCCCTGCATCTTTCGCACCTCCATGCTAAAAATAAAAGGGCATCGGGAAAGCGTTTCTTGCTCTCTCAATGCCCTACAATCTACTTTTTCGGCTAACTCTATTTACTTTCTGTAATCGGATCAAAGCCCGGAACCTCAGCCGCAAGCAGCCGATTTATTAAGCCGTTTACGCTCTCCCCATTTCCGGCGGCATATTTTTTCAACCGCTCCCGCTCCCCCTTGTTTACATTCACTGCGAGGCGGTCATATACAGAGGTGTTATATTTATTGTTTGCCACCGTCCGGGCGTTTCTGCCGTCCTCACGTTTTGGGCGTCCCATCGGCTCCGCCTCCTTTCTCTCATATCTCATATATACCACACTTCCCGAACTTGTGCAAGTGTATTTTCCCGCTGTCCGTGTGCCTCTCTTCTTATTATATGTAGTTGTGCTATGGTGTAAAGTCCGAAAAATTCCGCACTTTATACACTTGTGTAACTATACATAACACACAACAAACCCATACTTGTGCTAGTGTATATTTGTGCAATATCCCATCTTGTAATTGTACTTGTGCTATGGTATATTAGTATCATGCAAAGGGAACACGGCAAGCGGCAAGCAAGCCGGAACCCATACATAAAGCGAATAGCAAAGAGGCAAAGGCACGGTATACAGGAAAAGCCAAACGCCAAAGCGGACCGAACCAACGGAACCCCCGCGACATAGGAAACCGCCCGGCGGCACTTAGTACAACGGAACCGGCAACGCCTACCGCCTCCTCGCTTCGCTTCCATCCCGTGAGGGCTACCCATGAGGTAATAAGTGCATACATCGGGCGCAAGGAAAAGTGAAAACCTGTGAGGATCGGCTTTCTGTTATTGGAAGAAACCCACATAGAAAGAAAACAGGCAGCTAATAACCGCAATGAAAGAGCGTTAAACTTCCAGAACCGCACGCGATCGGGAAAGCGGTATATAAACCGGCCCGGCATCGCGGGAGCTGGTGAACCTCCCGAACAAAAACAGATTTCACCACATAGCACATTGAAAAGAACGGCTTTATAAAATCTCTCCTTGAGGGCGCGGGGTAACCTTTTCTTGAATATAGGTGAATGTGGGCAATATGACACAATACCTTATTACAGATAGGCAAGGACAAGCAGCGAGGCAAAGGAGCGGAAAAAATGAGGCCCGGCATATTCTTTTAGCCGTTCACTGATTGAGTACGTCGGCCCACCACCGGCGGCGGCTATCGTCCATCTAAGCCGAAAAAATAACGCTCCGGCGGTTGTATCAATCAGTCGGGACCGTGAAAAGTAGCAAGAGGACATAAAACAGTAACCATAAAAATAAGGCGGTCCGCCATCCTACCAAGACAACACGGACCACCCCGCCACCCTTTCGGGCTTCTCCTATTATAGCAGAGTTTCCCGGAAGAAAGCAAGAAAGAGAGAGGGAAACAAAATGACAGTATTTAACATTAGTTTTATCAAAAACGGAATTGGACAAGCGAATCTTTGCAAAGCAGAAACCGCTGATCAGGCGCGGGCATATTTTGAGAGTATCGCGCCGGATGCTGAAATCATCGGCGTATCTGTAAACAATGAGGGGTACAAACCCGGCAAACCTTGCCATGAAGTGCCGGCTGGTTGGATCGCTACGGACACCGCCGAAAATATCATTAATTCTTTGAAGTTTACCTTTGAGGTCGCAAACGATCAAAAGAACCTCTTAACACCAGCACACGTTCTCTATAAATGCCGCATTACTACCCCGGCGCGCCGTCGCTTTACTTTTGACTATCAGTGCAACCCAAGCGCAACGCATGAACCAACAATAGAAGATTGTTTGTACTGCCTTTTGTCTGATGCTTCAAGTTATGAGTGCGCAAGGGATGTTGACGACTTTTTGACGGAATTTGGATATACTGACGACTTGCAGAGCATCCGCAAGGGAGAAAAGGCTTTTAAGGCTTGCGGCCATACCGCTGCTGCTCTTGACAGGCTTTTCACAGGGGAAGAGCGCGAAGCATTAAACAAACACTTTGAAAACTATTAAAACAGTAATAAGGCGCGCCCTTCGGGGCGCTCCCTCTCAGATAATAGGAGGATAACACAAAATGAGAATATATAAAGACTTTGATTTTGATAGCTTTACACCGTGGAGCGGCGCCGTAAAAACATATAATAGAATAGCAACCGAGGGAAAAGGGGATGCGTTGGAGGCAATTCTTGATGATATTTACCCGGACGGCATGACCGAAACGGAATTAAACGATCTTTTATGGTTTGAGCCTGAAACCGTTTTTGAGTGGCTGGGCATCTCTGACGAGGAAGAAGAAAGCGAAGAAGAAACAGCGGAACCCACAGAGTGGACGGATCCGGCGGATTATTCCGCATTTGATGACTTTTGTCAGGACTGCGACTGCTGCCCATTTGATAAGGTTTGCAAGACAAAAGAAGAATGCAAAAAGCGTTTTGCGGAATTGAAAGGGGGCGCAGCATAATGAAAGAATTTATGTATTGTTTCCAGCTTGACAAGATGACCGTTTTTGAAGTTGCTTTTTACACCCTTAACACCAACACAACGCCGCATTTCTCCACAAGTGCGGCGCGGTTTATCCGCTCAAAACGTGATTACAGCGAGTGCGGGCAGGCGCAAGAAAGACTTTTGCCGAAACACTCCGCCGCCCGCCGGTTTTATGACAAGTGGGACCGGCTGCACCTCCGCGACCTCACGCCGGAGGAATACGCAGAAATGACCGCAGACATCGAAACACTGAAAGCCAGATACAACTATATTGAGGATGTCCGGGACTGTTTTGGACGCTCCGTCGGATGCTATAAAACAAGTATTCCGTTTTATGAGGTTGTGGAACTGTCAAAACTGACACCAAAGAAAGCACAGAAAAGCGCATCGAGGGAGGAAAAACCATGTTTAATATAGATATTGAAAGCCTTATGGACCTTGTAGACGATGAAAGCAACGCATATTTTGACTACTGCCGCAAAAGCAACTCCCTATACAATGGGGATTTTGACAAGCTGGCGGAGCGCAAGAAAAGCCTTGAATATGCCCACCACTACCACGACATGGCAACGGATGCAACACGGGTCATTATTGTGGTTTTCCGGCTTGACAAAGAACAGATTGCACCGCTTTACATTGCCGCCCGTGCTGTAAAGCGGTGGCGGATCCGTACAGAGTGGGCGCGGCTCATTCCTGACGAGATGAAAAAGCAGATTGAGCGCTTTATATTTGGCGCTCCCTCCGCTCCCTCTCTCACTTGTAAATATTGCGGTTGTTGGGAGGTATAGGACCATGAAAAAAATCATTGAGTTTTTAGAGAGTAACGGCATCGAGTACCGCCGGGAAACATACGGCAACCCATACTATTATAACGATGGTTTCAGGGTTCCGGCTCTCGTTGTCCGATTTGACTATGAATTAACCGATAGCGCGGATGCGATGAAAGAAAAAGAGCGGATTTTTAGACAATACATGAACCGCCGGAAAGCCTATTGCATAGCCTATTCTGGTGTATGTGGTGTCTATATCCCGCATTATACAGTAATGAGCGTGTTTGACTATAACAGACACGCAGAACATGAGGCCCGGATCCGGGCAGACGTTGAAAAGTTCTGGCAAGAAAAACACGCACGGCGAGAATCTGAAAAAATGGCGGCGGCAATCTAGCCGCCCCGGCTTTGCTGGACATATTGTGTATAATTGAGAAAATGAAGGATCGAAAAACTTGACGTTGTGTTTTTCTTAACACAAAATCCTATAAAAGGCTATGGAGGTATTAAAAGTATGAATTTCACAAACGAAGAACTTTCCACTTTGAGTAATGGCGTACTCGCATTGATAAGGGATGCGGGCGAAGCTCGCAAACTTATCCACACAACCGAAGCGCATACAGCTATTGAGAACGAAATAGAAAGTCTTGTTTCTCTCAACAGTAAAATATGTGGTATGATAGATATTAAAGAAGAAATATGTATATCAAGGGTACAGGAAATTGTAAAAATATTAAGGGAATCTGGTGAATGGCTTCCAAATCTATGCCAGGAACTGTGTGAAATTGCTGGCATGTCCCGCGAATGGAAAGCTGCTGATGGGGAATCGTTTGAATCAGTAGTATACGCGGCCGCGGAAAAACTTAACGTAGGAATCCTATAAATTTTATGACGGTATACAAATTATTTGTGAGAATAGATAACAGGAGGTTATAAGGACATGAAAAGGCCAAATGCTGAAAAGCTGTATAACAATATTATATTGAGGAACTGCGCCCAACTGAGTATTGAGAACAGCAAACGGCGCGCCGGGCGCGCACTGTATAATCAGGCTATGCTTGAATCCCATACCCGCCCCAAAGTTCCTGTTATTGCTCCAGCTCTCCCGTTCAAAACGCCGTATGAGTTTCCGCAGATACACGGAAACTTGACCCATCATACATCATGGGGTTCATCCGATATCAATAAAGAGCTTGATTCTATACTTACCGTGCTAAACACATACAAAATCCATTGTGAAATTGCAGACATAAATCAAGGTCCTACGTTAACACAATATGTTCTGTCGCCCAATCCGGGGCAATCGGTCCAAAGTCTGTTAAAGCGTGAAAAAGAATTTCAAGCCGCCTTGCATTGTAACGTATCACTACGTTTTGATAACGGTTATGTGCTGCTTGAGATCCCCGCTAATAATAGTACCGTATATCTCGGCGATATGCTTATTGATGACAAGTTCAATTCATCTACAGCATTTACAATGGCCATTGGCATGGGCGTTGACGGCTCCAAGCAATATATTGATATTGGTAAAGCCTGCCACATACTTATTTCTGGTATGACTGGCTCTGGTAAGTCAATCGTACTGCATAATCTCATCATAAGTCTTTTGATGAAACAGGCTCCAGATAAAATGCATTTGTATCACTACGTTTTGATAACGGTTATGTGCTGCTTGAGATCCCCGCTAATAATAGTACCGTATATCTCGGCGATATGCTTATTGATGACAAGTTCAATTCATCTACAGCATTTACAATGGCCATTGGCATGGGCGTTGACGGCTCCAAGCAATATATTGATATTGGTAAAGCCTGCCACATACTTATTTCTGGTATGACTGGCTCTGGTAAGTCAATCGTACTGCATAATCTCATCATAAGTCTTTTGATGAAACAGGCTCCAGATAAAATGCATTTGTATCTCATTGATCCAAAATCAACAGAATTTGCGTTTTATCGTGGATTGAACATGTGCACTATGCTATCCGATCCACAGCAGGCCAATGTTCTGTTGAATGGATTATGCGAAGAAATGGATCGCCGATACAGCATTCTTCAGGCAAATGGATGCCGTGACATTGACAGTTTCAACACAAAGTTCCCTGCTTACCCAATGAGACGCGAAATAGTCGTTATTGATGAGTTATCAGACCTTATGTATATGTCTGGAAAATCGGTGGAAGCATCAATTGTAAGGATCGCACAAAAAGCAAGAGCATGCGGCATCCACTTAATTATTGCCACTCAATATCCCGTTGCAAAGGTTGTAACCGGACTGATTAAGGCAAATATGCCCACCAAAATCTGTCTTAGGGTCGGAACTGTGACAAACTCCATGGTTGCATTGGATATGCCCGGAGGTGAAAAGCTCATGGGGCACGGTGATATGCTGTTTCTCCCTAACGGCTCCCTATCCCCTTCCCGCTTGCAGGGTGGATTTGTGACAGAGGATGAAATCAATAATATTGTATGGGCATTGATGAAAAATCAATAATGTCATTTGTATGCTGTATGGATTAGCTTAAAGAACGGTAGAAATATCGTTCTTTTCATTTTAAGATACGTTATCCCACCCGGCGGGGATACGCCGGGAGAAAGAAGGGAAGATGAAATATTTTGAAATTCTGTATAAAAATTGCATTGACAGAAAATATGTCGGTTTAATCTGTGGAAAAAGCATCGAAGAGGCAAAAAGAAGCTTTCTAACCTTCAATGGATGCAGACTGATTGACGTTAAAGAAACAGATTATGAATCTTATAGGCGAAATAAGGTACAGTATTTCACCCAATACAATTTTTCGGCATGATAATTTTTATCCCGTCCCTGCCGGGTAATGCAGGGAGAAAGTAAGGAGTATATGACAAAATATCCAATGAAAAATAAAACTGATAGACCGCTGTTTGAATACCTTGTGAGGGATAATATGCACCTCGACTATTATCTCTTTGATGAATTTGACAAGGCTCTTAAACAAGCTGAAAGGATGTCTATTTCTGGACATCGACACATTCTCATTTATGAGAATTATTTTAATACTAAAACAAGAGAGTGGCATGGATGTAATACATTTGATGTGGTTGAGGGCGAAGTCAGATATGATAAACACGCAATACCCGATTTACACTTGGAATTTTATGTCAATGCCGGAGAATGGATGAACCCTAATAAGAAATGGATTGATTTACTTAAAGAACAGGCGGCAAGATAACACCTACCGCCCTTTTTATATCAATTTGATGACTCCTTATAAAATTTGTCTATTTGTGTGACGTTCAACAAGTTTATGATAGGTTTTAATGAGAAATCTATCCACGGTATTGAGGAAAAGAGCGTGTAAAAAGTTTCCTTTGCTGTCTGACAGGTTTTGCCGGTTTTTAATGTGAAAATCGGATAAGGGCGGTATATCCCTGACATTCGCGTATACCGGCGGTTTATATGATTCGCCTAAAAATCATATCCAAATAGACAAATTTTATGAGGAACCATCTAAAATCAAAAATAAGATTCTCATAGCATTATATTCCCACATGATATATAATATATAGAATATTGATAATCTTTGTGGAGGGTATGATGTTATGGCTGTTGCTTCGCTGGTTTTGGGTATTGTTGGGATCGTGTTAAGTTTTGTGTTTATTGGCATTATCCCTGGGATCATAGGTCTTATTCTTGGGATTATCGCAACTGTAAATGATCGTAAGAACGGAATAGCGATTGCGGGATTAACCTGTTCTTTTATTAGCGTGTTAATTTTCTTCTGTGCGCTGTTAAGTTCCATAACTTCTATTAAAAACAAGCAAGAAAATTCAAGTGCTGTTGCACAAGTGACCGTTACAGGATCGGAATATGTTGCACCAGAGCCTACAGATTCAGAGCCCATTGAAAAAGAATCTGTATGGGCTAATGAATATACGCCGATTAATAATTTCAGATATCACATTGACGAGGAGAATCGTACTATCACATTGATAAGCTATGATAAAGGTCCAGATGATGATATACACAAAATCCTCTTGTCCCCCGTTTATACATTGAACAGTGAAGACTATACACTTGTCTCTATGGGATCAGATGCTTGCTTTTTCGGGAAAACATGGATTGAAAGTGTTATCATTCCAGAAGGCGTTACATACATTGAGGGAAACTGTTTCAACTCATGCGGCGTTAAAGACATTTATCTTCCTTCTACGCTTGAAGCAATACCAGAGAGCCTATTTTCTTACCTTGGAGACGAATACAAAGTATACTGCAATTCTGTAATTGATCTGCCTGCTGACAGAGATTCGAACGATTATGAATTAAGAACTTATGGTGCATCAGGTGCAGAAGAACTCGGTGAATCTTTTGCTGGTGCCATAAACGGATTGGTTATGGGTCTTGGCGAAGATATTGACAACCCAACCGTTGTAAATATCTATTTTGGCGGAACCGATGATCAATGGCATAATCTCACTGATGGTTACGATACAGAAGAAAGGTCCATTGACGATCCAGAGAATGCCGATGATTCTTCTGATCTCTATGACAAAGGCAAAGAAGCTGGGGATGCAATAAGTGAAAAACTTGGAAATATTGATTGGTAAGCAGTTCAAGCCGTCCTTTATGGGCGGCTTCATTAGTAATCTCTCCAATATATAATCTTGTTGGAGAAAATTATAACTATTAAGTTACACCAAGACAGCTGTAAGCAACCTGAATAAGATGGATATTACTGAGAGCGATAAGAAACTCTGGGAAATTTTCTCAAAGATTATGGCAGAATACGAAATCAGGTATTGTACGTAATCGTGTGGGGAGATATTTCTATCTCCCCTTTTTTATGAGCATAACGTGCTCTTTAGAGTGCCATTTAGCTCACACACAGTTTTAATCCTCTCATTAAGAAAATATCCACAAAAATTATTTTGGCTCGAATATGAAGCTAATAGGAGAAAATATGGCATATTACGAATACAAACGAGTAAGCACAAAATCCCAGACAGAGAAATATGGGTTGGAAGTGCAGGCAGATGAAATCAAGAAATACTGTGCCGAAAAAAACATTGATCTGTCTGGAGAGTATACGGATGGCGGCATAAGCGGCGCAACTGATGATATGGACGATGAACTGACACGCCCAGGACTGAATGAACTTCTTTCGATCTTGCAAAAGGGCGATAAGATAATCGTTCTCAACACATCAAGACTGTGGCGAAACGACACATCTAAGGTCATTATCCGCCGTGAATTGATGAAAGTCGGCGCGGACGTTATCAGCATAGAGCAGCCAACATACTCCATTTACAGCAAAGACCCGAACGACTTTCTCATCAATTCAATTCTCGAAATTCTAGATATGTACGACAAGATGCTGATTGTACGCAAGCTGTATAACGGTAGACGCGTAAAGGCAGTAAAGGCCGGAGCAAAGGCTTGTGGCTCTGCTCCTATCGGTTATAAGTGGCATGACCGGGAGATTGAGATTGATATTGAGAAGTTCGAAATAGTCATTGATATATTTGTTTCCTACGTGAATCTCCGTTCTCTCACTCGCCTCGCCGAATACTGCAAGGGAAAAGGATATAAGAGCTTACAGGGGAATGATTTCAGCAAACAGGCATTGAAGCACATACTGACGAACGACTTCTATGTAGGCATCTCCACGTTCGGCGGCGTGAAGTCAAACGGAACGCAGCCAACATTTATCACGGCTGATTTGTTTAATGAAGTTCAAGAACTTATGGGTAAGCCAACTGTCAAAGTTAGAAATATGAATGAAAGGATGGAATGAATATGAATTTGAAGATTTTCACAGAAAACATTGAGGAAGAAGCTCTTAATCAGATCAATACTCTTCTCTCTCAGGACGCTTTCAAAGACTGCAAGGTTCGTATCATGCCGGACGTACACGCTGGAGCCGGATGCGTAATCGGATTTACGGCCGATCTTGGGGAAAAAGTTATCCCGAACATCGTAGGTGTTGACATAGGGTGCGGTGTTCTTGTTGTGGAACTCGGCAAGATTGACATTGATTTTGCCAAACTTGATGATGTGATCCGATGTTGTGTTCCGTCTGGCAGAAACGTACACGAGAGTGTGCTGCAGCCTTTCGATAAGATGCAGAAAATGTTCTGCTACCGGGAACTTCATGATGCCAAACGGTTAGAACGTTCCATTGGAACCCTCGGCGGCGGCAACCACTTCATAGAGATTGATATTGACGATGACGGCAATAAGTATCTCGTTATTCATACTGGCAGCCGCAACCTCGGAAAACAGGTAGCAGACTATTATCAGCGCCTTGCTATTAATCTTATGAGTGGAAAGGAAGAGTTGTTCAAGGCGAAGGATGCGCTGATCGAGGAATACAAAGCATCTGGGCGGCGTTCTGAAATACAGGCATCTCTAAAGAAAATGGCGAAAGAATTTAAGGCAAAGAACCCGGACATACCGAAAGACCTCTGCTACCTCACAGGCAAATACCGCGACGAGTATCTGCACGACATGTTCATTTGCGAGGAATTTGCCATTATCAACCGGGCATACATCGCCAAAATCATTCTCGGCAATATGGGGTGGGAATGTCTGAATGAGTTTGAGAGTGAACATAATTATATTGACCAAGACACAAACATGGTTCGCAAAGGTGCGATTTCTGCCGAAAAAGAGGAAAGACTGATTATCCCTATCAACATGAGGGATGGTTCGATTATCGGAACCGGCAAAGGAAATCCCGACTGGAATAAGTCTGCTCCGCACGGTGCTGGCCGTATAATGTCCCGCATGAAAGCGCGGGAAACTCTGGATATGCAGACCTATATTCATTCTATGGACGGCATTTATACTTCTTCTGTATCAAAAGAGACCATTGATGAGGCTCCTATGGCATATAAGTCCATTGATGAAATTGTACGACATATTGAGCCAACCGTCCATATTGATAAAATTATCAAGCCTGTATACAACTTTAAAGCAATCGAATAAAAGTAAGGGGGTAGGTTCTGCCTATCCCCCACACACAATTTCTATATACTACATAATGCGCTACTTATTATTTTCTTTATTTTGTGGGTGAATGTCTATCTGTTTTCTAATAATCTCCATATACATTTCTTCCCTCTTATCTGCATTCAACTTATCCGCCATATTAATTGCAGATAACAATTTCTCGTTCTCATGCAAAGCATCATAGTAATAATTGAGTTGCAGCGCAGATTTATTATGTATTCCCAACACTACTACTGATGCTATTTCCGTAATCGCTCCACTAATTGCTGCAATTATTGAAACTTCCAAATGCTCATTATTAATAATTCCATATATCGCTACCGCCAAAATTATAAACCCTGCTATTGCCGAAAAAACAGAAACGAAAAAGGAGGTTTTAGATTGAAATTTGCTTATTTTAAAATATTCCCTTGTCTCGTTGTAGTTTTTAAGCATTTCGGCAAATATATCTGTGTCTGGTTCTGATTCTCGAACATCTTTATTTATTTTCACCTCTTCTCTTTGGCTCTTATTTGATTCTTGTTTTGAATCTATTTTATTCAGCAAATAATTTTCATATTTATTTTCATGATTGTTTGTCTTACTCAATGGAATATATAATTGAAGGACTACTGCCATAAGCACATTTATTATCGTTAATACATTGAGAAACCAAAACACGTTTATTCTTGGATCTACATACTGATTATCATAAACCGTATTATATTTGTGCAAAACATATATAACTATTACTATCATAAAACTAGTTATACATAATACATAATGCGCCATCCATATTAAATTTCTTAACCGATTATTATTTAAATATGTTATTAATGTATATGCGCAAATCATAATATTTATATAGCAGATTTCCGGAATTACATCTACATATTCAATATTTATATCCATCATATGAGAAAACAAGAAAATTTCGCATAATGGAGAACTTGCAAACAACATATACACCAACAAACGTATTACACTCTTATTCATTTTACTTCATTCCTTCCACTTATGCTTTATGAAACCATTATACTATATACATAATGTTATTCCAATCATGAATATCCTTGTAAGCCATATCTGAGTCTCAAAATATATTATAGATATTACAAAAAAACCGAGAATTAAATCTCAGCTTTTTCCCTTATCTCTCTCAGCCAGTTATGTCCTATCTCCTTTTCTACCGCATGAACTTTCTCGTGGTTACTACATTCTCTCATATCCTCAACCTCCATTTTTAAGTTTTCTGGGTACTGATTCGCAATCCATTCCAGACCGTTTTCTATGGAACCGATAACTTTCCATACCCAAGTATTTCATGTGCGCTCCACTTTGCGCCATACTCCATGAGTGCTTTATCAGGATCAGCTGTGTTCTCATGCTGCGTAGCATTCTATCCCATTAATAAAGCGTATGCAAAAGCAGAAACTCCGGCGCACACAATATCACTACCGACCGCCGCATACCCGGAATGTCCAGATACACTTATCTTATATGCGCAGCTCCATTTTCTGATTTTTATTGTTATCATGCGTCCACCTTTCCGATACACCTTGAATACTCTTCCCAATGTTCAACAGCTGCAACCTTATTTCGATATATGCTCTTTGCCTCTTCATCAGAAATGCCCGGAATGTGTCTGCCAATGATAAGCATATCAATAACTGCCTTTAACTGATTGAACTCTTTGAGAATTTGGTAGCCGTTTGTGGTTTCCGGCCTGTCTGGATGATGGTTGTCAACTCCAAACCGGATCGCCTTTGATATATTTTCCTGAATTTCTGCACATTCCTCCGCCGCAACCACCATCAAATATTCGCCTCTGGTCATCTTCTATACGTCCTCCTTTCTGCCAACAGAGAGATACTGCCAACTCTGCGGCGGTCTTTTAATTCCTATCTCGGATAACGGAATAGGCTTTTCGTAGCTGGTTGTTTCTTCGAGAACCCAACCGTGTAGTATATCCCCCTTTCCGTATGCCATGAGCTGTTCTGGCGTGAGGCACGAACCATCTAAAAGCCGAGAATAATCCGGCTCCGCATTGATAAAGTCATTGCATACAGAATCCCCGGAAACACCAACGCCGCCAGTCACATACCATATGATCCTGAACGGCATCCGCCCTATCCTCAGTGGTATGCTCTTTCTGACCTCGATCCACTTCTCCCCTGTTTTGATTTTCTTCCACCATTCAGGATGTATGCTTGCTATGATCGAATCCATATATCAGCCACCTACGCTTTCCACATTGTCAGAAACTCTCCTATTCCACTTTGCAATGCAGATTTCCTTTATGAGTTCGACGATTTCCATGCGCCCAACGCCTATTACTGCATGACAATCGTCACATTCGCACTTTGCGAACTCCACCGAACCAGATACATTATTTCCTCTTACGGAAAGCGATGCGTGTCCTCCGCAAAACGGACAGTTTTTTATTTCTGTCTGCTCCGTTTCTTTTCTCATAAAATTGTCTACCGGCTTTTTGAGCATATCATCTTCATTCCTTTTTGCCATAATTTCCCATCTTTCCTCATTTCATATACAATTCCTTTTTTCTCTGTTTCTTCGCTTGCTTTCTTTGCCTGCGTTCTTCCCAGAACTCATCATCTATTGGTTGAAGTCCTGTGCATCCTCTCGATATGCACCTATGTACTTTCATTTGCTTTTTTGAAAGGTATCTGTGATGTGATTTACAGTACGCCACGGGTTGTTTAATCATGTTTTTATCTATGCTCTTATACAGAACATCAGCCACGGATTAGTCCTTTTGGAAATTCCCTTAACAGTTCATCTCCATATAAGGCTCTAAGGCTCTCTTTCATAAAAACCGGGATATTGTGCGCTTTGCACTGTGTAACTATATTGTCAACCCATGACTTTTCAGGTACTACCTTGCCATTTCTGTGCCCTGTTTCTGCGCCGATAATTACCCACCCTATATCTTTTAGGGCTCCTTCACTTCCTGCCCCAAAATCGGCTAACAAGGGCTCTATTGAGAGGAATAAATTGTACTTATTCTTCCCATTGTATGGAAACGGATCATCCGGTGTAGTGACAGACGTTCCGAACCACATATTACTGTCCGTTGGAAGTTCGCCCTGTTCATCCATAACCGCATACATTCCCGGATTCTTTGTGAGGAATAAGTAATTATGCTGTGGAGCTTTCTGACAAGCCTTAAATACCTCCAGCTGCCAATCCAACGGCACCCAATCCCCAAACAAATCAGCCATAGAACAAACAAAGATGTTTCTGCCTTTCTTTCCCTCATACTCATTCAAACGGTATTTGTGCAAAGTAGGCGAAAAATCATATGGATATGGTAACTTTCTTCCAGTTTCGGAATCTTCCCAAGGGTGAATCACCACCGACACTTTATCGTTAGGTGTTGCATGACACCCAAACCTGTTCGCAATCCCTCTCGCATAGCAATATTCGCATCCATGATTACACCCGGTAACAGGATTCCATGTTGAATCGCACCAATCAATACGACTATTTAGCATCTGATTTTCTCTCCTTTCCATCTGCTTTTAGGTGGCAATCATAGCAAAGTGCCTGACCGTTGTTCAAATCATAGACACCTGATATATCTTTGTGGATGCTGATAATATGATGTGCTTCCAAAGGAAGCTCTTTGCCGCACATTTGGCACCTCCCATTCGCTCTTGCAATCACAGCATTTCTCCAATGCACATACTCCTTTGTATGTCTTATTTCCCGAAACACCTGTGTTTTGCCACCTTTGTAATTTGAATTTCTTTTACCTTTCCTCATTTCTGACATTTTCTTTTTCGTCTCTTCTGAATGTTTCTTTCCTCTCATTGCTCCACATTGCAGAGTTGCTATCACTTTTTCCCTTGTATCTTCCGGCAATTTTCTTCCTTTTCTCGGAATAATTGGTATTCCATATTTTTTGAGCCAATTATAAGCTGTACTTTTACCACATCCAAATTTCTTTACAATTCCTGCACAACTTTTACATTCAACATAGGCTTTCTCCAATTCTTCCTTACTAGGAATTTCTGCCATACTCTATCCCTCCTTATCCTCCAAAACATCCATTGCTACCGCCACATCCTGAACAAACTCATCAGGGATATAAATGCCTGCCTGAATACACACGGCATACTGTACCTTTGCGATATTCGTAATGTCCGCACCTTGTTTTTCCATCGTCTTTGTAAGCACTTTAAGAAGATTTGCAACGCCACCGTGCGACTGAGGTTTTTCTAACATCTGGAACTTTTTTATCTTAGCAATAGCTGAATCCATCTCTTTCAAGAAATCTTTCCTCCTTTCATCAAACCATTCTGTAAAACCAGTGCATAATTCCAAAAAACATTTCGTATTCATTACCGCATCTTCTATGCCACCGCAACAACTTTTCAGATATACCATAACTATTTCCTCAGAATGTTTTTCAAAGTAATTCTCGCATTTTCCATGAAGAAAATAGGTATATCCCCAACGTAATTTCCCCATATGATACGGAATAAACCTCAATCCCATGCTCCCGCTAAAGTAATAATCATACTTGCGATCCCACTCATTTTCTTTGAAGGGTTCCCCTTTCAGTACCGGTCTGTTTCTCATGCACCTATTCATAAACACTTCATCAGCCATGTAATAAAGCGTTGGCGCACATCTTCTTTCCAAACAGTAGAAATTAGGTTCTATCGGTCTGTTATCCATGTAATTATCAATTATCTGTATCACTTTCGGATCAAGTGTAAGTTCTTTCATAAGTTAATCCTCTTCTATCGGAAACAGCTTATCCTTGTACCATTCAATATCCGTATCGCAACCATAGTGTTTGAAATTCGGATTATTCGATACGCTCCTGACTCTCATAGATACGTTTCCACGGTATTTAGTAATCTCTTCAACCTCTACTTCTAACTTAAAACCATTACTTTTCAGCATCCATCTGCTTCCAATCTGATATTTCTCGTCTGTAACACTAACCCTTGCATGGAATGGCAAACCGTATTTCTCCTTATCAACGGCACAATCATCAATATAAACCGTAGCGGTAATCTTTCGTGGGTTTATGCCGCCGTATTTCTCTATCAATTCAGGAATATTGTCATTAACTGCATCAAACTTCAATCCCTGATCCTTGCACCACTCAACCGCCTCCTGCAAACGTTCTCCATAGCGACACGTCCAGAGGATTATCTTTGCGCCGTCTTTCTGCCTTTTGATTAAACGCTCAATGAGCTTTCTGTTCGGTGCGCCTATTCCCGGCCATTCGCTCTCACAAAGAGTTCCGTCGAAATCTACTGCATAAATGGGTATGTAATTGCTCATTTCACACCTACGCTTTCCCCGTATTCAACCGTTCCTTTTGGAACATACAGATAAACCTCGTCATCGTTTACAAGACTGTTTTGCATAACCACAGCATACGGATATTTGCTCGTGTATGTTATGCTCACATATCCTTTATAGGTTCTGATATTATCGTCTACACAGATTTCAACCACATCATAGTTATGTGCCGGAACGGTTGATACAGTCTGATAATACCTCGCATATGTGCCGCTTCTGATTTCCTCTAAGTCGTATCTACTTTCGTGATATTCAGATTTCTTCACAAGCACTGACACAACCACAACAACAATCAGTATTACTATGGCATCCGGCATATGCTTTTTAATAAATTTCATCTTACACCGCCTTCCTTTTTGCCCATATTCTGCGGAACATCAACAAGACGTTTGCAGTAAATACACCTGATCTGCTGTCTCTTACTTTTAATAAGCGGGTTGCCACATGACGGGCAATCAAACTCCTTGTGTCTACGCTTTTCCACGTCCTTCTATCCCCCTATTCTCTCTATTCCAATATCAAAAATTGTTAACTGTGCCTTTTCTGCATCCAGCCGATTCTTTGACAAAATGTAGTAGTCCTTATCCACCTCAAACCCTACATACTCATATCCCGCTTTATAGCACGCTATGAGGCTACTCGCACTACCTACATGAGTGTCTAAGATAATATCCCCTGTCTTTGCATATTTTTTCAGAATCCATTCATATAAGGCAACCGGCTTTTGACAAGGATGAATCCGTTTCTCGTTCAGCCTCTTATTCCCTTGCTGTACCGTTCCCTCATATATGGATTTCCCCTGAAACATTCCACGCCACATAAAGCGGAATATGTCAACCCTGTTATTGAGTGAACAGTAGGCTATCTCTGCATCAGACTGGTCCGATCCATCATTGCATTTATCCCATACAATCCTCCCCCCCACCAGAGGAAAATCAAAATAATTTACTCCAAAAATAATCTGGTTTTGCGATACCCTAATAAGCTCTTCGAAATACTCAGGTTCAGGCGGTTTATTATCCCACGTTTTCTTTTCATACCCTCCATCTGGTACAAATATCTTGCTGCCATTCCTCTGACTAACATAACCGCTACGTTTCTTTCCGCCGTCCTCACCTTTTCCATATGGGGGATCAACTATCGCCAACGCAAAATAATTATCTGGGAACATTCTCATGCCATCCATGCAGTCCATATTGAAATAACCGCTTCCCATCTTATTGTTTCCCATACAATGTTTCCTTCACAAGCATGTCCATAGAATTGCACAGCTTTATACAGTTTCCTTTCAGCGCATGGTTTTTCCAAGCATTATGCCTTTGATAGAACTGTTCCTCACTGATTTCTCCGCTTTTTACCTTCTTTATCAGTTTCCGTGTCCGTTTCGCTGCCTGCCGTTTCTTTTCGCTTGGCAGCTTTCTTATGTATTTCCCATCACTTGTGACATAGTGATGAAATCCTAAGAATCGCATCCCACACTTAAATGGCACTATCTGGGTCTTTCCATTCAGATCCAGACGGAGACTTGCTACCATTGCGCGAATATTCTCTAAGCAGAATTTGAGGTATTCCTTATCGTAATGAATTAGGTAGAAATCATCCATATACCGCCCATAGAGGCTTATTCCCAGCTCGCCCGTTACCATGTGATCTACTCCATTGAGCATCAACAGAGCGTAAATCTGTGCCACCTGATTCCCCAATGGAAGCCCCACCCCATCCGTGCTGTCAATAAACAAGTGATTCAGCCATTTTGTATAGTCATCCGGGAAATAATAATCGACAATCTCCTTTACTATCTCATGGTCTATCTGGTAAAAAAACTTTCTGATATCGCACTTCAAAATCCAACCATCCAGACCGTGCTGTGAGTAAAACTCCAACATCTGCTCTTTCAGGCACTCTCTCCCGAAATCTGTACCCTTTCCTGTCTGTCCTGCGTAATTGGTTGTGATAAACTCACTTTCAAGCCTTGGATGGAGGATATTATCACTAAGATTGTGCTGTACAATCTTGTCTTTGAAGCTACAGGACTCAATCACCCTTTCTTTGGGCTCATAAATTTTGAACGAATTATAAGGATTCATACGATAGGTCTGGTCCTCCAATTGATCCTTGAGCATATGCAGACCTTCCAGCGTCATTGCCTGAAACTTCGCACAACTTCCGTTATACCTCTTATTCCTTTTTGCTCTTCTATAAGCCAAATAGAGATTCTGATAATCTGTAATAATATCCTTATCCCCCATTGCTTGTACTCCTTTGTATTTACCCCTTTAGGGAAGGTTGCACATCTTTTTGTATCTTTTGCTGATTTCGGCTTATTGCCTACTCTATCTGCCTGTTTGACACAGAATGGGCGAACACCGTTGTTGTTATTGTAGCTGTTGTTGTTGATGTTGCCGCGCGGAGAAACAACGGTTTTACGACATGCAACCTGATTTTTTAGCGATTTTTGTCTTTGCTTCTCCATGCGATAGCCATATGTTTGATGTCCGACACCATCTTTGACCAATATTCCATGCTCTTATCATTGATGATATTCAGCTTATATGACAACTCGATATAGAAAAGCAGTTCATCGCAATAGGTTATGGCCTTAGTCTGCAACTCCAGCCTGTTCCGCTTATAATCTTTCAAGTCCGTTCGGTTTGCCTCCATAAGCGTCTCATAAATATTCAGACTTTTATTCTGCATCTTATCCACCAGAGAGAATCGGAACTTCTTCGGATAACGATTGCAGTTTGATGTTACCCGAAGTGTATGCTCTGCCATATCCTTTGCTTTCAGGATCACTTTAAGTTCTGTTTCTGCCATTTATTCGTCCTCAGATTCAAAGATTGCAAGTGATAAGATACAACATGGGCGAACACCGACGCAGTCATCGCAGCTGCGGCGGTTGAAGTTGCCGCGCGGAGAAATAATGGTTACCCACATCTCATCATCATTGCAAACAGTACTCCAAGAATTAAGCAGCCACCACCAGTAATCGTCTGTATTAGGAATCAGACTTCTATACTTCCTGTACTCATCAACCGCCAGAATCGAAACACTATCTTCACAAACTCCATATTCTGTCTGCCCATCCAACGAGATAAGATTTCTTTCAAGCGGTACAATATTGTCTGCTCCGATTTCATTGGCAATCGTATCAGCCAATTCATACAGATCCTTTCTTAGCTTTGATTCCGCCCAATTATTGCTACTGCCGTCAAATTGATCATTCTTCCACAGATCAACTGCATGGCACATATATCCCCGCTCTGTAATGTCAAGGATTTTCCATGTTAGTCCCGCCAATTGGAACACATCACCTATTCCAAAACTTCCCCTTATTTTTGTCTGCTTTTCCCTCATCAGATCATCAACCTTTTTCTCTAATGCTTCAATTCTAGCTGCAAGACTCTTTCCCATGCCTTACTCTCCTCTCGATACAAAGATATTAGATTTAAGATACAAAACTGGGCGAACACCGCGGCCGTAATTGAAGCCGATGCTGCCGATGCGGCCGCGCGGAGAAACAACGGCGAGAGAACTACCCCACCCCCGTTCCTTTGTACTCCACGGTGTACATGTCCAGTACCAATCCGGCAAATCCTCTTTCACCAGCAAATCGTTGTGCTCTCTGGCTTCATCAAATGTCACCGGCCTCACCTTACACCGGCAGATACCAAAGTCTTTCTGCATATCGACTGTGGTAAGGTCCACCTCATGCTCAATGAGGCTGTCTGCATCGAAATCCGCCGCTATAATCGGAAGAATGTCCCTCTCAATCCTTTTTTGCAGAGAGGATTCTGCATAGTTCGGCGTCTCATTATCGAATATAACATCCTCCGCCATGAAGTCATCAGCGATTACCATTGTCCGCACCTGATCCGGCATCTGCTTGAGTACGATATACATACGCCCAGATTTTCCGATAATCCTCTGTCCTCTCTCCGCTGTACAAAGCTGGATCGCGCCTGCTTTCTCCCTTTCTTCCAACATCCTTACAAGTTCTCTTGCCTGTTCAAGTTCTTTGCTCATCTTGTTTTTCTCCTTTAATCTTTTTACTTGTTACTGTTATTTCGTCTACTGTTACACATTCCACAATCATCTTTTCATTTCTTCTTCACCTCCTTCAGAACTCATTTCACTCTCAAAAGAGAGTTCAAGATGCATACTTATTTATCTACTACTTCATATTGCCCACCTATCCCATCTTTGGATTGTAATCTTCAAATCTCTTTATTGTCTTAAAAATTTTTCGATTATTAACATACCTTTGCAGAAGCCTTACTGATTCATTCCCATTCGTGAGCTGTTTATTGTATATCATTATGTACGGATCATATCCCATTTCTCTCAGTGTATATACCCGCTCTAAATCCTGTTCAAAGGTTGTATTGAAGTTCGTAAGAACGAAAACGCTTGTTTTTCTGGCTCCCCAACCTGTTATTTCCTTAAAGGCTTTAAATTTTGGAATTATAGCATCCTTATCCTCATACCGGTCCCACGCGAAATGAACACTATCCACACGCAGCCGCTTTATCATCTCAGCCTTTTCATCTGTCATCATCCTTATATCTATGCCCTGATTGATATTGATTACCGCTTTACTGTCTATAAGCTGCTGTATAAGGTCTTTCCAATCCTTACAGGCTATCAGGTTGGGATCACATATCATTATGTTTCCCTGGCCTTTCCAAAACTCTGATAAGTCAGCAACTTTGCGCGAACACCGCCCTTCCTTTGCCTCCACATGACAGAACTCACATCCTCTTGGGCATCCTCTTGTAAGAAATCCGTATGCAGTCTGCTCTTTGAGCGGTCGCCCATACCCTGTTTTTTCAGGATATAAGCTGTAATCTGGATAAATATGCTCTATTTCTGGTGAAAGCTGTGAATCCTTTTCAGAATGATATACTTCTCTGTCTGATCCGATTGTTTCAATACAGTACCCGCTTCCACCGCGAATAACCTCATCCGCATCTATGTAGTATTGATAATCCTGTGTAAATGAAAAGACCTTACTCATATACACCTTATCCATGTGACCTGAGAACAACGGTTCATACCACTCTACCGAATCTCCACACTCCTTATGCCACGCTGATAGTTTCATTAATGGCAGATTGGGAAAATTGTGACCATCTACGTCTATCAGTCCGATCCTCAAATCCTACCGTCCTTTCCGTCCATATACCAGATCCCCGGAAGATGCAATGTTCTGTACCCATTTATGAGACCGCTCCTGTATATGTCAATCTCCCTTTCTCCAAGATAAAAGCCGAAGTGGATTGAATTGTAGCATCCCTTCTTATCTTCCAGAAATACAGATGTACTTGACTGCCCCATGCTAATCATATTAACCAGGTAATCCTCCCCAACATTCAGATCCTCGTAATGATTGTCTTTCGGTCTTGCTGTTATCGTTAAATTCATTGAAATTTCAATTTTCATGCGGTTTCCTCCTTATAACATCCAACTCTCTACTATGTGCGAATCGTCACTCTCATCCCGTGATATAGGGTGCAAAAAATTTGAGTACAAACACTCATTACGACAATCATCTAAACTATCTTTCAATATAATAACGTTTGTTGCGTTATTCATATCGAATAACCGGATCACATATTTATCCGGAAAATCCAACGGATGTTTGAATATTACGGCAACCGGCAGCTTCATATCCGACATATCCACTTCCCTTAAATGCTCAACAGCACTTGAAATATACATCCAATAATCATCGTAAAAATCCTCATCGAATGGTTCATAATAGGTTTCATTGTATTTTGCAACCATATTGTTTTTGTGTGCATCAAGGTCATCCGGCAAACTACCGCAGCTATACATTGTATTCCTGAGAAGAAAACAACTCTGCTTCATTGCAATTATTATGTTTAGCATGACAATTTGTTCGTGATGCCTGTCAACAAGGGTATTCCTTTCCTCTTCTGTCATCTCCCCATGTTTTGCTTCGAGATAGTCCATCGCTGTAACCAACGGATAAGGAATCATTCTTCCATCAATACTCAGATCTTTATTACCTATGTAAGGTCTTATACTCATACCGGCTCCTCCATATATCCCATTTCTTCCGCATACGCTTTGATTTTGCTTACCGTTGCTGCTCCGATTCCTCGCAGTTCTGAAATTTCTTTAACAAAATCTCCGATTGATTTTCCTCCGCTAGATCGTTTTTCCAATCTCGTCCATATTCGTTCATGCACAAAACATAGGCATATACATGCTGCTTTGCATTATTTATGAGGTACTGAGCCACATCGTCCGTTTCAACCGCTTCAATTTGCGCCTTTAATGATTGAATCATTCCTGCCCTTATATCACTTTCTCTTCTCAGCATTTTCTTCATACCCCTGTTCATCAACCGATCCATCTGGCGGTTAATTTTGAATCCGATACGTTCCTTCACCGCCTCATATCCATGTATAATTTTCATCTGTTCCACCATAACGCACACATCAGCAAGCTCATCAACAACATTCTCTTTCGCCGTTTTAACTTCATCATCAGAAGAAAATCCTTTCTTTTTCCTGCGGTATTTCAGAAGTGCTTTCTGTAACTCAGCACATTCCTCAATGCACATATCCATCTGCGGATCATCTCCATAAGTGGTTACAATGGTATTCAGATTCCTTAACTGCTCCTGTGTCATATATGCCTCCTAGTATTTGATATTCATGTTTCCGTTTTCATTTATCCAATCTATAATCTCTTTATACCCAAGGCCTCCCTCTTTCCATGGCTTCATTATGTATTCGTAAAACTTCGGATGCGTTATCTTCATCCTCTCAAATCTTCCCGGAGATTTTTCGAGATGGCATCCATATCCGCAAAACATACAGCCGGTCCGATCGCATCCTGTAGTTTTCAGAATAGGTCTTCCAATGTCAAAGATTCCAATATCAGAAATATTGAGTTGCCCCTCAATCTGACCTTGTGCAGCGTAATCTTCAACAACATTTCCGTATACGCTGCAAATCGGAAGATTATTTTCTTTGATATAGAGAAGAACGTCCTGCTCAGTCCAGAAACTCATAGGATTGCTGATAGGGTTTTTCATATCAAATCCGTTACAACCATTTTTGAGCCATTTCTGAGTTCTTACCCGACTTTCGCTTGCCATCTGTGCGGTAATCGGTTTTTGTCCTGTTTTCTTTGCGTAGCTGTGCATGGGTCCTTTCTTCATAACCTTGCAGCACATTGATGATATTTCAAACGGTGCATCAAGAAAGAATTTATACCGTGATCTATCATACATTCTTGAAAATTCTCCTGTCTCGACACCTTTTTCCTTGTGTTTTAACTCTCCACATAAAATCTGGTATCTAATCGGAACACTAGGAATAATCCCCTTTTTCAACAGATTGTATTGCGGATTATTCTTGTCTGCTCGCCGATCTACGCCGAGCATATCTGCCATTTGAGCGCAATACGGAACTCTCTCTGTCTCTCTGTCTCTCTGTCTCTCTGTCTCTCTGTCTCTCTGTCTCTC
>CAMWPB010000008.1 GCA_947176065.1 uncultured Lachnospiraceae bacterium | reverse complement strand
TGCAAGCGGGGCCAACAACCTGACTTCAACGGTGGTGGCATTTGTATCAAACAACTTGATGACAAAATACGGCGCGCTCTCTCCTTATGGTGCAGACATTCCGCTCACCACTTTTGGATTATGTATGAAAGTGAGTATGCTTGCATTTTCCATTGGCATTGGTGTTGCAAGCGGCAGCCAGCCGATCATCGGGTTCAATTACGGCGCAAAGAAATACGAACGTGTGAAAAAGACCTTTTTGCTGAGTGCAGGAGTTGCTACGATCATAACCTTTGTTTCATGGATCATTTTCCAGTGTTTCCCGCTGCAGCTTATCCGGATATTCGGGACGGAATCGGCCTTGTATGAGGAATTTGCGGTCAAGTGTTTCCATATTTATCTGCTGCTTACATTTTTGAATGGCCTGCAGATGTGTGCCGGCGTATTATTCCAGGCAATCGGGCAGCCCATGAAAGCGGCGGTCACATCCCTGTCAAAGCAGATAATCTTTTATATTCCGGCCATGCTTATTTTGTCCAGCATCTTTGGGCTGACAGGTATTCTAATGGCGGGGCCTGTCGCAGACGCTTTGGCTTTTATCCTTTCAGGCGTGTTTTGTTTTAAGGAAATTAAGAAAATGGAGCGGATTGGCTGAAGCTGTATATACCGCCGGTTATGGAGATTGTCATAGTGGCTTTCATTGTCTGCGGGATTATTTTGGGGGAGGTTGAAAATTTTTTCGTCCGTTTCCCCTATTGGGACACCCCCGGTATTCCTTATGGTTGTGGCGGTTTCTTTTTCCATGCTGATAGGAGTGTTATGGGAATTTTTCGAATTTGGCGTTGACCGTATTTGGAAAAAGGATATGCAGAAAGATACATGGGTAAGCGAAATTTCTACGGTTTCCCTTGATACCGGTTCTGACAGCAGGGTTACCACCATATCCCCGATTGAAAAGGTGACAATCAATGACGGTGAAGCTGTGTTTAATGGGTATTTGGATATCGGGTTATACGATACAATGGAGGATTTATTTGTAACCTTTGTCGGGGCAGTATCTTTTAATCTGTTTGCGGCCATATACAGCAAAAAACATAAAGGATTTATTTTCTATTTTTTAATTGATACGCAGGAACATACCAAAAAAAGAATGGAGGAGTACCATGAAAAAAAGAGTTATCACGATTAGCCGGGAATTCGGAAGTGGAGGGCACGGCATAGGGAAGACAGTTGCCGAAACACTGGGAATCGCCTTTTATGATCAGAAATTACTGGAAAAAATTGCAGAGGAAACCGGATTTTCAAAAGAATTTATCGAAGAAGCGGCAGAAGACTCTACTGCAAAGAACAGTCTTTTATTTAACCTTGTCATGAATCGTTCTTTGCATGGGCGTACGGAACCATCTCCCGCTGATACGATTTATTTTGCACAGACAAAAATTATTAAAAGCCTTGCTGAAAAGGAAAGCTGCGTCATTGTCGGGCGGTGCAGTGATTATATCCTGCGGGATAATAGCGACTGCCTGCACGTTTTTATCTATTCAGATACGGAAGACCGGGCAAAGCGTATTCTTGAACGCTATGGAAAAAGTGAAAAACCGATTCAAAAAAGAATTGCGGATAAAGACACACGGAGAAAAATCTACTACACTCACTATACAGATCGGCCTTGGGGCATACCACAGAATTATGATCTGTGTCTTAATAGCGGCGTATTGGGTGAAGAAGTGTGCGTAAATACCGTTTTGAATATTTTTAATAGTTAGAAAAGGCTGACCCAAAAATGGATGATCGAGATGATGAAACAAGAATCTACAAGGCTTTAGAAGTAAAGGATTTGTCGATTATTGCAGATATTAAAGCCACGAATCCCGGATTTTCCACACATACCCATGAATACATGGAAAACTGTCAGCGGTGTGTAGTTGCCTATGAAGCCCGCCGACGTGGATATGATGTAGTTGCAAAACCGCGTATCTTAAACTGTACCGACCCACTGCCCTACATGACAAACCCTTTAGGCTGGCCTGCGGTATATAAAGACCGCAGACTGGAAAGCTGCGCTGCTGATACGGGAGAACAGGCAAAGAAAAAAGTAGAAGCCCTGATGAAGTCATATGGGGATAAGAGCAGGGCTATCGTAAAAGTAGACTGGTTTATGCGAAACAAAGGGCATCTTTTCATTGCTGAAAATCAAGATGATGTGATTTATTTTGTCGATCCGCAAACTGGCAGCTTAGATGCGGCGTGGTATTTCCGCTATATCAATCCACACAGTGTAGTTGTTATGCGGACCGATCAAACGGATTTTACAGAACTGGTTAATTTATGCTTTGAGTGACAGCGGAAGGGAGGAAAAGGATGTAACAGAGTGAAAGTTCTGGTTAGGAGGCATTATTAAATTGGAAGAAGAACAATTCATGATTGTAAGAATTGGCAATAAGCCTTATGGGATAAAAATAAAGGATGTTAAAGAGGTTGTCCCCAATACAGAAATAACGAGTGTTCCGGATAAGGAATCCATTTATATATGCGGGGTTATAGAGTGCCGTTACGGATGCGTATCTGTATTTGATATCTATAGATTATTTGGTATAAACCCGTTTCACGCAAATAAGGGAATGATGATCATTCTTGCTTTCGATGGGAAACTTTTGGTATTTTCATCCGAACAGGTAGATGGTGTAGTTAGTGTATCACACGAAAAAATATATGATATTCCATCCATGCTTAACAACGCAAGTCAAAGATATATGAAAAAAATAATCGTATTAGATAATCATTTGGTTCCAATCATTGATACGGCACACCTGTTTGAGAAAACAGATGCATTAGAAGAAGCAGAGTTGATTTCATAATAACATAATTATATAAATGAGCAAAGAAAGGTAATAAAATATGAATTCATTTTTTAAAGAATATCTGGCTAATATCATACCAGTCACTTTTAATTTAAAGGCAGAAGGAAGCGAGAAAAAATCGGTAAAGGCGATCCGGAATTCACGGTGACGATACATAAAATTCCGGACAAAAAAGAAGTGCTTACAGATAAAGGAAGGGCATGTCTATGGCTTTTTGGGCCCCAACGGAGCTGGGAAATCTACCACTATGAACATCATGACAGGCTGCCTGTCTGCTACGGCAGGGCGTGTCACCATCGATGGCCATGATATTTTTGAAGAACCGGACAAGGCAAAGCGGCTTATGGGTTATCTGCCGGAGCAGCCGCCCCTTTATCTGAATGAGACCCCTATGGAATACTTAAAGTTTGTGGGGGAGGCTAAGGGGCTGAAGGGCCGGGAACTGGCCGTCCAAATAGAGGCTGTCATTTTATTGCGGAAGCGAAGGAGGAAGAAGTCCGGGAAATTTTGGGAGGAATGGGGTTGAACGTTGACTGGCAGCTGAAAAAACTGGAAGATGGATGTATTCATGGAGAGGTGCGGATGGAAACTGAAGAAATGTCTCATATATGCAGACAGCTCTTCTTTGCGTTTGCTCGGAGGGAAAAGGCGCTCCTGCAGATGACATCTAAAAAGGCAAATCTGGAAGACGTGTTTATCGAACTGACAGAAGGGGATATTGCAAAGCCGGAGGCAGAAGACGGGAAAGAAGCGGCCGAAAATAGCACAGAGGAAAAGGAGGTGGAGGATCAATGATAGCCGTGTTAAAGCATGAACTGTCAAATTATTTTCATTCCATGACGGCCTATATATTTGGCGCGTTTTTAATGGCGTTTGTGGTGATCATTTCGGTTTTAACTATGCGGGTGATTGCGGAAGAAAGGAAGCAGAAAACGGATCAGCTGTTATACTCTCTGCCCATTACAACTACTCAGGTGGTGATCGGAAAGTATCTGGCCTTATTGATTATTTATCTGATTCCGCTGTGCGTTGTGGCAGTGTATCCGTTGATCTTTGTTCAATACGGGGAAGTATATGTATCCGGCGTTTTTGACATGACTGCGATTATTTACTACTTATCCGTTATTGTATTTTTCTTATTTTTATCAGTGCAGTCACTGGAAAAAAGGAGGTACAACTGATGAAGAGAAAGAATCTTAGAGATATAAGGTTTTGTCTGGCAGAAGATTGAAGAAAAAATATATTGAAGATTTCCCAAAGTCTTACACAGGGAGCCATATCAGAAGGAGGAGAAGCCTCAAACTTGCGAAATAAATCTTCGACAGTCACTTTTCCAATTGTGTATATGGGAAAATTAGTTATTGCTTTTTATCTTCTGAGTTGCTATACTATGCTCAATGACAGAAAATGACTGGAGAGAATATCCCGTCGTAAATCAGATGAATATTTGAGGGAAGATCAATATAAGTCTGCCGGGCTTATATGTTCTTTCCTTTTGTCTTTTTTAGGGATAAGTTAAAATGAGACTTTTATTATATCGGACGAAAACTGCATTTTGTACGATAGCGGTGGTACTGGTTCTGTTTAGTGCACTGGCTATACTTGACAAAAACAATGATTTTTCCCTTGCACAGAGGGAAAGTGCGCACAAATTCGGGGCAACATACATGACCATGAACAATCCGTTCTTTGAGGTAATCAATGAAACGATACGCGCTACCGTGGAATCAAACGGGGATATTCTGATCACAAGAGACCCGGCTCTTGATGCGGTCAGACAGACGCAGCAGATTTATGACTTGATAGACGAGGGCGTGGAAGCTATATTTATTGCACCTGTTGATTTTGAGAAGATTATTCCGGCCATTAAGTATGGGAGAGAAAGGGGCATAAAAATAATATTTGTGGACACAGAGATCTATGATGAAAGTCTGGCAGACTGTACCGTCGTCTCGGATAACTATCATGCGGGAGTTCTCTGTGCCGAGTATCTTTTGCAAAAGAAAGCGGAGGGAAAGATTCTGATCTTTGAACATCCCACAACCAAATCCTCAAATGACCGTGTGGAGGGGTTTGCAGATACGATAGGGAGGAACGGGGACTTTGAGATTGTGGACAGGCTGGCTTATTCGGGACAGCTTGAGATTGCCATGCCTCTGATGATTGAAGAACTGAAAAAGGGTACGGAGTTTGACGTTGTTTTTTCCATCAACGATGTGGGCGCTCTTGGTGTGATGGCAGCACTGAAGGATTATGGGAAATTGGACGGCATATCTGTTCTTGGGGTGGATGGCGCGCCGGAGGCGAAGTCCATGATAAAAGAAAAAATCATGCTCGCAACGTCGGCACAGTATCCGTCTGAAATCGGACAGAATGCGGTGGACCAGCTTTACAATATGATAGAAGGCAGGTATGTCCAAAAGAAAATAAAGGTTTCGGTCAATTTAATCAGTGAGGAAAATATAGACGAATTCAGTACAAAAGGGTGGCAGTAGCAAATGGATACATCGGCATTAAAGAATTCCGTATTAAGTTTTATGAAAAGCTTTAATTTCATAACAGTGCTGTATATTTCCGTTGTTTCTGCGGTAACCATTATAAAAATCGGAAATTCCGGAGGGGCAGTCATGTTTCTGAAAAAAGTAAATACGCTGCCCCCGGTTCCGGAGAAAATGCTTTTTATTTCCCTCAGCTTTTTTTGTGTTTTGATGGCGCTGATGTACATGCATGACAATTATGAGATCAAACATCAGTGGTATATTATTGTTATGGAATTTATATGCACTGTTTTTGTGATTGTCGCGCTGCAGGTGAATTATAACGGCATCGTCCTTCTATTTGTGGCGCATATCATGAAATACTTTGAGGGAAGCAGCAAAAAACTGCTCCCCCTTATATTGGGCAGTACATTTTTCCTGATTTTTGACTTCAATGCCTGCTCCAATATTTTCAAAATTACTTCTTTTGAGACCTATACGGAGTATTACATCGGAACGGTGGCGACGATTTTAATCCTGATCAAAAATCTTTTTACGACTTTAAATATCATTTTTTTTATCGTGTATACCATTTTGCATCTGCGGGAACAGATGGTTGAAAAGGATGAGATAAATTCCCTGAATGAGCGGCTTCAGGCTGCAAACAGGGAATTGGAAAAGTATGCTGCCGAGTCGGAAAAACTGGCGCAGACAAGGGAGAGAAACAGGCTGGCCAGAGAAATCCATGATACGCTGGGACACACCCTGACCGGCATTATCGCAGGGATTGATGCGGCATCGGCCGTTGCCGATGTTTCACCTGAAATGTTAAAGAAGTATCTCTCCCTGGTCTCGGATGTGGCAAGGCAGGGCATGACAGATGTAAGGCGTTCCGTCAACGAGCTTCGTCCCGATGCGCTGGAACAGAGAGATTTGCTGTCGGCGATCGATAAAATGATTTCGCAGATGGGAGCGGCCTCCAAGGTGAAAATCACATTGGATAACAGTGCGGGCAGGCTGTCCTTTGGCGAGGATGAGGAGGAAGTAATTTACCGGATCATTCAGGAAAGTATCACCAATTCTATCAGGCACGGAAAGGCGGACACGGTAAAGATCAGGCTGACGCGGGAATACAATATTGTGACAATAACAATAAAGGATAACGGTGTCGGCGCCCCGGATATCGAGCTGGGATTCGGCCTTACGCACATGAAAGAACGATTGGACATGCTCGGCGGGAAGATACAGGTTGACGGAAGCGACGGGTTTTGCGTGGTGGCGGAAATTCCGATAAGGTGGGGAGCGGAAAATGATTAAAGTATTAATTGCAGACGATCAGGAACTGATAAGAGACAGCCTGCGCATTGTGCTGTCAGGTAATTCGGATTTTTCGGTAAACACTGCGGCAAACGGTATTGAGGTGGTCCGGGCCGTACGGCGTGATAAGCCGGATGTTATTTTAATGGATATCAGAATGCCGGAGATGGATGGCGTGCAGTGTACCCAGATCATCAAAGAAAACTATCCTGAAATAAAGATTATTATCCTGACAACCTTTGATGATGACGAATACATTTTCAGCGCTTTAAAGCATGGAGCCAGCGGTTATCTTTTAAAAGGCATTTCCGCGGACAGGCTGATCGAGGCAATCCATAAAGTTTATCATGGAAATGCCATGATCAATGAGGATATAGCCGGGAAGGTTGTGAAGATGTTTTCGCAGATGGCAAGGGAAAATGCGGCAGTCATTACGGTGGATGAGGATTATATAAAGGAAATTACAGAGTCGGAGTGGAAGGTGATAGGGCTTGTGTCAAAAGGGCTGTCCAATAAGGAGATAGCGGCAGAGCTTTTCCTGACGGAAGGCTCTGTCAGAAACTATTTAAGCTCTGTCTTAAAGAAGCTTGATCTGCGTGACAGAACGCAATTAGCTATCTGGGCTGTACAGTGGAGGAAAAGTTGACTTTGATGAAAAAGAAGATTATAGGCAAAAGATTTGCCGCAGGCGTTTTTCTGGCGGCAGCTCTGGTGGCCGCGACAGTCTCACTGTATTATTTCCAGCATAAAAGAACAATATCGCTGGGCTTTTTTACCGGCAGCGCATGGGATGTTCCGGACGCTTACACCTACCAGCTTATTGATGATGCAGTGGAGAAATTCGAAGCCGGTCATCCCGGAGTAAAGGTGGAGTTTGTAAGTGGAATCCCAAAGGACGACTATTCGGAATACATTGCATCTGCATTGATAAAAGGAAACGCGCCAGATGTTTTCTTTGTACTGCCGGAAGATTTTTCCACGTTTGCAGGGACAGATGCCCTGATGAAGCTGGATGGGTTTATTGACAGGGATGCAGATTATGATAAATCCAGATATTATAATGCATCCTTTGAATTTGGAAATATTTCCGGCAGTCAGTACGGGATTCCTTTCGAGAGTGTGCCAAGCATGATGTTTGTAAATAAAACACTGCTGAAAAACGAAGGGATAAATGAAATACCTAAAGATTGGACGTGGGAAGATTTTTATGAGATCTGTGACAGGGTTACCAAAGATATTGACGGCAATGGCATAGAGGATCAGTTTGGCGTCTGTGATTATACATGGCAGCACGCTTTTATCACAAACGGCGTGGAAGCCTTTGACGCAAATGGTATGAGATGCAGTCTGCTCGGTGAAAATGCAGTGGAGGCTGTGGATTTCCTCAAGAAAATAAACGGGCTTACAAAAGCAAATGCTGCCACGGCAGATGACTTCGATAAGGGGAATGTGGCGTTTATGCCTGCGCTTTTGTCGGATTACAGAACCTATAAGCCCTATCCGTGGAACATTAAAAAGTATACGAATTTTGAGCTGGACTGTATCACGCTGCCGCGGGGAGAAAAAGGCGATAACAAATCAACCATGAGCACACTTTTACTGGCCATGAATTCAAGAACGGACAATGAGGGGCTTGCCTGGGAACTGATAAAAACTTTTTGTTATGATATAGAAATTCAAAGTGAAATATATACTTATAAAGAAGGCGCGTCTGTTTTGAAAACGGTTACCGATTCCATGACGACCATGTTAAGCATAAATCAGGTGCTGTCAGAGGAGGGCGGAATGGATATAAACCTTATCACATCCATTATGGATCATGCCGAACCGGATTATAATTTTAAGGATATTACACCGGTCAGGGAAATGATTGACGCCGGCATTGATGATATTGTAAAAAACGGTACGGATTCGAAGATAGGACTGCAGATGATAGAAAAACGAGTCAGAAGTTTTCTGGAAGAATAGATATTTTAAACGGTTTGTAAACGGCAAAAATGTCAATGACATTTGTCATATACAAACCGTTTTTTTTATATGCCGAATGTCACTATAAATGATATGACATCCGACAATAGGCAAGGCACGGCAATTTTTTTACAATAAAGACAGTTAACGATTGCGAAAGCAAATCGAATATTTCAGGGAAGGGAGGTAAGGGTATAGATGGGTGACGGTTATATTTTGCAGATGAAGAACATCACCAAAACATTTCCGGGAGTTAAGGCGCTCTCTGATGTGACGTTAGAAGTTTCAGAGGCTTCCATACATGCAATATGCGGTGAAAACGGCGCGGGAAAATCCACCCTGATGAAGGTTTTGTCAGGAGTTTATCCATATGGCAGTTATGATGGCGAGATCGTTTTTCAGGGTAAAAAAATGACATTCAAAAACATCAAGGATTCTGAACGCGCGGGAATCGTTATCATTCACCAGGAGCTTACGATGATTCCGGAGCTGTCCGTTACGGAAAATATTTTCATGGGCAATGAAATTGTAGAAAAGGGACTCATAAATTGGGGGAAAGAACGAAAAAGAACAAGAGAACTGTTGGAAGAGGTCGGCTTACATATTGATCCCAATACAATCATTAAAAATCTGGGCGTCGGGCAGCAGCAGCTTGTTGAAATCGCAAAGGCGCTGTCAAAAAATGTAAAAGTGCTTATTCTGGATGAGCCCACATCGTCGTTAAACGAATCGGATTCAGAAAATTTGCTGCGCTTGATGCTTGGACTGAAAAAGCAGGGAATTACCTGCATTATGATTTCCCACAAATTAAATGAGATAGCGGCGGTTTCCGACTATGTGACGGTAATCAGGGATGGGCAAACCGTGGATGGATACGCCGTGGAGGCAGGCAAAGTTGACGAGAACAAAATTATCAAGGCCATGGTGGGACGTGAAATTGAAAACAGGTATCCTGAACATACGCCTAAAATCGGGGAAGTGATTCTTGAGGTTTCGGGCTGGAGTGTTGAGGATGCGAAAGTCCCCGGGAAAATGCTCTGCAAGGATTCGGCATTTTATGTCAGAGCCGGAGAAATTGTCGGGTTCGCCGGTCTTATGGGAGCGGGCAGAACGGAATTGATGAGATCCCTGTTTGGGAAAAATATGGGGATTTTCAGAGGCGGAAACATGAAAATAAGAGGCAGGGAAGTACAGATCAATTCTGTCCGGGAGGCTATTAAAAATAAGATCGCTTATGTGCCGGAGGACAGAAAGGGTCTGGGATTAAATCTTCTTGACTCGATCAGAAAAACCGTTGTCAGTGCAAATCTTGATATGATTAAAACGAATGGCCTTCTGGATTTCGATAAGGAGAGGGCAGCCTCGGAAAAATATAAAGATTCCCTGAAAATTAAATGCCGCGATGTGGGTGTTGGCGTGAATACTTTATCAGGCGGAAACCAGCAGAAAGTCGTCCTTTCAAAGTGGATGTTTACAGAGCCGGATATTCTCATTCTGGATGAGCCGACAAGGGGTATTGATGTGGGCGCAAAATATGAGATTTATAAACTGATCCATGAGCTTGCGGATCAGGGAAAAGCAATTATTCTGGTGTCTTCCGAACTCCCGGAGCTTCTTGGAATGGCGGACCGTATTTATACGATTTTTGAGGGAAGGATTACAGGCGAGATTCCCGCAGAAGAGGCAAATCAGGAAATGTTAATGAAGAAGATGACCATAACGGCTTAAGAGGAGACGATGATGAAATATATTAAAAAGGTGTTGGGCGAAGATCTTCGTCAATATACGATGGTAGTTGCCCTGGCAGCGCTCATTATAATTTTCAATATTGCATCGGGAGGTAAGATGGTTACTTCCTCGAATTTTCAAAATTTAATATCAGGAAATGCTTATGTATTGGTTTTGGCTTTAGGAATGCTCATGGTAATTGTAATCGGACAGATCGATCTGTCGGTGGGTTCGGTTGCAGGCTTTGCTTCCATGGTAATGGCGATAACCGCCCGCCAGTTTAATCTGCCGTGGTACGTTGCAATTCTGGTTGCGCTGGTAATCGGCGTGATAGCCGGGGCATGGCAGGGATTTTTCTTATCGAGGCTGGGCATTCCGGGATTCATCACAACCCTTGGCGGTATGATGATATTCAGAGGCGGTGTTATTTGGATATCAAACTCAATTTCAGTTCCTGTTCCCTCAGAGCTGAAATGGTTTGGTGCCGGTTATCTTCCTGAATGGGGACCTGCTTTTACCGGGATGAATAACTCAACTTTATTGCTTGGAATAATTGCAATAGCTGTGTATGTAGCTGCCCAGGTGAAGAAGTTTAACCATTCGGGGGATGTTACCGGAAAGAAAGAGGCCTTCTGGCCGTTTGCAGTCCGCATCGGGATTGTGGCGGTTGTAATCGGATATGCGACATGGCTTTTCGGAAGCGGAAGGGAGGGTACAAGCTTTCCGATTCCCGGGCTGATTCTGGTGATACTGATCATCCTGTATTATCTGATTACGGAAAGAACATCCTTCGGACGTCATGTCTATGCGGTAGGAGGAAATAAGTCGGCGGCAGAGCTTTCCGGCGTAAATGTAAAAAGAACATATTTTCTCACAATGCTTAACATGTCGGTTCTGGCAGCCGTGGCGGGCATATTGTTTGTGGGGCGTTCGACAGCGGCCGGGCCGGCGGACGGAACTTCATGGGAGATGGATGCCATCGCATCCGTATTCATCGGCGGTGCGGCTGTATCGGGCGGTGTTGGAACAGTCATTGCAACGATGGTCGGCGGCCTGGTGATGGCGGTTTTGAACAACGGGCTTATGCTTATGGGTGTCGGGGCAGACAAAACACAGGTTATAAAGGGCTTTGTGCTTTTAGCGGCTGTAGCCTTTGATGTATATAACAAGAAAAACAGAGGGTAAAATCCTGAAATTCAAAAACAAAAAAGTAGGAGGAAATGAATTTATGAAAGCAAAAAGGGCATTATCACTTTTCATGACGGCAGCTCTCGCGGCGGCCATGCTGACCGGCTGCGGAGGAGGCAGGGGAAGGGAAGAGGCCGTGCAGACGGCTGACACACCTGCGGCTGTGGAGGAGACTGCTGAACCCGAAAGTACGGGGGATGCGGAAACGGAAGAGGCTGCCGGGGCTCCGTCCGCAGGCGGCGGTATTGTTGGTGTGGCGCTGCCGTGGCTTGGAACACAGAACTGGGCAGAGGCGGAAGTGATGTTTAAAGAACAGCTTGAGGCTGCGGGTTATGAAGCGATTATTCAGGCCGCTGACCAGAAAGTGCCGCAGCAGCAGCAACAGATCGAGTCCATGATTGAGAACGGCGCACAGGTTATCGTTGTCGGTCCTGTTGACGGTTCCCAGCTCGGCTCGGTGCTGGAGAAGGCTAAAGATGCCGGCGTATACGTAATCGGATATGACAGACTGCTGGAGAATACCACAGGTGTTGACGGCGTAGTACAGTTTGGCAGTGTGAAAACAGGAGAGTTACAGGCACAGGCCCTCCTGCAGGGGTTAGAGGAACTGAAAGGCGAGGCTCCTTACAACATTGAACTTTTTGGCGGCGGCCCGGCTGATCCGAATGCACCGAATTTCTTCACAGGCGCAATGTCAGTGCTCCAGCCGCTCATTGATGACGGAACTCTGGTTGTTGTATCGGGGCAGACAGATTTTACACAGTGTGCGACAGTGGACTGGGATAACTCTAAAGCGCAGTCGCGTATGGATGCCATTCTTGCGGGCAATTATTCAGACATTGAGATTGACGGTGTTCTTTCACCGAACGATGGTATTGCCCGTGCGATCATTACATCCTGTGAGAATGCGGGACAGCCGATTCCTGTCGTATCGGGACTGGATGCGGAAAACGAATCTGTTGAGTGGGTATGGTCCGGCAGACAGTATTCCACCGTTGCAAAACCGACCAATGCGCTTGTTGGGGAGACGATTTCTATTATTGACAGCCTGTTAGGCGGTAACGGGATGCCGGCAACCGATGTGACGGCAAACAATGGCGTAATTGATGTTCCTGTTTACGAACTGCCTCCTGTCGTTGTGACAAAGGATAATGCAAAAGAAGTGTTTGCAGATGATCCTGACAGACTGGCTCTGCTGACAGATTAATATTTCTTTTGATTCATTATATACGAAACAGTACCGGGTCTGGTTTTCCAGGCCCGGTACTGTTTCGTATATAAAAGCGCGGGATAAAGCCCGACAAATTTTTGATGGCGGCGCTTGGGAGAATCAGGGCCACACCTTAATCAGCAGCAGCCGGCCGCTTTCCACCGACACCACGGCTGTCTGGCCGGGAAGCACCTCGTTGCTGATACCATACTGATACTCGCAGGTGATTTCCGCATCACACAGCGGATACTTGGCATTTTTGATGGCAATTCCCTGTGCGGTTCCCGAGATATTCAAAAGAGAAAAGAAGGCGTACCGGTCGCTGATCTGTACAGGACGACTGGAGACGATCTCCATTTCCGAGTAATCGTCTACCGCCGCCGCAGCTTTTCCCCGGGTGTCCAGCATCAGCAGCAGAGAAACGTTTCCAAGGGTGTGATCCAGACGCCCGCCGATGACACCCACCAGCAGAAACTCCTGAAAACCGCGGGTCAGCGCCTCTTTTACGGCAAAAACGGTGTCCGTGTCATCCTTTTCACAGGGAAGGGTGATCGTCTCTGTCTCCAAATGCGGGTTTTCATGGGAATCAAAGTCTCCCACAATCAGGTCGGGCGTAATCCCAAGCTCCTCCCTGTGTTTTAAGCCGCTGTCACAGCAGATATAGAAATCGTTCTCCCGCAGACGGGAGCGGATGCGGTCATACCGTCCGATATCCGCCCCGCCGATCACGACACATCGTCTCATATGCGCTCCTCCTCCACAAAATTTCCGGCTGTTTTACTTTCCATATTCTAATGTAAATCGTGTGTCATGTCAACGCGTCTGACATTGGAGGATGCGGAGCGGCGGAAGGCTGGCGAAATTTTCTTGTGTCTTTTTTTACAAAATTTCTTTTCGTTATCCCTCAAATGTGATATAGTATAAGAGAATGTGGGATAAGAGAGATACAAAGGAGCCGATGAAGATGGATGCGGAACAGGATGCACATTTTCAGTTGATGAAGCGGCTGCTCGTTATTATTCCGCTTTCCACGATACTGATTCTGCTGATTCTTTGTGTGGTTCTGGGCGTGAACCTCTACGAGGCCAAACGGGAACTGCGCGCGCTTCGTGAGCAGGCGGCCCCCGCGATGGCGATGGGACAGGCCTCCGATGCAGAGGGGCAGAGCGGAGAACTGTATACGGCCTCCGGTGTAAATGAGTTCCGGCGCGATGTGCCCGATGCGGACGGCGCGGTTTCCGATACGGAGGACGGAATCAGAAAGGTGTACCTTACTTTTGACGACGGGCCAAGCAGCAATACCGGAGAGATACTGGATATTCTGGCAGAGTATGATGTGAAGGCGACTTTTTTTGTGGTCGGGAAAGAGGAAGAAAGATATCAGCCGTTATATAAAAGGATTGTGGAGGAAGGGCATACGCTGGCGATGCATTCCTACAGCCACAAATATAATGAGATTTATCAGTCAAAAGAAAGTTTCGTGGAGGATCTTACGAAGCTGCAGGAGTTTCTCTATGATACGACGGGCGTCTGGTGCAGGTATTGCAGATTTCCGGGAGGCAGCAGCAACACGGTGAGCAGGGTGGACATGCATGAGCTGATTGGTTATCTGGAAGAGCAGGACATGAGTTATTTTGACTGGAATGTCTCTTCGGGGGACGCTTCATCAGCTTATATTTCGCCGGAGGCCATTGTCAGAAATTCGACGGCCAGGCTGGGAGAATTCCGGGAGGCAATCATCCTGCTGCACGATGCGTCCGATAAGGATTCGACGGTGGAGGCGCTTCCGAAGCTGATTGAGCAGATCCAGGCGATGGAGGATACGAAGATCGTTCCGATCACAGATGATACGGAGGCGATTCATCATATAAGCAATGATTAAAGAATGGAGGATTAGGGAATGGGATTTTTTTCGGATTTGAAGGACGACTTATCCCAGGCGGTCAACGAGCTGATGCCGGAAGAAGAGCTGGAAGCGGCACTGGCAGCGGAGGGACAGGCTGGGGAGCAGGCATCTGCGGATGCTGCGGCGCCAGAGACGCCCTCTACAGATGAAACGCTCGAATCCCTGGATTTGAGCGGGATGCTGGATAAAATAGAGGAGTTGGGAATGCCCGAGCCTCAGGCCGTGCCGGAGGCAGAGGATGCGCTTGTCGGGGAACCTTTAGAGGAAGAGGTTCTGGAGCCGGAACCGATCATAGAAGAGGCGGCTGCGGAAGAGCCGATGGCGGCAGAAGAAGAACCGGCCGTTGAGGAGGCCGTAATAGAAGAAGAGGAGGCAGAACCTGTAATGGAAGAAGAAATTTTAACAGAGGCGGAAACGCCTGTGGAAGAAAAAGATGAGACCAGTGGAGGAAAGGGAAAGACTATGGAAGTACAGGCAAATCGTGTGGCAGTTGACGAGACGGCAGTCGTGACGGAGGGTATGACGATAACGGGTGATATTGTATCGGAGGGCTCCATGGAGCTGATCGGTACCGTAAACGGTAACCTTGACATCTTGGGCAAGCTGAATATCACGGGTACGATTCAGGGTAATTCCAAAGCGGCTGAGATTTATGCCGAGGGCGCGAAGATTTCCGGCGAGGTGAACAGTCTGGGCAGCGTGAAGATCGGCCAGAGCTCTGTGGTGATCGGCAATATCACGGCTACCAGCGCGGTAGTGGCGGGAGCTGTCAAGGGCGATATCGATGTACAGGGCCCGGTTATTCTGGATACCACGGCGATCGTGATGGGCAATATCAAGTCTAAGTCCGTGCAGATCAACAACGGTGCGGTTATCGAGGGTATGTGCTCCCAGTGCTATGCGGATGTGAATCCTACCTCCTTCTTTGAGGAGTTCAAAAAGAAAAAATAAATCCGGCCACACAGGGGAGAACGGTATAATATGAAGCGGATACTCTTGAAGTTAAGCGGAGAGGCCCTTGCGGGCGAGAAAAAAACGGGTTTTGACGAGGAGACGGTGAGGGGCGTTGCCATGCAGGTGAAACAGCTTGTGGACGACGGCATTCAGGTGGGCATCGTCATCGGAGGGGGCAATTTCTGGCGTGGCCGTTCCAGCGAGAATATCGACAGGACGAAAGCGGATCAGATCGGGATGCTGGCTACGATTATGAATTGTATTTATGTGTCGGAGATATTTCGCTCAGTAGGTATGCTGACGTCGGTACTGACGCCCTTTGAGTGCGGTTCCTTTACGAAACTTTTCTCCAAGGACAGGGCGAATAAATATTTTGCAAGAAATATGGTGGTCTTTTTTGCGGGCGGTACGGGACATCCTTACTTTTCCACCGATACGGGAGTAGTGCTCCGCGCTGTTGAGGTGGATGCGGATGTAATCCTTTTGGCGAAAGCGGTGGACGGCGTCTATGACGACGATCCGCGGAGTAACCCGGATGCCAGGAAATACGATGAAGTCTCGATTGACGAGGTGATCACCAAAAATCTGCAGGTGGTGGATATGACGGCTTCCATTCTGGCCCGGGATAATAAAATGCCCATGTGGGTGTTCGGGCTGAATGAGGAGAACAGCATTGTCAACACCGTGAAGGGTAAGTTTAACGGCACTAAGGTGACCGTATAATATATTGGGAGGATTACAGTATGGATGAGAGGCTGAAGCCTTATGAGGAAAAGATGCAGAAGTCTTATGATTTTCTGGTAAATGATCTGGGAACGATCCGTGCGGGACGCGCCAATCCCCATGTCCTCGATAAGATTAAGGTGGACTATTACGGGACGCCCACACCGATTCAGCAGGTGGGCAATATCACGGTACCCGAGGCGCGGATTTTGCAGATTGCACCGTGGGAAAAGAGCCTGATCAAAGAGATTGAGAAGGCGATCATGGCGTCAGATGTGGGAATCACACCCACCAACGACGGTTCCCTGATCCGGCTGGTATTCCCGGAGCTTACTGAGGAACGCCGTAAAGAGCTGGTGAAGGATATCAAGAAGCGGGGCGAGGAGAATAAGGTGGCGATCCGCAATACCAGACGCGACGGCAATGACGCGCTGAAAAAGCTGGCGAAAACCGAGGTTTCCGAGGACGAGATCAAGGAGTTGGAAGACAAGCTGCAGAAGCTGACAGACAAGTTTATCAAAGAAGTGGATAAGCTGGTGGAGGAGAAGTCAAAAGAAATTCTGACTGTATGACAATTGAGCCAGACTCATTTGTTATGGAGAGTGAAAGAAGGGGTTTACAGAATGGTCATTCTGTTGCCCCTTTCCGTTTAGCCGTTTACATAATATGATGTGAGGCGGACCGGGACAGGAGGGCGGAGGATAACATGGGTGATACGAGGGCAGAGGAGAAAAGGGTTCCACAGCATGTCGCGATCATATTGGACGGCAACGGCAGATGGGCGAAAAGCAAGGGAATGCCCCGCAATTACGGGCATGTGCAGGGAGCGAAAACGGTGGAGGTAATCTGCGAGGAGGCTTACCGCATGGGGATTCAGTACCTGACGGTGTACGCTTTCAGCACGGAGAACTGGGACAGGCCGTCGGACGAGGTGGACGCCCTGATGGGGCTTCTTCGGAACTACATGAAGACCTGTCTGAAGACGGCGGCTAAAAATAACATGTGTGTCCGTGTGATAGGGGACAAAACGCGGCTGGATGAGGATATCAGAAAGCGGATCGGGGAGCTGGAGGAAGCCACGAAGGACAATACGGGGCTGCATTTTCAGATTGCCATCAATTACGGCGGCAGGGACGAGATTGTCCGTGCCGTGAGAAAGCTGGCCGTACAGGTGAAGGAAGGGACGCTTGCGCCGGAGGAGATCACGCCGGAGCAGATAGGGAATGCGCTTGACACGGCGGGCATCCCGGATCCGGATCTTCTGATCCGCACCTGCGGCGAGCAGCGGATTTCCAATTTCCTGCTCTGGCAGCTTGCTTACACGGAATTTTATTTTACGCCCATAGCCTGGCCTGATTTTTCAAAAGAAGAATTGGAAAAGGCGGTGGCGGCATATAATAAGAGGGACAGACGCTACGGTCTGGTCAGGGAATAGGAGGGCGTCTGTATGTTTCGTACAAGATTACTGAGCGGTATCCTGCTGGTGGCGGTTGCGCTGGGAGTGCTTCTTGCGGGCGGTGCGCTTCTGGCAGTAGTGGTTTTCGGCATTTCCGTGATTGCCTACCAGGAGCTGACGGCAGCATGTAAGGTGCGCGGAGAAGGAATGGAACCGGCTGCCCCTGTCATAGTGGGGCTGGTGACGACGCTTGTATACTATGCGGTGATATGTCTTGCGCTGGCGAGGGATATCGGCACTGTCTTTCCGGCGATGATGATGGCGGTTGTGGCGGCTTTTCTGGCGTTTCTGTTCGTGTACGTATTTACCTTTCCGAAATACCATGCGAACCAGATCATGTCGGCCATGTTTTCTTTTCTCTACGGGCCGGTGATGCTGTCCTTTCTCTTTTTGCTGCGGGAGGGGTTCGACGATGGCATCTATCTTGTGTGGTTTGTGTTTCTGGCCTCATGGGGGAGCGACACCTGTGCCTACTGTGTGGGTGTGCTGATCGGAAAACATAAGATGACGCCGAAATTAAGCCCGAAGAAATCCATTGAAGGGGCGGTGGGAGGCATTCTTGGCGCGGCGCTTCTTTTCGCTCTTTATGCGCACTTTGTGATCAACCAATATACCATGATAACGCTGTCGCTGCCGGTTGCGGCAGCTCTTGGCGCGGTGGGCGCGCTCGTCTCCATGGTAGGCGACCTGGCGGCTTCCGCAGTTAAGCGGGATCACGGCATTAAGGATTACGGAAAGCTGATTCCGGGGCACGGGGGGATCATGGACCGGTTTGACAGCGTGATCGTGGCGGCGCCGATCGTGTTTTTCTGGGTTGTGCTGTCGGTAGGGATGGCGTGGTAAGCAGTGCCGGAGCAGACGGAAAGCGGAGAAATCATGGCGGCACGGAAACAATGGGATGAGGATGAAAATGAAAAAAATAGGGATTCTGGGTTCTACGGGTTCCATTGGAACACAGACACTTGATATTGTCAGAAAAGAAAAGGATTTGGAGGTCGTGTCGCTGGCGGCAGGCTCCAACGTATCGCTTCTGGAGGCGCAGATCAGGGAATTTCAGCCGAAAATTGCCGCGCTCCAGGAGGAAAAGGCGGCGGCGGAGCTGCGGACCAGGGTGCAGGATCTGCCTGTCCGTATTGTGAGCGGCATGGACGGTCTTTTGGAGGTGTCCACAGCGGAGGAGATGGAGGTATTGGTCACGGGCATTGTGGGAATGATCGGTATCAGGCCTACCATCGCGGCAATTGAGGCGGGGAAGGATATTGCCCTTGCCAATAAGGAAACGCTGGTGACGGCGGGACATATCATTATGCCGCTGGCAGAGAGAAAAGGCGTTTCGATTCTGCCTGTGGACAGCGAGCACAGCGCGATCTTCCAGTCGATGCACGGGGAAAACCGGGCGCGGGTGGAGAAGATCCTGCTTACGGCATCGGGCGGCCCTTTCCGGGGAAAATCAAGGGAGGAGCTTGCGGATATGACGGTGGAGGACGCGCTAAAGCATCCCAACTGGTCCATGGGAAAGAAGGTGACCATCGACTCCGCATCCCTCTGCAACAAGGGGCTTGAGGTGATGGAGGCAAAGTGGCTCTTCGACGTGGCGCTCCCGCAGATTGAGGTGGTGGTACACCCGCAGAGCATTCTGCATTCGGCGGTACAGTACGCGGACGGCGGCATTATGGGACAGATGGGCGTGCCGGATATGAAGCTGCCCATCCAGTATGCCCTGTTTTACCCGGACAGACGGCCGATGGAGATCGGACGGGTAGACTTATGTAAACTTGGAAGTCTGACCTTTGAGAAGCCCGACACGGACACCTTCCGGGGACTTGCGCTGGCATACCGGGCGGCGGAACGGGGCGGTTCCCTGCCCACCGTATTCAATGCGGCGAACGAGAGGGCGGTGGCGTTGTTTTTGGATAAAAAGATCCGGTTTTTGGAGATCCCGGAGCTGATTGAGGCGGCCATGGAGGCGCACCGGGTGGCGGAGAATCCGTCCGTGGAGGAAATATTGGCGGCGGAGGCAGAAACCTACGAATATATCAGTCTTAAGTTTGGAGAGTAGCGAATTGATCAGAACGATTATTTTATTTATCATTGTATTTGGTGTGGTAGTGATTTCCCATGAGCTGGGACATTTCCTGATCGGCAGACGAAATGGTATCCGTGTGGTGGAGTTTTCGGTGGGAATGGGGCCGACGCTGTTTTCCTTCATGAAAAACGGCACGAAATATTCCTTAAAGCTCCTGCCCCTTGGCGGCGCCTGTATGTTTGACGGGGAGGACGGCGTAGAACGGGAACAGGGGCAGGAAGCCGGGAGGGCGGACGCATCGGAAGGCATGGCTTTTACCGAGGCAGGCGTCTGGGCGCGTATCGCCACGGTTTTTGCGGGCCCATTCTTCAATTTTATTCTGGCTTTTGTGATGGCGGTGATTCTGAGCGCGTTTTCCGGGGCCGACCTGCCGACGGTAGGTACGGTTACAGAAGGCTCTGCGGCTGCAGAGGCCGGTCTGCAGACAGGCGATGTGATCACGAAAATCGGACGCGAACGGATTCATTTTTACCGGGAGGTTTCCATGATTTCCGCCCTGAATCAGGGGGAGGAGATGGAGATCACCTACTTGAGAAACGGGGAGAAGAACGTGACCACGCTTTTCCCGCAGTACGATGAAAATGACAGGCGTTATTATATGGGGATTACCAACGGCGGGGAGTATCTGGAGTGCAATCCCTTACAGGTATTCCAGTATGGCTTTTACGAGGTGGAATACTGGGTTAAGATCACCTACAAGAGCCTGCGTATGCTGGTGGCGGGACAGGTGTCGAAGGATGATGTGTCGGGGCCTGTGGGCATTGCGCAGCTTGTGGGAGAGAGTTATGACGCGGCAGAGGAAAACTACGGTACACCCTACGCCATTCTGACCATGCTGGAAATCGTGGTGCTTTTGTCCGTCAATCTGGGCATTATGAACCTTCTGCCGCTCCCGGCGCTGGACGGCGGACGGCTTGTGTTCATGTTTGTGGAGGTGCTCCGCGGGAAGCCTGTGCCGCCGGAGAAGGAGGGCATGGTGCATTTCGCCGGGCTGGTGGTACTGATGGTATTGATGGTATTTATTATGTACAACGATATTATGAGGCTGGTGCGTTAAGCGCCGGCCTGTTGTGATTGTACAGGAAATTGTGACAGCGTAAAACATTGGGGGAGAATACCGGTAAATGGCAATTTTTCCGGCACTTGCGCTTTTTCAAATAATATAGTATGATATCCGCATCGGATTCTGTTCTTGAATCCGGAATGAGTTACAGGGCGGGGGTCCCGCAGTTTTTCCGATATTATGTAAAAAACGGGTGTGACAGAAACGGCGCCGGATGGAGGCGGCTGTTGTAACAGGATGGAATAATGGGTCGAAATATAAGGGAGGTGTGTTTGGGACGTGCGGTATTTGACGGATGTATATTGGTGCCGCGGCAGGGAGGCTGAAAAGAATCAGGATTCGGTCGTGCTGCAGCAGACATTGACGCGCAGGGGGCGGGTGCTTCTGGCGGCTGTGTGCGATGGTATGGGTGGCGCTGCCTGCGGCGGGGAGGCAAGCGGCTATGCGGCAGAACAGCTCAGGACATGGTATTATACGGAGCTGTTTGCCATGATACGAAAAAACAAACGGTATTGGGTGATACGAAGGTCTCTGGACAGACTGGTTTTTCACATGCAGAGGGAGATGAAACGATATGCCGCGCAGGAGGAGATTTCGCTTGGTACGACCATGACCGTGCTTGTCCTGTGGGAAAGGACATGGCTTTTATGGCATCTGGGTGACAGCAGGGCGTACCGGCTGCGGGGCCGTCGTATGGAGCAGCTTACGGAGGATCACGTGCAGGATGCAGGAAAACTGACGAAATGTCTCGGCAGCTTCGGCAGTTTTACGCCGCAGCACAGAATGGGCGTGTTAAAGCCGGGGGAGGGGATTCTCCTTTGTTCGGACGGTTTCAGGCGGCGTGTCGACGGGGAGGAGCTGCAGGAGGTTATGAATCCCCGGGAACTTACGGGGGAGGAACAGATCGGGCGGCGGCTTAGGGAGATCGGGGAGACCTGTATGAAGCGGGGGGAGAAGGATAATCTTTCGGCGGTTTATGTGAGGGCGGGTAGATAATAGCAAACCTTTTTTTAGTTTGACGAATTGTGCGAATCACATAATCAACGCAGACACGCTTGCGCTCCGCTCCAAACGCAGCAGTACTAAGCTCGAAAAAACCTCGCTAAGTACTGGCGTTTTCCAAGGGTCTGCTTACGATTATGTGATTTGCACAATAGCTGTAGAATAATGTAAGGTTTGCGGTTATCTGTGCGCACTGTAGTTAAGAAAGAAAAGAGAGAGAAGTTATGGACAAAAGAGAACGGTTGGGAAAATACAGGATTATAAGCTCCCTGGGGCAGGGCGGAGAGGGCAGTGTGTATCTGGCGGAGGATGAGGGTCTTGGAAGATTCGTGGCGGTGAAGCGACTGTGGGAAGGGGAGGGGGAGAGCGGCGAAAGAATCAGGGAAGAAGCCGCATTTCTGCGTGATCTGCACCATCCGATGCTGCCGGTGGTATATGACCTTCTCTGTGAGGATGGGTGGTATCTGGTGATGGAGTATGTGGAAGGCATAAGTTTACATAACTATATAGAGAGACAGGGGAGCGTGGGGGAGGAGCAGGCGCGTCTGTGGGCGGCGGCGCTGTTAGATGTTCTGTCCTATCTGCACACGAGAAAAACACCTGTTATTTATCGGGATCTGAAGCCGGATAATATTATGGTATGCCGTGACGGACGTCTGAAACTGGTGGATTTCGGGGCGGCCGGTCTTCGCAGTTTCGGAGAAGAGGACGGGGCGCGGATGGCGTTTTCGGCCGGGTTTGCGGCGCCGGAGCAGCGGGGAGAGGATGGGCGCGGCGTCCGTGCGGATGAGAGAAGCGATCTGTATGCGCTTGGCAAAACGCTCTACTATATGGTGACAGGGGCAGTTCAAAAAAAAGTGCCGGGCATGGCGTTTCCGGCATCTTATTACAATCCCCTTTTGTCAAAGGAGCTGGAAGAAATCATAGCCCGCTGTACCAGAGAGGAGCCGGAAGCGCGCTATAAGGTGGCTGGGGAGGTGATGCGGGATCTGACCCGGAAAGGCGGCCAAAGAAGAGGCAGACGGGGCGGGGAATTTGTGCGGCACATAGAAAAACAGATTTGTCTAACGGACTTTTATCGTTTATAATGTAGATGAATATAAAACTCATTTAGAATTATTGAAATTGCACAATTGCTATAGCGTTGAGATGAGTTTCACAATTATTCAGCGTTTAAATAATATGAGAATAACGAGAAAGGTATGGAGGCAGTTTTGAAAAAACATAGAGAACAGACGAAAGTCATCACAATCGGAGACAGGAAAATCGGGGGAGGAAATCCGATTCTGATACAGTCCATGACCAACACGCCCACGGAGGATGTGGAGGCGACAGTGGCGCAGATTCTGCGTCTTGAAAAGGCGGGCTGCGAGATCATCAGGTGTACGGTTCCCACCATGGAGGCGGCACAGGCGCTTGCAAAAATCAAGGAGCAGATTCATATTCCGCTGGTGGCGGACATTCATTTTGATTATAAAATGGCCATTGCGGCGATGGAAAACGGCGCGGACAAAATCCGTATCAATCCGGGCAACATCGGCGGAAAAGAAAAGGTGGCGGCGGTTGTGGCGGCGGCCAGAGAGCGGCATATTCCGATCCGCGTGGGAGTAAACAGCGGTTCCTTAGAGCGCGAGCTTGTAGAAAAATATCACGGCGTAACGGCGGAGGGCATTGTGGAGAGCGCGCTGGATAAGGTGGGCATGATCGAGGACTGTGGATATGACAATCTTGTCATAAGTATAAAATCTTCGGATGTGATGATGTGTGTCAAAGCGCATGAGCTTCTGGCAGCGAAGACACTTTATCCTCTGCATGTGGGGATTACGGAATCCGGCACGGTGACAAGCGGCAATATCAAGTCCGCCGTGGGTCTGGGGATTATCTTAAATCAGGGGATCGGCGACACGATCCGGGTTTCCCTGACAGGCGATCCCGCGGAGGAAATCAAGTCAGCGAAACTGATTCTCAGGACGCTTGGGCTCAGGAAAGGCGGCATTGAGGTGGTGTCCTGTCCCACCTGCGGCAGGACGAAGATCGATCTGATCGGTCTGGCGGGGCAGGTGGAGGAGATGGTACAGGATATTCCGCTGGATATCAAGGTGGCCGTTATGGGCTGTGCGGTGAACGGTCCCGGAGAGGCAAAGGAGGCCGACATCGGCATTGCCGGAGGGATCGGGGAAGGCCTTTTGATTAAGCGGGGAGAGATTGTGAGAAAGGTGCCGGAGCAGGAGCTTCTGCACACGCTTAGGGAGGAGCTTCTGCACTGGAATGAGTAAAGCTTTTTTTGAGGTGTTTCCTACGTTAAAACTGGATACGGGACTACAGGATCTGTTTGAGAATGTCACTGTGGAGAAGGTGACCAGTACCAAACGGAAGGATTTTCTACGCGTTTATATCGCCGCTGACCATCTGATCCATAAGGAAGATGTGTTTCGGGTGGAGCGGGAAATCGGGAAGCAGTTTTTCCCGAATATGCCGGTCACCGTGAAGTTCTATGAACGGTTTACGCTCTCTTCCCAGTATGACCCGGAGAAGCTGATGGATGTTTACCGGGATAGCATTCTGTTGGAGCTGAGGGAGGCGTCGCCCGTAGAATACAGCCTTTTCCGGCGGGCGGATGTGTCCTTTTCGGCGGACAAGATGCTGCTGACGCTGGAGGATACGGTGTTTGGCCGGGAAAAAGGCGGGGAGCTTGCGCGGATTCTGGAAAAGATATATAACGAGCGTTGTTCTATCCCGGTACAGGTGGAGCTGGCCTATAAGGAGAAGGCGGCGGGCAAAAACCGCGAGGAGGACGAGCGGCGTCTGGAAATACAGGTGGCGGAGATCTCGGCGAGAGCAGGATTTGCCGTGCAGATGAAGGGTGCGGCGCTTTCTCAGGGAAAGGCGCAGGGAGAACCGTCCCGTGACGGGGAGGCCTCTAAAAATGCAGAGGCGGCAGGAGATGCGGGAAAGGCAGCGCAGCAAGGACAGCAGGGGGCATCCGGTTTTCCCTCTGCGCCGAAAAAATTTGCCGGCGGCAGGGACAGGGAGAAGGGAGATTTTAAACGGCCTCTGAAACGCTCTGATAACCCGGATGTGATTTACGGCAGGGATTTTGAGGAGGAGGCCATGCCCATCGAGGACATTATCGGGGAAATGGGCGAGGTGGTGATCCGCGGTAAGGTGATCCGGAAGGACCGGCGGGAGATTAAGAACGAGCGCACGATTTTGATTTACGATATCACGGATTATACAGACACCATGACGGTGAAGTTTTTTGTGAGAAACGAACAGGTCAAAGAAATAACAGATGTTATGAAAGAGGGGACATATGTCAAGATCAAGGGTATGACCACGGTGGATAAGTTTGACCATGAGCTGACCATCGGTTCCCTTGCAGGCATTAAGAAAATCCCCGATTTTACGACTTCCCGTGAAGACAGAAGCGTCAGAAAGCGGGTGGAGCTGCACTGTCATACGAAGATGAGTGATATGGACGGGGTCTCCGAGGCGAAGGATATCGTGAAACGCGCCTACAAGTGGGGGCATCCGGCTATCGCGATCACCGACCACGGGGTCGTGCAGTCTTTTCCCGACGCGAACCATGTATGGGAGGATCTGTGGAAGGCGGAGAAGAACCGCTGTAAAGAGGCCGGGGAGCCGGAGCCGGACAAGCAGAGCTTTTTCAAGGTAATTTACGGGGTGGAAGCCTATCTGGTGGACGATCTGCACGAGATTGCCACCAATGAGAAGGGACAGGATTTCGGGGCGGACTTTGTGGTTTTTGATATCGAGACGACGGGATTTTCTCCCACAAAAAACCGCATCATTGAGATCGGCGCGGTGAAAGTCAGCGGCGGTAAGATTGTGGAACGCTTTTCCACTTTCGTCGATCCGCTTGTGCCCATCCCCTTTGAGATTGAGAAGCTGACGGGAATAACAGATGATATGGTTATGGGGGCGGAGCAGATTGACACGGTGCTGCCGCAGTTTCTGGACTTCTGCGGGGGCTGTATTCTGGTGGCGCACAACGCCCAGTTCGACATGGGTTTTATCATGGAAAACTGCGACATGCAGGGGATTTCTCATGATTTTACTTATGTGGATACGCTGGGGATCGCAAGGATTCTTCTGAAAGGGCAGAAGAAGCATACGCTGGATGCGGTGGCGAAGACGCTCGGCGTATCTTTGGAGAACCACCACAGGGCTGTGGATGATGCGGAGGCCACCGCGGAGATTTTCGTGAAGCTGATTCCCATGATGGCGAAGGAGGGGATCACCACGCTGGCGCAGATGAACGCCAGAGGAAAGGCCAGTCCCGATATCATCAAAAAGCTGCCTACTTATCACGCGATTATTCTGGCGAAGAACAATGTGGGACGCATGAACCTTTATCGTCTGGTTTCCGAGTCCCATCTGACTTATTTTTCCAGAAGGCCGAGAATACCGAAGAGTCTGCTTGCGCAGTACAGGGAAGGATTGATTTTGGGGAGCGCCTGCGAGGCGGGGGAGCTTTACCGGGCGCTTCTGGAGAAAAGATCCGATGCGGAGATTGCAAGGATTGTCGGCTTTTATGACTACCTGGAAATACAGCCTCTTGGCAACAACCGGTTTATGATTGAGTCTGACCGGGTGCCGGATGTCACGTCCATGGAGGATATCATGGAGACCAACAGGCAGATTGTGCGGCTGGGAGAACAGTTCCATAAGCCGGTAGCCGCTACCTGTGACGTGCATTTTCTGAATCCGGAGGACGAGATCTACCGGCGCATCATTATGGCAGGGCAGGGCTTCCCGGATGCGGACAACCAGGCGCCTCTGTATTTCCGTACCACGGAGGAGATGCTTGATGAGTTTGCCTATCTTGGCAGCGACAAGGCCGAGGAGGTGGTGATTACAAACACCAATCTGATCGCGGATATGATTGAGGTTATGTCCCCGGTGCGGCCGGATAAGTGTCCGCCGGTCATAGAGGACAGCGACAAGCAGCTTACGGATATCTGTTACAACAAAGCCCACGAGCTGTACGGCGAGACGTTGCCGAAGATCGTGGAGGACAGGCTGGAGAAGGAACTGCACTCCATCATCTCCAACGGCTTTGCGGTGATGTATATCATTGCGCAGAAATTGGTGTGGAAATCCGTGGAAGACGGTTATCTGGTGGGGTCCCGGGGTTCCGTGGGAAGCTCCTTTGTGGCGAATATGGCGGGAATCACGGAGGTTAACTCCCTAAGTCCCCATTATCTGTGTCCGAAGTGTCATTATTATGACTTTGACTCCGAGGAAGTGAAGGCTTACGGCGGCGGTGCGGGATGTGATATGCCGGATAAGGACTGCCCGGTGTGCGGGACGCCATTGCAAAAGGAAGGGTTTGACATTCCTTTTGAGACATTCCTTGGTTTTAAGGGAGATAAGGAGCCGGATATCGACCTGAACTTTTCGGGAGAGTACCAGAGTAAGGCGCATAAATACACGGAAGTGATTTTCGGCAGCGGGCAGACCTACCGGGCGGGAACGATCGGTACGCTGGCGGATAAGACGGCCTTCGGCTATGTGAAAAATTATTATGAGGAGAGGGGCAGGCATAAGCGGGTCTGCGAGATCAACCGGATCGTATCGGGCTGTACCGGCATCCGCAGAAGCACCGGGCAGCATCCCGGCGGTATCGTGGTTCTGCCCATGGGGGAGGACATCAATTCCTTTACCCCGGTGCAGCATCCGGCCAATGATATGACGACGGATATCGTCACCACCCATTTTGACTATCATTCCATCGACCACAACCTGCTAAAGCTCGATATTCTGGGGCATGATGATCCTACCATGATCCGTATGCTGCAGGATCTGACGGGGATTGACCCGACGGCGATCCCGCTGGACGACAAGGGGGTAATGTCGCTTTTCCAGTCGACGGAGGCCCTTGGCATCACCCCGGAGCAGATCGGCGGCTGTAAGCTGGGGTGCCTCGGCATCCCGGAGTTTGGCACGGAGTTTGTGATCCAGATGGTAATAGACGCCAAGCCGAAGTGCTTCACGGATCTGGTGCGTATTTCCGGCCTGTCCCACGGCACGGACGTGTGGCTGGGCAATGCCCAGACGCTGATTGAGGAAGGGCTTGCAACCATCTCCACGGCCATCTGCTGCCGTGACGATATCATGATTTATCTGATGCAGCAGGGGGTGGAGCCGTCCTTGTCCTTCACCATCATGGAGAGTGTGCGTAAGGGCAAGGGGTTAAAGGACGAGTGGATCGACGCGATGAAGGAACAGGGTGTGCCGGACTGGTACATCGGTTCCTGCAAGAAGATCAAGTACATGTTCCCCAAGGCGCATGCGGCGGCGTACGTTATGATGGCGTGGCGCATTGCCTACTGCAAGATCAATTATCCGCTGGCTTACTATGCAGCCTATTTCAGCATCCGCGCGTCGGCTTTTTCCTATGAAATCATGTGTCAGGGGCAGGCACATCTGGAGAGCGTGATGGCGGACTATAAGCGCAGAAACGACGAGCTTTCCAAGAAGGAGCAGGATACCCAGAAGGACATGAGGATCGTGCAGGAAATGTATGCGAGAGGGTTTGACTTTGTGCCGATTGACATTTTTACGGCGCAGTCCCGCCTGTTTCAGATTGTGGGCGGAAAGCTGATGCCCTCCTTAAACAGCATCGACGGTCTGGGAGAGAAGGCGGCGGATGCTATCGTGGAGGCCGCCAAGGACGGGCCTTTCCTGAGTAAGGATGATTTCAGGGACCGGACAAAGGTTTCCAAATCCGTAATTGACTTAATGAGTCAGCTTGGACTCCTCGGAAATATCCCCGAGTCCAACCAGATTAGTATCTTTGACCTAGTTTAACAGTTCAGCCAGAGTTTTATCTGTCGGGCAAACTGTGCTTGCACAAGTTTGACAGATAGATGAAACTCTGAGGGAGCGCCGCATATGAGCAAAAATAGCCGCAAAGCGGCGGAGAGCGCCGAAGGCGCGATTTTGCGAATGGCGCGTGCTGAACGAAAAAAGATGGGAGGGAGGAAGAAGCATGAGAAAAATCGTCACGATAGGAAGAGAATTTGGTGCAGGAGGCGGCGAGATTGGCAAACGGGTGGCTAAGGAGCTGGGGATTGAGTATTATGACAAGGATATCATTTTAAAGACTGCTATCTCAGGAAGAAGCCTGACTCCTGAGCAGGTGCACAGATGGGACGAGCGGGTGCCGAAGAATTTCGGCTTTGCCCAGAGTCTGTTCGACTTTTACAATAAACCTCTGGAGGAGGAGCTGTGGCAGGCCCAGCGGGACGCCATCAGGGAGCTGGCCAACAGGGAGAGCTGTGTGATCGTGGGGCGCAACGGCGATTATATCCTGCGGGAGTTCGACCACTGTCTGAATGTGTTTGTCCACGCCGGGTTTGACTGGCGGGTGAAGCGCATGACAAAGATGATGGATCAGGTGCCAGCGGATCAGGTGGCGAATGATGTGCGCGCCGTGGACAAAGCGAGAAAACGCTACTGTGAGTACTATACGAAGCAGACTTACGGCGATGCGAGAAATTTTGATCTGACGGTCAACACGGAGAAGCTGGGCATTGATAAGGCGGTGGAGATGATTCTTGCCGCGGCGGCGGATCTGTAGCTCCAGCACATACGGCTGCAGTCCGGCGGGCCTGATCATAAGTCATCCGTCTGTACCTGCAAGAATGTGATACTTGTATATTTGTATACAAAATTCTTGACAAGGAACGGAAAACTCCATATACTTAAGAAAGTGGAAAGACGGTGTCATTGCCAAACAGTACACCGTTTTTCTAATGAATAAGACATTTGCGGTAGAAAAGGAGAGGATGTTTATGAAAAAATTACTGGCAATGATTCTGATTGGCTGTATGGCTCTTGGTGTGACGGCGTGCGGCGGCGGCAGCGCGAAAGGCGACAAGGTATGGGTTGTGGCGACGGATACGGTGTTCCGTCCTTTTGAGTTCACCAACGAAGAAGGAGATTTTGTAGGCATCGATGTGGATGTTCTGGCAGCGATCGCTGAGGATCAGGGATTCAAATATGAGCTGACAAGCCTTGGCTGGGATGCGGGCGTGGCGGCTGTACAGGCAGGGCAGGCGGACGCGCTGATTGCAGGCGCGACCATCAAGCAGGAGCGTATCGATTCCGGCTGGATTTTTTCTGACGGTTACTATGACGCGACACAGACCTTCGTTGTGGCGGAGGGCAGCTCAATCGCGAGCTTTGAAGATCTTGCGGGCAAGAATGTAGCTGTGAAGAACGGCACGGCGGGCATGGACTTTGCTGAGAGCATCAAGGATGAGTACGGCTTTACCACCACGGTGTTCGAGGATTCACCGACCATGTATCAGGACGTTATTTTAGGCAACTCCGCAGCTTGTGTGGAGGACACGCCGATTATGGCTGACTCGATCAAGACGGGCGGCCTTGCGCTGACGATTCCCGAGGGCATGGAGAGCGAGGGCGCACCTTACGGCTTTGCCATTATGAATCCCGAGAATCAGGAGCTTCTCGACATGTTCAACGCGGGCCTTAAGAACATTAAGGCGAACGGCAAGTACGATGAGATTATCGCGAAGTATCTGGAAAAATAACAGTGTGAAAAGTACTTCTAAGGACGTTCCGTCATAGGACGGAACGCCAAGAAGTACTAAGTTTCACGCGAGAGAATGCCCCAAACGGGCATTCTCTGTATAGAGGGAGAAATGTTTTATGGTAATGATCATTCAGACATACGGGACAATGCTTTTGAAGGCGATGGGGCACACGCTTCTGCTGTGCCTGCTTTCATTGGTGTTTGCAACGATCATCGGCATGATCTTCGGCCTGATGAACGTGGGGCATAACAGGCTGCTTAATTTTATCGGCACGGTCTATGTGGATGCGGTGCGCGGCGTGCCGCTTATCGTGCTGGCCTATTTTATTTATTTTGGCATACCCGCAGGCATTCAGAGTCTTGGGTTTACGGGCTTTAAAATGGATGCCCTGCAGGCGGGTACGATCGCACTTTCCATGAACTGCGGCGCCTATATGGCGGAGATTGTCAGGGCGGGCATCCAGAGCGTGGACAGGGGGCAGATGGAAGCAGGCAGAAGCCTTGGGCTCTCCTACGGCGCTGGGATGGCGCTAATCGTGGTACCGCAGGCGGTGCGCACGATGATTCCCTCCATTATCAACCAGTTTATCATTACCTTAAAAGATACGTCGATCCTCTCCGTAATCGGATTCCCGGAGCTTACAAACGTGGGTAAGACCATCATGGGCAATACCTTTAAGAATCTGCAGGCGTGGGCCATTGTCGGGATCATGTACCTGATCGTCATCACCCTGTTGAGCAAGGTTTCCAAGCGGATCGAGAGGAGGATCAACCGTGGCAGATAATAAGGATGTCAAGATTTCGGTGAAGAATTTAAAGAAGAGCTTCGGGACTCTGGAAGTGCTTAAGGATATCAGTCTGGAAGTGACCGAGGGAGAGGTGGTTGTGCTGATCGGTCCTTCCGGGAGCGGGAAATCTACCCTTTTGCGCTGTCTCAACCAACTGGAGAAGGCAACGTCCGGCCAGATCATGATTGACGGTTTTGATGTGACCGATAAGCACACGGATATCAATAAGGTGCGTGAAAATATCGGCATGGTGTTCCAGCATTTTAACCTGTTTAACCATTTGAATGTCTTAAAGAATATGACGCTGGCGCCGGTTCATTTAAAGAGGCTTTCCAAGGAGGATGCGAGGGACAAGGCGATGCAGCTTTTAGAGCGGGTAGGGCTTTCCGATAAGGCGCAGGCTTATCCCAGCCAGCTTTCCGGTGGACAGAAGCAGCGTGTGGCGATTGCCAGAGCGCTTGAAATGAATCCCGATATCATGCTTTTTGACGAGCCGACCAGCGCCCTTGATCCTGAGATGGTGGGAGAGGTGCTCGCGGTGATGAAAGAGCTGGCACGGGACGGTATGACGATGATGGTGGTGACCCATGAGATCGGGTTTGCCAGAGAGGTGGCCAGCCGCGTGATTTTTATGGAAGGCGGTTACATCATCGAGGAGGGAACCCCGGAGGAGGTGCTCGACCATCCGAAGGAGCCAAGAACGATTGATTTCTTAAGTAAGGTGCTGTAGCGGAAAAATGGCGTATTGATGCGGGTTTTGGGAGAGCGTAGGAAAAAATTGAAAAATTTTTTAGAAAAAATAGAAAAAGTACTTGCAATCTCTCAGAAAATGTAATAGAATAAGCAAGTGTCAATCAGATGGCTCGTTGGTCAAGCGGTTAAGACGCCGCCCTCTCACGGCGGAAACAGGGGTTCGATTCCCCTACGAGCTGTTGACTGTTTTAGAACAGCCCAACCCTAAAGGATGCCGGAAACCTTGTGAATGAGGTTTGCGGTATTTTTTATGCACAGCCCCATGCGGTGGAAGTATGCCGCCAAAGCGGCGCATGGGGCGCGCGGCGAGCAGGGGAAACTCTTCCCTGCTCGATTGCACAGCCTCGTATAACAAAAGCGCCGGCGGAGAACGGAATCTCCTTCGGCGCTTCATTTTGCTCCTCTTTAAGCCAGTTTTTCCTTGACCTTTCGCATGTCCGATTCAAGCATGCCGACCCTGAGCGCAAGCATTTCAACTTCGCTGTTGGGCTGCATTGCTTCATGCAGATTTCGCGACAGGTCGAGATGGCCTTCCGCCATCCGCTGGATGTTGACACGAATCTCATTTTCGAGGATCAGATTTATCTGGACAATCTTATCCTCCATCGTGTCTGTCCGTTGAGACAGTTCGTCCACTTTATCTTCTAAAGAGGAGACCTTCTGCTTTAAAACAGAAACATCCTCTTTTAATGTCCTAACATCTGTTTTGACTTCTTTCATCTCAGAAAGAAGAAGATCGAGTTTTTGACTGTCTGTCATTTCGTGCCTCCTTTCGTGTGTTGGCTGACAGCACAATCATTATGTCATTTGAACTTGCAATAATGATTCTCTCCGGGTAGATTGAGTATAGCACACGGGTGAAGAAATGTCCATGAATTTTGGAAAGAAATTTGAATGAAAGTATTATAAAATTTCGTTTATTACGCCTGGGAGAAGGGTGGCGGGAGACAGCCGGACAAGCGGCGGCAGCATATACAAAGGGGGATAAATGTAGTATAGTAAAAGAAAAAGGCAGGAGACCCATTCGGTACGGAGAGGCATATGACATTACGGGAAGACGCGGAACAGATTATCAGAAAGTCCATTCAGGCGGTGCTGCCGGACGAGGCGGTGCGGAAGGCTCTTGCGGGAAGAAAATTCGGGCGGGGGAAGCTCTATATGGTGGCGGCCGGGAAGGCCGGCTGGCAGATGGCTAAAACTGCGGCGGATATGCTGGGCGACAGGATGGAAGCGGGGGTAGTGGTGACGAAATACGGCCATGTGAAAGGAGAAATTCCCCGGACGAGATGTTTCGAGGCGGGACACCCGGTGCCGGATGAAAATTCCTTTCTGGCGACGCAGGCGGCTCTTGATCTGGCGGCAAAGGCCGGGGCGGAGGATGAGGTTATTTTTCTTCTGTCCGGCGGCGGTTCTGCTCTCTTTGAAAAGCCGCTGGTGGACGGGGAGGAGCTTAAGGATATCACAGAACGGCTTTTGGCCTGCGGGGCGGATATTGTGGAGATCAACACGATACGCAAGCGGCTTTCCGCTGTGAAAGGCGGGCGGTTTGCTCTGGCCTGCGAGCCGGCCCGTGTGCGCAGTATTGTTTTGAGCGATATTCTGGGCGATCCGCCGGATATGATCGCCTCCGGCCCGGCGTACCCGGATTCTTCCACCTGCGGGGAGGCGCTTGCCATAGCGAAAAAATACGGATTACAGTTGAGCGAAAGGGCGATGGCGCTGCTGGCACAGGAGACGCCGAAGACGCTTGCCAATGTGGAGACGCAGATTACAGGAAGCGTGTCGGGCCTGTGCCGCGCGGCGGCGTCGGCCTGTGAGGAGCTCGGCTACGAGGCCGCAATTTTGACGGATCAGCTCTCCTGTGAGGCCAGAGAGGCGGGGCGGTTTCTCTCGGCCATGGCAAAGACCCACCGGAACACGGAAAAAAGTCTGGCCTTTCTGGCGGGCGGCGAGACGGTGGTGCATCTGACAGGCCGGGGGAAGGGCGGCAGGAATCAGGAACTTGCGCTGGCGGCGGCGGAGGGGATTGCCGGTCTGAAAGGCACGGCGGTATTCAGTCTGGGCAGCGACGGAACGGACGGCCCCACCGATGCGGCGGGCGGTTATTGTGACGGGGATACGGCAAAAAAGCTTGCGGCAGAAGGGATATCCATTTATGACGTGCTGCAGGACAACGATGCTTACCATGCGCTGAAAAAGACGGACGGACTGCTTGTCACGGGAGCGACGGGCACCAATGTGAATGACGTGGCGGTGCTTTTGATCAGACGTTGAAAGGAAAAGACACAATGGTAATTTTACGGACATTACTGGAAAACAATCTTTCCCGGAACAGGGCGCTGACGGCGGAGCACGGGCTGTCCTTTCTGGTGGAGACAGGGGGTAAAAAGATTCTGTTTGACTGCGGTGCGGGGAAAACGGCCCGCAAAAACGCGGAGAAGATGCATGTCTCTTTAAAGGACGTGGATTATGTGATCCTGAGCCACAGCCATTACGACCATGCGGGCGGCTATCCCGATATGGCGTCCCACGGCATATGCGCGCCGCTTGTGACAGGGCCGCAGTTTTTTGAGGAAAAATATGCCCGCGACGGTGAAAAATATACATATCTGGGATGCGGATTCGGGACAGAGTTTTTGGAGGAGAAAAAGATCAGGCGCCTTATCTGCGAGGGCACGTTTACGCTCTTTGCGGGATGTCATGTGGTGGGCGGTTTCGACAGAAAATATGCCTTTGAGAAGCCGCCGGCCCGTTTTGTGCGGCAGACGGCGGCAGGCATGGTGGAGGATGATTTCCCGGACGAGGTCTGTCTGGTGATAGAAGACGCAAAAGGCCTGATTGTCATTGCAGGCTGTAGCCATCCGGGCATCTTAAATATGATTGAGAGTGTGAGGGAACGTTTCGGTCAGCCGGTGTATGCGGTATTTGGCGGCTCTCATCTGGTGGAGGCAGACGAGCCGAGACTTGCGGAAACCATGAAAATGCTTGAAGATATGGGGATCGGCATGGCGGGCTTTAACCACTGCACCGGGGACATGGCGCAGGAGCGGCTGCGCGCAGGCGAAAGCGGTACGGTGTACACGCACCTGAAGACGGGAGACTGTATTTTTATGTAACAGTTTGGCCATCGACAATCAGATTAAGCTGTTATTGAAACGATCAGGATGTCAGGAGGCGGGTGCGTCCGCATCTTCCGGCAGGATTGCCGTGATCAGATAAAAGGGCAGACACATCACCAGAAAATAGACATAGCGGAACTCCGTGGCTACCGGCGTGGCTGCCAGTACGGAGAGAAGCAGGCACAGTCCGGGCAGATAGCAGATCAGTTTGTGGTAATCCCGGCGGATAACGGTAACGCTGATGCTGAAAAGCAGAACCCAGCATGCCACGCCCATGCTCCAGAGCGTGCCGTAAATGGGCACCATGCTGCCCAGCTTGACGGCAATTTCTTTGGCTTTGATGACTAAGGGACCGCCGATCAGCGGGGTGTGCGATACGCCCAGATCCGTGGCGCTGACGCCCTCGGCTTCCGCCACCAGATAGAAGGAGTCGGGATACCAGTAACCGTAGGTCTGGTTCACATAGGCGGTCAGGTAATCGCCGGGATAGCGCAGACCCAGGTCGATCCAGAGCTTCAGAAACTCGTTCTTGTGGGCAGTCAGATAGTCCTGATTGCCTGCCCTGACGAGTTCTTTGATGTTATCCGCAAAGGTGGGATTATAGAGGTCACGGATATAGGTCAGGTCTACCACGTTTTCTATCAGGGCAAGTTCTTCTTCGGAAAGATATCTGTCATTGCAGATGACAGCCGTAATTTGCTGCATGGGAATGCAGACGGATTCGATGAAATCGGGCTGCTGCACGTGAAAGGCGCTCATGACCGGGTATTTGACGAGGATGGCCAGAAGGAGCGCGGCAAAAAGCGGCGGGTAGACGGCTTTTGCCTTATGGCGGAAACCGAACAGCAGAAAGGGAAGCGCCAGAAGAAAGGCATACCAGCCGTTTGAGCGGAAAAGACATATCATAACACCTGATATCATGAAAACAAAGAGGTTTCCGGCACAGACCCTGCCCTGCACAGACAGGCGAAGGATGGCGCAGCTGAAAAGAAGCACAGCCGCCGCGAAGGGAATGTCCTTCCAGACTGTGACGGAAAAAACGGCATGATAGGGGATCAGGGCATAGAAGGCCATGATCATCAGCAGGACGAAGGGCCGGATCTTGTGGGAGCGGAGGGTGGAGATAAAGTATGCCACGCTGCCCGCAAGCAGACACATCTGGAAAAAGGTATAGACGGATACGGCGGTAACCATATTGCCTGTGAGCGCATAGCCGATGTGATAGAAGAGGCCGAAAACCAGCGTGTGAACCCAGGGATGATGGTTGGACCATGGAATCACGCCCAGAATCTGTTCCAGTTGGTTGATGCTGTCGGGGGTCATAATGCCCGGATACTGATAGAGATAGTAGGGGAGCCAGCAGAGGAGGCAGCACAGGAAGGCGCACAGGGCCGTATGGCTGCGGATAAAATTTACAAACGCCGAAAACCACGCGGAAACAAGAGGGCGACGGCCTTCATAGGTGTAAGGCATGTCCTGATAACGGGTGAGCAGAGCGCGGTACAGCCTCTTTTTGTTGCAGGCATAAGAATACAGAAAGTGGAGCAGATAGTAAAACAGGCAGACAAAGCCTATAAAGATAACGGTCAGAACGGCGAAGCGGTAGAGCCGGCTTGTGAGCAGTTCTATATAATGGGGATAATCCACCAGCATATACAATGATGTAAAGACGACGGCGGTAAGCAGGGCCACGCGGTTGGAAACCTGTAAAAGATCCATCCGGCGGTTCACATGCCGGTAGAAGAAAAATACCAGAAGATAGAACACGAAGGTAAGAATATTGCCCGGCTCCATGCGGGACGCTTTCATCAGCGCCCAGGTGGTGACAAAGCTCTGGAACAGGTGCAGCAATAAAAGGCGGTCCAATTTGTTGGTCATGTTTTTTCTCCCCCATCGTTGAAAACTATCTATAGAGTAATGGATATCGGCCGCCCTGTCAAATCCGCCGCAGGCCCGTGCGAGCGGATGAAAAATGCTTGCAATGGAAGAAAAAGGGTGCTATAATACAGTAGAATTAAGAATAGTTACTGAGATAAAGAGTGGACTTGCGAGTCCGCTCTTTTCCGTGCAGGAGGATGTTATGTCAAAACGAGAGACATACGAGGAAAAGACGGAGCGCCTTCTGTCTCCCATCGTGGAGCAGCATGGTGTGGAAATTTATGATGTGGAGTATGTGAAGGAGGGAAAAGACTACTATCTGCGTGTTTATATCGACAAGCCGGAGGGCGTAAATATTCAGGACTGCGAGAATGTGAGCCGCGCCCTGTCCGATGCGCTCGATGCGGAGGATTTTATTCCGGACGCCTACATTCTGGAAGTCAGCAGTCCGGGACTCGGCAGGGTTTTGAAGAAGGACCGGCACATGGAGAAGAGCCTCGGAGAGGCAGTGGAACTGAAAGCATATAAGCCCATGGACGGGCAGAAAGAATTTTCCGGGATTTTAAAGGCATTTGACGACCGCACTGTGACCATTGAACAGGACGGCGTTCTGCGTACATTTGAAAGGTCTGATATCGCGACGGTCAGATTGGCATTGGACATTATACAGGAAACATAGGAGGACAATGGAAAATGAATAAGGAATTAATGGAGGCGCTGGAGATTCTGGAGAGGGAAAAGGAGATCAGCAAGGATACCCTCTTTGAGGCGATAGAAAATTCGCTGATTACCGCGTACAAGAATCATTTTGGCAAGGCGGACAACGTGAAGGTGGAAATCGACAGGGAGACCTGCGACTACTACTGTTACGCGGAGAAGGAAGTCGCGGAGGAGGTGGAGGACCCGGTGATGCAGATTTCCCCCGAGGAGGCGAAGGAGATTGATTCTGCCGCAAAAGTGGGTGATATCGTCCGTGTGGAGATCCGTTCCAAGGAGTTTGGACGCATTGCCACCCAGAATGCCAAGAGCGTGATCCTGCAGAAAATCCGCGAGGAGGAGAGAAGCGTTATCTACAACCAGTATTTCGAGAAGGAGAAGGACGTGGTGACGGGCATTGTCCAGCGCTACATGGGTAAGAACATCTCCATCAATCTGGGTAAGGCGGACGCCATTTTGAATGAGAACGAGCAGGTGCGCACCGAGCATTTCCGGCCCACAGAGAGAATTAAGGTCTATATTCTGGAAGTGAGGAACACGCCCAAGGGACCGAGGATTCTGGTGAGCCGCACGCATCCTGAGCTGGTGAAACGCCTTTTCGAGTCCGAGGTGACGGAGATCAAGGACGGTACGGTGGAGATTATGAGCATTGCCAGAGAGGCGGGCAGCAGGACGAAGATCGCGGTGCGCTCCAACAACCCGAACGTGGACGCCGTGGGCGCCTGTGTGGGTATCAACGGCGCCAGGGTTAACTCCATTGTGGATGAGCTTTGCGGGGAGAAGATTGATATCGTTAACTGGGATGAGAACCCGGGTAATCTGATCCAGAACGCGCTGTCTCCGGCCAAGATTGTGGCGGTGTTCGCTGATCCCGATGAGAAGACGGCCAAGGTGGTGGTGCCGGATTACCAGCTTTCCCTTGCCATCGGTAAGGAGGGGCAGAACGCGAGACTGGCGGCCAGACTGACGGGGTATAAGATCGATATTAAGAGCGAGACGCAGGCCAAGGACGCGCCCGGCTTCCGTTATGAGGATTATGTCTACGACGATGAGGAGTATGACGAGGAAGACTACGCGGAGGAGAGCTACGACGAGGAGACGTACGGGGAAGAGCCGTACACCGACGAGAGCGGCGCCGGGGAAGCCGATGAGGCGTATGCAGAGGAAGACGACGCCGGGGAAGCCGAAGCGGCGTATGCGGAGGAAGACGGCGGCGAGGAAGCGTAAGTGTGAAGTGAGGAGCGGCATGGCAAAAAAAATATCCCTGCGCCAGTGTGTGGGCTGTAGCGAGATGAAGGATAAGAAAGAGATGATGCGCGTGTTAAAGAGTGCGGAAGGGCAGATCTGTCTGGATATGACCGGCAGAAAAAACGGCCGGGGCGCTTACCTTTGTAAAAACGGGGAGTGCCTGTCGAAAGCCAGAAAGAACAAGGGACTGGAACGGTCCTTTAAGACGCGCATACCGGATGAAATATACGAAAATCTGGAGAAGGAGTTTGAGGAGGGCAGGCATGAAGCAGATACCGGGGAAGGATAAGGTATTATCCATGCTGGGACTCGCCGCACGCTCCAGAAATGTTGTCAGTGGCGGATTTGCAACGGAAGCGGCTGTCAAGGGCGGTACGGCAGCGCTGGTCATCATAGCTGAGGATGCGTCGGGTAATACCAGAAAAAAGTATAGTAATATGTGTAATTTTTATGAGGTTCCCTATGCGTTCCATGGGACGAAGGCGGTGCTGGGACATTCCATGGGCAAGGAAGAGAGATCGGTTCTTGCGGTGACAGATGAGGGATTTGCAGATTCGATACGGAAGCATTTAGGAGATTCGGAATAGTTGGAGGTAGTAAGTATGGCGAAGATGAAAGTACATGAGCTTGCGAAAGAGTTAGACAGGAAGAGTAAGGAACTGATCGACTTTCTGCAGGCTAAGGGATATGAGGTGAAGGTGGCGCAGAGTTCAATTGAGGATGATGCGATTGCATTGGTGAGAAAGGAGTTCGGTTCTTCGGGGGAGAGCAAGGCGCCAGCCGGGGAAACGCCTGTCAGGGAGGAGAGACAGCAGACAGCGGAGACACCGGCGAAGGAGACTGCCGCACCGGCGCAGAAGCCTGCCGTTAAGACAGATAAACCGGCCCAGACAAAGGCTGCGTCCGAAAAGCCCGCAGCGGAGAGCGAGAAGAGAGACGGCAAAGGCGATGTGCCCAAGAAGAAACGGATCATCTTCGTGAGCAATCCCCATAACTCCAAAATGGGCGGCAGACAGTCTCAGGGAAATAATAACGGGCAGAACAGGGGAAACGGAAACGGTAACGGTAACAACAGGCCGATGGCAGGCGGCGGGCGGCCGGTACAGCCCCAGAATATGCCCCATAAGATCATACGTCCCACGCAGAAGCCGATCCCTGTGACGGCGGAGCCCTACGATGTGAGGCAGAAACAGCAGCAGGAGAGAAGGCTGGAGCAGAGACAGCAGGAGAAACGGCAGGAGCAGAGACAACAGGAGCAGAGGCAGCAGGAGAAACGGGAAAACAGAAATACGGCAGCCGGGACGAAACCGGCGCCCGGACAGGAGAGATCGGGAAGTGCAGGAGAAAATCGCAGGCCTGAGAACCAGGGCAGGCCGAATTATAACGGCGGTCAGGGTGATCGTAAGGGTGGCGGCGCTCCCTTCGCTGGCAGCAGGAACGGTGGCGGTAGTGACCGCCCTCAGAGAGGAAATGGCGGGCCGGACAATCGATTTAGGAAAAATAACGGTCCGAAGGACTTTGTCGCTGAAGCGCCCGGCAAGGATGCGGAAAAGCACAGGGACGACGAAAAGCGCAGGGTAAATCAGGACAGGGATAAACGGTCGAAGAAGGATCATATCTATGAGGAGGACGACGCTGCGGTTAAGAACCGCAACAAGGCGGGCCGTTTCATTAAGCCTGAGAAAAAGCCCGAGGAGTCCAGAGAAGAACAGATCAAGGTGATCACGGTTCCGGATACCCTGACCATTAAGGAGCTGGCGGATAAGATGAAGATCCAGCCTTCCGTGATTATTAAGAAGCTGTTTTTACAGGGGCAGGTCGTGACATTAAACTCCGATATCAGTTTTGAGGAGGCAGAGAATATTGCCATCGAGTATGAGATCATCTGCGAGAAGGAAGTCAAGGTAGATGTGATCGAGGAGCTTCTGCGCGAAGAGGAGGAGGATGTCTCCACGATGGTGGCGCGTCCGCCGGTTATCTGTGTAATGGGGCATGTAGACCATGGTAAAACCTCCCTGCTTGACGCGATCCGTAAGACGAACGTGACGGATAAGGAGGCGGGCGGCATCACGCAGGCCATCGGTGCGTACACGGTAAGCGTAAAGGGACAGAGCATTACCTTTTTGGATACGCCGGGCCATGAGGCGTTCACGGCCATGCGTATGCGCGGCGCCAATTCCACAGATATTGCAGTGCTGGTGGTGGCGGCCGACGACGGCGTTATGCCCCAGACGGTGGAGGCCATCAACCATGCGAAGGCGGCGGGGATCGAGATCATCGTTGCCGTCAATAAGATTGATAAGCCCAACGCGAACATTGACCGCGTGAAGCAGGAGATGACGGAGTACGAGCTGATCCCGGTGGATTGGGGCGGATCGACAGAGTTTGTGCCGGTTTCCGCAAAGTCGGGAGAAGGCATTGAGAACCTTCTGGAGACGATTCTGCTCACGGCTGAGATTCTGGAGCTGAAGGCGAACCCGGACAGAAACGCAAGAGGTCTTGTCATTGAGGCCGAGCTTGACAAGGGAAGAGGGCCTGTGGCAACCGTGCTGGTACAGAAGGGCACGCTCCACGTGGGCGACTTTATCTCCGCGGGCGCAAGCCACGGCAAGGTGAGGGCGATGATCGACGACAAGGGCAGACGTGTGAAGGAGGCGAAACCCTCCACGCCCGTGGAAATTCTGGGTTTATCCGACGTGCCAAGCGCCGGCGAGGTGTTTGTTGTACATGAGAACGACAAGAGTGCGAAATCCTATGCGGAAACCTACATGGCGCAGCATAAGGAGGAGATGCTTGCAGATACTAAGACAAAGATGTCCCTGGACGATCTGTTCAACCAGATTCAGGAGGGCAATCTGAAGGAGCTGAACCTGATCGTCAAGGCAGATGTGCAGGGCAGCGTGGAGGCCGTGAAGCAGAGCCTGATGAAACTGTCCAACGAGGAAGTGGTCGTGAAGTGCATTCACGGCGGCGTGGGCGCCATCAACGAATCGGATGTGTCTCTGGCTTCCGCATCCTCAGCGATTATCATCGGCTTCAACGTAAGACCGGATGTGCAGGCGAAAACCGTGGCGGAGCGCGAGGGCGTGGACGTGCGTCTCTACAAGGTGATCTATCAGGCCATCGAGGATATCGAGGCGGCCATGAAGGGTATGTTAGACCCGATCTTCGAGGAGAAGGTGATCGGCCACGCGGAGGTGCGCCAGATATTCAAGGCGTCCGCAATCGGCAATATTGCAGGCTCCTACGTTCTGGACGGCGAGTTCCAGAGAGGATGCAAGATCCGTATCCGCAGAGGCGAGGAACAGATTTATGAGGGTGAGCTTGCCTCCCTGAAACGCTTCAAGGATGATGTGAAGGAAGTGAAGGCCGGTTTTGAGTGCGGTCTTGTGTTTGAAGGCTTCGACAAGATGGAGGAGCTGGACATCGTGGAGGCTTACATCATGGTGGAAGTGCCGCGCTAGTATAGAATATCAGGTGTTATACATTTAACGCAGAGGAAAGGATTTACTTAAATGCGTAAAAACAGTGTCAAAAATACCCGTATTAACGGGGAGGTGCAGCGTGTGCTGGCGGAGATAATCCGCGGGGAGATCAAAGACCCCAGAATTGCGCCGATGACTTCGGTGGTGGCGGTGGAGGTTGCCCCGGATTTAAAGACCTGTAAGGCGTGGATCAGCGTGCTTGGAGATGAGAAGACGCAGGCGGATACACTGGCGGGTCTTCGGAGCGCGGAAGGGTATATACGCGGGCAGCTTGCGAGAACCGTTAATCTCCGCAACACGCCGCAGATCCATTTCATTATGGATCAGTCCATTGCCTATGGAGTGAATATGTCGAAGCGGATTGAGGAAGTGGTGGCTTCGGACCGGAAGGCCGCAGCGTCTGATAAGAGGAATGAAGATGAAGAGAATTGATGAGTTAAAGGGTGTAAAGACAGTGGCGATAGGCGGGCACATGAGACCTGACGGGGACTGTGTCTGCTCGGTTATGGCGCTGTATCATTATCTGCAGAAGGAACTGCCGGGGGCGGAGATCGACGTTTATCTGGAGGAACCGCCCCTGCCGTTCCATGTTTTGGAAGGAATAGAAGATATTAAATCAGAATTTAATAATGAGAAAATCTATGATATTTTCTTTGCGCTGGACTGTAACGACGAGCGGCTGGGAGACGCGCTGCCTATTTTCAGGCGGGCTAAGAAGCGCGTCAATATTGACCATCATATCAGCAATACGGGATCCGGGGACGTGAATATCATAGAGCCGGAGAAAAGCTCTACGGCGGAACTGCTCTATGAGCTGATGGAGCCGGCGTATATCGACGAGGTGATTGCAAAGGCAGTTTATGTGGGAATTGCCCACGATACGGGCGTGTTCCGTTACTCCAACACGTCTCCGCGCACGATGCAGATTGCGTCGGAATTACTTAAATTTGGATTTGATTTTTCTGCATTGATTGAAGAGACCTTTTATGAGAAGACCTATTTCCAGACACAGATCATGGGCAGGGCGATTCTGGGGAGCGTGCGCTTTATGGATGACAGATGTATTGTCAGCATGGTGAGCCGGCGTATGATGGAGTTTTACTGTGTGGGACCGAAAGACCTGGACGGCATTGTCAATCAACTGCAGGGCGTAAAGGGCGTGGACTGCGCGATCTTTATGTATGAGACCGGGACGCTGGAGTACAAGGTGAGTCTTCGGTCGAACGGTCTTGTCAATGTGGCGGAGGTTGCCCTGAAATTCGGCGGCGGCGGCCACGTGCGTGCCGCGGGATGCACGATGAACGGTACATATCATGACAATATCAACAACCTGTCGCGGGAGATTGCGTCCCAGCTTAAATGGAGGCAGGAGCAGGTGTAGAAAGAGACAGTGATCTTTATGTACAATGGCATTATGAATGTTTATAAGGAGGCGGGGTTTACGTCCCATGATGTGGTGGCGAAGCTCCGGGGCATCTGTAAACAGAAGAAAATAGGGCATACAGGGACACTCGACCCGGATGCGGTCGGCGTGCTTCCTGTATGTTTTGGTTCGGGCACGAAATTGTGCGATATGCTTACGGACTGGGATAAGGAGTATATTGCCACACTCCGGCTGGGGGTGGCGACGGATACCCAGGATTTATCGGGACAAGTGTTATTTCAGGCGGAGGAGGAGACCCTTTCCGCGCTTACGCGGGAGCGGGTGCAGGAGAGCATTCTGGGTTTTCTCGGTGACTACGATCAGATTCCCCCTATGTACTCGGCTCTCAAGGTGAACGGAAAAAAGCTCTATGAGCTGGCGAGGGCGGGAAAAGAGGTGGAGCGTAAGCCACGCAGGGTACAGATCCGGGAGCTGGAGATTCTGGAAATGAACCTTCCCACGGTCAGGTTCCGGGTGGTATGCTCAAAGGGAACCTATATACGGACACTCTGCCACGATATCGGAGAGCGGCTCGGGTGCGGCGGCGCCATGGAAACCCTGACGCGGAGCCGGGTGGGCATTTTTGCTCTTGAGGAGGCGCTGCGGCTTTCGGAGATCGAGAAGCTGCGGGATGAAGATAAAATATCGGATATGATTGTTCCGCCGGACGCCGTTTTCGGAGCGTGCAGGGAAGTGAAGGTGACGCCGGAGGCGCGCAGGCTTTTGGAGAACGGGAATAAAATTCCGTTGAGGATGCTTACGGGCCTTGATCTGCCGCAGGCAAAAGAGCGGCTGCGGATGTATGACGGCGAGGGACGGTTTTACGGTATTTACGAGTATCACGCAGGAGCAAAAGAGGCAAGGCCTGTTAAAATGTTTCTGTGAGTATATAAAAACAAACGTTATTGAATTGGAGTACAGGATGACAGAAATTTGGAAACCGGGGCAGGCAGCATGCAGATTATAGAAAATACGACAGAATTTCATCTGGAGAACAAAAGTGCCGTTGCACTTGGAAAGTTTGACGGGATTCATCTGGGACACCGCAGGCTTTTGGAACGGGTACTGGAGCAGAAGAAGAGAGGGCTCTGTACCGTGGTTTTTACCTTCGATACCTCAGCGGCTTCCTTTTTTGGCGGGGAGACAAAGGAGCTGTCCACACGGGAGGAAAAAAGACAGGCGTTTTCCCGGCTGGGGATAGACGTGCTGATTGAATTCCCCCTAAACAAGGAGACGGCGGCTACGGAGCCGGCAGATTTCGTGGCCCGTTATCTGGCCGGGCAGATGCGGACGGATTATCTTTGCGCGGGGCCGGATCTTTCTTTCGGGAAGGGCGGCGAGGGGGACTATGCTCTTCTTGCCGGTTATGCCGGAGTTTACGGGTATCAGGTAGAGCTGATCGACAAAGTCCGCGTGGACGGGGAGGAGGTCAGCTCCACCAGAGTGCGGCAGGCGGTCCGGGCGGGAGAGATGGAGAAGGTTTCCGCCATGCTGGGCGCGCCCTACTGTGTGAGCGGGAAGGTAGTGCACGGGAGGCAGCTCGGGAGAAAGCTCGGTATGCCTACGGCGAACCTTCTGCCGGACGAGAGGAAACTGCTGCCTCCGAACGGGGTTTACTATTCCCGGGCCAGACTTGGAGAAAAGATTTACCGGGGAATTTCCAACGTGGGATATAAGCCTACCGTTTCGGAGGAGAAAATTATGGGGGTGGAAACCTACCTCTACGACTTTACGGAGGAGGTTTACGACAGGGATATGACAGTGGAGCTTCTGGCATTCCGAAGGCCGGAGCGGGCCTTTGACAGCGTGGAGGCGCTGCGGCGGCAGATCGGGGCCGACGTGGAGGCGGGGAGAAATTTTGGATAATTACAGTTCAGTTTTTGGCCAGGCGGTAATGCTTCGTGCACACAAAATACGACTTTCCATCGTCATTTTTTGTCGTAAGGGGTTGTAAGAGGATTTTTTTTTCGATACAATAGAACCGTGTAGCTTTTCAATGGGGAAAAGAACAAAGGAAGGATATCTGAATAGAGATGAGTATATCGATTATTCTTTCCATGGCGGGCGGCCTGGGGCTGTTCCTGTATGGTATGCGCATTATGAGCGACAGCATCGAGAAGGTTGCGGGCGCCAAGCTGAGAGGGATACTGGAGCGGTTGACGACCAACCGTTTTACGGCTATTTTGGTAGGTGTGTTTTTTACGGCGGTCATTCAGTCCTCATCGGCATGTACGGTCATGGTGGTCAGTTTTGTCAACTCAGGTCTGATGACGCTCACGCAGGCGGCGGGCGTGATCTTCGGCGCGAATATCGGTACGACAGTAACGGCGCTCCTCGTTTCCTTTAAATTAGAGAAAGCGGCTCCCGTGATTCTGCTTGTGGGCGTGCTCATTATCATGTTTGTAAAGAAACAGAAAATAGCGCGATGGGGAGAGGTGATTATCGGCTTCGGCGTCCTTTTTATGGGGCTGAGTACCATGTCCGGCGCCATGTCGGGCATGAAGGATTCCCCGGCGGTGCTGCTTATGTTTGCTTCCCTGAAATCCCCGCTTCTGGCGGTCCTTCTGGGAACCATACTGACGGCGGTGATCCAGAGTTCCTCCGTGACGGTCAGTATCATGGTGCTTCTGGCGAATCAGGGGCTGATGAGTATGGATATCGGCATGTTTATTATTCTGGGCTGTAATATCGGCGCCTGCACTTCAGCGCTGCTTGCCTCTCTGACCGGTAAGAAAGACGCAAAGAGAGCGGCGGCGATCCATCTGGTTTTCAATGTGATTGGTACGATTGTAGTTTACATAATATTTTCGCTGGCCGTGGAGCAGATTGTTGGCGGTCTCTCTGTTCTGGCTCATGGCGATCCGGGCCGGATGGTCGCGTACGCCCATATATTGATTAAGGTTTTTCAGGTTATCATCATGATGCCTTTTGTCAAACAGATCGTGAAGCTGACTTATGTGCTGGTGCCCGGCGACGACAAGAAGATTGGTTACCGGGACAGCTACCAGCTTAAGTATATCGGTGAGAAGGTAGTCTTAAATCCGGCTACGGCGGTGGTGGAGGTGATCAAGGAGCTTGACCGTATGGGAGCCCTCGCGGATGAAAATCTGAACCGGGCCATGAATGCGCTCATTACGCTGGATCAGGAGGAGATTGACGAGGTTTACGAGGTGGAGAAGAATATCGACTTCTTAAGCCATGCCATCACCAACTATCTGGTGAAAATTAACCAGACAACCCTGCCGATCGAGGACTTGAAGAGTATCGGCGCGCTGTTCCATGTGGTAAACGACATTGAGCGTATCGGCGACCATGCGGAAAACATTGTGGATGCGGCGGTACAGAGGGAGAAGACCGGCGTCGGCTTCTCCAAGGCGGCGCAGCGTGAGCTGGGCGAGATGATGGATATGGTCAATACGCTTCTGCGGTTCTCCTTTGAAATGTTTGTCAAGAGCACGGAGGAGCATGTGGAGGATATCAGAAATCTGGAAGAGGCCATAGACGAGAAGGAAAAGGAGCTGCAGCAGCGTCATATCGAGCGGCTTTCCAACAACGAGTGTACGCCTGAGGCAGGCGCGATGTTCTCGGATATCGTGTCGGGGCTTGAGAGAGTGGCGGATCATGCCACAAATATTGCTTTCGCAAACAGCTATTTTGAGCCGAACTAGAATGTGCGGCAGAGGACAGAGAGGAATTGGTTCCGGATGAAGAGACGGAAAGTGCTACTTATAATAACAAGCGTTATGATTATGTATACGTCATTTACGGTACAGGCATCCATGCCTGTGCCTGATCTTTTGCCGATCGGGCAGCTGCGGCTGGACAAGGAGCCTTCGGAGGAGGCCGGGCAGGTCAGCGGCAACAGTGCGGAGGTAGCCGGCCCGGAGGATGAGGCGGAGACGGCGCAGGATGTGCTGGACGGGGAGGCCATCGGGTCAGGCGCGATCCTGATTTCCGATAAGACGGCGGAGGATTACGAGCTTGCCTACGAACGGGCGAAGAACGCCAACTGGGGCTATACGAATCTGGGCATCGCGGATGTGAGCGATAATCTGAATATCCGCGCCATTGCGGCGGAGGACGGCAGGCTTGTGGGAAAACTGCCCAGAAACGCAGCCTGCGAGGTGATTGACACGGACGATACATGGGCCCATATCAAGTCAGGCAGCGTGGAGGGATATGTGAGCCTTGAGTACCTTCTGACGGGAGTTCCCGCGAAGTTTAAGGCGGAGGAGTTGGCGACTACCGTTGCGAGGGTGGTCACTGACAGTCTGAAGGTCAGGGCGGAGGCGAATACGGAGTCAGAGGTGATTACGCTGGTAGCCGAGGGCGAGGAGCTGGAAGTGGCGGCCGTGGAGGGCGACTGGGTCAAGGTGCTGCTGGACGACGACGAGGTCTTTGTGTCGGCGGAGTATGTGGAAGTCAGCGCGGAGCTTGGTACGGCGGTCACCATGTCGGAGCTGCTTTACGGGCAGGGAATTTCGGATGTGCGGGTAGATATCTGCCAGTATGCGAAGGAGTTTATCGGCAATCCCTATGTGTGGGGCGGCACCAGCCTGACGAAGGGAGCGGACTGCTCCGGCTTTGTTATGAGTGTCTTTAAGAAGTACGGCGTGAAACTCCCCCGGAATTCCAGGGCGCAGGCAAACTGCGGCACTACCATCAAAGTGTCGGAGGCGAAGCCGGGTGATCTGATTTTCTATGCAAAGGGCAAAACCATCAACCATGTGGCGATTTATATCGGAAACGGGCAGGTCGTGCATGCCAGCAGTCCAAAGACGGGAATTAAGATTTCCAACGTGTCTTACCGTACGCCCTTCAAGGCGGTGAGGATACTGTACGACTGAGACAGTGCGGACAATCGTGTCGGAATGGATGGAAGGATGGAAAAACGCATTTTAACTTATCGAAAATATATGGATGAACTGCTTTTGCGGGAAGACGCCGACTGGGAACAGATCCGGGAGGAGCATCTCGTGCAGGTGGGATTTTTTCAGCATGAGAGGCTGATTCATCTGATTGTCACGGTGATCTTTGCCCTGTTTGCCGTGCTGTCCGTGGGAATGGCTTTTCTGCTGATGGCTCTGGGAACGGAGGGCGCGGGAAGCTGGCTTCTTGTGGTGGCGGCCTTTCTTATACTGCTCATACCTTATGTGCGCCACTATTATATATTGGAGAACGAAGTGCAGAAAATGTACGGGCAGTACGATGAAATTATCGCAAAGATGGGCAAAACAGGCTTTACAATAGAGAAACGCTGTGGTAAAATATGACGGTATGAATTTCAGCCGGCACGCAGAGGCGGGACACTCCGACCCCTTCTTGGTGTCAGGCGGTTGTCAGGGCAGCCCCCTGAAGGAAAGGAGAAATTATGATTTCTAAGGAAAAGAAGACAGCGATTATCAAAGAGTATGCCAGAACTGAGGGCGACACCGGTTCGCCGGAGGTACAGGTAGCGGTTCTGACGGCAAGGATTCAGGAGCTGACAGAGCATCTGAAGGAGAATCCGAAGGATCACCACTCCAGAAGAGGCCTTCTGAAAATGGTAGGTCAGAGACGCGGCCTGCTCGGCTATCTGAAAGATAAGGATATTGAGAGATATCGTGCACTGATCGAGAAGCTTGGACTTCGTAAATAGTAAGGGATGATGAGCGGAGATAGGGTTGGCAGGTCCGACCCTAAATCCGCTCTACTGGTTTTAAAGAAGAAAAGAAGGAGAGAGGATTATGTACAAGAGTTATACCTTAGAGCTCGCCGGACGCACCCTTCGTGTGGACATCGGCAGAGTCGGTAAACAGGCAAACGGCTGCGCTTTTATGCAGTATGGTGAGACCACCGTGTTATCCACGGCGACGGCCTCCGATAAACCAAGGGACGGCATTGATTTCTTCCCCTGCAGCGTGGAATATGAGGAGAAGTTTTATTCTGTGGGTAAGATTCCCGGCGGTTTCAACAAGAGAGAGGGTAAGCCCTCCGAGAACGCGATTCTCACAAGCCGCGTGATCGACCGTCCCATGAGACCTTTATTCCCGAAGGATTACCGCAACGACGTAACCTTAAACAATCTGGTGATGAGCGTGGATCCCGCATGCCGCCCGGAGCTGGTGGCCATGATCGGAACGGCCATTGCGACATGTATCTCGGATATCCCCTTTGCAGGCCCCTGCGCGATGACGCAGATGGGTATGGTGGACGGCGAGCTGATTGTCAATCCTTCCCAGGAACAGTGGGACAAGGGTGACCTGAAAATGACGGTGGCTTCCACCGCAGAGAAGGTGATGATGATTGAGGCGGGCGCCAACGAGGTGCCGGAGGCGAAGGTGCTGGAGGCGATCTACAAGGCTCATGAGATAAACCAGACGCTGATTGCGTTTATCAATCAGATCGTGGCCGAGGTGGGCAAGCCCAAGCACACTTATGAGAGCTGCGCAGTTCCAGAGCAGATGTTTGAGGATATGAAAAAAGTCGTGACACCCGAGGAGATGGAGACGGCTGTCTTCACCGACGAGAAGCAGGTGCGCGAGGAGAATATCAGAAATATCACGGCCAGACTGGAGGAGGCTTTCGCGGAGAACGAGGAATATCTGGCGGTACTCGGCGAGGCGGTATACCAGTATCAGAAAAAGACCGTGCGCAAGATGATCTTAAAGGATCACAAGCGTCCCGACGGCAGGGCGTTAGACCAGATCCGTCCGCTGGCGGCCGAGGTGGATATCATACCCAGAGTGCACGGTTCCGCTATGTTTACGAGGGGACAGACACAGATCTGTAATGTATGTACGCTGGCGCCTCTTTCGGAATTGCAGAAGGTGGACGGCTTAGACCCGAATATCACGGGCAAGAGATATATGCACCACTACAATTTCCCGTCCTACTCGGTAGGCGAGACGAAGGTGAGCAGAGGTCCGGGCAGAAGAGAGATCGGCCACGGCGCACTGGCGGAGAGAGCGCTTTTGCCGGTGCTTCCCTCCGAGGAGGAATTCCCTTATGCAATCCGCACCGTGTCGGAGACCTTTGAATCCAACGGTTCTACCTCCATGGCTTCCACCTGTGCGTCCTGCATGTCCCTGATGGCGGCGGGCGTGCCGATCAAGAAGATGGTGGCGGGTATCTCCTGCGGTCTGGTAACGGGCGATACGGATGACGATTTCGTGCTTCTGACAGATATTCAGGGGCTTGAGGATTTCTTCGGCGATATGGACTTTAAGGTGACGGGTACCCATGACGGCATCACGGCGATCCAGATGGATATTAAGATCCATGGCCTGACGAAGCCTATTGTGGAGGGCGCGATTGAGAGATGCCGCGAGGCGAGAGAGTTTATCATGGCAAACTGCATGAGTCCTGCCATTTCCGCACCCCGCAAGGAGGTTGGGCCTTATGCGCCCAAGATTATTTCCATCCAGATCGATCCCGAGAAGATCGGCGATGTGGTTGGACAGCGCGGCAAGACCATCAATGAGATTATTGCACGCACGGGCGTGAAGATTGATATCAACGACGAGGGTCAGGTTTCTGTCTGCGGTACGGAGGCAGAGATGATGGACAAGGCTGTGGATATGATCAAGATGATCACCACGGACTTCGAGGAAGGACAGATTTTCCAGGGTACCGTAGTGAGCATCAAGGAGTTCGGCGCATTCATTGAGTTTGCACCGGGCAAGGAAGGTATGGTTCACATCTCCAAGATTGCGAAGGAGAGAATCAACCGTGTGGAGGATGTTCTGACTCTTGGAGACAAGGTGACGGTGGTGTGTCTGGGCAAGGACAAGATGGGCAGAATCAGCTTCTCCATGAAGGATGTGGCGCAGGTCTAAACGTAAGAAATACTTCTAAAGACGTCCCGCCAGCGGGCGGGACGCCAGGAAGTACTGGATATTACGTGGGAGAATGTGTCGCATTCTCCGTGGATTAAGAGAGGATATCATGTAATGTATAATTCGGGCGTAGGTTCACGCACGAATGATAAGGATGGCGGGACTTATTATACGAAACGCCATTTGGAAGAATTGGTGAAGCTGCAGACCAGCGTGCTGCAGAAACAGGCGCTGGAGCTTAAGCGGATGAATGAACGCATCATAGAAACCCTGAGCAATGTGGTGGAGTTCCGCAATCTGGAGTCGGGCGACCATGTGAGGCGTGTGAAGGATTTTACAAGAATCCTCGCGGGGCATCTGGCAAAGGTATGCCCGGAATATCAATTGGATCAAGAAGCCGTCGATGTGATTACAGAGGCGGCTGCTTTGCATGATGTGGGAAAAATCGCGATCCCGGACGCTGTTCTTTTAAAGCCGGGAAAACTCACCGCGCAGGAATTTGAAGTGATGAAGACGCACACCACAAAGGGGTGTGAGATCATTGACATGCTGGGAGATATACAGGAAGGGGAATACGGCAGGGCAGGCTATGAAATCTGCCGGTATCATCATGAGCGTTACGACGGGAAAGGATATCCCGAAGGGCTGAAAGGGGAGGAAATTCCCATCGCAGCACAGATCGTTTCCCTGGCGGACGTCTACGATGCGTTAACCAGCGAACGCTGCTATAAGAGCGCGTACACGCCCGCAGAGGCATATGATATGATTATGCGGGGAGAATGCGGTCAGTTTTCCCCCAAGCTCCTGTTATGTCTGGGCAAAGCCCGAAGAGAGCTTGAGGAGAAAGCAGAGCGCGGCAGGGCGCTTACCACGTAGAGGAATTGCCCGCTTTTTCTTCACAGTATTTACAGCGGTAGATTTCCTTTTCCTCGTCCGCCAGTACGAAGATGTGCGGCAGCTCCTGCTCAATGGAAGTGATGCAGCGCGGATTTTTGCATTTCAGTACGTTGTGAATTTCACGGGGGAGCACAAGCTCCTTCTTATCCACTATTTTACCGTCCTTGATTACATTGACGGTGATGTTGTGGTCGATTACGGCAAGGATATCCAGGTTCAGTGTGTTGATATCACACTCTACCTTCAGGATATCCTTTTTTCCCATCTTGTTGCTGCGGGCGTTCTTGATGATCGCTACCGTACAATCCAGCTTGTCCAGTTTCAGGTGATGATAGATTTTAAGGCTTTTGCCCGCTTCAATATGGTCGAGCACGAAGCCCTCCTCAATTTTTCCTACATTTAACATATGGCGATACCTTCCTTTTTGATCTGCCCCAGTCGAAGCTGCGGCATAAAATATTTCATAACGGTTGTTATATTACGGAGTCAGTTCTCGATGCCGAGCAGTGTCAGTATTAACGCCATTCTCACATAGACGCCGTACTGCGCCTGTTTGAAATAGACGGCGCGGGGGTCATCATCCACCTCCACGGAAATTTCATTGACCCGGGGCAGTGGATGGAGCACCAGCATATCGTCCCCCGCGGCGGACAGTTTCTTCTTGTCCAGAATATAGAAGTCTTTCAGCCTTACATAGTCCTCTTCGTTAAAGAAGCGCTCCTTCTGTACTCTGGTCATATAGAGGAGATCAAGCGCCGGCATACAGTCCTCCAGACGGATCACTTCCTCGAAAGGGATGGCCTTTTCCGTCAGCATGTCCGTGATGTAGTCTGGCACCTTCAGCTCTTCGGGGGAGATGAAGATGAAACGGATATCGGGGTAGCGGATCAGGGCGTTGATGAGAGAGTGCGCGGTTCTTCCGAATTTCAGGTCGCCGCACAGACCTATGGTAAAGCCGCTGAGTCTTCCTTTTAAGGAGCGGATGGTAAGCAGATCCGTGAGGGTCTGGGTGGGGTGCTGGTGGCCGCCGTCCCCTGCGTTGATGACGGGAATACCGGAACGCTCCGCGGCTACCATGGGCGCGCCCTCCTTGGGATGGCGCATGGCGCAGATATCCGCGTAACAGGAGATGATGCGGATGGTGTCGGAAACGCTCTCGCCTTTTGCGGCGGAAGAGGAAGCCGCGTCGGAAAAGCCCAGAACCTGTCCGCCCAGATTCAGCATGGCGGCCTCAAAACTCAGGCGTGTGCGCGTGCTCGGCTCGTAAAAGCAGGTGGCCAGTTTTTTGCCCTCACAGGCGTGGGCGTATTTTGCGGGATCGGCCTCGATCCGGCCTGCCAGATCAAAGAGTCTGTCCAGCTCCTCCACGGAAAAATCAAGGGGGTTCATTAAATGTCTCATAAAGATGTATCACTCCTTTGCTGTGCTGTATGGTCCAAAAAAATAGAAGAGAAAAATCTCTTCTATTTTTGGTTTATGACATATAGGATAACAATTCTTCCACGGGTTTACGCCGGGGCGCAGCAGGCGTCTCATCGGGATAACCGATCGGGATGAGAGCGACAAGCTCTCTGTCCTCGGGAAGCTGTAACAGAGATTCCACCGCGCTCTGGTCAAAAAGACCGAGGATCACGGAACCAAGCCCCTGTTCGTATGCCGCAAGGCAGAGGCTCTGGGATGCGATACCGGCATCGTACATCTGCCAGCCGTCGCCGCGGGGAGTGCTGAAGGAACCGTCACGCTCATAACCGCTGCGGTTTTTGATAATGGTAACAGCCATCAGTACGGGAGCCGCCGCAATGATATCGCCGTTAGGGGGATACATGGTGGTGCACTCTCTGGCTATTTTCTCTTTTAACGCGCCCTCTACGGCAATGTAGCGGGTGATCTGTGTGTGCTTCCAGCTTGGCGAATAGGAAGCGGTTTCGACGATCTGGGACAAAAGTTCACGGGAAACGGCGTCTGCCTTGAATTTCCGTATGCTTCTGCGCCCTACGATACAGTCTTTAGCGGTCATGTAGTGTCCTCCTTATGATGTGGTGTGGTTACGATCCGTTTACTATATTTTGTATATCATAGCACAAAGGTGGGGGTGGCGCAAGTGGGATAAAAGGACGATGCCGGGTGATATATTGTTTGGAAAAAAGGCGTGGCTTTCAGCGGTAAGAATGTGAAGATTGTGAAATAGGGGCGGATGTGATACACTAGACGTAAACATTGTAAATAAAAAGGGAGCGGGACAGGCTATGGAAGAAATCAGAGGCGAAATGCAGGATATAGATGACAGAGAGGAAAAGGAAGACGCACGGGAGTATGTGGAGCGCAAGCGATGGCTGTTTTTCGGCCTGCCTTTCAGCTTTACGAAGTATACGGTGAATGAGCGTGTGATTACCATTAACGCGGGGCTGCTTAACACGACGGAAAACGACTGTTATTTATATAAAGTACAGGATGTGGAACTGAAGACCAGTCTGGCGGAACGCATTTTCGGGCTTGGCACGGTGGCCTGCTATACGGGGGACAATACGCATCCCCAGCTTTTTCTGGAACATATCAAACACGCGAAGGAAGTCAAGGATTATATTTTGCATGCCTCAGAGGCTGCAAGGAGAAAGCGGCGCACACTGAACACTTTAAATATTAATGCGGACGATGTTGACATGGATGCCGATTAAATGGAATCGTTTTCCCGGAGAAGGCGCTCGAAGAGAAGACCCGTGACAAACCAGCAGGGGGCGAAGTCGAGACGGATCACTCCGGACAGATTCCAGCGGGAGCGCTCATAATTCCAGGGGCAGAGTTCCCGGCGGTTTAACCATATGCCGGTGAGAAATTCCCCGGTGAAGATCAGTCCCGTGTAGGTCAGTCCGCGAAACAGCAGGGAGCGGTTTTTCAGCAGCCGGCACACCGGCGAAAGAAAGGCGGCCAGACCGTAAATGGGAAACATCCAGACGGATGTCGCGCCGGGAAGTTTTAAATCACGCCTGCGGAAGGCATGAAAGGCCGTGAAGGTGATTTCCAGAAACCACCCCAGCAGGCCGCAGTGAATGAAGTTGTGCAAAAATTTTTTCATAGTGACAGTATTGCCCGGTTCCGGCCCATTTATACATGCGGTGCGGCCCGGGGATTCTGTTTTAAAACGGAATGAGTAAGATGGGAGAAAGGGGAGAGCCATGAACTACCGTGAAGCCATGCAGTATATAGACGAATTGCGGCCTCTTGGCAGCGTCATGGGGCTGGATACCATGCGCCGGCTGTGTGCAGCGCTGGGCGATCCGCAGGATAAACTGAAGTTTGTGCACATTGCCGGGACCAATGGCAAGGGTTCGACGCTTGCCTATATTTCCACGATTATGCAGGAAGCGGGATACCGGGTCGGCAGATATATTTCTCCCACCGTGAAGGACTACAGGGAACGGTTTCAGGTGAATGGCCGTGAGATTACGCAGTCGGGGCTTTGCAAGTATCTGGAGCCGGTAAAGGCGGCTGCGGAGCGGATGGAGGCGGAGGGGGATGGGCAGCCTACTCTTTTTGAGGTGGAAACGGCTGTTGCCTTTTTGTATTTTCTGGATAAGGAATGCGATCTGGTGGTGCTGGAGACAGGACTCGGCGGCGCGCTGGACGCCACAAACGTGGTGAGTACGACACTGGCGGCGGTTTTTGCCTCCATCAGCATGGACCATATGGACATTCTGGGGGAGAGTCTGGAGGAGATTGCGCTCGCCAAGTCGGGTATTATAAAAAACAAGTGTTATGTTATATCCACAAAGCAGACGCCGGAAGTGATGAAGATTCTGCGGCAGTCTGCCCTTCTCAAAAAGGGAAAGTTTCTCACGGCTGACATATCCCGCGCGAAGCGGATCAGGTACGGCGTGACGAAGCAGAGCTTTGATTACGATAAGTATAAAGATCTGGAAATATCCATGCTGGGACAGTTTCAGATTGAGAATGCGGTTTTGGCGGTGGAGACGGTTCTTGCGCTTATAAGGTGCGGTTTCAAGGTGCCGGAGGAGAAGCTGCGGCGGGGGCTTTTTGGCGCGAAATGGCCGGGGCGCTTCGACGTGATTGCGAAGAGGCCGCTCTTTATAGCAGACGGTGCGCATAACGAGGATGCCGCTAAAAAATTGGCTGAAAGTATTCGTTTTTATTTTACAAACAGGAAAATAATTTATATAATGGGAATGTTACAGGACAAAGAATATGACAAAGTGATTCGGCATACCTCCACACTGGCATCCCATATCATTACCGTGACGCCGCCCGTGAAGGAGCGCGCGCTGCCGGCGCTGGAGCTGGCGCAGGCGGCCAGAGAGTATCACCGGGCCGTGACGGCCGCGGACAGTGTGCAGGAGGCGGTGGAGATCGCGTACCTCCTGACGGGGAAGGATAAGGATGCCGTTATCGTTGCCTTCGGCTCTCTTTCCTATCTGGGAGAACTGATGGATACAGTCGGGCACAGAGATACGATCAGGAGAGACACCCATGGTAGATCAGAGAAAAATTGAAGAGGCGGTCAGGCTGCTTTTGGAGGGCATCGGCGAGGATGTGAACAGAGAGGGGCTGCGGGAAACGCCGGACAGGATTGCCCGCATGTACGGGGAAATTTTTGCGGGAATGGATGAGAATGCGGGAGAACATCTGGCGAAGACGTTTGCCGTGGAGAGCAACGAGATTGTTCTGGTAAAAAATATCACCTTTTATTCTATTTGTGAGCACCATCTGATGCCGTTTTACGGGAAGGCGCATATCGCATATCTCCCGGACGGAAAAGTGGTCGGATTGAGCAAGCTGGCGAGAACGGTGGAGGTTTATGCCAGAAGGCCCCAGATTCAGGAGCAGATGACCAGCCAGATCGTGGAGGCTGTCATGGAGCACCTGAAGCCGCAGGGCGCGATCGTTATGCTGGAGGCGGAGCATCTGTGCATGACCATGCGCGGGGTGGAGAAGCCCGGGAGCAGGACGATGACGCTGGCGTCCAGAGGCTGTTTTCAGGAAGAGCCGAAGTGGCAGGATTTGTTCTTTCGGATGCTTGGAGAAGATAAAGTGTTTAATCAGGATTTAGCAATGTAAAATCCTGTGGATAAGCAGTCATACAATAAAAATCACGGAGGATAGGAAAATGAGGATAGGACAGAGGGATTTCAGAACAAAAGGACATGCTTATGTGATGGGAATACTCAACGTAACACCTGATTCTTTTTCTGACGGAGGGAAGTATAACAATCTGGATCAGGCATTATATCACGTGGAAAAAATGATAACGGATGGTATGGATATCGTGGACGTGGGCGGAGAGTCTACCAGACCCGGTTACACACAGATTTCCGTGCAGGAGGAGATCGACAGGGTGGCTCCTGTGATCGAAGCGATTAAATCCAGATTTAATGTTCCGATTTCTCTGGATACATACAAGTCCGAGGTGGCGAAGGCCGGTATTGCGGCGGGCGTGGATATGATTAATGATATCTGGGGGTTAAAGTATGATGAAAACATGGCGCAGGTGATTGCGGAGTCGGGGCTTCCCTGCTGTCTGGCGCATAACCGTAAAGAGGCGAAGTATTCTAACCTGATTGAGGAGATATTCTGGGATCTGGAGTCCTCTCTTGAGCTCGCAAGCAGCAGAGGGATCGCTTATGACAAGATCATTCTGGACCCCGGCATCGGCTACGGCAAGAGCTATGAGAACAACCTTGAGATCATAGACAATCTGCAGAAATTCCACTCCCTCGGCTATCCGCTGCTTCTCGGCGCAAGCCGCAAGTCCGTGGTGGGCATGGGACTGGATCTTCCCGTGAACGAGCGCGTGGAGGGTACTCTGGTGACTACCGTCTACGGCGTACAGCAGGGCGTTATGTTTGTGCGGGTACACGATGTGAAGGAGAATGCCCGCGCCGTGAAGATGACGGAGGCAATCCGCGACGGTTACAAAAACTAAGGCAGGGAAGGAGCCGCTTGGCAATGGATCAGATTATTGTGGAGGATCTGCAGATATATGCCTATCACGGGGTATATCAGCAGGAGAATGAGAAGGGGCAGAATTTTTATGTCAGCGTGGCGATGGATACGGATACCAGAGCGGCAGGCATGGCGGATGATCTGGGATTATCCACGAATTACGGCGTGGTATGCCGGTTCCTGCACACATTTCTCACGGAGCACACGTATAAGCTGATTGAGACGGCGGCGGAAAGGGCTTCGGAGGCGCTGCTTTTACAGTTTCCCTATGTAAGACAGGTCACCATGGAAGTGAAAAAGCCGGAAGCGCCGATCACGGTTCCCTTCGGTTCGGTTTCCGTAAAGATTACGAGGGGCTGGCGGCGGGTATATATCGCCTGCGGTTCCAATATCGGGGATAAGAGGGCGCACTTAAGCGCGGCGGTGGATGCGCTGCTCGGAGATAAAAAGTGCAGGGTGCTGCGCGTTTCGGACTGGGTGGAGACGACGCCCTACGGCGGTGTGGAGCAGGCGGATTATTTGAACGGCGCGCTGTCCATTGAGACGCTCTATACGCCTGAGGAGCTTCTGGAGACGCTGCAGGCGATTGAGAGGGCACAGGCCAGAGAACGGAAGGAGCGCTGGGGGCCGAGAACGCTGGATCTGGACATTCTTCTCTATGAGGGAAGCGTGATGGACACGAAGAAGCTGACGATCCCCCACAGGGATATGCAAAACCGCGACTTCGTATTGAAACCGCTTTCACAGATTGCCCCCTATGAGAAACATCCCGTTTTTGGAAAATCGGTGATGGAGCTTTTGGCGGATGTGGAGCGGAGCGGAGAAAAACACGTGTTATCGGATTGAATGATATAGAGAATCAGGAGAACAGACAGAAAAAGGGACTGCGCACGCAGTCCCTTCGCTCATTTGAGATTTTCCAGCGCCGCTTCCTTTGCGGCATCAAAGGTGGTCACATTGATCGGACCGTAGGTGTAGGTTTTATATACGGGCGTAGACTCGTTAAAGGAATTAAAGTACACATACTCGGAGGTGATGTTGATGTTCTGGTACACGCCTTCCCGTACGGTTTCCTGTGAGCTGCCGTCGGTCATCATCCGCTTGAGGGCCGGGGAGTCGGCAGAGCTGACCTGATAGTATATGTAATTGCCGTAGACATTGAACATGTCGATACGGTCATTGGTCAGAACTTCCACCACATTGTTGGACAGATTATAGCGGCACAGCCGGTAGTTTTCCCCCACGTCCATGTAATAGACGTAACCGTCCTGAAGGATGGGATTCCAGATATTTCCCTGCCAGACTATAGAGTCCCTGTCCGTGGCGACGTCAAGGGCGTGGAGGTAATGATCCTCCGCGGTGCCGTTGTAGTAGATTTTGCCGTTTACATAGCAGTTGGGATTGATGATCGCCTCCGCCACGGTCTGTCTGTCCTTTTTATCAATACGCACTTTATCTAAGGAAGTGCCGATCTGTTTGTCGTATTTCTCATAGTAGAGGTAGTTGCCGCAAAGCTGCATACTGACGATATCGCAGCGGTCTAAGCCGACCACGGATTTCCCTTTCAGGTTGCTCCGGTAGATACCGGCCATACGCACGGCGCTGCCGATGCCGCCGGACTCAGTACCGCCGCTGACCTGAGCGTAGTAGAGATAGTTTCCCGCAGCATTGATGGAAGAAACTGCACCCTCGTTAAATTTAACCAGATCCGTTTCGTCCGGGTTCATGGAGTATAGGGCGAAATTGTCGTAGGCGTTGGCAAAATACACCCGCCCGTCCATCTCGCAGAAATATCCGCCATTGTTCAGGTTTCCGGGCGTGTTCCCGACGGTAAATTCGTCGTTCATGGGAATACGCCCGCTCAGTATAACAAATACGAACAGGATTAATAAAATAACTCCTGCTATAGAAAGAATCAGGATATTCTTTTGCTTGCTGGTCATTGGGTTCTCCTCCTGAAAAGCTACCGTGTAACACTACTATTATATCTGGAAAGCCGCTTGCTATCAAGAACAAATTGCGGTAAACTTTATAGAGGAATACGAACGGGAAAGGACAGGAAAAATGGATTTACTGGAACTGCGGGAGCAGCTTGACGGGATTGACGGGAAAATTGTGGCGCTCTATGAGGAGCGTATGGCAATTTCCTCTCAAGTGGCCGATTATAAGATTGAGACGGGAAAGAAGGTTTTTGACAGGGAGCGGGAGGAGGAGAAGCTTAAGAAAGTGCGTTCTCTCACCCATGACCCATTTAATGCCCATGGTGTGCAGGAGCTGTTTGAGCAGATTATGTCCATGAGCAGGAAGCTCCAGTATAAGAAGTTAGTGGAGGCGGGATCTCTGGGAAGGCTGCCCTTTATCGGGGTGGACAGGCTGGAGACGGAGCATGCCAGAGTGGTCTTTCAGGGAGCGGAGGGCTCCTACTCCCAGATGGCGATGTTTCGCTATTTCGGGGAGCAGGTGAAGAGCTTTCATGTGGAGACTTTCAGGGATGCCATGTCGGCAATCGAGGAGGGGAGCGCGGATTTTGCGGTACTGCCCATCGAAAATTCCACGGCGGGAATTGTCAGTGAGATTTACGATCTGCTGGCGGAGTTTGAGAATTATATCGTGGGGGAACAGATCATAGAGATCGAGCATTGTCTGCTGGGCGTGCCGGGGACGTCGCTTTCGCAGATTAGGACGGTGTACTCCCATCCGCAGTCGCTGATGCAGAGCGCCAGATATTTAAATGAACACGAGGACTGGAGACAGGTGAGTCTGAAAAATAACGCCTTTGCAGCCCGCAAGGTGAGCGGGGAGGGGGACAAAACCCAGGCGGCTATCGCAAGCGCTCAGGCGGCGGAGATTTATGGTCTGGAGATTCTGGAGCAGGGCGTCAACCAGTCGGATACCAATTCCACCCGCTTCATTATTGTCACCAACCAGAAGATATTCAGGAAGGATGCGGGGAAGATCAGCATTTGTCTGGAGGTGCCCCACGAGAGCGGTTCGCTCTATCATATGCTGTCCCATTTTATCTATAACAATCTCAACATGACGAAGATTGAGAGCCGTCCTATCGAGGACCGAAATTGGGAGTACCGCTTTTTTATCGACTTTGAGGGGAATTTTGCGGACGGCGCGGTGAAGAACGCCCTGCGGGGACTGCGGGACGAGGCGCGCAACTTGAGAATACTGGGCAATTACTAATGCGAGAAGTACTTCTAAAGACGTTCCGCCATTGGACGGAACGCCAAGAAGTACTATGTCTCGCATAAGAGAATGCCAAAAAGCAGGCATTCTCTGCAATAATCGGCGGAGGATAAGGAACGATGAGAGAAGAGGAACTGATCATATATAAGGAGTTTGCGGACGGGGATATCCTGCGGGATGTGGTCTGGCTGATGGAGCATTACCGGTCCGGGGACGGCAGGGCGAGACCGCTCTTTTACAGATGTATGCACCGGCTTTCCGAGCAGGCGGCGGATCATGGGTTTTACGGGAACCTCTGGCACTGTTATCTGACAAATCTTCTGGTGAACAATGAAAACAGCTATAGCTGCGCCTGTGAGATGCGCGGAGAGGTGGAGGGCAGCATCAATGAGCTGGTGCTGCATGATATCGCTATTTTCAAGGAGTTTTTTGATTATGACTTCACGGAGATGATGGAGGTTTTAAAAGCGCCGGAGTTTGCCGTTGTTCTCGCCTATGAGGGGCCTTCCGCGGACAGCAAGATCTACAACAGGCGGATTCGCGACAGGATCTGCACGCTGGCGCAGCATTTCGTGAAAAATGAGAACGCCGGGGCCATGAAAGCCACGCTCACCCAGTTTTACAGAGAGTACGGCGTGGGAGACCTGGGACTGCACAAGGCGTTCCGGGTGGAGCACACGGAGGATGGCGCGGCGATTGTGCCGATACGCAATATCGCACATGTATATCTGGATGATCTGGTGGGCTACGAGCTTCCCAAGAAGAAACTGCGGGAGAATACGGAGGCCTTTGTGGCGGGGCGGCGAGCCAACAACTGTCTGTTGTTCGGGGATGCCGGTACGGGAAAATCGTCCTGTGTAAAGGCCATTGCCAACGAATATTACGAGAAGGGCCTGCGTATTATTGAACTGTACAAGCATCAGTTCCAGGATTTGAACGCGGTGATCGCCCAGCTCAAAAACCGGAATTACAAGTTTATCATATATATGGATGATCTGAGCTTCGAGGATTTCGAGGTGGAATACAAATATTTAAAGGCGCTGATCGAGGGCGGACTGGAGAAAAAGCCTGCCAATGTGCTGATTTACGCGACCTCCAACAGACGGCTCAAAAACCGGAATTACAAGTTTATCATATATATGGATGATCTGAGCTTCGAGGATTTCGAGGTGGAATACAAATATTTAAAGGCGCTGATCGAGGGCGGACTGGAGAAAAAGCCTGCCAATGTGCTGATTTACGCGACCTCCAACAGACGGCACCTGATCCGTGAAAATTACAGCGACAAGGCGGACAGGCGGGACGAGGATATGCACGCGGGTGACACGGTGCAGGAGAAGCTGTCTCTGGTTTACCGCTTCGGTGTGACCATCTTTTTCGGGTCGCCGGATAAAAAACAGTTCCAGCAGATCGTAAAGACGCTGGCAGAGAGAAACGGATTAAAGGTGCCGGATGATGACCTGTTCCTTCTGGCGAATAAATGGGAGCTATCCCACGGCGGACTCTCCGGCAGGACGGCGCAGCAGTTCATTGACTTTTTGCTCGGTCAGAAAACGGGGGACTAATCTGTGTTCTGGAAGACGTGGAGGTGCAGGCATGAAAACATTTGCGGCGATAGATGTCGGTTCCTATGAGCTGGGCATGAAAATATTTGAAATCTCTTCCAAAAACGGTCTGCGGGAGATCGACCATATCAGGCATCGGATTGATCTGGGGACGGACACCTTTGCCACGGGGAAGATGAGCTATGACCGGGTAGACGAACTTTCCCGGGTGCTGCGGGATTACAGGGATATTATGAAAAGCTACCGGGTGGACGATTATACCGCCTACGGCACCAGCGCGGTCAGGGAGACGGAAAATACCATGATCGTTCTGGATCAGATCGCCCAGCGCACGGGCATCCGCATCGAGGTGCTCAGCAACTCGGAGCAGCGTTTCCTGAATTACAAGGCGATTGCCTCCAGAGGGCGTTTTAATAAGATCGTGGAGAAGGGAACAGCGATCGTGGATATCGGCGGCGGCAGCATACAGATTTCCCTCTTTGACAAGGACACCCTCGTTACAACCCAGAATATGCGGCTGGGCGTGCTGCGGCTTCAGGATCAGCTCGGACGGCTGAATATCAGCCCCAGACAGTATGAGGTGATTCTGGACGAGATGGTCAGTTCCCAGATCATGCTCTTTAAGAAGCTGTATCTGCGGGAGGGCCAGATCGAAAACATTATCGTGGTGGACGACTATATTTCCGCCATTGTGGGGAAGAACGTTTTGGGCTTGGAGGAGAGCAGCGTGGAAGCGCCCGCCGTGGAAAAGTTTTTGGAGCGGATTCGTGCCAAGTCGAACCAGCAGGCGGCAAAGGCGCTGGATGTGCCGGAGGAAAACATTCCGCTTCTCTACATTTCGGGTATCCTGATCAACCGGATCGCCAAGATGATGGGCGCCAATATGATTTGGGCGCCGGGCGTGACGTTATGCGACGGCATGGCATACGAATATGCGGAAAAGCATAAGATCATCAAGGAAGAGCATGACTTTGAGCAGGATATCATTGCCTGTGCACAGAACATAAGCAAACGGTATATGGGCAGCAGGCGCCGGGGCGAGACGCTGGAGAAGATCGCCCTGACTATCTTTGACAGCATGAAGAAGGTGCATGGGTTGGGGAAGCGGGAGCGGCTGCTTCTGCGGATTGCCACGCTTTTGCACGACTGCGGCAAGTATATCAGCCTGGTGAATCTGGGCGAGTGCTCCTACAACATTATCATATCCACGGAGATCATCGGCCTGTCCCACATGGAGCGGGAGATCGTGGCGAATGTGGTGAAATACAACCATATCGACTTTGATTATTGGGAAGTGATGGGCGGAAACAGTACCATTGACAGGGAGGCTTATCTGACCATCGCGAAGCTGACGGCCATACTGAAGGTGGCCAACGGGCTTGACCGCAGCCATAAGCAGAAGTTTAAGGACGTAAAGGCGGTGCTGAAGGAGCGGGAGCTTGTCATTACCGTGGAGGAGTCGGTGGATATTACGCTGGAGAAAGGACTGTTTACAAAGCGGTCCGACTTCTTTGAGGAGGTCTACAGCGTACGCCCTGTCATACGGCAGCGCGGCTGACAATGTGTGAAAAGAAGGTAAAAGGAGGCCATGGAGATGGCGCAGGAAATAAATTTTGCTGACGAAGCGTATTACACAAACAGGGAGCTGAGCTGGCTGCTTTTTAACGAGAGGGTGCTGGCGGAGGCGAGGGATAAGCATCTGCCGCTGCTGGAGCGGCTGAAATTTTTAAGCATCACGGCGTCTAATCTGGACGAGTTCTTCATGGTGCGCGTGGCGTCTCTTAAGGATATGGTGAACGCGGGCTATAAGAAGCGGGATATTGCGGGCATGACGGCTGTGGAGCAGCTTGTGCGGGTGAATGAAAAGACGCATCAGCTCGTAAACCAGCAGTACAATACCTACAACCGTTCTCTTCTGCCGCAGCTTTCGGCGAACGGGCTCCGCATCATTACCCACCATGAGGATCTGACAAAGGAGGAGGCGGCCTATGTGGACAGCTATTTTATGGACAATGTCTATCCGGTGCTCACCCCCATGGCGGTGGATTCCTCAAGACCTTTTCCGCTGATCCGCAATAAGTCCCTGAATCTGGGGGCTTTGATGACGAAGAAAAACGGCGACGGGGAGCTGGAGTTTGCTACCGTACAGGTGCCAAGCGTCCTGTCCCGTCTGGTGGAGATACCCTCGCAGGAGGGGAGAAAGCTGATTCTTCTGGAGGAAGTGATCGAGCGCAACATACACAAGCTGTTTTTAAACTATGATATTGTCTGCACGTATCCCTTCCGGATCATGCGGAACGCCGATCTGACGATTGAGGAGGAGGAGGCGGAGGATCTTCTGCAGGAGATCGAGAAGCAGCTCAAAAAGAGACAATGGGGACAGGTGATCCGTCTGGAGGTGGAGGAGGGCATCGACAGCCGTCTCCTCAGGCTGATCCGTGAGGAGCTGGCAATCCCGAAGGAGGATATTTACGCCATCAGCGGGCCGCTGGATCTCACCTTTTTGATGAAGCTCTATGGGATGGAAGGATTCGACCATCTGAAGGAGCACAGTTATCTGCCGCCCCAGACCGTGCCGGAACTGGCAGAGGACGCGGATGTGTTTGCGAAGATCAGGGAGGGCGATATCCTGATGCATCACCCCTACCAGAGCTTTGAGCCGGTGGTGAGGTTTATCAGGCAGGCGGCCAGAGACCCGGAGGTTTTGGCCATCAAGCAGACGCTTTACCGCGTCAGCGGCAATTCCCCCATTATAGCGGCTTTGGAGCAGGCGGCGGAAAACGGCAAACAGGTTTCCGTGCTTGTGGAGCTGAAAGCGAGATTTGACGAGGAAAATAACATCGTCTGGGCGAAAAAGCTGGAGAAAGCGGGCTGTCATGTGATTTACGGACTGGTCGGGCTTAAGACGCACAGTAAAATAACACTTGTTGTCAGAAGAGAGGAGAACGGCATCCGCCGCTATGTCCATCTGGGAACAGGCAACTATAATGATTCCACGGCGAAGCTGTACACGGATATCGGTTATTTTACCTGCTCGGAGATGATCGGGGAGGACGCTACGGCGGTGTTTAATATGCTTTCGGGTTATTCGGAGCCGAGGAGCTGGAACAGGCTTTCTCTGGCCCCTCATTGGCTGAAGGACAGATTTATCCATCTGATTGCCAGAGAGAAAGCCCATGCCGAGGCGGGAAGGCCGGCCAGAATCATTGCCAAGATGAACGCGCTCTGCGATAAGGACGTGATCGAGGCGCTTTATGAGGCCAGCGCGGCGGGGGTCAGGATTGATCTGATTATCCGCGGCATCTGCTGCCTGCGGGTAGGGATTGCGGGTGTCAGCGAAAACATTATGGTCCGTTCCATTGTGGGAAACTTTCTGGAACATGCCCGGATCTTTTACTTTGAGAACGACGGCAGCCCGGAATACTACTGTGCCAGCGCGGACTGGATGCCGAGAAACCTGGAGCGAAGGGTGGAAATTCTCTTCCCCATTGAAAAACCGGCCCTGCAGGAGAAGCTGAAAACCATTCTGGAATGCCAGCTTAAGGATACGGTGAAGGCTTCGGTTCTGCTGGCGGACGGCAGTTATGTGAAAGTGGATAAGCGCGGGAAGGAAGTGTTCAATGCCCAGCTTGCCTTCTGTCAGGCGGCAAAGGCGGCGGCGAAGGAGAAGGCCGGAACCGTACACAAACGGGTATTTATCCCGAAAATGCACCATAACCAAAGTGAGAAAAGTTAGAAAGGAATAAAGAGGCTATGAAGATATATCTTGCTTCGGCGTCGCCGAGACGGAAGGAGCTTTTGAAGCAGGTGGGGATTTCCTTTAAGGTTGTGCCGGGCACGGTGGAGGAGAAGACCACGAAAGAGAAACCGGACGAAGTGGTGGAGGAGCTGTCCTACCAGAAGGCGGTGGACGTCTGTGGCAGGCTTGCCGGGGAGGGAAAAGAGGACTTTGTCGTGATCGGTGCGGACACGGTGGTTTCGGCCTGGGGGAAAATTCTTGGAAAGCCTGCGGATAAAGCGGATGCGGCGCGTATGCTCAAGGATCTGCAGGGCGGCAGCCATCAGGTGTATACCGGCGTTACCCTTGCATGGAAATATAAGGATATGCAGCCGATGTACGCGACCTTTTCCGAGTGTACGGACGTGACCATGTATGCCATGACCGACGAGGAGATCCAAAGGTATGTGGACAGCGGGGAACCCATGGACAAGGCGGGTGCGTACGCCATTCAGGGACTTTGCGCGGCGCATATTCAGGGAATCTGCGGGGACTATAACAATGTTGTCGGACTGCCCGTGGGACGGCTCTGTCAGGAGCTTAAGAGGCGGGGACTGCTGTAAAACCCCTGCCTGTGCCGGAGGGAATACTACATTATGTAAACTATATAGAAAATGGGAGGGATGACCTGTGTTTGACGAGAAAACAGTACAGTGCTTTTTGGACAATCAGCTGCAGCTTTACCCGGAGAAGGTAGCGGAGACCTACGAGGAGGCGGAGAACTTTTTAGAAGAGTGCATGGCGGTGGTGGTGGATTCCGTCAGGGAAGTATGGGAGTTCTTCGAGGAGGAGGGCGTCGATATGGAGGGCGCCGACGAGGAAGGGATTCTGGAGGCCGATGAAGTGTTTGAAATCGGAGACGGCAGATATCTCATCATAGAAGCATAAGAGAATGCCTGAAAAGAGGCATTCTCCGTATGTTCTCATTTTAACAGTTTGCGCATCATATCGGCCAGCCCATTCTGGTCGTTGTCAAGGTCCGTGACAACGTCGGCGTGGGCTTTCACTTTGTCCGTGGCGTTTTTCATGGCGATGCCGCACCCTGCCGCATCCAGCATGGAGATATCGTTGTCCGCATCCCCGGCGGCATAGGTGTCGGAGACGGGGATCCCCAGATAATCGCAGAGAAAGAGAAGGGAGCTGCCCTTGCCCGCATTCCAGTCAAAGATCTCCAGATATTTGTCGCTGGAATAGATGGTGCGTACCTTGCCCTCCGCCCAGTCCGCAATGCTTTTGCGGAAGGTTTCCAGTTTGTCAAAGTTATGTAAACTAATGGCCAGCATTTTGCAAGGCTCATCCGTAAGGGCGTCGCTGAGGTTTTCGGAGACTACCAGGGGCAGGTGGATCTTTTGCCGGTAATATCGGATTTCCTCGTCGTCCGCGGGGGACACGACGGCATCGTCGGTGTCGCTGTCAAAGTAAGTCTGGATATGGAGGGAGAGCGCCTTTGCCTGCTCCTGCAAATAAGTCACGTAGGAGAAAGGCAGGCCGAATTTCCTGATGGTGCATTTCCTGTCGCAGTCGTAGACCCGGGTGCCGTTGGAGGCGCTTAAAAAGATGCCGGGCTGATGTAACCCTGCCAGTTCCTTCACTTCCATCACACTCATTAGGGGACGGCCGGAGGAGAGCACCAGCCGGTTGCCGTCTGCCAGAAATTCGTCAAGAAAGACTTTGGTCTCCGGGGAAACCTGACTCTGGTTATTTAAAAGGGTATCGTCTAAATCCGTAAACAGCATTTTCATGGAGCATACCTCGCTTTATGACAAGTGTTATTTTAATCCTGTGGAAATCAGTAACCTTTATATTCCGCCGGGAAGCGCCGCCTTGATTTTGAAAAGCGCTTCTTCGGGAATAAACAGTCTGCCGTAGCCGCAGCCTAAGTCCAGACCGGGTTTGTTCGCGCCGTGAAAATCGGAGCCGCCGCTGACGAGCAGATCATATTTATCCGCAAGTCTCTGCATATCCCGCACGTCCTGATTGCTGTATGTGCTGTAGAAAACCTCGATTCCCATAAGCCCGTCCGCTTTCAGGAGGGAGACTAACGTGTCCAGCCGTGCGTTTCCCATATGATAGAGGGGCGGATGCGCCAGAATGGGAACGCCGCCCGCCCTTAAGATCAGTTCTACCGCCTGAGAGGGTGTTACCTTCTCTCTTGGCACAAAGTATTTCGTGTGGTCGCCAAGGTATCTGGCGAACGCGTCCTGTCTGCTTTTCACATATCCGTGCTCTAACAGGAAGGAGGCGTAATGCGCTCTGGTGATCACCGCATCTGGATACATGTGGAGCAGCTTTTCATAAGTGATATCTATGCCTGCGGCCTGCAGATTTTCGCACATTTTAAGGTTGCGGTTGAGACGGGAGTTTACGAAACCGTGAAGCGCCCTCTTAAAATCTCCGCTGTCGTAGGAGATATAAAGCCCTACGATGTGCACGTCCTGCTTCCCGTATTTCGTGGAAAACTCGATTCCCGGAATCACCTCCACGGAAGGGAGGCCGCGCTTTGTCAAAGCGGCCGCACGGGAAATTGCTTCATCCAGCCCCTCTATGCTGTCGTGATCCGTGATGGCCACGGCAGCCAGGTTTTTTTCTATGGCATAGTCCACCAGTTCCGTGGGTGTGTAACTGCCGTCGGATTTGCAGGTGTGGGTGTGCAGGTCAATGGCTCTCATTCTCAGTTGTCCTCTTCCTCGCTGGCGGTACTGGTATAAACGGTGCGCTTTCTCGCCATCTCATCGCTTTCCAGATATTCGTCATAGGTGGTGATCTTATCGATCAGAGTGCCGTCAGGCAGGATTTCCATAATGCGGTTGGCCGTGGTCTGCACCACCTGATGGTCGTGGCAGGAGAAAATCTCCACACCCTTGAATTTCTTCATGCCTTCGTTCAAAGCGGTGATCGCCTCCATGTCAAGATGGTTCGTAGGCTCGTCGAAGAGCAGGCAGTTTGCGCCGCTTATCATCATTTTGGAGAGGAGGCACCGTACTTTTTCTCCGCCGGAGAGCACTTTCACCTTTTTCACGCCGTCCTCGCCGGCAAAGAGCATACGTCCGAGAAAGCCGCGCACATAAGTCACGTCCTTCACGGGAGAGTAGCCCATGAGCCAGTCGGTGATGGTGTAGTCGTTGTCGAACTCCGCCGTGTTGTCCTTCGGGAAATAGGCCTGGGAAGTGGTGACGCCCCATTTGTAGGTGCCTTCGTCAGGCTCCATCTCCCCGGTCAAAATCTGGAACAGCGTGGTTTTTGCCAGCTCGTTGCCGCCCACCAGTGCAATTTTATCGTCATGTCCCACGATAAAAGAAATATTGTCCAGTACTTTTTCGCCGTTTATGGTTTTGCTTAAGCCTTCCACGGTGAGTACTTCGTTGCCGATCTCGCGCTCGGGCCGGAAATCAATGTAAGGATATTTACGGCTGGAAGGACGGATATCGTCCAGCTCAATTTTTTCAAGCGCACGCTTTCTGGAGGTCGCCTGCTTGGATTTACTTGCGTTAGCCGAGAAGCGGGAGATAAATTCCTGCAGCTCCTTGATCTGTTCCTCTTTCTTTTTGTTGGCCTCCTTGCGCTGCTTGATAATCAACTGGCTGGATTCGTACCAGAAATCATAGTTACCCGCATAGAGCTGGATTTTGCCGTAGTCGATATCCGCCGTGTGCGTGCAGACTTTATTCAGGAAGTAACGGTCATGGGAAACCACGATCACGGTGTTCTCAAAGTTGATTAAAAACTCTTCCAGCCATGCGATGGCATCTAAGTCCAGATGGTTGGTGGGCTCGTCCAGAAGCAGGATATCCGGGTTGCCGAAAAGAGCCTTGGCCAAAAGCACTTTGACTTTTTCATTACCGTTTAAGTCCGCCATCTGGCTGTAGTGCAGCTCCGTCCCCACACCCAGACCGTTTAAGAGCATGGCGGCGTTTGACTCCGCGTCCCAGCCGTCCATCTCCGCAAACTCCGCCTCCAGTTCGCTTGCGCGGATGCCGTCCTCGTCGGAGAAGTCCTCCTTGGCGTAAATGGCGTCTTTTTCCTTCATAATCTGGTAAAGACGCTCGTTGCCCATGATGACCGTATCCATCACCGGATAAGCGTCGTATTTAAAGTGATCCTGCTCCAAAACGGAGAGACGCTGGCCGGGAGTAATGGAAACATCGCCGTTTGTGGTCTCCAGAACACCGGAGAGAATTTTTAAGAAGGTGGACTTGCCCGCGCCGTTGGCGCCGATCAGTCCGTAGCAGTTGCCTTCGGTAAATTTGATATTGACGTCCTCAAAGAGGGCCTTTTTTCCTACGCGTAAGGTTACGTTATTTGCCTGTATCATAGTAATCTCCATATTTTCTTTGTTTTGGTGTATGAGTCACGTTAATTATTATACACAAAGTGCAGGTTTTTGCAATGAAAAATGTATTTTGACGGCCTGAAACCTTTTCGCCCCCTGATTCGTATTATTATTATATAGAAGAAACGGAAAAAACAGGGCAGATACCGGCTCCGGCCGGGGAAGGGGGAGCGTATTTTATGAACGGTTATTTATTTACGCCGATGGCGCAGAGCTATGCGGAGTCTTCAGGATATATGAAAAATGCAGACGGCACCGGCCGGGCGCATGATTTTGGAGCGGCCGGAGGAGATGACCGGGACCGGAGATTTCAGATGGAATGCCGGGGCGGCAGAAGGCGCGCGGATGCCGCTAAGAAAAGAAAAAAGAAACAGAAACAGCAGCAGAAAAGCTATTGGGAAAAGAGAGCCGAGCGGCGCAAGCTGTATATGGATCTGGCCACAAAGGCATGGTATAAACGGGAGAACGAGCGGCAGTATCAGGAGCAGATTGCTCTTGGCAGGAAAGAAGTGAGCAGCGCGGTTTTGAGGCAGCAGGCCATGGAGCGTGCCACGGGGACAAAGACGGCGCTCGGCGTAAACCCCGACGTTCTTTCGGAGGCGGCCACAGACCTTGCCCAGAGCTATGTGTTCTTCAAGATTCCGAGTGCGCGGATGAATCCGAAAGCAAAGGGCGGCGCCGCAAAGTGAAAGGGTGGGATTATCCCGGCAGCATTACCGTAAAGACACTTCCGCCGCCGGGGCGGTCGGTTACGCTGACGGAACCGTGGTGGAGCTTTACAATTTCGGCGGCCACAGACAAACCAAGCCCGAAGTGCCCTTTGGCGCTTCGGGATTTTTCTGCCCGGTAAAAGCGGTCGAAAATCTTTTTCTTATCTTCCGGGGCAATTCCTACGCCGGTATCCGAGACCGTCAGATAAAACCGATTCTTCTTATGGGAGAGAATCAGGTCGATGCGGCCGCCCTCCGGGGTGTAGCTGAGGGCATTGTGAAGCAGGATGGAGAGAAGTTGTACGATGCGGTCGGCATCCGCCGTGCAGCAGGGCAGGGATTCTTCCGGCAGGGCAATGGAAAGGGACAGCTTCTTTTCTGCGGCTAACGGCTCAAAAGCCTCATAGGTATTGATAACCAGCGTGTCCAGCTCCAGGGGAGCCGGATGGCAGGAGAAGCGCTGGGAGTCGGAGGCGCTCAGGGTAAGCATATCGTTGACTAAATTAGTCAGAATATCGCCTTCCTGCCTGATCGTATCAAGAAAGCGGTTCTGTTTTTCCGAGTCCGCACCCCGGCAGCATTCGGCGGCCGAGAGAATCACGGCAAGAGGCGTGCGCAGCTCATGGGAGGCGGCCGCCACAAACTCCGTCTGTTTTTTTCGGCTTTCTATCACAGGCTGCAGCAGTTTTCCCGTGAAGAAAAAGGAAAACAGGGATAAAAGCAGGATGGCTGCGAAATCGATCAGCAAAAAGCGTACCCGCTGTCTTTTGATCCGTCCGCGGAGAAAATCCAGCGGGGAGAGCACCAGAATCTGCAGGGAGGAGGTGCCCCGGTTCAGCTCGATGACGCTGACGTGGTATTCGTCTTTTCCGCCCTCGGGATGAAAGGTAAATTCCGAGTGGACGCATGTATTGTAGGGGCTGTCGCCTGCGTCTGTTTCAAACATATAAGAAGAGACGGGATCGTTTCGGTAGATTTCCAGACAGTCGTCCAAAAGGCTGCGGATTTCTGTGGATTCGGATGCACTGGTCAGGCGGTTGTAAAGAAACGGGATACCGTTGTCCAGGGCATAAAAAGTGTAGCCGCCGCGGGCCTCCATTTTGGAGAGCCACTCCATGGAGATTACGGACTGCTGTTCCAGACTGGTGGAGATGGTGCTGATATCGTTCTGGAAAGAACGGAACTGGTTTTCGTACAGTTCCTTTTCTGAAAGATACAGGTAGAGCAGGGACATCACGATCAGAATGGCGGTGGTGATGCCGGCGCAGAGCGCCGTCAGATACAGATGTACTTTTCGGAACATGTTTTCCTCCGTGTCAGAGCGGTTCGGGCGTTTATGGTGTTACGGAAGCTCTGTCAGGGCGTAGCCCACACCCCGGACCGTCTTGAGGTTCAGACGGCTGCCGACCGTTTTCAGGCGTCTGCGCAGAAAGTGAATGTAATTGTCCAGATTGCCCTCCTCCACGTCGCTGTCAGGCCCCCAGACCTTTAGGAGCAGATGGCTTCTGGAAAGGGTGGCGCCGCCGCTTTTCAGGAAGGCCTCCAGAAGCGCGGCCTCCCGTCGGGAAAGGGTACAGTTTCCCACAGGCCCGGCAAGCCGGTTTTCTGCGGGCAGCCAGACTATATCCGCAAGAGAGCGGGTTTCCTCGTCCACAATGCGGCGCGGTCTTCTGGCCACACAGCGGATTCTGGCTAAAAGTTCTTCCAGCGCAAAGGGCTTCACGAGATAATCGTCCGCCCCCAGATCAAGCCCCTCCACTTTATCGGAAAGGGTGCCGAGGGCGGTTATTAAAATCACAGGTGTGGAGATGCCCTTTTCCCGCAGGGAGGCAAGCACATCTGTACCCTCCATGCAGGGCAGCATCCGGTCCAAAAGAATGATATCGTAGATATTCTGTTCCCCGTAGAAGAGGGCGTCTTCCCCGTCAAAGCAGGCATCCACGGTGAACCCCGCCTGTGTCAGACCGTAAACAAGCGTCTCATTCAGTTTTTCATCGTCTTCCGCAAGCAGTATCCGCATGGCTTTCCCTTCCTTTATTAGTCATTGTATCACATTATTCTTTAAAAAATCTCTAAGCTCTTTTCTTTTTCCGGATTAAATTGTATAATTAATTCTGGGAGGAAAGGCAGTGAAACCATACAGAGAAAATGCAAAGTTTACAATCAGCTTTGACGAGCATACACTGCCCGTTATCGAGCAGATTTCGGAGTGGATGCCCGGCGGCTGTTTTATCTATCACGCCGACGGGGATGAGGAACTGATCTATATAAATAACGCCATGCTGCGGATCTTCGGCTGTGATACAAGGGAGGAGTTCCGCGAGCTGACGGGATATACCTTTAAGGGGATTGTCCATCCGGACGATCTTGACGCGGTGGAGGAAAGCATCAGATCCCAGATTGCGCACAGCGGAGAGGATTTTGATTATGTGGAGTACCGGATTGTCCGCAGGGACGGCACGGTGCGCTGGGTGGAGGACTACGGACATCTGATTCATACCGAAGCGTACGGGGATCTTTTCTATGTCTTTATCGAGGACGCCACGGAGCGGATGCGGAAGAGGATGGCCGAGCTCGAGCGGGTGAACGAGGCGCTTTACAATGCGCGTTTGAAGGAGGATTATTTTAAGAAGGCGCTTCTCTATGATGCGGTTTCGTTTGTGGAGGTCAATTTGACGAGGGATGAATTTATCTCCGCGTCCCTGCTTGACCAGGAGGGTGAGGTACGAAATCTTTTCACTTTTATGGGCATCCAGCCCTTTGAGAAATATTCGGATTTTACCGGGTTCTGGGCCGATTTTACAGAGACGGACGGGCTTGCCGAGTACAGGCGTTTTTTTGATATAGAAAGACTGATCCGGTGCTATGAGGAAGGAGAGCGGATACAGGTCTATGACGGCTGGGTGACAGATATGTACGGCAGAAAACGCCTGAGCCATTATCTGTTCTTTTTGGAAAAAAATGAGCATACGGGGGATGTGATTGCGCTTTCCGTATCCCAGGACATTACGGAGCAGGTGGAAAAACAGTCGCTTTTAAAATCGGCGCTGCGGCAGGCGGAGATGGAGCGGCTTACGAGAAACACCTTTTTTGCAAATATGTCCCATGATATCCGAACGCCGCTAAATGCGATTATCGGGTATGCGGAGCTGTTAAAAGGGTGCGTCGGCGACCCGGGAAAAGTGGGCGAATGCATAGAAAAAATACACCTCTCCGGCGAAGAACTTCTGGCGGTCTTTGACGAGTTCTTAAAGGACAATCTGAACGAACCGGCCAGAGCGGAGCTTACGGAGCGTGAATATCATCTCGGAGAGCTGCTTGCGGAGGTGGCAAAGAGCGCCGAACGTCCGATCCGGGCCAAGAAGATACAGTTTTCCATGGACAAGGCCGGACTTTCCCATTTCTCGGTGGAGGTCGATTACATAAGGCTCAGGGAGATTCTGACGCAGCTTCTCGACAATGCGATCAAGTATACGCCGGCTGAGGGGAGGGTGAGCCTTACCGTCAGGGAGAGTGCAGGCGACCAGAAAGGCCGGGGGCTGTTTCAGTTTATTATAGAAGACAATGGCTGCGGCATCCCGGAGGATCAGCTGGAGTCTGTTTTTCATCCGGCCAGACAGGAAAGAAGTGCGATATATAACGGTATGCCGGGGGCTGGTCTTGCGGTGGTGCGAAGCTATGCGGAAACCATGGGCGGCACGGTCGAAGTGGAAAGCAGGGTCGGAGAAGGCAGTGTCTTCACGGTGAGCCTTCCTTTGAAATACCCGGTGCATGTCTCCTTTATGGAGCACGAGAGCGCAGTCGGCGAGACAATGGATATCAGGGAAGACAGGGGCGCAGTCCTGCTGGTCGAGGATAACGGCATCAACCGGGAAATAGAGGAGGAGCTTTTGAAAAATCTGGGGTACCGGGTGGAGACAGCCTGCGACGGCGTGAACGCTTATGAGATGCTCAAGACGGCTGAACCCGGCAGATACGCGCTGGTGCTGATGGATATACAGATGCCGGGTATGGACGGTTATGAGACGGCCCGGGCAATCCGGAGGCTGGAGCAGGAGGCGGTTTCCGGCATACCGATCATAGCGCTTTCCTCTGACGCCATGGAGGAAGACCGCAGGAAAGCACTGAAAGCGGGGATGAATGCACATGTTTCGAAGCCGTTTGATATTGATGCGTTGAAGGAGCTGATCGATAGAATTCTGGAAGAGAAGGTATAGGTAGTAAGGCAGAGGATGCCTGAGGTGTTTTGGAGAGGATATTTTAGTATGAATGGAAAGAAAGTATTGCAGTTGATTGGATTTTTTTTGCCGCTGGTTTTGATCGTTGTTCTCTTTTTTTATTCGTATACGATACAGAATCAGGCGAGGATTGCGGAACAAAATAAAAATTATGCGGAGGATGCAATGCGCCAGAAGGTTACACAGGTTTCCAGCGAGCTGGAAAACGGGGGGCGCATAATTAATGCTTACGCTTATTTTTTCAATGATTCTCTGAAAAAAAATACAATCGAGGCGCAGACACTGGCTGAAATGGAGAGAAACTCCGTGTTCGACACGATCCGTTTCACGGATGCAGCTGGAATTACACATCTTTCTGACGGCAGAACCGTCAACTCCGCCGATCGGGAATATTATATGCGGGGGATGAACGGCGAAAGCGGAATCTCCGTTATATTCGACGAGCGTCTTACCGATGAGGAGACGCGGCTTGTTTTTTACGCGCCGGTGCGGATGAACGGGGAGATTGTGGGTATTATCCGCGGCTCTTATCTGGCCGAGCTGTGTCTGAAAGAAATTCTCCAAACCACCTATTTCGGAGAGCCTTCGACCACCTGGCTGTGTCTGCCAAACGGCAGGGTGATAGCCAGCTCCGACGATCTGGAGTATGGAGAGGGGCATCTGCTGGAAATACTGCAGCGCGACGGTCAGATCGACGGTGCCACGGTGGAACGGGCAAAGACCGTATTTGAAAACGGCGGCGAGGGCGCCTTTATCTGTGGGGGGAAGAGCGAGGCGGACAATCTCTGTGTGTCTTATCTTCCTGATTACGAATACGTTATGGTACAGCTCTTTCCGCCCAATGTCACCCAAAAAATGATAAGGGGTGCGAATGCGGCGGGCGTCCGTCTGGAGACGGCGCTGCTCGTTCTCTTTATTATTTATTTCACATTCGCTATTGTGCGGGCGGCGAAACAGAGAAAAGAGTTGGAGACGGAAAACCATCAGATCAGCTATGTGCTGAAAGGGTTAAATACGCTTTTTGCGTCGAGATATCTGACGGTAGATCTGGACACAGGCGTCTATTCCTATATCGGCGGCGTAAACCTTTCGGACAATCAGATGATGCAGGAAGGAAATTATGCCAATGTACTTGAAAATCACAGCAAGGAGATGATCGGTGAGGAGGCGCAGGAGAATTACAGACATACTTTCGCCATTGATTCTATTATAGAAAACCTTTCGCAGCAGGATACCTTTACCTATGAGTGTCATGTGATGCGGGACGGTAAGGAAATGTGGGAGCAGCTGATTACGGTCTGCCTGGAACGGCAGGATGGACGGGCCAGCAGGATTCTCTATGTCCGCCAGAATATCACCGAGATGAAGCAGCGGGAGCTTAAACGGAACCAGGAGCTGGCTGTGATGAACCGCAAGGAGCGGCAGTACAGAATTGCGATTACATCAAACGCATTCTCTACCTTTGAATTGAACCTGACCCAGAATCTGATCGAACAGGATGTCACGCACGTAAAGAATGATGAGAAAAGTTCGCTGCTTGGGAGGGTCGGACTGCAGGCGCCGTGCAGCGCATCGGAATGCTTTGAAAAATGGAAGCAGTTCGTTCTGCCGGAATCCGTGGAAGATTATGCCAATACAGTTGACATTGACTATCTGAAGAGCTGCTTTGAGCAGGGCGAAGCGGAAGTGGATGTGGACTACTGGAGCAGGACAGAAGACGAGGAAGGCCGGATGTGCGTACGTCAGTCCTTTATTATGACGAAGGATGATATGACGGACGATCTGATCGCCATGGTGGTGTCCAAGGACATTACGGATCAGGTGATTAAGCAGAAGGAACAGACGGAGGCGCTGCAGGATGCCCTGATGCATGCGAGACAGGCCAATGAAGCGAAGACCACGTTCCTTTCCAATATGAGCCATGATATCCGTACGCCCATGAATGCGATTATCGGTTTTGCGACGATTGCGGCGAGCCGCATCGACAATAAGGATCAGGTGGGGGAGTGTCTGCAGAAGGTGCTCTCCTCGAGCAATCATCTGCTCAGCCTGATCAACGATATCCTTGACATGAGCCGTATCGAGAGCGGCAAGATGCAGATTCATGAGCAGGAGTGTAACATTTCCGAGCTGATGCATAATCTGGTGAACATCATCCAGCCGCAGGTGAAGGCAAAGCAGCTTGAGCTTTTCATTGATACCTTCGAGGTGGTAAACGAGGACGTCATCACCGACCCGCTGAAATTAAACCAGATTTTCATCAATCTGATGAGCAATGCGGTAAAATATACGCCCGCCGGTGGGATGATTACCTTCCGCATCATGCAGAACACCACGTTCAAGCATGGGTATGGCGATTATGTCTTCATTATCAAGGATAACGGTATCGGCATGTCAGAGGAGTTCGTGAAGCATGTGTTCGAGCCCTTTGAGAGGGAGACAACGACAACGAGAAGCGGTATCCAGGGTACGGGGCTTGGTATGGCAATTACCAAGAACATTGTGGAGATGATGAACGGTACGGTTACGGTTGAGAGCGAAGTCGGCAAGGGAAGTACCTTTACCGTGAATCTGACCCTGAAGCTGCAGGATGTGGAAAAAAATGCGGAGCAGCTTAAGGATCTTGAGGGGCTGCGTGCTCTGGTGGTGGATGACGATTTCAATGTCTGCGACAGTGTGAGCAAGATGTTAAAGACCATCGGTCTGCGGGCGGAATGGACGACCTCCGGGCGGGAGGCTGTGTATCGCGCCAGAATAGCCCGCGATGAGGGGGATTCTTACCATACCTACATTATCGACTGGCAGATGCCGGAGACAAGCGGTATTGAGACGGCAAGAAAGATCCGCCAGGCAGTCGGCGAGGAGTGCCCGATCATTATCCTGACGGCTTATGACTGGACGGATATTGAGGAGGAAGCAAAGGCGGCCGGGGTTACGGCGTTCTGCGCGAAGCCGTTGTTTATGTCAGACTTAAGGTCTGCGCTTCTTGCGGCAAACAATATGGACATCAAGGACGAGGCGGCAGGCGTGGCGTGGCAGAAGGTTGACTTTACCGGCAAGCGTGTTCTTCTCGTGGAGGATATAGAAATGAACCGCGAGATTGCGGAGGTGATACTGACGGAGAGCGGATTTGAGGTGGAGTCTGCGCCGGATGGCACGGATGCCGTGGATATGGTCCGCAAGTCAGAGGAAAATTATTATGATGTTGTGCTGATGGATGTGCAGATGCCGATTATGAACGGATACGAGGCGACGAGGACGATCCGCTCCCTGCCGAGAAAGGATGTCAGGACGCTTCCGATCATCGCGATGACGGCGAATGCGCTGGAGGAGGATAAGGCGGCTGCCTTAAAGAGCGGTATGAACGACCATATCGCAAAGCCGCTTGACATCGAGCTGTTTATTGAGGTGCTGAGCAAACATCTGCGGTGACAGGCAAATAGCTGATAGGAATATCGGAAAACCGGGTGCATATGCATCCGGTTTTTTACGTGCATAAGCAGAGTCAGAAAGCGGCAGGGACAGGATGCATGCTTGCATGCAGGACTGTCAGTGACGATTTATGACGAGCAACGCGAATGAGAGATGCGAAGCATCTCGAATCTGCGTATGCGTCAGAAAGCGGCAGGGGGCAAAGTTATGTAAACCAGATGTGCAAAGTATACCCCAAAAAGTGCAATCTGTACCAGAATGAAAAATTTTTGCCTTTATTGTCGTATAATTAATATTTGGAAAAACTGACCGAAGAGAGGGATTTGATTATGGCAAGGACAATGAAGGGAAGACTGACAATCAGCGTTATCTGTATCGTTGCGGCAAGTATCCTACTGACCACGCTGGGAATTGTTATGATCGCGGGACAGCGGATGATGGCGGAACAGAAGGATATCCTGCAGCTCTACGCGGATAAGTATGCGGAGGAAATCAATACCTGGATTGAACAGGAGAAGATGCTGGCGGAGGGAACGGCAGACAGCATTGAGGCTGCGGGGACTCTGGACACGGATTTTCTGCAGTCCGTGGTGGATGTACATGCGTCGGGCAGAGAGGAACTGTTAAATTTATATTGCGGTACAAAAAACAGTGATTTTATCCAGTCCAACAGGGAGGCCGGAATCCCGGAGGGATACGACCCGGTACAGCGGGGCTGGTACCAGCAGGCGGATGCCGCGGGAGAGACCATTGTGACGGACCCTTACTGGGATGTGATCACGGGGCAGATGTGCACCACCATCGCATCGCCGGTGTACATAGACGGAACGCTCGGGGCAGTCATCGGTCTGGATGTGACGCTCGGCACGGTGACGGATCTGACCGGGAGTATCAATTATGCGGAGGGCGTTTACGGTTTTCTGTCAGACAGCAGCGGGCAGTATGTAGCCCACAGAAATAAGGAGTATGAGCCTTCCGAGGATGCAGCGGTGGCAGTGCTTACTATTATGCCCGCGTTGAAGAGCTTAATAGACGGCAATGGGAGAAACATTATAAAGACAGCGGATTACGACGGTACGACGTGTTATTTTGCGGCATCCCCGATTGCGGGAAGCAATTGGAAGCTGGGGGTGGTATGTCCCACTTCCCATGTAAGGGATTCGCTTGTAACGATGGTTTTGGTGGCCGTGGTGACGGCGCTTGTGATCATCGTGCTGGTGGCGGTGTTTATGGCGGGGCTGATCGGCAGGACGCTTGCGCCTGTGCAGATGCTCAAGCAGTTCGCCTCCGGCGACTTTTCGGAGAATCCGGTGGTGGAACAGGGGATTCCGGAGCAGTATAAGAATGAGACGGAGCAGATTCAGAAGGCGACGGTTGAGGTCAAACAGCAGATACGGAGTATTATCTTAAATACCAAGGATGAGGCGGAGTGCATCAGCGATATCGCGGAGGGAACTTCCGCTAAGATGAATGTGTTAAGCGGCGATATCTCCTTCATTGCGGAGACGGCAGGACAGGTCATGAGGCAGACCGCCGAGGCAAGAATGCTGGCGGAGCAGATCAGAAAAAACGGGGAAGAGCTGGGCAGGGCTATCGAGACCGTGGCCGAAAAAGCGGGGGAGGCCGCAAACCAGTCCGGCGATATCATGGAGCGCGCCGGCAGCCAGCATGAGGTGTCCAGGAGATCGGCGGATGAGGCTGTTACACTTTGCGGCACTACCATGCAGGAGCTTGGCGACGCTATCAAGGAGAGCCAGAAGGTGAAGGAGATTGACACCCTGACGGAAGAAATCCTCTCCATCAGTTCCCAGACGAATCTGTTGGCGCTGAATGCGTCCATAGAGGCATCGAGAGCGGGGGAGGCAGGCCGCGGCTTTGCCGTGGTGGCGGATGAGATCAGGGAGCTTGCGGATCACTCCAAGAATGCGGTGGATCAGATCCGCAGAGTCACGGAGGATGTGGTGCACAGCGTGGCATTTCTCTCGCAAAGTGCGGAGAAACTTCTGGGCTTTATGAATGAGAAGGTGATGAAAGATTATCAGGGCATGACTGAGCTGGCCGGCATGTATGAGAAGGACGCGGTTTTTTACAGCGGGATCTCGGGTGAGCTGGGTGCATCCTCTCAGGAGATGCGGGTAAGCATGGCGGGCATCAGCGATTCCCTCGCGGCGATCACCGGGCTGGTGGGAGAGATTGCGGAGTTCATGAAAAAGATGGAGGAGTCCGCCGTGACTTCCAACGAGAGTTCCCAGGCGGTGCTTTCCCAGATGGAGGAACTGTCGGGACTGAGTGAGGAGTTGAAGGAGACGGTGGCGTCCTTTAGAGTGTGATGGGGATTCCCGAAAAATGAAAAACATTTAAAAAGTGGGAACAGATAAGAACGAAGAGCCTGCAGGGTGTGAGGATTTCACATTTTGCAGGCCCTTTTTTAGGGTCAAGAAAAGGATATTTGGTGGGTGTGCCCTTTCCCACATTTCTTTTGACCCGAGGGGTGCGTAGCAGCACAATCTCTACTTCAAATATCCTATTCTTATGATATATTCATTATAGCTGAATTATTCTTTACTGTAAAGCAAGGTATTTTTGATGATTAATTTTTTGAGGTTTCGTTCTCTAATACGGTAAAATGTCATAACTGAATTTTTTAATCCGTTTTTATCCGTATCTAATGCTAGTTTTATAATAACATTCAGATTTATGTTCGGTAATTTTTTAACCATAAATACCGTATTTTTATTTTTGATGTCTTTAATAA
>CAMWPB010000007.1 GCA_947176065.1 uncultured Lachnospiraceae bacterium | reverse complement strand
CTATTGCAAGGCCTTGCAGTACCTTTTTGGTTATTGATGTGTCAAACACCCGAGTCTGCATCCAGTATATCATAGGACAGACAAAAAGGGTATGATATGTCGTTGTGATTTAGTCAGGTGTGTGCTACAATTTTATCAATTATTTTGTATAGACAAAGGAGAGCAAAATGCAAAAGATCAAGATAGGTTCCCATGTAAAAATGGCCGGAAAGGAAATGTTTCTGGGGTCAGTAAAGGAGGCCGAGTCCTACGGGGCAAATGTCCTGATGCTTTATACGGGGGCGCCGCAGAATACGGTGAGAAAAGAGATAGCGGCGTTAAATATAGAGGCGGGATGGGAATATGCAGAGAAGGCCGGGATTGAGGAGATCGTGGTTCACGCGCCCTATATTATCAATCTGGGAAATACCGTGAAGCCGGAAACCTTTGAGCTGGGCGTGACTTTTCTTGAAAAGGAGATAAAGAGAACAGCGGCCATGCGCAGCAGGATTTTGGTGCTGCATCCGGGTGCCCATGTAGGGGCCGGGGAGGAGGCCGGAATCGCGCAAATTATAAAGGGCCTCAACCTTGTGCTGGATGAAAATGAGGATGATGTTTTTATTGCGCTGGAAACAATGGCAGGAAAGGGAAGCGAGCTGGGAAGAACCTTTGAGGTATTGAAAATGATTTATGATGGCGTACATAAAAGGGACAGACTGCGCGTCTGTTTCGACACCTGCCATGTGCATGACGCAGGCTACCGTCTGGTCGAAGATTACGAAGGCGTGTTACAGCAGTTTGACGAGGTGATCGGGCTTTCGCAGATTGCGGCTATACATGTCAATGACAGCATGAATCCCTGCGGGGCGCGCAAGGACCGCCATGCCAATATCGGCAAGGGATGTATCGGTTTCGATATCCTGAGACAGATTGTCCATGACGACAGGTTTGCCCGGATACCAAAAATTCTGGAGACGCCGTGGATTGCCGAAGAAGGAAGCAGTGAGAAAACGATTGCGCCGTATAAAGAGGAAATAGCGATGCTGCTTAGAGAATAATCTTTGTTTATCATGGTACAGGAGCACCATAAATTCATCAGGTGCAGGGAGCGAACGGGAGAATCAGGCGCCACAACATAGTGCTTTGGACAGGGAAGGATATATTATGGAATGCCAAATACAGGGACTTCAGATTTCCGGTATGAACTGCCGCTTATATCTGCCGCCCGGTTACGATGCGGGAAGGGAACGTTATCCGGTGATCTATGTCAATGGTGAAATACCGATGGAAGGGATATTGACTTATGTGGTTAAACTTGGCGCGCGGACTGATTTCCTTCTCCTTTCCATCAGGCCGGAAAGCTGGAACGATGATTTTACCCCTTGGACGGCGCCAGCGTTCCGGGCGGGGGAAGAAGCGCCGCAGGGCAGGGCGGATGCCTATTTATCCTGTCTGACAGAAAAAATAAAACCATATATGGACACGCATTATCGGACAAGGCGGGAACCCGGACAAACGGCTCTGTTTGGCTATTCTCTGGGCGGGCTTACGGCGGTTTATGCGATCTATAAGACGGATGTGTTTGGCGTGATTGCCAGTCTTTCCGGGTCGCTCTGGTTCGACGGGTTCTGCGAATTTATGGAGCGGGAGAAACCCCTGCGGACGGAGCTGCGGGTTTATCTTTCCCTTGGGAGAAAGGAGAGCCGCAGTAAAAATCCGCGCATGAGCCGGGTGGCAGAGTGCACACAGCGGGCAAGGGAGATTCTGGCGGGGCAATTGGCGAATTCGGAGAATGTGCGATTTGAGTGGAACGAGGGAGGTCATTTTCACGACATGGCCGGGCGGTTTGCGAGGGCCATTGTGTGGTGGACGGAAAGTGGAGAGTAAACATGTGGAAAGAAAATATGCTTTCAGAGGGCATATGTGCTCTGATACAGGCATGTAAAGAATTAGGTATTTCCGATCAGGTTATCATAGAAAAATGTGCAGAGAAGTATGAAATGACAAAAGAAGCTGTAGGTAGATACATGAAAGGATAAGATGATTTTAAGTGCAAGCAGGCGAACTGATATTCCGAATTATTATTCGGAATGGTTTTATAACAGAATAAAAGAAGGATTCTTATATGTCCGCAACCCAATGAATGTTCATCAGATCAGTGAAATTAGGATAACGCCGGATGTGGTTGACTGTATCGTGTTTTGGACAAAGAACCCTATGCCGATGATGGAGAGATTGTATGAGTTAAAAGCGTATCATTATTATTTTCAATTTACACTTACGGGGTATGGACATGATATTGAGGTAAACCTGCCCAATAAAAAAATATCCATGATTCCGACTTTCCGTGAATTAGCAGACAGGATAGGCAGGGAAAAAGTGATTTGGAGATATGATCCGATTTTTTTTACAGACAAGTATACGGTGCAGTATCACTTAAAAGCATTTAGAAATATTGCAGAAGCGCTAAAGGGATATACCGAAAAATGCGTGATCAGTTTTTTGGATATTTATTCTAAGAACAGAAAAAATATGGAACAATTATCGACTTATGATTTGCAGGAGAGTGAACTGAGAGAATTTGCGACAGAATTGAGTGGGATAGCGAATGATAATCATATGGATATCGGCACTTGCGCGGAAAAAATAGATTTAGAAGACTGCGGAATCGTCCACAACTGCTGCATTGATAAGACATTAATTGAAAAAATAATAGGATGCAGCTTGAAGGCTGGCAAAGATAAAAACCAGCGTATGGAATGTGGATGCGTGGAAAGTATTGAGATCGGCGCATATGATACATGCAAAAATGGCTGCGTATATTGTTACGCAAATCATAGTGCGAAAATTGTAGAATCAAACGCATTAAAATATGATCCCACCCTGCCGCTTCTGTGTAGTCGCGTAGGAGCTGAGGACAGGATTAGTCTGAGAAAGACAGTATCGTTAAAGGAAGCACAATTAAGTATTTTTGACATCTGATCTTACATGGTCTTTGTGTTGGGGCTGTATGTGCTGTTCTGCACGTTCACATATCTGTCATAGCAGCACTGCTCAATGACCGTATCTCCCAATAATGTAATTGCCTGCGCAGGACAGGAGCTGATACAGCGGTAGCACATCGTACAGCGGTTTTGGGAAACGGCCCTGCCGTTTTTCAGTTCCATATTTTTCATGGGACACAGGCGGGCGCAGAGGCCGCATCCTGTACAGGCATCGCTGATTTTCAACTTATCGGAATAGTCCTTTGTCTTACCATAAAACCACAAACGCTGGCCCAGTAATCCGGCTATTCTGTCATAAAAATGCAGGCCGTTTTTCGGATATTTTCCCTGCCGGATTTTTGTTGCACACGTTTCGATCTTGCGGTCTGCGGCCTGAATGGTTTTTTGGTTTTTTTCGATGGATTTTTTCAGCAGCTTTATATCACCGATGGAATCCGGCATACAGATATGCAGGCCCCCAACAATCTCAGCGCCATATTTTTTCAATAGCCGGGCCGAACAGCCCGCGCCATCCCCGCTAAACAGTGCCATGGTAACAAGGCAAAGTATTTTTTTACCTTTCCAAAGCGCCGAATGATTATTGATAAAATCCCTGACCATAACGGGTATATTGGAATACTGAACGGGGTATGCCAGAACAATAAAATCATGCTGTGACAATAAATCTACGGTGTCTTTTCCTTCTATCGGGACTGCCTGCGCAGTTTTGTCCAACAGATGTACCAGCTTTTCCGTGCAATGTTTTGTGTTTCCCGTTCCGCTTAGGTAGATGCCGATCATTGTTCTTCCTCCCTGTCTTTAGATTAAGGCGGCTGTACACGGCTGTCAAGCGCAATGCGGCATTTCTTCTGATTGACATTCTTCGGATATCTGCGTATAATTGCTATGACAGAAACCAGTAATTTCAGGCGCATGCCATAGCAGGAAACGGTTCTGGCATGGAGGATTTTTATGATCTGGAAAAGCATAAATTTACAACTGCAAAAAGGAAGCATTTCTCCCCTCTAGGGGGATAGTGCGCCTTTTTTTAGGAAGTATTATCTCCTTGACTTTTTGACTAATGAAAAGCTAAGGAGGTTTTTTTATGCTTAAAATTAAAAAGCAGATAACAGGATTATACTTATCAGCCGTGGTGGGCAATCTGTCGCTGACCGGGGCATGGGTGGCGATTCTTGCGGCGAGAGGCTACAGTCTTGCAGAAATTGGCCTTGCGGAGACGGTCTTTCACATAACGAGTCTTATGTTTGAGATTCCCTCGGGGGTTTTTGCCGATTTGTTCGGAAGAAAGAAGATGCTGCTTTTGAGCAGTTTTCTGCGGATGATCGGAAATATGGTAATGATACTTTCGGGAAATCTGTTTATGGTTTGTCTGTCTCTTGCATTTTATGCCGCCAGTTATAATTTCGCGTCCGGCTCGGGAGATGCTCTTGCTTACGATTCTCTTAAGCTGGTGCAGAAAGAAGCATACTATGAAAAATATGCGTCGAACCAACTGATTATTTATCGGCTCTGCAGCGGCATATCGACGATGTGTGCGGGCTTTGCGCTGCTGATCGGGCACAGGGCGGCATATGGTACGGATATTCTAATGTCTGCGATTCAGATTGGTATTCTTAAGACTTTATATGAGGCGGGAGTAGACGGCGGGAAAGAGGGGCAGGAGAAGGAGTTGACTATTTCGGTCAAAAACGCGCTGGCGCAATGCCTTTTATCCAGCCTGTCCTTTATGAAAAGGGAAAGAAAGGCGATTGCCTTCATGTTTGCCAATTCGTTTGTGGGCGCGGTGGATATCCTGCTGTTGTTTTTCCTGCAGGCAAAGCTCCCGGCGGCGGGAATGCCGGGCTGGGCGCTGGGATTTGCCCTGTTTTTCATGGAAATGGGAGGCATCCTGGGAGCCAGGATAATTTTGCAATGGGGACGGCTGCGGTACAGAAATGTGTTTGCGTTGATGGCGGCACTGGTGCTGTTTGGGGTGCTCATAGAACATTCGGGATGGTATCTGTTCATGACGCTGGGCGGTTTTATGGCGGCGTTTGCCGACGACGCGCTGCAGGTGAGGACGAACACCATTTTGCAGGATATGTTTCCGTCGGAGCAGAGAGCTACGCTGATCTCCATGGAATCTTTTACCTTTTCCGTGATTATGGTGGTGCAGTCGCCGCTTGCGGGGCTGTTTTTCTCGCGGTGGTAAAGTTTTTGCAGGGTATACTTAGTAATTGCATTGAGAGCGCGCGGGAAAACCGATGGGTTTCCCGCGTATCTGCTCTGTGAGAAAAAGTTTATCAGGTGAATGTCCTGCTCTTAGTCTCTATAAAACGCCTCAATCGCCTCGGCAAAGAATGCGGCGCTTCCCTCCCCGTACTCTCTGTCCAGATTAGACTGCAGGGGTTCCTTGCGATAAAAGTCCGCATGGGCGAGCATAAAATCCCGCTCCTTTTTAATTCCTGAGGCCTGCTTCATCACGAAACCAAATTCGCCAACAATCTCTTTGACTTCAAAGGAGTCTACGGGACAGCCACGTTTCCCGGACAATTTTTGCAGAATTGTGTTGATTCTCTTATTATAACTTTCCGCCACTTCTTTGCTCATTGGATGCTTTGCGGCGTTTTGGTAAGCTTCTTTTCCGCCGTACCACTCGACTACCTTTGCATAGCTTTTCTGCATGTGCTCCGATGACAGCACTTCGATATAGTGCGCCCGCCATTTTTCCTCACCTCCAAATTCATCAATGGCAATCTGTCTGATATTTTCGGGCATCTGCGTGAACATGGTGTCAAACATTTCTTCTATTTCCGTTCGGTTGAAAATTGCGAAATCCATTTTATTCCCTCCTTTCAGAATATTGTCAATGCCGGCGATCAAACGCTCTGTGCGCACCTTTTTTGCCACCAGCATCTCTCTTTGCATCTGTAATATCTGTTTTTGATCAAGAGCAGGATCATCCATTATGGATTTGATTTTCTTCAGGGGAAGATCAAACTCGCGGAAAAACAGGATCTGTTGTAAAGTTTCCAGCGCTTTATCGTCATAAAGCCGGTATCCCGCCTCGCTTTTCGCCGTTGGTTTAAGCAGTCCGATTTCGTCGTAATAGTGAAGCGTGCGTACGCTGATACCTGTAATGTCTGAAAGCTCCTTTACTGTTCTCATGTTTTCCTCCATAAAATCAGATGGTTTCCTGTCTCCGATAAAACCACTGTATACTATGACGCAGCGTCAGGGTCAAGGTTTTTATATTTTATTGCGGGATTTTATTGATTTTTCGGAGCTTTTTTGTAAAAATAAGAGAGGACATATGACAGTATAGTGGTTTATTTCGTGGACAGCAGGCGAATACGGGTTTTTGGCCTAATGTTTGCTGTCCGTGGAAAAATAATTACGCAGGAGAGAAGGGATTAACAGATGGAAAGAAAAGTGGGAACTGTATCGAGGGGTATACGCTGCCCTATCATCAGACAGGGAGATGACTTGACGAAAATTGTCGTAGACAGTGTTATGGAAGCGTCCGGGGCGGAGGGATTTGAGATCCGCGACAGGGATGTGATTGCGGTGACGGAGTCCATTGTGGCGAGGGCGCAGGGTAATTACGCGTCTGTGGAGGCGATTGCCCAGGATGTGAAGGAAAAGCTTGGCGGCGGGACGATCGGCGTTATTTTTCCTATTTTATCGAGAAACCGTTTTGCGATCTGCCTGAGAGGAATCGCAATGGGAGCGGAGAAGGTCGTGCTGATGCTCAGTTATCCCAGTGATGAAGTGGGCAACGAACTTGTTTCGCTGGATCAGCTGGATGAGGCGAAGATCAATCCTTACAGCGATGTGCTGACACTGGAAAAATACCGTGAACTTTTCGGGGAAAATAAACATCCGTTTACAGGGGTGGATTATGTGGCGTACTATGAAGAGCTGATCAAAAAAACGGGCGCGGAGGTGGAGATTATTTTTGCCAACGACTGCCGCAGCATTCTTCCTTATACAAAAAAGGTGATAAACTGCGATATTCATACGAGGGCACGCACGAAGAGGCTTCTGAGGGAAGCAGGAGCGGAAGTGGTGGCCGGATTGGACGATATTCTGAACCAGCCTGTCAACGGAAGCGGATGCAATGAGAAATATGGGCTGCTTGGTTCCAATAAGTCCACCGAGGACACGATTAAGCTGTTCCCGAGGGAATGTACGGATCTGGTGCTGGATATCCAGAAAGCAGTTCTTGACAGGACCGGCAAACATGTAGAAGTGATGGTGTACGGTGACGGCGCGTTCAAAGATCCGGTAGGAAAAATATGGGAGCTTGCAGATCCCTGCGTTTCGCCCGCCAGCACACCGGGGCTGGAGGGTACGCCCAATGAAGTGAAATTAAAATATTTGGCGGACAATGACTTTAAGGATTTGTCCGGCGAGGCACTTAAGGATGCGATTTCTGACCGTATCAGGGGGAAGAAGGACAATCTGGTAGGCGATATGGCATCACAGGGTACAACTCCCAGACGGCTGACCGATCTGATCGGTTCACTGTGCGACCTGACAAGCGGTTCGGGCGACAAGGGTACGCCGGTGGTTTTGATTCAGGGATATTTTGACAATTATGTGAGTTAGTTCAATCAGAGAGTATCAGGTAAGTATCGTGTTACAGATACAAAAAAAGAAAGAGGAGAGAACTATGAAGCTGGTGGTTTTGGAGCGCAACAGCGTGGGAACAGACGTGGATGTGAGCTGTTTTGAAAGGTTTGGGGAAGTGGAGTACTATCCGAATACAGTGGCGGAGAATACGGCGGAGCGGGTAAAGGACGCGGATGTCATTATCGCGAACAAAGCGCCCATGAACGAGAACACCCTTAAGGATGCGCCGAATGTGAAACTGATCTGCCTGTTTGCGACAGGCTTTGACAATGTGGATCTGGCGTACTGCAAGAGCCGCGGCATCAAGGTTGCAAATGTGGTCAATTACAGCACGTCGGCGGTGGTGCAGCATACGCTTCTGCTGGCGCTTTCGCTCGAGGAGAAGCTGGTTCATTATGACAATTATGTGAAATCGGGTGAATACGGTGCGCAGGACCGTTTTTCCAATTTTGACAGACCTTTTCGCGAGTTTGAAGGAAAGACTTGGGGTATTGTGGGAATGGGAAATATCGGCCGCGGGGTAGCAAAGGTCGCGCAGGCTCTGGGGTGTAAGGTGATTTTTTACTCCGCTTCCGGCAAAAGCACCTGCACGGAGTATGAGCGGGTGGAGTTTGACGCGCTGCTGGCGCAGTCGGACATTTTGTCCCTGCACTGTCCGTTAAGTGACAGGACCAGAGGTCTGATCAATAAAGAGGCGTTTTCTAAGATGAAGGAATCCGCTATTCTCGTCAATGTGGCGAGAGGGCCGGTTGTAGATACGCAGGCGCTCTACGAGGCGCTGACGCAGGGGCAGATCGCGGCGGCGGGACTTGACGTACTGGAGAAAGAACCCATCAGCAGGGATAATCCGCTAAACGAGATTAAAGACAGCACGAAGCTGATTATCACGCCCCATTTGGCCTGGGCGAGCACGGAGGCAAGGATGCGTCTGGTGGATGAGGTAGCGAAAAACATACAGGCGTTTCTGGACGGAGAGGATCGCAATATCGTTAATAAATAGGGGTGGAGGTAGAAAATATGGGAATTGCAATTGAAAATGCCCTTGTGGTACTGCCCGAGGGCGCGGAGGATGTCATTCGGGAGACATCGCTTTATATTGAAGGAGACAAAATAACCGGGATCGGAGACAAACCGGCGGGCTTTACCGCGGATAAGGTGATTGACGGCACAGACAAGCTGGTGATTCCGGGGCTGATTAACTGCCATACCCATTCCTACATGTCCTTTATGAGAAATGTGGCGGACGATCTTTCCTTTATGGACTGGCTGTTTGGCACGATTGACCCGATTGAGCAGCAGATGACGGACGAGGACACTTACTGGGGGGCGAATCTGGCCATCATTGAGATGATGAAGAGCGGAACCACCTGCTTTAATGATATGCAGATGAACATTCACCAGACCACCCGTGCGGTGAAGGAGTCGGGCATGCGGGCCGTGATCTGCCGTGGTCTTGTGGGCAGCGGCAATGACGAGGCGGGACAGATGCGTCTGCGTCAGGCCTACGAGGAGCGGGATGCGGCGGCGGACTGCGACCGGCTCACCTTTAAGCTGGGTCCTCATGCGCCTTATACCTGTGACGACGAGTTCTTAAAGATCGTGGCGGCCGAGGCCAAAAGAGAGAATATGGGCATCCATGTCCATCTGTCGGAGAGTGAGAGCGAAATCTCCCAGATTCAGGAAAAGTATGGATGTACGCCGATTGCTCTGGCGGAGAAATGCGGTATTTTTGATGTGCCTGCCATCGCGGCGCACTGTGTGCAGGTGACGGATGAGGATATTGATATCTTAAAGCGAAAAGATGTCAGCGTTGTGACCAATCCTGCCAGCAATATGAAGCTGGGGAACGGTTTTGCACCCATTGCAAAAATGCTGGATAAGGGCGTCAATGTGTGTCTGGGTACGGACGGCGCGGCCAGCAATAACTGCCTGAACATGTTCCATGAATTAAGCCTGCTGACGTTGATCCACAAGGGGACGGGAAAGACGCCCCAGTGTGTCAGCGCGAAGGAGGGCTTCCGTATTGCCACCATTAACGGTGCAAAGGCGCTGGGGCTGGAGAAGGAAATCGGATCTGTTGAGGTGGGCAAGAAAGCGGATCTGGCAATTCTCGATTTAAATACGCCGTCCCTCACGCCAAGAAATAATCTGATTGCCGGGCTTTCTTATTCTGCCAACGGCTCTGAGGTCGATACGGTGATTATCAACGGACAGGTTACAATGGAGAACCGCAAAATCCTGACAGTGGACGAGAAGCTGGTCTACGCTAAGATTCAGGACATTATCGTCAGAATGGGGCTTGACAAGAAAACTTACTGATAAATATGGAATTATAATTAAATATTTGATATACTAAAGGATAGATAAAATGCTATTGGGGGAGGGAAACGGATATGCTGGCAACACTGATACCATATTTTGATAAGGACATGAAAGTCTCAGCTTACGCGCTGGCCTCACAGAGGGAGAACTGCCTTTTGAATCCGCCGATTTTCGGATCGAGCAGCCCAAACGGTCTGGCGGAGATCGAAGGTTTGGAAATCGTACATAATATTGGCATTGATACGTTGTCTCCGGGAACACAGGTGCTGATTCCGGTGAGCCATATCGCGGTATTTTCAGATCTCGAGTCAAAGTGCGACGAGTTCCGTGGCAGAGTTGTGCTGGTGTTTGACGGTGAGGTGGAAAATAACGAGGCCTACAGAAACCGTTTTACGCAGTTGAAAGACAAGGGCTATATGCTGGCGATGTCAAAGCTTCCTGTAAGCCGTTATGAGGAATACCGGGAGCTGCTTAAGCTGATGGATTATGTTATTTTGGATCAGAAAGAGGTAGATCTTTCCAAGACGAAGATCTATTTCAAACGGCAGTACCCGCAGATCAAAATGTGCGTGGGTAACATTGACAGTCAGGATATTTTTGACAGCCTGAAGGATGATGACGATTTTTACAGGTTTGAGGGCAAGTTTTACCGCATCCCGATCACAAAGGGAGATCACGAGGTTTCCCCTTTGAAGATCAATTATCTGGAGCTGATGAACATTGTGAATGCTCCGGATTTTGAGTTGACGAAGGCGGCGGATGTCATCGGGCGGGATACCGCGCTGGTGGTGGAGCTGCTCAAAATGGTGAACCACATCGCAATCAATTCTCAGGTTACATCCATTCGTCACGCAGCGGCGATTCTGGGACAGCGGGAGTTGAAAAAGTGGATCAATACCGTAATTACGAAGGAGCTTTGTGCGGACAGACCGAACGAGGTGGCCAGAACCTCCATGCTCCGCGCGAAATTTATGGAATGTCTGGCGCCGGTCTTCGGATTGGGAATGAAATCTGCGGAAGTATTTTTGATGGGTCTGTTCTCCATCTTAAATATTATCCTGAATATGCCCATGGAAGATGCGATGAAGATGGTTACGGTATCCAAGGAGATCGAGGATGCGCTGGTACGGGGTACGGGAGAGCTGGCAGGCATTTACTCTTTCGTGGTGAACTACGAGGCGGCGGATTGGCAGGAAATCAGCAGGCAGCTTATTGTGCTGAATGTGGACACCAATACGATTTATCAGGCGTATACCGAGACGGTCTGCTGGTATAAGGAGATGTTTTTCGAGACAAGCGTATAAACCATCGTCTGTCTTGCAAACATAATAAGTGATGATAGGACAGACGACCATCACTATAATAAAAATTCGGCTGATTAATATTGTAGGAGGAAACTATCATGAGTAGCGAAATCAGAGACATTAATCTTGCCGAATTCGGTGAGAGAAAGATCGAGTGGGTCAAGAGGAACTGCGACCTTCTCCGCACTTTGGAAAAAGAATTTTCCGAGAGCAAGCCTTTTGCGGGTAAGAAGGTAACGCTGTCCGTGCATCTGGAGGCGAAGACTGCCTACCTGTGTCTGGTGCTTGCGGCAGGCGGCGCCGAGATGTATGTGACGGGATCGAACCCTCTTTCCACGCAGGACGATGTGGCGGCTGCCCTTGTCAAAGCGGGACTTGAGGTACACGCATGGTACGGCGCGACGCCGGAGGAGTACGAAACCCACATCCGTCACGTGCTGGAGGCGGAACCGAATATCATCATTGACGACGGCGGCGATCTGGTGACGATGGTGCACACGCAGATGCCGCATCTGATTCCAAACATTATCGGCGGCTGTGAGGAGACTACTACCGGTATCATCCGTCTGGAGGCGATGAATAATGCGGGAGAGCTGAAGTTCCCCATGGTGCGCGTGAACAATGCGGCATGTAAGCATTTCTTTGATAACAGATACGGCACAGGCCAGTCTGTATGGGACGGCATCAACAGAACCACGAACCTGATCGTGGCAGGCAAGATTGTCGTTGTGGCAGGCTACGGCTGGTGCGGTAAGGGCACGGCCATGAGAGCGAAAGGTCTGGGCGCGCGGGTTATCGTGACGGAGATCGACCCGATTAAGGCCATCGAGGCAGTGATGGACGGTTTCGACGTGATGCCCATGAAAGAAGCGGCTAAGGTGGGCGATTTCTTTGTCACTGTGACAGGCTGTGATAAAGTAATTGACAAAGAAGATTTTGCCGAGATGAAAGAGGGCGCAATCCTTTGTAATGCGGGTCATTTCGACTGCGAGATCGACATGGCGTGGCTGAAAGCGAACGCGGTGGAGACGAGAGAGCAGCGCAAGAACATTATGGGTTACAAGCTGCCTACGGGACAGTGGATTTTCGTGCTTGCCGAGGGACGTCTTGTGAATCTGGCAGCAGGCGATGGACATCCCGCAGAGATTATGGATATGAGCTTTGCGATTCAGGCGCTCTCCGCGAAGTATCTGGTGGAGCACGCAAGCGAGCTTACCGAGAAGCTGATCGATGTGCCGGAAGAGGTGGATAAGGATGTGGCGAAGAGAAAGCTTGCATTCCTTGGCAAAGAGATCGATGTGCTGACGCCGGAGCAGGAAAAGTACCTGAACAGTTATACCGTGTAGAGAACAGGGATAACAGTGAGAATATAAGAAAGGGCTGTCAAAGGACAGCCCTTTTGCATGCACTTATTTAGAAATATATTCCAGAAAATCAAAGTCTGCATAGTGTTCATGCTTCACTCTGTCAGCGCAGGTCAGACCCACCATGGTTCCCGTAAATTCCCCGTATTCACAGTACTCGTCGGAAAATTTGCTGGTGTCGAATTTTTTTCCTATCTGCTGATAGGTTTCTCCGTCGTAGCTCCATTCGAACCAGGATTCCCGGCCTTCTATATAGAGCCGCAGATAAATCGGCACATCCTCCACAGGGATCCGGGAATTTAAAAATTCTGTCTTTTGCCCGTTTTCCAGGTGAATAATGGAAAGCGCGCTCTGCCCCAGCGTTTCGCTGTAGTATTTACGCAGATTGATATAATTCATATTGTCATAGTAAAGAATCAGGCCCGCGCTGTGCTGGTGGATTTCGGGCAGAAATTCCATTTTCGTGGTAATCCGTCCGTGCAGGGAACGCAGCTTTCTGGCCAGAATACTTACCTTGTTTAAGGAAGTGCGGGACTCCTGCCCCCGCAGGCGCACATATCCCGGTCTGGCCGTTACGTCGGCAAAGCTTTCCGGCATGATCCGCGGGGCATAGTACCAGATATTTAAGGCGCCGCTGTCAAAGTCGTCAAAATCCGGTATCTGCGGCATGGGGTATTCGGGCAGGGAGCTTTCGGGAACCTCCAGCTTTGCCAGATTACCGCCGCCCTCCAGACGGAGCCAATGATCTGCTGTCCACTCCATTTTCTGAATCGCCGTTTCCCGGCCAAGGGTGCAGCGCAGCTCCGGGACAAAGGGGCGCGCAGTCAGATGCACCATATAGACTTCGCCTGTCTGCGTCTCCACGAAGCTTCCGTGGCCTGATTTCTGTAAAATGGATTCTGGGTTATAATATTTGGGCTTTAAGTGATCCGGGTTATGCCGCTCGTTTGATAGGCCGGGTGTGGAAGTCAGGATCGGGTTCATCGGATCTTTTTCATAAGGGCCCCATATGTTTTTGGAACGTCCCATGGTCACACAATGGTTATACCCTGTTCCGCCTTCCGCGCACATAATGTAATAGTAATCGCCCCGCCTTGTCAAATGCGGCGCTTCGATACAGCCCCGGTCGGTGCCGCCCTGCCAGATCCGCTTGGGATAACCGAGGATTTTCTGCTCTTTAGGGTCATATTCCACCATACAGATGGCACCCGGCTTCTCGTATCCTTCACGGGTTTCCCATTCCAGGGAGACCAGCCATTTTCTGCCGTCCCGGTCGTGGAACAGGGAGGCGTCGAAGCCGGAGGAATGAAGATAGACAGGTTTGCTCCAAGGGCCTTTCATATCCTTTGCCGTAATTACAAAATTGTCCACATCAAAGTAGCGGGCATTCATGGAATTCATAACGCCATATACCACATAGAAGAGATCCTCCTCCTCACAGTAAGTCAGGCAGGGTGCCCAGATTCCCTTTGCGGAAGGGAGTCTGGTCAGATCCACCCCGGACGCTTCTGTGATGACATGACTGTAAAGCTCCCAGTTTTTCAGATCCCGGGAATGATAGACCGGGATTCCCGGCAGCCACTCAAAGGAGGACACCGCTAAATAGTAGTCTTCGCCCTTTCTGCAGATACACGGGTCCGGGTGAAATCCCGGCAAAATCGGATTGGTAATCATGGTTTCCTCCTATATAAGTGTTTTATTTGTCATAATAATCGTTAAAAGAATCTGTCTGGCTGCCCTTCCACTTTCCTGCCGCCAGATCGTCTACGGCTTTTTTATAGTGCTTATCCAGATCAAATGCCAGCAGGCAGAGTACGCCGATCACGCCGGTAATGACCGGCACCCAGATATAGGCTGCATTAACGGAGGCGATCGCGGATGTGCTGGTGGGGTCGACGCTGAAGCCGCCCGCATTTAAGATCCAGCCAAGCGCTGCGGTTCCTAATCCAGAACCTACCTTCATGCAGAAGGAGGATGCCGCATTACCCATACCCACGGCCTGTACGCCGGTGAGCCACTGCCCGTAAGTGATGGAATCCTGTAAAAGGCCGAACATGGTAGCGGCGCCGCAGCCGAAAGCCGCTCCCTTTAAAATATTACATGCCACAACCAGAGTCACATTCTGTCCGGCCAAAGCTGTCATGACGAAAGCGACGATGGATACGGCCATGCCGAGCAGCCCTGTCCAGCGTTTGCCGATTTTGGCCATAATAAAAGGGGTGATAAACATCATTACGATCTGTGCTATGGACAGCGAGTTGGCCGTAATTGCGTAGGCGCTCTCATCTCCCAGCACATACTGCGCGAAATAGTAAGCGCTGCCAAAGAAGGTCGACATCATAAAGTACAGGGAGAAAAGGAATGCCACCATCAAAAGCCAGTATTTGTTTACCACAAGGCTCTTCAGGCATTCGAGAACAGAAGGTCCCTTTTCCTGCTTGGAAGATCCGTTTTCCTCCGCGCCGGAAACTCTTTCCTTACAGAAGAAGAAGGTAATCAGGTTTAATACTACGAAGGCGATCATCAGACAGATAAAGGCAAGAGTCCAGCCCTTTTGACTGTACTGTTCCCCGCCGCCGAAGAAGGCGCACAGCTTCAGCACGACGGTATTGACGGTCATAGTGCCGAAGGTTGCAAGAAGCATACGGAAATTGCCGAGAAGGCCCCGTTCATACTGGTTGGTGGTCATCAGACCCTGCAGGGATGCGTAGGGTACATTCAGGCCGGTATAGAATACGGTGGAGACCAGATTGTAGGTCAAAAACATATAAGCAACCTGCGCGGAGCCGGCCAGAGAGGCGGGCACCGAGAACATAAGCACCGTACAGATGGCCAGCGGGAAACACATCCGCAGAATCCAGGGACGCGCTTTGCCCCATTTACTTTTAGTATTATCTACAATCCGTCCCATAATCAAATCGGAAACGCCGTCAAATATTTTAGAGACAGCCATAATGGAGGCTGCCACACCGGCATCAACGCCGAGTACACTTATATAATATACCAGCAGGAACGCCGATATGGAGGAATATACCAGATTGCCGGCATAATCACCGATACCGTATGCCAGACGTTCAAAAAAGGAGAGCTTTGCGTCGGGGTTTTCCGCTTTTCCAGTGTTCATATTCATAATCATCATTCCTTTCTGTAAGTATTATAATTAAAATTTTAGGATCGTACGGAGAATGCCTGTATTTTAGGCATTCTCCTGTGTGAGATTTAGTAATTTTTAACGAAGCAGCCACTGCTGCTGAGTTTTAGAATTACTTCTCACACTGGGAACCATCCAAGATCCACGCTCTTGCCGAGATCCCAGCAGTCCCAGCCTTTCCATTGCGGCTCGTTTACGGTGTCGAGCAACAGCTTATAATTCCAGTAAAAATAGCCGCTTCCCTTCTGCCATGCCGCAAGCTGCGCATTGGCAAGCTGCGCGTACAAGTGCTTTTTGGCTTCTTCTGACAGCTCGTCAGGTGCGTCTGCGTAATCCATACCGTTTAATACGGACTGTCCGCCCTTGGTGTCCACGCCAACCACATAGGAATTAAACAGGCACCATTCGCCGCAGATCACAGGTACATAGGACTGTACCTCTTCCATGTCCTTCGCATAATTTTCCTGAATATATTTGATATAGCCGTTTAGAGACTGCTCACAGCCCATAGCCTCCGCCACCATCAGATATTGATGTGTGTCCAGCATCACATGGTCAAAGCGCGGCTGTGTGATAAACTCCTTCCAGACCTTCATCTGAAAAGCGTCATGAAAAACAACATAGGCGTCGTCTTTTATATTGGGACGAATGCGGTCATAGGCCCTGTTGTAAAAGTCGTGCAGAAATTCCATCGTATTGGGTGCGCTGCCTTCTGCCATCTCCTTATCCACAGGGGGATACCGGCCGGGAACATCCATGGTTTCCCACATTTCCTTTGTGATCGGCTCGTTGATGGGTGTAATGCCCATAAGTCCTTTCCGTTGTCCATAGCGTTTGGCCAGCTTCTCCAGCACATTCAGCACAAAATCCACTTCCTCGGGGGACTGGCTCCACTTGCAGACGCCGCAGATACCGCCGTTATCAAAGCCGTTCTGACTCAGGGGCGCCGTGTGCAGATCAATCAGGATCTGAATATCATATTTTTCCGCCCAGGAAAAGGCTTTGTCCAGCTCCTGAATGCATCCGATAAACGGCGGGCGGTCCCCGAAAATGAAGTAAGGCACCGGAATGCGCACGGTGTTCAGGCCGATCCGTTTGATTGTCGCGAAATCGCGTTCGGAGATATACTCGCTGCGGTGTACTTTGATACGGGCCTCGTAAACCTCCGGCGAAAGGCTCCTCGGCAGATAGTATTCATCCTCCGCGTCTGTTCCGTCAAACAGGGCGGGGCTCATCCACTTCTCCAGAACAAGCCAGTTTCCAAGATTAACTCCTTTTACATACATGTTTCCATCCTCCTTCTCTGGTTATTTGCTCGATGCTCTTTTCTTTCAGTTTATAAAAAGTATATTTCAATCTATATCATAAAATTCATTTGTATATCATAATTTTCATTTTTATATGTTATACTAATGGTAGCTGGGAGGGAAAATCCATGAATGATACTTATCTCATGCAGTATGTATCGCGGCGCCTTCACACAATTGTCAGAAGGTTTTTCCGGTCGGACGAAGGTTGGACAAGGGTCTGCGAACGTCTGGATCTGACGGACAATCCTTTCTTCACGGACAAAGAGGAGCCGTATGCGAAAGACCTGTTGAACTTTGCAGAGCCGGACTGCCCACCCCTTATTGCCACAGGGGAAGCGTCCGTATCCTATGGGCTGGTTCATTGCGGGGAGGCCGTGTTTGTTGTGGGGCCCGTCATTCTGGCGTCCGACAGCGCCAGTCGGCATAAGCTGCCGCCATTGTCGGTCACTGCAGACCTTCTTCCTTTTTTATACCGCTGTAAGGCTTTCGATATGATAACCGAGCTGCTTCTGATACATAATCTGTTTCATAACGATACTTGTTCCGCGCATGAGACTGCCGACTATAATTATCTGGATCATTCTATCACGATAGAAGTGCACCGGGAATTTACGGATATTGTTTTCCAGTATCAGGAGAAGACTTCCAACCACAATCCCTACGATCAGGAGGTCAGGGAGGTGGGGAGCATACGCAGCGGCGACCCGGAGCAGCTCAAGAAGAGCTGGGAGGAGGATTATATCGGCGAATTGGGGGTTCTGGCGGATGACCCTCTGCGAAACAATCAAAATCTCGGGATTGTTCTCGTCACGCTGGCTTCGCGGGCTGCGATAGAGGGTGGGATTATGCCTGAAACGGCGTTTTCGTTAAGCGACAGCTATATCCGCAAGCTGGAGAAGGCGCGTACTCCCGAAACAGCGTATCAGCTTGCGAGACAGGCGGAATACCAGTATGCGCTTCTCGTTAAGGAAGAGCGGGAGAAAAAAGCGGGAGGAGCCCGGGCTTTGGCGGCGGATTCCCGTATCAGCCAATGCAAGGACTACATTTTCGCGCATCTGCACGGGAAAATTACCACAGCGGAAATTGCAAAAGCGCTTTACATGAATCCTAATTACCTGTCCGGCCTTTTTAAGAAAGAGGAGGGGATTACAATCGGGCAGTATATTCTCCAGGAAAAAATAAAGCTGGTGAAAAATATGCTCATCTATTCTCATTATTCTTATATAGAGATAGCAAATTATCTGGGCTTCTGTTCACAGAGCCATCTGGGGGAAAAATTTAAAAAGGCCACAGGGATAACGCTCCACCAATACCGGGAAAAGTATGGAGTGAAGGAATTTTTGGCAAAATGACAAGATTGTGCAATCGGTATTCCGATAAAAACACGATTGATAAGGATTGCTTTTGTCGGTGTGGATGGATATACTATATACAGATCAAAGCCATTTTGCTTTGGTCATAGAAGAGGAGAAAGAGGCGCTGGTTGGCAGTGTATCTGTAGCGTGAAATGGAAAGGCTGGATGAGACACAGCGCGGAAAGGATAACTATGAATGCAAGTAATCAGAAATTTGCAGAAGGTTTATTGCAATATCTAAACGACAGCCCCACGGCTTATCACGCCGCAGAAAACGCGGCTGCATTGCTTCGGGAGAACGGTTTTCAGGAATTAAAGGAAACGGAAAGCTGGTCTCTTAAAAAGGACGGCAGATATTTTGTCGTAAAAAACAGTTCGGCGGTGATTGCCTTTACCGTGGGCAATGGGGATTTGGCGAAAGAAGGATTCCGTATTATCGGCGCACATACGGATTCCCCGGCACTCAAAATTAAGCCCGGGCCGTGCACCGTGACCCCGGACGGGTATGTGAAGGTGAATGTGGAAGTCTATGGCGGCGCCATTCTGCAAACATGGTTCGACAGGCCGCTCGCCCTGGCCGGGCGCGTAATCGTAAAGGAAAACGGCAGATTGCGGGAAAAGCTCATTCAGATTGACAAGCCTGTTTTTGTGATTCCGAATCTCTGCATCCATTTTAACCGGGATAAGAATGAAAAAGGTTCCTGTAACAGACAGACTGAAATTCTGCCGCTTTTGTCCATGAAGGAGGAAGGACTGGAAAAAGAGGATTATCTGTCCGCCCTGCTTTGGGAGGAAACGGGTATCGAAAAAGAGGAGCTTGTGGATTACGAGCTGTTTTTGTATGAGTACCAGAAGGGAATTTTTACGGGGAAAAAGCAGGAGTTTATCTCGGCGCCCCGGATTGACGATCTCTCCATGGTTTATGCAGGGCTGACTGCGTTGACGGAGGCGGGAACGGGAGAGCGCTGTCAGGTGCTTGCGGCCTTCGACAATGAGGAGGTGGGAAGCATCACGGCACAGGGGGCAAATTCCGGGCTTCTTTTGCATATCCTGAACCGCATCTGCAAGAATCTCGGCCTGTCGGATGAGGGGTATTTTCAGGCGGTTGCAAATTCGACTTCGATTTCGGCGGATCTGGCGCACGCAGTGCATCCCAATTACAGTGACAAGCATGATACGGAAAACCGCCCCGTGTTAGGGGGCGGTCCTGTGATTAAGTATTCCGCATCCCAGCGGTACGCCACGACTGCATGGAGCGCCGCTTATTTTGCGGATGCCTGCGAGAGCGCAGGGGTTCCTTACCAGAAGTTTGTAAACAGGAATGATGTCGTGGGCGGTTCCACCATTGGCCCCGCGCTTTCCGGGCTGACCACGATTCCCACGGTGGATATGGGCGCGCCGATTCTGGCGATGCATTCTATCAGAGAGTTTGGGGCTGTGGCGGATATGGAGTATACGCGGGCAGCTTTTCTGGCGTATTATGAAGGCGGGCGGCTATAGAGTCAATGTCATTTCATACAACAATTTAAGGATGTGATTTGGGAAGCAAAAACCGCCCCGCATTAGGGACGGTTTTATTTTCGGTACTGCTTTTACCTGCAGATTTCGAAAGGGATTACCCCTTAGTGACAGGCACCCATAATTCGCAGACCAGACCTTCTTCGCCCTTTTCAAAGTAGATTTCAAAATCTGTATCATCGGTCTGTGTATAGCCCGTCTGCGGAGAAAATTCTTTGTAAAATTTGCTCCAGGTCTCTCCGATGCAGTCCCCGTCTGTGCCGATGCATTTAAACACGGCATAGTCGGCGGGTTCCGTTTTCCATAAGGTGTAACCGCGGCTTATGAGCGCATCTAAGCCGGAAGAATCGGTATCTTCATCAATTATAATGCCGATGCCGTAGTTAAAATGTGTTTCGTTCGCTTTTGCAGGGCTGCATAAGCCGTATATATCTCTTTTGCCCTCCGGCCTGAGCTGCTTCATGGGCTCAAACAGGTTCTTTTCGTCACATTCCGTCCAGAAGTCAGGAATGCTGTGGTCGCTGTCATCATTGATGCCCTCATTGGGAAATGATCTGACCATTGCAATAAACTGCTGTGATTCTCTGTGTTCCATTCTGTAATCCATAACACTACCGCCTTCCGTGATTATTTTTATCACAAGGGGATTGAATAAATGGAGTTGCGCGCCCGGTTTTTTTGCCTGTTTCGGTGTGGAACCATGAAAGCGCGAAAAGGCTTTGGAAAAACTCTCCGGCGATTCGTAGCCATACTTATATGCGGCGTCAATGACAGACAGATCTGTTGACTGGAGTTCCTGCGCCGCCAGTGTAAGGCGGCGGCACCGGATGTATTCGTTGGCTGTCATTCCGGCAATAAAGCTGAATGTCCGATGGAAATTATAGTTCGACATATGGATGCTTCTGGCCACATCGGTATAGTTGATGTCCTCGTAAATGTGCTCTTCCATATAGCATATTGCCTGTTGAATCAGTAGTATTGACATGTCGGTTCCTGCCTTTCCCGTAGTGCTGCGCGCATCGGGTCAAGTGACTGCCTTCGATTCGCTCTCCCTGTGTAAAATCATTGTATAGAATTGCGGTTGAAAAATCCTGTCGCTGTTTGCGCAAATATGCTCTGTAAGTAATAATATATTAAAATGTGATTGTTTTCGCCCATTCCACCATTGGGCCTTCTTTATGGATATCTATATATTTTTTAAACAGTTCTTTGCTTTCCGCTTCTAAAACGCCGGATATCATATCCGGGAGATGAAAGGAAGACGCCGTATGGTGCGCTTTCCATGTTTTTTCAGCCCACTTTGCGGCACCGTCAGAAGGCGCATCGAGGGAGTAATATGTGCTGTGAATTATTCTAAATTCGTCCTTATTCATTATCATACTCACCCCTATTTCTTTTCTCATTTACACAATTGATTATAAGATGGTTAAATACAATTTACAATTGTAAACCTATTTAAAAAAGCACATAATTCCAAAATGAGAGATAATATATATTGACAAAATCTGTTTACGTATGTAGACTATATACATAAATAGTCTACATACGTAAACTCAATAAACTAATGCAGGGAACAATTTTCCAAGAATGGGAGGAAATATGAAAGACACGAAAATATCCGATGCGGAGTTGGAGATTCTGGAAACGCTCTGGGCGGCAGGGGAGGCGTTAAATGCCAATGAGATTAGGGCGCGCCTGAACGTGAAGAAGGATTGGGAGCGTACTACGGTGCTGACGCTGATTCGCAGATTGCTTGATAAAGGTGTGATCACCCAGGACAAGCGGGAGGTCTATTATTATACCCCGCTTGTGGCGCGCGATGATTATGTGAAAGGAGAGACAAAAAATTTTTTGAATAAGTTTTTTAAGGGAAATGTGAAAAATCTGGCGGCGGCCCTCATTGAGGACGAGGATTTGAGCAGGGAGGATATCGAGGAATTGAGAAAGTATTTCCGGGAGAGTTTTCGGTAGAGCGACTATCGTTTTTCGGAAGGAATAGTAGAAGACAGAATAGGTTTTCTGATGAGCAGATTTATGGAGGCAAAAATTATGGGACAGCTTTTTTCTGTGATTTTATCATTATCAATATCCGGCGGGATGGTAGGTCTTATGATCCTTTTGTTTCGCCCGTTAACCGGCCGCTGTTTTACGAAGCGGTGGACTTATTATCTGTGGTTTCTGGTGATAGCGAGACTGCTTTTGCCGATACATGCGGATATAAATCTGATGGAATATTTGTCGGTGAGACTGGCGTCAGTGGAGAGCGGACTGGCCGCTGCGGGGAGTGCGGTGGAAAGTACGAAAAGCGGCGAGGACACAGCGTCAGATTTCTCGCAAAATGGGTACAGCGGCATGGCCGGTCAGACAGAAAGCGTTGTCGGAACAGGAGCGAATGATGCAGATATGGCAGAGACGGCAGCAGATGTCACAGGAACCGAAGAAATAGCAGGACGGGATACGAAGAGCGGCAGAAGGGAATTGTGGCTTAGCGTTGCAGGGATTTTCTGGATTTTCGGCGTCCTTATCGCGGCTTTTCGGAAGATTAGTAGTTATCAGCGTTTTGCCGGAGCAGTCCGCGCCGCAAGTGCGCCGGTCACCGATGATAGGGTGTACCGAAAAAGCGCGGAAATTCAGATGAGACTGGGGCTTGGAAAACGGGTGCCAATTTACGAGAGCGCGGTCATCGACAGCCCGATGCTGATCGGCATTCTGGAGCCGCGCATCTATATGCCGTCATCTCTTCTTGCGGAGATGGACGGTAAGGAAAACGATATCTGTCTGATTCTGCATCATGAGCTGGTGCATTACAAGAGGAAGGACATCTGGTATAAATGGCTGTTTCAGGCGGCGCTCTGTGTGCACTGGTTCAATCCGCTTCTGTATGTATTTAACCGTAAGTTTAATACGGACTGCGAGCTTGCCTGCGACGAGAAGGTGATGATTCTTCTCTCCGAGGAGGGGCGCAGGGCATATGGGAACGTACTTCTTGATGTGGCGCAGAAAAACCTGTGGGAAGGGAATATTTTTGGGAAAAATCCGATCGTGCACAAAAATGTGCCGACTATGACGCTGCTGGAGGAGAAACATACATTGAAGGAAAGACTGCGGGGAATTGCACATTATCATAAGAACGGGATTGCAGTGGGGCTTTGCTCTGCGGTGGTGCTGGTTATGTTTTTGGCTGTGGCTGTTGTCTGTGGCGCGGCAGGTGTCAGAGCCGGTGGTGGGAACACTTCTTCCATGTATCAGCCGATGCTGGTAAGCAGTAAAGGAAATGCCTATCGGATGTATGACGACGATGCCTTGATTGCCGGGGACAGCGAGAACGACGTCTGGAATGCTTACAATTATTGTGGCGGAGACGGCAGCGTGAACATAAGTAAGTTTGCTTTCAATGGCTCTGATTCACTGTGGATTCTGTATGCCAACAAAGAGACTACGCTGGAGGTGACTTCCGAGTTCAGTCTTCGCAGCGGACGTTTTAAGGTTGTATTTGTCGGGCCGGATCAGACTGTGCAGACGCTTAATGAGAGCGGAGAAAAGAACACAGTAAAAATCACGCTGTCGGAAGGCAGAAATGTAATTAAGATGGTGGGACAGAAAGCGCGGCTGGAAGATATCAGTATAGCGTATGATGGAATAGAAGAGGAAGATTTTGACAGCATTTATGTCGGTGAGGATTTGGAGTATTCCTATCAGATGCTGGAGGGGAAAAAGCCGCTTGATCTGGGCAGTCTGGAAGAAGCCTATCCGTATTTGAAAGAGGCGGAAGTAAGTGAATTATACCGGGAAGCCTGGAAGGAGGGTGTGGTTTTATCGGAGGAAAACTGGGAGGATCTGTTTGTTTATTCCGACGCGGAACTGTCGGCCAAGTATCTTGCGAAAGCGCTGCGCGAGGGGAAGGTAAGCGGTTTTAGCGACAAAGTTTTAGATCATATCAGTTGTTATGTGTCCACGAAATCCCTGACGGATATTGTGACGGCGATGGGAAAGGATGAGTTGTCCTTTGACGGGCTGATACAATATGTCCTGCCCTTTGTGCAGAAGCAGGACGAGGCGGTAACATGTATCTGCTATTATATTGATCTGGGCAATGCCCTGACGGATGCCCAGCTTAGGGAAGTGCAGGGGTATGTTTCGGAGGAGGATTTTTATCGGGTTGTGGAGTATAACGGGATGAAAAAATAGAGAGGCTGTATGGGGCTGTCCGAAGATGGACAGTCCTTTTGTTTTGACACCGATTTCGTCTCAGTATATAATTACGGGATAAGGAGCGAGAAAAAATGTCATATCCAATGGTACATCTAAAAGTTGCATATGGACTGCTTACGCGGTATGACGGCGGGTGTATGGAAAGACCGGGAGATTTTCTGCTCGGCTCTGTTGCGCCGGATGCGGTGCATTTTCACGACGATTATGATGTTTCGTTAAAAGAGAAAAGCCACCTGTGGAAGTTCGGCCCACGCTGGGGTGTGACACTGGACAGCGAAGGCTGGCTGGAGACGATCCGCAGGTTTTGGAAAGAGAACGGGAATGCTGAGAACCGGGATTTTATGGCGGGATACTGTACACATCTTCTAACGGACTGGGAAAACGACAGATGCATTTGGACGCCTTTTCGGGAAAAGATGATGCGGGGAGCAGCTCTTGATGAGGTATACGGACAATATGCGGCGGAAGCTCACGGTATTGACCAGTGGCTGTACCAGAATGCAACGGAGTCGCAGGAAATCTGGCGGCTTTTGGAGCAGGGACATGCTTACGGAGTAGAGGGGTGTATCCTGAAGGAAGACCTTGAACGGCAGAAACAGTCGCTTTTGAAAGAACAGTTTAGTGGGATAACGGCGGTTGATGTGAGCGGGTACCGGTTTTGCACGAAAGAGGTTATGGAGGAGTTTGTGGAAAGATGCGTGGAGAGAATACAGGAACATATAAATCTGGGGAACTGATGAAAAGGTTTCTCCCCTATTATAAAAAATACTGGAAGGTCGTGGTGATTGATCTGCTATGTGCCGGGCTCACGACAATCTGTGAACTTGTGCTGCCAATGATTATCCGTTTTATTACCAATGCGGGGATGAACGATCTGGCGTCGTTGACTGTATCCATTATCGTCCGGCTGGGTGTGCTGTACCTGATCCTGCGCATTGTCGATACCATAGCGAATTTCTATATGGCTTACACGGGTCATGTGATGGGCACGCGTATTGAGACAGATATGCGTCGGGACGCATATGCGCATTTACAGAAACTATCGGATACTTATTATAATAATACCAAGGTCGGGCAGATCATGGGGCGCATCACCAATGATCTTTTTGATGTGACGGAATTTTCGCACCACTGCCCGGAAGAGTTTTTTATTGCGGGAATCAAGGCGGTGATCTCCTTTATCATTCTGGCGCAGATCAGTCTGGGGCTGACGCTGATTATCTTTGTGGTGGTGCCGGTTATGGCGGTGACCTGTACGGCCATTAATCTGCGGATGCGTGAGGCGTTTCGGAAACAGCGCGTACAGATCGGCGAGCTGAATGCTCGCATTGAAGACAGTCTTTTAGGGCAGAAGGTGGTGAAGGCGTTCACCAACGAGGAGAAGGAAAAGGAGAAGTTTGAGCAGGACAATCAAAACTTTTACCGCATTAAAAAGGAAACGTACAAGTTTATGGCGGCATTCCAGACGACCACGAGGGCTTTTGACGGTCTGATGTATCTGGTTTTGCTGGTTGCGGGCGGCATTTTTATGGTGAAAGGAAAAATCGAGCCCGGCGATCTGGTAGCCTATGTGATGTATGTGACCACGCTGATTGCCACCATCCGCCGCATTATTGAATTTGCGGAGCAGTTCCAGCGGGGCATGACGGGGATTGAACGTTTCGTGCAGATCATGGACAGTGACATCGAGATTTTTGACGAGCCGGGCGCGGTGGACTGCGTGAGCCCGAAGGGTAACATTTCTTTCCGCAATGTCAGCTTTGAGTATCCGGATGATCACAACGTGGTGTTCCGGGGATTAAATCTGGAGATTCATCAAGGCGAGAAGATTGCTATTGTAGGGCCGTCCGGCGGCGGAAAGACTACACTTTGCAATCTGATCCCCCGGTTTTATGACATTGATCAGGGAGAGATTTTGTTAGACGGGAAAAATATCCATGGGTATACGATCAAGAGCCTGCGGCAGAATATCGGTATGGTACAGCAGGACGTCTATCTTTTTTCCGGCACGGTCTATGAAAATATTGCATACGGCAGAGAGAATGCCACTAGTGAGGAAGTGGTGGAGGCGGCGAAGCGTGCCGGGGCGCATGAGTTTATCACAGCCTTAAAGGATGGGTACGACACTTACGTAGGAGAGCGAGGCGTGAAGCTCTCCGGCGGGCAGAAACAGCGCATCAGCATCGCCCGGGTGTTTTTGAAGAATCCGCCCATTCTCATTATGGATGAGGCCACCTCTGCGCTGGACAATGAGAGCGAATTTCAGGTGGCGAAGTCGCTGGAAGCGCTTGCCAAAGGAAGGACAACCATCACCATCGCCCACAGGCTGTCCAGCATCCGCAATTCCGACCGGATTCTGGTACTGACGGAGGAGGGAATTGTGGAGGAGGGCACCCACGAGAGCCTGCTTGCGCAGGGCGGGATTTATCATCACTTCTATGTGACGGCGAATGAGTTGAAGTAGGGGGATATGTAATGAGCGAATTGATGCGGCTTGATGAGGAATATAGAAGCTGGATAGAGGAACTTGGAAATAGGTATAGAACAAGTCAGATTAAAGCCTCGATCCGTGTGAATAATGAAATGTTAATGTATTATTGGTCTGTAGGGAAAGACATTACAGAGAGGCATGCGGACAGTAAGTGGGGAAATAAATTTTTTCAAACTATGAGTATGGATATGGCTGATATGATTCCTAATGCGAAAGGTTTTTCACCAACCAATTTGCGCTATATGATGCGATTCTATGAGCTTTTTAAAAATATTGAAATTATTCCCCAAGTTGGGGAAAGATTGCAGGAAAATATTAGAAATAAAATGATTCCTCAGGTTGGGGAACAATTTGAGATGGTATCAAATAAAGTTTTTATGATTCCGTGGGGACATATTAAACTGTTGATAGATAAATGCCATGATAACCCAGAGAAGTTTAATTTTTATGTTGACAGGGTTATTGAAAATAATTGGTCAAGGGCAGTTCTGCTAAACTTTTTAGACACAGATTTATTTGAGCGGCAAGGAAATGCAATTACCAATTTTGAATATACATTACCTAAGGAAACTGGCGATTTGGCACAGGAAATAACAAAAGATCCATATAATTTTGATTTTGTGGCAATTCGTCAGGGATATAATGAAAAAGAGCTGAAAGATGCTTTGATGGATAATGTACAAAATTTTCTGATGGAACTGGGAACAGGATTTGCGTTTGTAGGGAGAGAATATCGATTACCGATCGGAAATACAGAACAGTATATAGATATGTTGTTCTATAATACAAAACGCCATTGTTATGTGGTTGTGGAAGTGAAGATTGTGGATTTTCAACCGGGGTTTATTTCGCAGACGGCCACATATGTATCAGCAGTGAATCATACGCTCAAGAATGATGGTGATACGCAAACAATAGGTATTCTTATATGTAAAACCAAAGATAATATATTAGCAAAATATGCAGTTGAAACCTCTGCTGAACCGATAGGTATATCCGAGTATGAATTAAATGCGTTAATGCCAAAAGATTTTAAGGGTACATTGCCTACAATAGAAGAACTGGAACAAGGATTGAGCGAGGATTATCAAAAATAACTGTGAAACTAAGCTTTTAATCCTGTTTGGTGGAGGTAAAATGGCAGAATTGAGTTCCATGGGGAAATTTCATATCCTGATCGTCGAGGACGACCGCCCGCTGGCTGGCGGCCTGTGCCGCGCCCTGCAAAACGACAGCACGGAAACGGTGGGGTGTCATACGCTGCGGGAGGCGGATCTGCTGCTCGGTGGAACCGTTTTTGATCTCGTGGTGCTGGATGTGAATCTGCCGGACGGAAACGGGTTCGATTTTCTGCAAAAAATAAAGACAGAATATGACGTAAGTGTCGTAATGCTGACGGCAAACGATATGGAGACGGATATTGTGGCTGGGCTGGAGCTTGGCGCAGACGATTACATCACGAAGCCTTTCAGCTTGGCGGTGCTGCGGGCGCGGGTGGAAACCCAGCTTAGACGGGTGGCAGCGCAGAGGGAACCGGCGGGTGGCGATACGGCAAATGTTATGGCGGCAGGGAAGCTGACGGCGGGAAGCGTGGCAGATGGCGGTGCTGCGGCAGGCGGCGTACAGGAGTGTGTGGAAGAGGGATGGATTGTGGATGGTGTCTACCGGTTTCACTTTGCCAGGATGCTTTTCTTTCGCGGCGAAGAACAGGTGGAGCTTTCCAAGATAGAGCAGAGGCTTTTGCGGATGCTGGTGGAAAATAAGCGGGCAACGCTGACGAGGGAGCAGCTCCTTGATTATACGTGGTTCGTGGATGCGGTTTTTGTGGATGAAAACACATTGTCTGTGGCGGTGAAACGTCTGCGGGACAAGCTGGGCGCGCAGGAACGGATTAAGACGGTGTATGGCATCGGGTATCGGTGGGAGTGAATATTATTATGAATGAATTGATAAAAAATGAAAACAATGATATTATGGGCACTTACCAAAAATCAGAAAATATTTTGAATGATGTACAAAATATTATAGAAACGTCCCAACGTCAAGCCTATCATGCGGTGGATGACATTTTGGTGCAGAGAAACTGGCTGATTGGATATCGAATTGCCGAGGAAGGGATGAATGGGTCAGATCGGGCAGAGTATGGTACGAATATCATTCAAATGCTTTCAAAAGAATTGACTATAAAATATGGAAAAGGCTACGATCGTAGCAACCTTTATCATTATTTACGGTTCTATAAGGCATTTCCTGAAATTATCGACACAGCGCGTCGACAATCACATATTCGTCTAAGCTGGTCGCATTATCGAGCTTTATTACAAGTTAAAGACTTTGCTGTGCGTAACTGGTATGAGAAAGAAGCATATGAACAGACTTGGAGTGTCCGTACCCTGCAGCGGAATATAAATACACAATATTATTATCGCATCCTGCAATCTCAAAATAAGGAATTAGTGGAGCAGGAAATGAAAGAAAAAACTTCCACTTTTCAAAGCGATAAGCTGGAATATATAAAAAATCCTGTTATAGCGGAATTTTTGGGTTTGTCATCAAACATAGATTTGACTGAAACTGAGCTGGAGACAAGTATTATTTCCAACATTCAAAAATTTTTGATGGAGCTTGGAAAAGGATATGCATTTGTTGCGCGTCAGCAGCATATCAAGACGGAGAAAGAAGACTATTTCATTGATCTTGTATTTTATAATTACATTTTAAAATGCTTTGTATTAATTGATTTGAAAACGGATAAGATTACGCATCAGGATGTTGGTCAGATGGATATGTATATCCGAATGTATGATGAATTGAAAAAGAATGCGGATGATAATCCAACACTGGGGATTGTGCTATGTACAGAAACAGATGAGGATATAGCAAGATATTCCGTATTACATGGAAATGAACAGCTTTTTGCATCAAAATATAAATTGTATTTACCGACAGAAGAGGAACTGCGGAATGAGATTGAAGCGCAAAAGGTACTGTTTTACTTACAACAGCAAGAGAGGCAGCAATGATATTAGATAAAGTATCGGTTATCATTTTATCGGCAAGCATATTCTGTCTGCTTCTGGCAGTTGTGATCACGCTTTTGGATTTCTATTTCAGAAGGCGGAGTCTGCGGCGCATGAACGATATGATACAGTCCGCCATAGACGGTACCTTCCGGGCGGACATTTTCGACGAATCCCTGTCCGCGTCAGTGGAGAACAGGCTGGCGGAGTATCTGGCGGCATCGGAGACGCAGAGGGCGAATACGGCGGCGGAGCAGGAAAAGACAAAGACGTTGATCGCGGATATCTCCCATCAGACGAAAACACCGATCGCAAATCTTTTGCTTTATACAGAGCTGTTAAAGGAAGAAGAGGGCGCGGGAAACAGCGGGACGGCTGCGCTGCTGGAGAGTCAGGTGAAAAAGCTGGATTTTCTGATCCAGTCGCTGGTCAAGCTCTCCCGGCTGGAAACAGGAATCCTTGTGCTGCATCCGCGCAGAAATCAGGTGTCGCTGCTCTTAAAGGAGGCGGAAAAACAGTATACGGCGCAGGCACAGGAAAAAGGGCTGTATCTGCACGTGCTTTCGGAGGAGGCCGGGGAAGTGACTGCCCGCTTTGACCCGAAATGGACGCTGGAGGCGCTGGGCAATCTGATTGACAACGCCGTCAAATACACGCAGACGGGCGGTGTTACGGTACGTGTGAAGCCATATGAGCTTTTTGTCTGCATTGAGGTGGAGGACACCGGAATCGGCATTGCGGAGGAGGAGTATGCCAAAATTTTCGGGCGTTTTTACCGCTCGATGTCGGTTTCCGACGAACAGGGCGTGGGGATTGGCCTTTATCTGGCGCGGGAGATTGTAAGGCAGGAGTCGGGGTATATAAAACTGGTCTCTGAGGTTGGGAAAGGTACGGTATTTTCCCTGTATCTTCCCGCAGACTGAATTCTTACAAAACTGTCAGATTTTATTTGATCCCGGAAAGAATGTGGAAAGAATGCTATGAGATAATCTGTACTGTGAAGGACGATGCCGATGTGCGGAAGACTTCGCGGTGCAGATTTTTTAATAGGTGCAAAAGAAAATAAAAGAAAAACGGGAGGAAAATAAGTATGACGATTTTGTCGACAAAGGATTTAAAAAAGATATACGGTTCGGGAGAAAGTGAGGTGCACGCGCTGGACGGGGTGAATGTTCAGGTGGAAAAAGGGGAGTTTGTGGCCGTGGTAGGTACGTCCGGCAGCGGGAAAAGCACGCTCCTTCACATGCTGGGCGGCCTGGACCGGCCCACATCGGGCGGTGTCACAGTGGACGGCAAGGAAATTTTTACGTTGAAGGACGAGGAGCTGACCATTTTCCGCCGCAGAAAGATCGGTTTTGTCTTCCAGAATTACAATCTGGTGCCGGTGCTGAATGTGTACGAAAATATTCTTCTCCCGGTGCAGCTTGACGGAGGCAGTCCCGATCAGAAATACATCAGGGAGATCATTGATACATTGGGGCTTGCCTCGAAGCTTAACAATTTACCCAATAATCTTTCCGGCGGACAGCAGCAGAGGGTGGCCATTGCCCGTGCACTTGCCTCGAAGCCGGCCATCATTCTGGCGGACGAACCCACGGGAAATCTGGATTCCAAAACGAGTCAGGATGTGTTGAGTTTGTTGAAGGTGACGGGACAGAAGTTCTCGCAGACCATTGTAATGATTACGCACAACGAGGAGATCGCGCAGATGGCGGATCGGGTAATTCGGATTGAGGACGGGAAGATAGCGTAAGAAGTACTTCTAAAGACGTCCCGCCATGGGACGGGACGCCAAGAAGTACTATATCTTACGCCAGAGAATGCCAAAGAACAGGCATTCTCCGCGCTGGAGCACAGAGAGGAGAGTAAAAATATGAATGTTTCCAACAGAAAAATCATCCGCCGTCTCAGCGTAGCCAGTTTCAGGGCGGCGAAGATCAGAAATATCATTACGATAGCGGCAATTGCTTTGACCACGATATTGTTTACAGTCATATTTACGGTAGTTATGTCCATCAAGTACGGGTTCGAGCAGTCCAACTTCCGGCAGGTGGGCGGCTATCAGCATGGCGGTTTTAAGTATCTGACGGAGGAACAGTTGGAGGAATTGAAAGATGATCCGCTGATCAAAGAATACGGCACAAGAATATTCTGCGGTATGCCGGAAAAAGAACCGTTTCAGAAGAGCCATGTGGAAGTCAGCTACTGCGATGAAAACGAGGCAAAGTGGATGTTCCTGGAGCCGATAGAGGGGCGCTATCCTGAGGAAGGAACAAACGAGGCGGCAACTGACCTGCGGGTATTATCTTTGCTTGGCGTGGAGCCTGTGATCGGCAACGAGTTTACCATTACCTTTCTGGTGGACGGGGAAGAGACCACGGAGACCTTTACCCTGTGCGGCTATTGGGATTATGACGAGATCACCGTGGCGAACCATGTGCTGATCCCGAAAAGCCGGACGCAGGAGATTTTTGATAAACTGGATACCCAGGGAAACGACGGTATGACCGGGTTCTGGAACCTGGACGTGATGTTTAAAAACGCCTCCCATATCGAAGAAAACCTGAACACCATTCTGGAGCGGCACGGTTACCAGTCGGAGGGCATGGATCAGGGCGATAACTATATTCGGACTGGCGTCAATTGGGGTTATGTATCCGCACAGTTTGAGGACAGCATCGATTTGGGTACGATATTGGCGCTGATTGCGGTGATGCTTCTCATTATTTTTACAGGCTATCTGATTATTTATAATATTTTTCAGATATCCGTTTCCAATGACGTGCGATTTTACGGGCTGTTAAAGACCATTGGCACTACGGGGCGGCAGATTAAGCGGATTATCTCCCATCAGGCGTTTTTACTCTCGGTGATTGGGATTCCGATCGGTCTGGTTCTCGGCTACGGTATGGGGGTTCTTATGACAGGAATTGTAGTGTCGGAGCTAAACGGCGTTGAGTTGACTTATTCGGTCAGTCCCGTCATCTTTTTGGGAGCGGCGGCGTTTTCACTGGTGACAGTATGGCTTTCCTGCAGGAAACCCCGCAGGATGGCGGCAAAGATTTCTCCTGTGGAGGCGGTGCGCTACACGGAAGGCGCCGGGACGAAAAAGAAGAGCAGAAAAGGAGAGAAGGGCGCATCCATCTTCCGCATGGCGATGGCGAATCTGGGAAGAAACAAAAGCAAGACCGTGATTACAGTGATCTCCATGTCCTTTGCGGTGGTGGTGTTAAATATCACCTTTATCCTGACAAACGGCTTTGATATGGATAAGTATCTGAATCGGGTGGTGGCGGATTTTATCATAGCGGACGCCGGTTACTTTCAGACGAGCAATTTTGATCCGACGCCTTTCCCGGAAGAGACGATCTCCCAGATCGAGGCTATGGATGGTGTAAAAGGCGGCAGGACTTATAAGAAATCCTTTGAGGCGGAGGAGTTTGTCCCCGAGGAGTGGATGCGGAAATTATATGGGCAATGGGGCAGTCCGGAGCAGGTAGCGCAATATGTGGAGATGACGGAAAAAGTGGGCAATTTGTGTGCCGATCGTGTGCAGCTCTACGGTATGGAGGATTTTGTTCTGGATAAGCTGAATCTTCTGGAAGGCGACCTCAGTAAATTGAAAGATGGTGGCAACTATGTGGCGGCAGTCTATTTAGCAGACGATTACGGCAATATCCATGAGGATTCCCATTGGGCGAAGCTGGGAGACCGGATTACCATCCGCTATGTGGAAGAATACGAGTATTATAACCCGGAGACCGGGGAGGTTTACGGGGAGAATGAGGATCTTGAAGAAAAGCCGTACCGGACGAGGGCCAAGGTGTATGAGGATAAGGTATACGAGGTGGCGGCGCTTGTGGAGGTGCCGGGTAAGATTTCCTACCGTTATTACGGCGCGGATGAGTTTGTGATGGGTGCGGAAACCTTTATACGGGATTCAGGTACGTCGGATGTGCTCTATTATGCCTTTGACTGCGAGGATGATAAGGTAGAACAGGTGGAACAGTGGATGCAGAATTTTGCAGGCGGCGACGACTCCATGTATGATTATGAGAGCAGAAAAAAGGAAGAGGAAGAGTTTTACGGTTTCCGCAGTATGTTCATGATGGTGGGCAGCGGCGCGGCGCTGATCGTCGGTCTGGTGGGTATCTTAAATTTCCTGAACGCAATTCTCACGGGTATTATGGCGAGAAAGCGGGAGTTTGCGGTGCTGCAGTCCGTGGGTATGACCGGGAAACAGCTCAATCAGATGCTGATTACGGAGGGCATGGTATTTGCGGGAAGCTCTGTTGTGATCACTCTGATCCTGACTATCGTCATGGGGCCGCTGGCCAGCAGTGTTCTGGAAGGAATGTTCTGGTTTTTCAGCTACCGTTTCACCGTAACGCCGATCCTTCTTGTGGCGCCTGCTTTTTTGGCGATCGGAGCGATCATTCCGTTACTGTCTTATCATTATGTGGCAAAACGGTCGGTGGTGGAGAGACTCAGGGAAGCCGAATAAAAGAAGATATAATTTTTCCTTATATTTTTCCAATAAGAGGTTGCGCGAAGGGTTAAAGATGAGGTATAGTATAGTGGAAGAACTAGCATCGGGATAGCGTGATTATTTATTGAGAAGGATGTAACAGACGTATGGCACAACTAGCACCATTAGATCAGGATAAAATGGCGGAGGTAGCGCATATTTGCATGTCTCACTCCGCAACTTCACTTAATACATTGACAAGACAGGTTATTACGGTCAGTCCGCCTTCAGTGAAGGTTGTTAACAGCGCGGATATTAAGAATATCCTGATGGCGTTTGGTATGGGAAGCGTGACGGTTCAGATCGATTACAAGGATGATTTTCACGGCAATAACCTTTTGATGTTTAAGGAAAACGATGTGAAGGTGGTCATGGATCTGATGATGGGCGGACCGGGAACCGCGGCTCCCGGTGAGCTGAACGAAATGCATCTGTCCTGCGTGTCTGAGGTTATGAACCAGATGATGGGTTCTTCCGCTATCTCTCTTACAGAGATGATCCGCAAAACGGTGGATATCAATCCGCCGAAGGCAACGTTAGTTAACTCGAAGGAAGACATTGACTCGATAGATATTCTTCCGTTCCCCGGGGACCAGATGGTGATCATCCTTTCCCGCTTCGAGGCGGCGAAGCTGTTGAAGGGTATTATGATCCGTATTTTCCCGATGGAGGAGACGAGATTTATCTGCGATAATTTTAAGACGCGTTAACTTTCCGTACGGAACATCAATGTTTTGGGAGAAGAAACTATATTATGTAAGGGGTATTTTTCAGGAATCGCTTTTTCAGACATCTTTTTATTAGCAAATTTTCACAACTGAAGAGACGGCTTATACCATAAAATGTGCCGAAAATGGTTTTCCATTCCGAAAGTACTTACGAGGAAGTTCTTGAAGTGTTACAATGAAAGTGGGGGTATTGCGGGCTGGCACACCAAAATTATGGATGGGTCGCTGCAATTGGAGCTGTCAACAGACAAGGGTCAGAAAATTTGGAGGGTGCTATGTTTGAGAAGGGCGAACTGATCATGTGCGGCGGACATGGGGTCTGTCGCGTTATTGACATTACAGGGAATCCGATTGACCGATCGGATCAGAAGAAAAAGTATTATGTGCTGGAGCCGGTTTTCGAGAAAGCCAGCACAATCTACACGCCTGTCGATAACGATAAGATTGTTATGCGCAGGATTATGAATAAGGAAGAGGCGGAGAAGCTGATCGCGCACATCACAGAGATTGATACTGTGTGGATTCAGGAAGAGAAGCGCAGGGAGCAGACTTATAAGGAGGCCATCCGCACGTACGATTCCAGAAGTTTGGTGCAGATCATCAAGACGCTTTACCAGCGGAAGAGAAGCCGTATTAACGAGGGTAAGAAGGTTCTCTCCTCCGATGAGCAGTATCTGCATAAGGCTGAGGAGCTTCTCTACAGTGAGATGTCGCTGGCGCTCTCCATTCCGAAGGATGAGGTTGAGGCATATATTGCCAGAGAGGTGGACAAGCAGAAAGTTACGATATAGAAGAATAAAAGAACACAGAAGGGCAGAAAATGAAAATTTTCTGCCCTTCTATTAAGTTTGCGGCACCTTTTGGGGAGATGCGGCGTGTTATAAGTAGAAGACTTCTAAAAAACGGTCCATGGGTTGGGAAAGGTAAAAATGTATGACAGTAGAGGAAACAGTGAGAAAATACAGTCCCATGCTCTACAGAATCTGCGTAGTTATGCTGGGTAATGAGGCGGACGCGCAGGATGCGGTGCAGGATACGATCTGCAAATATCTGGAATGCAGGAAGGAATTTCGGGACGGGGAACATGAAAAGGCATGGCTGATTAAGGTGGCGCAGAATCGCTGCCGTGATATGCGGCGGTTTCAGATACGGCATCCGCAGGCAGCGCTTGAGGAGGTCACCGCAAGCTATGAAAATCCAGAATACAGTCAGATGCTGGAGGAGCTGGTCAGCCTGCCGCTTCCCGTAAAGGCGGCGGTGTACCTGCATTATATAGAAGGATATAAAGCGGCGGAAGTATCGGAAATACTCGGAATTTCCGTCAATGCGGTGAAAAAGCGCCTGCAGAGGGGAAGAAAGCTGCTGCGCCTGCGATTGGAGGAAGAGTGATATACGCTGTGAGCGAATGACGGATTGGCCGAAACGGAGAAAGGGAGAAGCCATATGAATATTGCGGATCTGAGAAATGCAGTAAACGGAATCGATTTTGACCGGGAAAAACAGAGACAGATGATTCTGGAAATAAGGGCGAAGAAAAAACCGCACAGATCTATAAAAGTCCTGCGGACCGCCGCGGCAGTTGTTGTCTGCATTTTGACAGTGGGTGCATTAAGTGTGCCCGTGCGGGCGGTGGTAGATTCGCTGGTGCGCGAGCGGATGGAGAATCTGCCGGAGGAAGAGGTCGCTGAAATTGCGCTGCAGACGCAGAAGCAGCATGTTGATGCGGACGGTACCACAAGAGAGTATACAGAAGGGGAAAAAGAGCGCCGGGGAAAACTTTATGCGCAGTATCTGGATGGCCTTTTTCCGACGGGTGAGCTGACACAGGTGGACAGCGAGGAGGAGGCCGGGAAGCATGAGTTCTGCTATCTAACGACCACGTCTGTTTTTTATCTGCCGATGAACAGGGAATTGACGGACGAAGAGATTCTGGAACAGATTGATTTTGAGCAAAAGCGCGATTACGCCCTGCAGGAACAGCACGCCGAAGAAATTGCCGAGAGAAAGGCGGCGGAGAAGGAGCAGATCAAAGAAGTAGTTGCCTCCGGCGGCGTCACGGAGGAACAGGCTGTGGAAATTGCCGCTGGATATCTGAAGCAAATTTTCGGGTTGGACGGGAGCGGGATGGAGTTAAATCATTATTATAACAATCCTGATCCGGACCCGGTGGGCATTGCAGGCACATACTGCGTGAACTGGAGTGATGTGGGAAGCTACAGCTATTATTACTTCTATATTGATGCGGCGGACGGTACTCTGCGCTCTATGTCAAACAGCCACGATATAGAGGGGAGCGAGGCCGCAAAGCCCTCTGTATCGGAGGCGCCGGAAAAAATTCCTGATATTCAAAAGCAGGCACAGTTTTTTTTGGAGGAGAAACTGGGGATCCGGGAAAATATCAAAGAGGTGAAGAGCTATTACAGGGTCAATGTTACCGATGAAGATGTAAGCAGACTGGTTGACGTTTTGTTTGTCAAAGAGGGCGGCGCATCATATCTGTTGGAGTGCAGATGGGACGGAGAAATAAGCGGCTTTTCCATAGCCACCAAGGAGGACTACGTGGGGTATCTCCAGACGGTCGTGGAGGCAATGAGAGGAAGAGGAGTAGAGCTTGAGATTGTGGAAAACTAAAGCAGGATAGAAGACATAAAAGCCGGGTGCATATGCACCCGGCTTATCCCGTCAATAAATCAATCACTCATGCTGGGGATGCGAGCCGATTTTATTAATCGCGGACATCACAGTAGTCAAAATTTCCACCTCAGCCTGCGGCTGGTAATTGTTTAATTTCTGAAAAAGCGCACCGGTATCTGTGCGGACATACTGGGGTGAAAGTCTGTTCAGCGCATAAGACATCATGTCCAATTTGCAGTTATCACAAGAACAAACCTCAGGCATCGTGGGCAGCAGCTTATTAAGCTGATATTCCACGGCATCCTCCATGATATTTTTTAAGCCTTCCATTCCGAACCTCCCTCATTAAGCTACACAATTCTATACTAGTACATTTTTCCTAAAGAATCAATCATTATTTCGCAGAATATTGGTGAAAAGAGAAGAAATTGCGCTTTTTGTGCAAAATTACCCGTACTTGCTTTTTTTTGTGAGAATGGTATTATAAACTCGGTAACTTTCGGTGTGTCTCCTAAATGGAGCATAGACCACACGGAGGCAAATATGGATATGATTTTGGATGTGATATGCGATACTTCTATAGACAGTCTCAGGATTTTGCCCTTTCTTTTTCTGGCTTATCTTGCCATGGAATGTCTGGAGCATTGGACCGGGGGTAAAATGCAGGCGGTTGTCAGAAAATCGGGAAAGGCGGGGCCGGCGATTGGCGGAATCCTGGGTATTTTTCCGCAGTGCGGGTTTTCCGCGGCGGCGGCTAATCTCTTTGCAGGCAGAATTATTACGATGGGAACGCTGATAGCTGTGTTCTTATCTACTTCCGACGAGATGTTGCCTATTATGATATCCGAAAATGTGGGTATCGCCATGATCGGAAAGATTCTTCTGATCAAAGTGCTTTTTGCGCTGGCGGCCGGGTTCCTTGTGGACGCGCTGTTTCGCAAGAAGGAGGAGCCGCAGATTGAGCATCTGTGTGAGCGGCAGCACTGCCACTGTGAGAGAGGCATTTGGCGGTCGGCCTTCAGCCATACATGGAGAATCTTCTTATATATAGTAGTAGTTTCCCTTATTTTGAACTTTGCGATTGCCCTGATCGGGGAAGAGGCGTTAGCGGCTGTGGTTTTGGATAAGCCTGCACTGAGCCTGTTTGTGTCGGCTCTTGTGGGTATGATTCCGAACTGCGCTTCTTCTGTCGTACTCACGCAGCTTTATCTGGGCGGCGTGCTGAGCGCGGGCGCGCTGATGGCGGGGCTTTTGTCGGGCTCCGGCGTGGGTTTTCTGGTGCTGCTGCGGGTAAATGAAGACAGGAAGGAAAGCCTGCGGATATTCGGGCTTTTGTATGTGTTCGGCGTGTGTGCGGGCGCGCTGATACAGCTTTTAGGGGTGCGGTTCTGAACCGGCGCTCCTGTGCGGTGCGGACTGACGCAATGCGCGCATAAACGGATGAGGCGTACCGTGTCCGCACACGGTTTTGTGCAACGTGCCTCCTATCTTTGCTATGACTAACGGTTCTCTGTGCAATATTTCGAAATTGCTTTCTTCTTTTTTTCCAAAATCATAAAAATTACATAAAAATACCCCCATAAAACGAAAATTCCCCACCCTTTTGCAAAGACAGGATTCTGCTATACTGAAAGCATAGAAGGGAACAGGGGGTTAGAGCATGAATGAAGTAATTGTCTCCATGGAAAACATATGTAAAACATTTCCAGGCGTAAAAGCGTTAGATCATGTTAATTTTGAATTACGCTCAGGGGAAGTTATGGCGCTTCTGGGAGAAAACGGGGCGGGTAAGTCCACGCTTATGAAGGTTTTGAGCGGCGTTTATACGAGAGACGAAGGTTCCCTGAAAATTTTCGGGAAGGAATACGGGGATCTGACGCCGAAGCAGGCGCAGGAGGTTGGCGTGGCGATCATCCATCAGGAGCTGAATATGTGCCGCCATCTCTCGGTGGCTGAAAATATGTTTCTGGGGCGCGAGATCAGGGGCCGCTTTGCCCTGAATAACGCGAAGATGGAGCAGGAGGCGAAACGGATTCTGGATGACCTGAAAATTGATATTGATCCGAAAGAAACCGTGGGAGAACTGCCGGTATCGAAGCAGCAGATGGTGGAGATTGCAAAAGCGCTCTCGATCAATGCGAAGATTCTGATTATGGATGAACCAACGTCTTCGCTGACAGCCAGGGAGATCGAAGACCTTTTCCGGATCATTAAAAAATTGAAATCCGAAGGAAAAGGCATTGTATACATATCGCACCGTCTGGAGGAGCTGCAGCATATCGTGGACAGGGTGACCATCATGCGGGACGGTCAGTATATTACCAGCATGTATTTTGGAGATGTTTCCATGGAGCAGATCATCAGTTATATGGTCGGCCGGGAGATTAAGGAGAAATTCCCGCGTATAGAGTGCAGGAAAGGAAAGAAAATATTTGAGGTGAGGAACCTGAACGCCGGAAAGATGGTACGGGATATTAACTTCTCGGTTTATGAGGGCGAGATCGTGGGCTTTGCAGGGCTGATGGGCGCAGGGCGGACGGAGACAACCCGGGCCATTTTCGGGGTAGACCCGAAAGAGAGCGGCGAGATCTATGTGGATGATAAGAAAATAGACATAAAGTGTCCGATGGACGCCATCAGAAACGGCGTCGTGCTTGCGCCGGAGGACCGGAAAAAAGACGGCCTGTGCACCAAGCTCAGTATCCGGCATAATCTGACGCTGCCAAATCTGGATATCGTCTGTAACAGGCTGGGCGTGGTGGAGAGCAAAAAGGAGGAGGCGCTGTGTGAGAAAGCCGTGATCGACCTGAAGATTAAAGCGCCGAACGTGGATGTGGATTCCGGCAATCTCTCCGGCGGAAACCAGCAGAAGGTGGTGGTCGGAAAGTGGCTGGCGAGAGATTCCAAGGTAGTTATTTTCGATGAGCCGACGCGGGGCATCGACGTAGGTGCCAAGGTGGAAATCTATAACCTGATGAATGAGCTGAAGAAACAGGGAATTGCAGTGATGTTTGTCTCTTCGGAGATGCCGGAGGTTATGGGAATTGCGGACCGGATCATTGTCATGTGCGACGGCAGGATTACGGGGGAGGTTATGGCAAGGGAAACGACGCAGAATGAGATCCTGACGCTGGCAACCACCTTTGAGGATAAGAAAATTAACAGCCAAAGCGGCAAGGAGGAAGTATAAGATGAATAACAAGAGTCCTATCAAAAAGCTTCTGGCGGTCAAGGGTATGGGAGCGGCGCTCACCGCTTTCGTCGGACTGATTATAATTTACATAGCGTTTGGACTGATTAACCCGGCCGTCTTTTCCAGCAACAATATTCTGAACCTGCTGCGCTCCATGTCAAAATATCTGCTCATCGGCATTGCGCAGAGCTATGTGCTGATTACGGGAAACATTGACCTTTCCATCGGCTCCATGGTGGCGATGAGCGCCATGATCTCGGCGACGCTCATGACGCTGGGCACCAACCCTTTTGTGGCGGTTCTGGTGGCGCTGCTATGCTGTCTGGTAATCGGTGTGATTAACGGTATTCTGGTAGGGAAGTTTAAGCTGCCGCCCTTCATAGCCACTCTTGGCACGATGTTTGTGGGGCGCGGTATCGCTTACATGGTGAACAACAACCGCAATACGGATGCCATCGCTACCGGCGTAGGTAAGGAGACGGGCGATGCGTTCCAGAACTTCTTCTACTACGGAACTACCGCAGGCATATACAATACCTTCTGGATTGCGATTATCATGTTTGCTGTTTTCTTCTTCCTGCTTTCTAAGACAAGGACGGGAAGACATATATACGCCATCGGTTCCAATGTCGACGCGGCGAAACTCTCCGGCGTTAACGTGGTGGCTACCACGACGAAGACATATCTGGTCAGCGCGGTGTGCTCCTGGGTGGTAGGACTGATTCTGTGCGCGCAGGCCGGCATGGGTAATATGGAGGCAGGAAACATGTACGAGATGTACGGTGTGGCCGCAGGCGTAATCGGCGGCGTATCCCCTCTGGGCGGCACGGGTATCCTGCTCGGTACGCTGGCGGGCTCTGCGGTATGGCAGACTCTGGAGAACGGTCTTAACATGATCGGCGCACAGGTAGGCATCCAGCGTCTCGTCATCGGTATCATCGTAGTAGTTGCCGTACTTCTGGACGTGGTGCTCAGAAGCGGGCAGTTTTCCAAAAAGAAAAAAGGCTAACACCGCATAAGCGGATAGCGATAGATCAAAAAGGAGGAAAAAGTATGAAAAAGAAATTATTGGCTATGCTGTGCTGCATGACATTAGCGGCGGCATCCTTAACCGGGTGCGGCGGTGGTGCGGCAGAGACAGGCGCAGAAGCGACGGGAACGGATACGGCGGGGACGGATGCACAGGCGCCTGCAGCATCCGGCGGCGGCGTAAAGGTTGCGCTGATTACCATGGACTCTATTGACCAGCATTGGGTAACCTTAAATGAAGGCGCGCAGGAAGCGGCGGCAGAGCTTGGCGTGACGGTAGATTTTATGGCTCCCAATACAAAGGATGACGCACAGCAGATCGAGTGTGTGAACAATGCGGTGGCAGGCGGCTATCAGGCGATTATGGTGGCGGCGAACGGCCCCGACGCAATTTCTTCCGCGCTGAAGGAAGCGTCCGCTGCAGGCGTAAAGATCGTATATGTGGACTCACCGGCAAACGTGGATGCCGAGGCGACTTTCTCCACCGATAATAAGGCGGCGGGCACTACCGCAGGCGAGGAGATGATAAAGGCGCTTGAGGCGGCGGGAACCACTTCCGGCGATATCGGTATCATCAACGTAAACGCGGCGACAGATTCCTGCGTAATGCGTGAAGAAGGTTTCCGGGCGGCATTTGAGGGCAGCGGCTTTAACATTCTGGAGACACAGTACGGAGAGGGCGACGCGGCGAAATCCCAGAGCATTGCAGAGAACTATATTACCCAGGGCGTAGTCGGCATCTTTGGCTGCAACGAGGGTTCCACCACAGGCGCGGGCAATGCCATCAAAGCGGCAGGCAATGCCGGTATAATCGGTGTGGGTTTTGACAAGTCTGATGCGATACAGAACCTGATTAAGGACGGCTATCTGCTCTGCACCATGGCACAGAATCCCGATGTGATGGGTTATGAAGGCGTGAAAGCGGCAGTTGCGGCAGTAAACGGCGAGAGCCTTGGCGGCAAGGTGACAGATACAGGGGTATCCGTGATCAATGCGGCAGGCCTTGGAGAAGGCGCTGCGGATGCAGCCTTAAACAGCAGCACGACGGCAAGTCAGGAATGGAAGATCGCATTGATTACCATGGACTCCATTGACCAGCACTGGGTGACCTTAAACGAGGGCGCGCAGGCGAAGGCGGAGGAGCTTGGTGTGAGCGTGACCTTTATGGCTCCCAATACAAAGGACGACGCACAGCAGATCGAGTGTGTGAACAATGCGGTGGCAGGCGGCTACAATGCGATCATGGTGGCGGCCAACGGCCCCGACGCGATTTCCTCCGCACTGAACGAGGCGGCGGCAGCAGGCGTGAAGATCGTGTATGTGGATTCTCCCGCAAATGTGGACGCAGAGGCAACCTTCTCTACGGATAACAAAGCGGCTGGCAAGACGGCAGGCGAGGAGATGATCAAGGCCCTTGAGGCGGCAGGCACGACCTCCGGCGATATCGGTATCATTAACGTAAACGCGGCGACAGATTCCTGCGTAATGCGCGAGGAGGGCTTCCGTTCCGCATTTGAAGGAACCGGCTTTAATCTCTTAGAGACACAGTACGGAGAGGGCGACGCGGCGAAATCCCAGAGCATTGCGGAGAACTACATCACGCAGGGCGTGGTCGGGATCTTTGGCTGTAACGAGGGTTCCACCACAGGCGCGGGCAACGCCATCAAGGCGGGCGGCAACGCAGATATCGTCGGCGTAGGCTTTGATAAATCCGATGCGATCATGAATCTGATCGACGACGGCCATCTGCTCTGCACCATGGCACAGAATCCGGATCAGATGGGTTCTATGGGCGTGGAGGCATGTGTGAAGGCGCTGGAAGGTGAAAGCCTCGGCGGCGCGGTACAGGATACCGGCGTGTCTGTGCTGACCAAATAGAAGGGCAGAAGAAGGGCACAGGTTTGCGAGTCTGAATGAATGTGCTATAATTTAATAACAGAGAAAACCGTCGGAGTTTCCGGCGGTTTTCTTGGCAGTATAAAGAATTCGGGTTTATAGACGGGGGTTATGGATTGAAAGAGTATGGGGAAACGTTAAAGGTTATGATCGCGGACGATGAGGAGCGCATCTGTCAGTTGATTGAGGCGCTGATAGACTGTGACGCGCTCCAAATGGAGGTTGTGGGGGTTGCCCACAACGGACTGGAGGCCTGTGAGCTGGTAGAAAGCCTGTGTCCCGATATTCTGATCACGGATATCAGAATGCCGGGCTATAGCGGTCTGGAGCTGATTGAGAAGGTTAAGGAAAGCGAAGAAAATCTGGAGATTATCATTATAAGCGGATACGCGCATTTTGCCTATGCGCAGACTGCGATTAAATTCGGCGTGGGCGACTATCTGTTAAAGCCGATTAATAAAGAAGAGCTGACCGGCACGCTAAAAAAGCTGGGAGAGCGGATACGCGACAGGAGAAGACTGGCGGAGGACCGGCAGTGGATACAGCAGAAAAGCGAGGCGGATATCCGCCTTTTTCGGATGAATCTGTTAAACCGCCTGACGGAGGAAGCCAATTGGAAGCCCTCTTTAGAAGAACTGCGGGAGCAATATTATCTTCATGTGGAGGAGGGTGTTTTTCAGGGTTTTCTGATTAAGGTTGACTGTGACGGGGAGATCAGCAGGGCGGGGATCGACCTGATACTTGATAAAGTACAGAGTCTTTTGGAGAACAGTTTCCGACCCCGGTGCAGGGAGCTTGTGGCGGGGGTAAAAGGAACGGGCTGTATCGGGTTTTTAAATTATGATAATGAAAAGACGGAGGAGATACGGCGTATATTCCGCGACTGCCTGAATCAGTTGGAGAGTGAGAAAGGAATTTTCGGGCCTGTCATGTTTACGGCGGCTCTGGGGAACGCTGCGAAGGATGCGGGCGGGTTGACAGAGTCTGTTGGGCAGGCGGCTCTTATTATAGAGGACCGATTGCTGAAAGGAACGGGAAAGCTTTTGGAGCGGGTACCGGCTGCGTCCGCGATTCATGAGCAGAATATTTTGGAGAAATATGTAAGGCAGATCGTTCATGCCATTGAGGTGATGAGCGCGGAGGAGGCGGAAGAGGCGGCAGCACAGATGAGACAGACCATACTGGATGTGCGGGACGTCAGGGGCTTTGAGGTCAGGGAGCTGGTTTACTCTGCGGCCCGTCTTTTCCTGAGTCAGGTGGATGTCAAAAACAGGGCGGAGGCGTTTAAGGAATTTGAGGAGCGCAGCTCTGTGTGCGGCAGTATGGACGAACTGTTTGCGCGGCTTACCGCGCTGCAGACGGAGTATGTGGAGGAGATGTGCCGGAAGCGTGAAGCGGATACGGTGCGTCCCATCCGTATGGCCAAGCAGTATATCCAGAATCATTTCAGCGAACCGATTACACAGGAGGAAGTGAGCGGCGCAGTCGGCCTGAGCGCGGCCTATTTCAGTGCGCTTTTTAAGAAAGTGGAGGGAGAGGGATTCGCCAAATACCTGATCGGCATCCGCATGGAGCAGGCGAAAATCCTGCTGCGGGAAACAAATATCCCGGTGTCTAAAATCTGTCAGCAGGTGGGCTATAATGACCTGAAGCACTTTACGCATACCTTTGAGAAGATGACCGGGGTAAAACCCACGGTTTACCGGAAGATGTACGGATAGGAGAAACGCCGGATGAGGGAAGAGTATCGGTTAAAGTATATATCGAACAGGGTTTTTCTGATTGCTGTTGTTATGTTTTTTTATTTTGCGGAGGAGGCTGTCAGGAATGTACTGCTCGGTCTGCACGGCGAAGAGACGATGTTCCGGGCGGGAATCCATGTTCTGATTGCGGTGTTGTATTTTCTGGCCGTTTGGTTTGGCGTGGTTTTGCCTTACAGACGCTCTGAGCTTCTGGTGCAGCGTTTTCTGGAAGGCTATCTGACGGAGAGCCGGGATTTTGCGCAGGTTTTTCAAAGCCCGTCCATGAAGCTGCAAATGGATGAAATTGAAAAGATTCTGCGCTCCCCTAAAATGATCGACCTGAATAAAAGACAGGCGCAGTATTTGGCCCTGCAAAATCAGATCAATCCTCATTTTTTATATAATACATTGGAAAGCATTCGGGGAGAGGCCTTGATTGCGGGGCTTTCCGGAGTGGCGGATATGACGGAGGCGCTGGCCAAATTTTTCCGCTATACGATTACCAACATAGAAAATCTGGTGACGGTACAGGATGAACTGGATAACTGCGAAACTTATTTTCTGATCCAGAAATACCGTTTCGGAGACCGGCTGCAGCTTCATATTGATTATGATGCGGAAGACTGGGAGGATATCATGAGCTGTGAGATCCCCAAGCTGACCTTACAGCCGATTCTGGAGAACAGCATTATTCACGGGACGGAGCTTAAAGTAGAGACCGGCAATCTCAGGATTCAGTTTGAGCGGACACAGGACAGGCTTCTGATCAGGATTTCCGACGATGGGGTAGGCATGGACGAGGAAACGCTGGCGAAGCTGAACCGCAGGCTGGGACGTGACGGCAGCGAGCTGATACATGGGGAGGAGCGCAAGGGAGGCATCGCGCTTGCAAATGTAAACAGCAGAATCCATCTGATTTTTGGGGAAGAGTACGGGCTGCATGTGTATTCCGTGCCGCAGAAGGGAACAGATGTGGAGGTAACGATTCCGTTCCAACGGGATTGAGAACGGTCAGGGGATTGGGCATGAGACAGGAAGTATTCCGCATGGAGCGGGTGACCTATTTGGATAAGGGGAGCAAGCAGCTGGAGGATTTCAACCTGCAGATTTACAGAGGCGAGATTATGGGGATGATCCCTATCAGCGCACACGGCTTACAGGCCCTTTTGCAGCTTATGCAGACCAATATGCCTCTCTATGACGGGCATGTATATTATTGTGGCGAGCGTGTCAACTCCTGGAAGAGTACACGCAGATCCGCAAACAGGATCGGTGTGATCGACGCCCATAGCAGGCTGGTGGAGCATATGACGGTTTCTGACAATATTTTTGTACTCCGGCAGGGGTTTCGCCAGAATATTGTTAAAAACAGACTTTTGCAGAGGCAGCTTGCGCCTTTTATGAAGGATATCGGCGTGCAGATCCCGGCGGATGCTTATGTGGATAAGCTGTCCGCCTTTGAGCGTGTGACAGTGGAGCTTCTGCGGGCAGTGGTGGCGGGATACCGTCTGATTGTGCTGCACGAGATCGGCACGGTAATTAACGGGGAGGAGCTGGTCAAACTCTACGAAATGATGCAGCATTATGCGGGGCAGGGCTTTTCTTTCCTTTATATCAGCCTGCATCTGGAGGAGATCATGGAGGTCTGCGACAGGGTGGCGCTCTTTTCCAACGGACGGATTCAGAAGGTGGCGCAGCGGGCGGAGATGAAGAGTGAAATCGTGCAGAGCTACACGATGGAGTTTGATAAAATGATACGCTGCCATATGGGACGGCACAACGCGGCAAGGCGTGAAAAAAGGGTGGTTTTGTCCCTTTCCCACATTGCGGGGGAGGTGCTTGCGGATTTTACGATGGAGGTTTACGAGGGGGAGTGCCTGGTGGTTCAGAATCTGGACGAACAGGTGCTCAGGGATATTCTGTCCGTGCTTTGCGGTGACAGGAAGCCCAAAGAGGGGAAATTATGTATAGAGGGCAAGCCGATTCATCCTGTTTCCTGCAAAGACCTTGCGCTGATTTCCGCCGATCCTACCAAATCGATGGTGTTTCAGGGGATGAGTTATCTGGATAATCTGTGCATGGGATTATCCCGCAGGGTGCCGGGCATATGGAAAAATGCCCGCATGAAGAACAGCGTCAGAAGGGAATATGCGGAAAGTCTGGGGGAGGATGTTTTCCTGATGCCGGTGGAAGCGCTTGGAGAAAAGCAGAGATACCAGCTTGTGTATACGAGGGTTCTGCTCCAAAAGCCGAAGGTGGTGGTTTGCGTACAGCCCTTCAGGGGAGCTGACCTGACGCACCGGGTATTTATTTGGAAAATGATGGAAATGCTGCTGGATAAGGGGATGGCGGTGGTGATTCTGACCATTAACCTGGCGGATTCCATGTCTTTGGCGGACCGGCTGATCCGCGTGAGCAAGGAGGGGATTGTGCAGGAGGTGGGGAAGGAGGCGTTTGGAACGCTCCCGATTGCGGCGCCGTGGATGGATTTGTATAGGTGAGGCAAAGTCGCGCTGTGCTGCCGCTCAGCCCGCGCCATTCGCAAAGTCGCAGCTACGCTGCTTTCCCGCTGCTTCGCAGCTAACTTTGCTCATAAGAAGGCGCTCTTCTCATGCCCTTGCCCGTTCACAAAAACTCATGCGAGCATGGTTTTTGCTCTCGTGCAGGTCATGGCTGAGCTGGTGACACAAAAAAAGAACCGTCCCCAGAGCACTTGCGTCTCCAAAAACAGTCCTTCTGAATGCACCGCCAGGGGCTCGAACCCTGGACACCCTGATTAAGAGTCAGGTGCTCTACCAACTGAGCTAGCGGTGCATGTCTTCTTTTGTGCCGTCCGAACAGATAAATCCAAAACTTTTATATCCTTCGAACCAACGCAAGAATCATTATAGTATAATGTTTTCCGTAATGCAAGTATTTTTTTAAAGAATTTTTAAGAATATTTCAAAAAATTTTAGTATTTGCATTTAACGGGCCGGAATGATACATTATTCACAGGTTTAAATGGCAGGATTTTGCCGGAAAAGGAGCGGTTTTATGATTTTTGAAAGTCACGCGCATTATGACGATGAGGAGTTTGACACAGACAGGGAGGAGCTGCTTGCCTCTTTTGGGGATCGGGGGATCGGTACGGTGATCAATATAGGCGCCAGTCTGGCCGGAAGCGAGGCGACAGTGAAGCTGGCGGAGCAGTATCCTTTTATATACGGCGCGGTGGGCGTGCATCCGAGCGAGGTGGAGGAGCTTTCGGAGGAAGGCATGGAGTGTCTGCGTGCGCTGTGCGGCCATGAGAAAATTGTAGCGGTGGGTGAGACGGGGCTGGATTACCATTATCCCGACCCGGCGGTATCCCTGCAGAAGGAGTGGTTTGCCAGACAGCTTGTGCTTGCGAGGGAGGTAAAGCTCCCTGTCATTATCCATTCCAGAGAGGCGGCGAAAGATACGCTGGATATCATGCAGGCGCACCGTGCGGGAGAGATCGGCGGCGTGGTGCACTGCTTTTCTTACGCGAAGGAGATGGCGAGGGAATATCTGGACATGGATTTTTATTTTGGCATCGGCGGCGTGATTACCTTTAAGAACGCGAAGAAACTCAAGGAGGCCGTGCAGTATATTCCGATGGATAAAATTCTTCTGGAGACGGACAGCCCCTACCTTTCGCCGGAACCGCACCGGGGGGAGCGCAATTCTTCGTTGAACCTTCCCTATGTGGTAGAGGCCATTGCGGAGCTTAAAGGGGTTTCCTGCGACGAGGTGGTGGAAATCACCGAGCGCAACGCGAGAAAACTGTTTAATTTAACAGCTCAGCCAGACCGAATCTGACCGGCAAATCATGCTTGCATGAATTTGAAGGTCGGATGATGGTCTGAGGGAGCGCCAGCTTATGAGCAAAAGGAGTTGCGAAGCAACGGGGAGAGCCGGAGGCGCGATTTTGCGAATGGCGCGTGCTGAGCGACAGTACAAAAGCCAGACCGAGGCTGACAGTAAGAGAGGTAGATATGGCGGATTTGGGAAATTTTACGAACACATCGGAAATACTCAGAAAATATCAGTTTCGTATGCAGAAGAAATACGGGCAGAATTTTCTGATCGACGCCAATATTCTTGCAAAGATTGTGGAGGCGGCGCAGATCACAGAGGAGGACTGCGTTTTGGAGATTGGGCCGGGAATCGGTACCATGACGCAGTATCTGGCGGAAGCGGCAGGGCAGGTAATAGCCGTGGAAATTGACAGGGATCTGATTCCGATTCTGGAGGAGACCCTGTCCCCTTATGATAATGTTACCGTTTTGTGCGAGGATATTTTGAAGGTGGATCTTGCCGCGCTGGCGGAAAAAAGCGGTGGACGTCCCATTAAGGTGGTGGCAAATCTTCCCTACTATATTACGACACCGATTATTATGGCGCTTTTTGAGAGCCGGATGCCGCTTGCGAGCATTACGGTCATGGTACAGAGCGAGGTGGCGGAACGCATGCAGACAGGGCCGGGTTCCAAGGACTACGGTGCGCTGTCGCTGGCGGTGCAGTATTACGCGAAGCCGGAGAAGGTAGCGAATGTGCCCGCGTCCTGCTTTTTGCCGCGTCCCAATGTGGACAGCACCGTGGTGCGGCTGACGAGATACGAGGAGCCGCCTGTGGAAGCGGATGACGAGGCCTTTCTGTTCGCCGTGATCCGGGCATCCTTCAACCAGCGGCGGAAAACGCTGGTCAACGGCCTTGTCAATGCGGGCGGGCTGGGTGTGACCAGAGGGCAGGTGGAAACGGTGCTGGAGGAGATGGGGGTTTCCCCTGCGGTGCGCGGCGAAACATTTACTTTGGAACGGTTTGCAGAATTGTCCAACCGCCTGTTACGGCTGCGGAAGTGAGTTGGATTTTCTGAAAAAATACAAGATAAGGTAATTACCGGGGAAAACAGTTCCATATATTGGGAACAGAGGTGCTTTTTTTCGACGGATTTTGTTTACATTGACAAGGGACTATGGTAAACTGAAACAGATAATAGGGTCATTGTGTAGACGGATAAAACGGTAAAAGTACGTTGATGAGGTGAGTACCTTGGATAAGTTTGAATACAAAGCCAGCGCGGACGAGATCAAAGCACTGATAGCGGAGGGAGAGTACGCGGAGGCGGTAAAGATCGCGGATAAAATTGACTGGCGCAGGGTCAGGGGCGTTATGATGCTGTGCACGATCAGCGATCTGTATAAGATTAACAGGCGGTATCAGGAGAGTAAGGATATTCTGCTGATGGCTTATGAAAAGCACCCCACGGGCAGACTGATTATTTATTCTCTGTGTGAGCTTTGTATTAAGATGGGAGAGTTTGATCAGGCAAGCGAATACTATAAGGAATTTGTACAGATTGCGCCAAGGGATACGGGGCGTTATGTTTTGCAGTACCGGCTGTATGAGGCGCTGGATGTCAGCATAGAGGAGCGGATAGCGGTTCTGGAGGAGTTTAAGAAACGGGAGCCGAGAGAGAAGTGGGTGTATGAGCTGGCTTATCTCTATCACCGCATCGGCCTTACCACCAAATGCGTGGAGGAATGTGATGAAATGTTCCTCTGGTTCGGTGAGGGGAGGTATGTGATCAAGGCGCTGGAGTTAAAAGCGCTGCACCAGCCGCTCAGCCCGGAGCAGCAGGAGAAATATGACGCATACATAGAGGGAAGAAGCGCAGGGGAAGATGTGGACGAGGAGCCGGAGGCGGAGGAGGTGCCCGACGACGAGGTTCCGGGAGATACGCAGGTGGCGGAGGAAATCAGCCACGGACAGACCGATATCGGTGAGGAAGCGCAGGATGTGCTGGCGGCGCCCACGACGGAACTTCCCGAAGTCAAAACGGTGGATGTGGGTCAGTATAATACCATCAATCTGCAGATGGCTCTGGCGGAGAGCATGAAAGAAGTCCTGGACGACGGGGAAGATATACAGGAGTCGGAAATTTATTCGGATATACCGGCGGATATGGAGGAGTTTGAGGAGGAAGAGCCGGGCTTCAAAGATGTCTATGAAACGGAGGAGTATGCTTCGGATGATTTGACAGATGGGGAGCCGGAGGAGTTCGAGACCGTGGAAATAGAGGAAACCGGGGATCTGACGGAAGCGGAACCGTCGATCACGGATACGATCATTGCGCCGCTTCTGGAGGAGACGGCGAAACTGCCCAATGTAAACGCTTTAAATGAGGAGGAACTACAGGCGGCCAGTGAAGAAATCGTGCGGGAGGACACGGCGGTCTTTGACGCGCAGAAAATTATAGAGGAAATGACGAGAGAGGCCGAGAGGCTGCAGGCCAGAGCGCTCAGGGAGCAGGCGCTGGCGGCTTCCAAGCCTACGGAGTATGATAAATATCTGGCCCAGGAGTACGACGGACAGATCAGTTTTGTACTGCCGGACGCGGAGAAGGTGGAGAAGCAGATCACCGGGCAGCTCAGCATTGACGATATTATGGCTGAGTGGGAACAGATGAAAAAGGATAATCAGGAGAAGCGGATGGAGGATGTCCGCCAGCATATTCTGGCGCAGACAGGCAGTCTGTTTGCGAGCTTTGACGAGGCGACGAAAAACGGTCTGCTGGAAGAACTGGAAAAAGCCTTTATGGCAGCAATTATGAAGGAATCCAGTAAAAATCCCCATGTGAAAAAGGTGGTTTTCCCGGATGGTGTGCCGGATCAGAAAGCGCCTTCCGTGAAAGAGGAGGCTTCCGCTCAGGAGGAGCAGAAGGCGGTTCGGGAAACGGAAGACACAGAACTTCCGGGGGATACAGATACTGCGGAGACAGATGAAAAGAAGTCTTCGGAGAAGCCTGTGAAAGAAGCCGCTCCGGCACGGGAGAGCGAAGAGGCCGATTCCGAGACGGAAACCGCGAAAGACAGGGAACTCAGCCCGGAAGAGCAGGAGCTTTTCGGAAGATTTGTGCATCAGCGTAAGTCTAAGAAACAGTTGATTCACGCGCTGGACAATATGAGTCTGGCGTCCTGTACGGGCAATATCGTGATTACCGGGGAAGAAGATGCTACGACAATGTCCCTGGCGAAAGCGCTGATCCGGGAAATGCAGTATAATGACAGCAATTTTTCCGGGAAGGTGGCGAAGATTGAGGGCCATGTCCTGAATAAAAAAGATGTGGAGGCGACTTTTTCCAAGATGGACAATGGCGCGCTGATTATTGCGGAGCCGGCCAGACTGAAAACGGCTACCGTGGCGTCTATGAGGAAAGTGCTCGAAAAGGAAAATATGGGGCTTCTGGCGCTGCTTGTAGGCACTAAGGCGGAAGTGAACGGACTGCTTTCAAAAAACAGCGCGCTTACCGATATTTTTAACCTGAGAGTGGATATTGAACCTCTGGACAATGAGGCGCTGGTGGCCTACGCGAAGCAGTATGCGGAGGACAAGGAGTATTCTATTGACGAATTTGGCATTCTGGCGCTCCATACGAGGATTGCGGACAGACAGACAAGCGACCATGAGGTGACGCTTGCCGAGGTGAGGAAGCTGGTGGATGAGGCGATCGGGTATGCCAATAAAAAAACACCGAAACATTTTATGGATATTTTGCTCGCAAAGAGGTATGATGAAGAGGACATGATTATACTGCGTGAGAAGGATTTTATGCATTATTAAGAGGAAGCAGATTATCATGGACTCTTAATGTAATAAAAACAGGGGGTTAGGTTATGGCAGTGAAGAAAGCGGCTAAGTCGTCAGGAGTACAGAAAAAACAGGTAAAGACAGCGCCAAAAAAGGTGGAGAAGGAAACGACGGAGGAGGTATTTATTTCCGAGGCAGACCAGTATGTGTTTGCGCAGGGAACGCACTATGATATTTATAAAAAGCTGGGAGCGCATCCTTCTGTGGAAAACGGTGTGAAGGGTATCTTCTTCGCCGTGTGGGCACCCAATGCCGCCAGCGTGCATGTGATAGGAACCTTTAATGACTGGGATGAGGAAAAGCATCAGATGGAGAAGCTGGGTCCCGGCGGAATTTATAAGCTCTTTATTCCGGGCGTCGGTGAGAATGAGCTTTATAAGTACCTGATCCGAACACCTGCGGGTGAAAAGCTTTATAAGGCGGATCCGTTTGCGAACTATGCAGAGATGCGTCCGGGCAATGCGTCCAGAACCTTTGATATCAGTAAGTTTAAATGGTCGGACAGCGCGTGGATGACCGACAGAGAGGGTAAGGATTACAATCAGGAGCCTATGGCGATTTATGAGTGCCACATCGGATCCTGGATGAAACATCCCGACGGCACGGAGGAAGGATTTTATAACTACCGCGAGTTTGCGGACAGGGTCGTAGAGTATCTGAAAGAAATGCACTATACCCACATAGAGCTTATGGGCATTGCGGAATACCCGTTTGACGGTTCATGGGGCTATCAGGTGACCGGTTATTACGCGCCCACCTCAAGGCACGGCGATCCGACCGATTTCATGTATCTGATCAATAAGCTCCACAAAAATAAAATCGGCGTTATTCTGGACTGGGTTCCGGCGCATTTTGCAACTGACGCACACGGGCTTGGCCGTTTCGACGGGCAGTGTATCTTCGAGCATCCCGATCCGAGGATTGGTGAGCATCCCGACTGGGGTACGAAAATTTTTAACTACGCAAAAAATGAGGTCAGGAATTTCCTGATTGCCAATGTTCTCTACTGGATCAGGGAATATCATATCGACGGCATTCGGATTGACGCGGTGGCGTCCATGCTTTATCTGGATTACAGCAAGCAGGAAGGCCAGTGGGTGCCGAATAAGTACGGCGGCAGGGAAAATCTGGATGCGATTGAATTCTTTAAGCACTTAAACTCCGTGGTGCACGGCGCATATCCCGGATTCCTTACCATTGCGGAGGAGTCTACGGCGTGGCCGAAGGTGACCGGCAAGGTGGAGGAGGACGGACTTGGCTTCAGCTTTAAGTGGAATATGGGATGGATGCATGACTTCTGCGAATATATGAAGCTTGATCCGTATTTCCGTAAGAACAACCACTATGCCATGACTTTTGCCATGAGCTATAACAACAGTGAAAACTACATTCTGCCTCTTTCCCACGACGAGGTGGTGCATCTGAAATGTTCCATGGTGAACAAGATGCCCGGCTATCCTGTGGATAAGTACGCGAATCTGCGCGTGGGCTACAGCTATATGATTGGTCATTCCGGCAAGAAGCTGCTCTTTATGGGACAGGATTTCGGTCAGGAGAGAGAGTGGAGCGAGACGAGAGAGTTGGACTGGAATCTGCTCGGTGAGGAGCAGAATAAGGGTATGCACGAGTATGTGAAGGAGCTGCTTGCGCTGTACCAGAAGTATCCGGCTATGTATACGATTGATAACGACTGGGCGGGCTTTGAGTGGCTGAATGCCGACGATGCGGACCGCAGTACATACAGCTTTTACCGCAAGGACAAAACCGGCAAGAATAATATCATGTTTGTGCTCAACATGACCCCCATGAGATGGGAGAATTATAAGATCGGGGTACCGAAAAAGAAAAAGTATAAGCTGCTCTTAAACAGCGACGATAAGCGTTTTGGAGGAAACGGAAATGAGATTCCTGCCGAGATTATGGCGGTGAAGGAGCCGTGTAATTTTAAGGACTACAGTATTTCCTTTGATCTGCCGCCTTATACGGCTGCGATATTCCTTTTTTAGTGGAATCGGGCGCGAATAAAAACAGACCGCACACTCAGATGATTGGGTGTGCGGTTTTGAATGCGGTCAGATTACTCCGGCTTATCCAAATTATCTTCTACGAGGTTGTCCGACTGCATAATATCAAATATCGCTTCTTCTATAACCTTTATGCATTCGTCAGGATGTTTTTTGATCTCATCACCCCAGAAGCGAATGACGGTCCATCCCGCAAACAGTAATTTTTTATTTATTTCCTCATCCCGTTCTTTGTTGCGGGATATTTTCGAAATCCAGAATTCGCTGTTAGAACCCTTCTGTAATCTCGGCTTTAGAATTTCCCAGTCTTTACCATGAAAAAATTCACCGTCGCAGAAAACCGCTATTTTATATTTAGTAATGGCAATATCGGGAGTTCCCGGTAGCTCTTTGAAATTCTTCCTGTATCGGATACCCTTCTGCCATAACATTTTACGTAATATAATTTCAATTTTTGTATCACGTGGCCTGATATGCTGCATATTTTTCCGACGCTGTTCTTTGGTCAGCCTGTCCATTTATGGTATCTCTCCCTATTCTGCTTTCCATGACGCTGTAAGCATCCGTCTGTCAGCAATAAACTGTTTGGCGGCTTTAATAGCGTGTGTAACAAATAGATCAAGGGTATCATTGACTTTATAAATTCTGTCATTATTTTCGGAAATACCAGACATTGCATACATACCATGCCAGCCGTTGATGGAATAGGAGCCTCCGCCATTAACCATATGCCTGAACTCATCCATATTCAGGAAAGAGCCGTCCAGAGTAACTGCAGCAGACCAGAATAATCCTTCCATGGCATTTCTGGAAAAATTCACATCTCTGCCTACCCTGTCGCGTATGCTCGTTTTTGATTGAATGCATCCAAAAACATGAACATCTCCATGTATTGACTGTATGGCATACAAATCAAAGTCCTTTCCCCAAGAATTAAGGCCCCTGATATCGTCGGGCGTATTAGTCAGGGATCCCTCTTTAATCATTTTTGTCAGATCAGACTGCAGGATAAACCGAATTTCATTTTCACGCAATTCATCATTGGCAATGCCGGCAATATAGCGTTCAAAAGAATGCCCGCTTGATTTATTCCAGCTTTGTTGGGCGGAAAGACAACGTTCAAGAACCTCCGCTTGGATGCTGTCGGAAATACCGAAATCTGATAGACTGGCCACATGGAGTTTGTGAATCAGGGATATGTTTTTCCAGATTTCATCTTCCGAAATCGTGCCCGCATAATGTAACAGAGACTCAACGAGTGTTGTATCAATCGCTTTTCTCTGTGCTGCCAATTTTGCAGCCTGGGGATTTTTTCCCGGACATTCAATAAGATATGTTTCGTCCCACGTTTTAGTATAAGTGTCTTTACAAAAAGTTAAATAATCTGAATTATTATTCATCATGATACTCCGTTAAAAGTTTTCTCAGTTCTGTTCCCCACGCGTAAGCTAAAAGTGGCGGGACTGCATCGCCGATCTGCTCATACTTATCCTGTATTTCGCGATCCACATGGGGTACGAGATAAGGTCCTCCGAAAAAATCATAAGCGTCAGGGAAGGACTGTAGTCGGGCACATTCCCGGACAGTCAACGCCCTGTCGTATTTCGGGTGGACAAACTCATCCAGACAATGGCTCGTTACTGTGGGGGAAGGCTCGTTGAATTTTAGCCGGTAATTGCGTTTGATAAACATTTTTTGGGGCAACACACGTCTTTCCTGCAATTCCTCCCGCTCTGTGCCGACATACCGTTCGAATAAATCCTTTAAACTTTCGCCTTGTTTGAGCAGGGAAAATCTTTCCAGAGTGCAGGCTCTGTGCCTCATTGGCATATGATAGGTCAGTTTATCCACTGTACCGGCGCTGATTTTCCAGAATTCATTATCCCGCATCAGATCTGCATAGTCTGATTGCGCCCGGGTGTAAGCTTTTTTCTCGGTATCAGAATTAGGCACAACGTTTGGGAGCCCGCACAATGCGTCCTTCACCGTGACAGCTTTATTGCATGTAGCTTTTGGAAAAGACAGCGTGAGACTTTTATCTTTTGTGGCAAGAATAAAAAAACGGTTTCTTCGTTGGGGGACTCCGTAATCTACCGCATTTAATATAAATTCCTTATAATTCGTATAACCGGATTCTTCCAATTCGTCCTTTAACATGTCTACTATTAGCTTTTTTGAATTTTTTTCTACCGTTTTGGTCGTGATGGCTGGCACATTTTCAAACAGAATCATTTTTGCACTGGCAATTCTGGCAATGCGTATCCCTTCACGAAAAAGAAATTGCCTGTCATCATAAAAGGAGCGGGAAGTATTTCCGGCAGTAGAAAAAGTCTCACAGGGCATTCCCGATGTAACCAGATCAATTCCGCCTTGCGGTATGTAAGGCAAAAGCTGTTCGGCTGTAACATTTCTAATATCAGAGTGAATAACGTGTACCGTCGGATGGTTGGCTGCGTATGTATCTACACAGCTTTTAATATATTCAATGGCTACTTTTGTATCAAATCCAGCCGCGTGCAGTCCCGTGCAGATTCCTCCGGGTCCACTAAAACAGTCAATATGTGTGAATGCCATGATCCATCTTCCTCCAATGTTTATCGAGAGTGATTCGGCTTTGTGGGCTACGATATTTTGTTTTATACATGGGGATTGTCAAAGTGAAGCCGGAATGACTTCCCACTAAAAGATGATATCCCAAATGTGTTAGATAAAGTGTAGCAGAGGGAAATGGCTGTGTCAATAGGAATAGGGGAATGAAATGAACGGAAAAACGATCATTACATGGAAAAATTATATTGCTTTGCCATGATCCATATTGACCAATCTACGTGCGCGTAGTACTATAGAAAAAAGGAGGGTCAAGCTATGAATGAAGTGTTACTTTCTGACTCCGAGAAAGAGATTTTGGAGTGGATGTGGAAGGAGGACAAGGAGTATTCCTACAAGGACATTGCGGTAAGGTTTGGAGAGGATTCGGAAAAAGGATGGAAAAAGCAGACGTTATCCACATTTCTGACACGGATGGAGCAAAAGGGCGTTATATCTGTCCGGTATGAAGGGGAAGAGCGTTTCAGGAGAAGACGGTATTTCCGGGCGCTAAACAGCCAGCAGTACGAGAGGAAAAGGGCAGAGCATCTTTTGGATTCCTATTTTGACGGTTCCCTGAGCCGGTTTATGACAGCGTTAAACGGGGGTGAAAAGCTGGGCGGCAAAGAGGCGGACGAACTGAGAAAGTTTCTGGAGGACATGTAATGCTTATTCTGGCGATGTCTTTGAGCGGAAGTGTCGTATTCCTTGCCATTTTGCTGTGCGCGGTTCTGGTGAAGAAGGTGGTTTCCCCTGCATGGGTGTACAATATGCTTAAACTTGATCTGCTTTTCTTTTGTCTGCCGTTACCTAAATACAACAGCGGGTATAAATACAGGTTATTTCAAATATTAGGCATTCCGAGACAGTGGAATATGACAGATATTTCGACGGAGAATGTTATGGGGATCGAAGAAAACGGGAGGCTCCATGTAAATTTTCAGACATACATAATTGTGATCTGGACTGTCTGGGTATGTGGTCTGCTGTTTATGCTTGCCGGGAATCTATACAAGTATCAAAAAGTGAAGGCGCTAAAAGAGAACCCGCGGATAAGCCGGCCAAATTATCTGGAAATATTTGAGAGAGCCAAAAGGGAACTTAACATTAAAAAAAGAGTGGATTTATTATGTGCCGGTGATATCGGAACGGTTTGTACCATAGGGGCATTCCGAAAATATATTATTGTGCCGGAAAAGGGAATGGGGGAGGAAGAAATCTACTACAGCCTGAAACATGAACTGATTCACGCAAAGAGATCAGATGTCGCATGGCGCTATATCGGCCTGCTTGCCGTTCTCCTGCATTGGTTTAATCCATTGGCATATCTTTACTTTTATGTGATGTCTGTTTACTGTGAGCAGAGCTGCGATGCCATTCTGGCGCAAAATCTTGATAAAGCGGCGCGTAAGAGATATGGGCAATTGATTATTAATATGGCACAGGAGGATGGATTTGGCAGATGGAACTATCGGGCATACTTAAGCGGAAGCAAAAAAGTGATTGAATGCAGGTTAATAAATTTGTTAGAGAGTAGAAAAAAGAAAAGAATGGAGAGAACGTTGTCTCTGTTGTTGGGAGCAGTTATTTTGTTCGGAGGTTCTTTGACAGTGTGTGCTTATGAGAATCCTCGAGTGGTAAGAGGGGACGCTGATTTTCTAAAGGCATTCCTGGATGAAGAAAGTACAAAAATGTTTGTTGCAGAAGAGCTGCGGTATTCAGAAGAAGAGGTATTGGACTTTGTAAAATTCGTGAGCGAAGGCGGTATCTGTTATGATCTGTCAGGTGAACAGAACAGCAATACGGAAAGCGCAGGCTGTGCACATAGTTGTGTGAGCGGATATATTGCAACGCATCATAAAAACGCAGATGGAAGCTGTAAGACGGATTATTATTATACGGACAGATGCAGCAAATGCGGAGAGATGAAGAACAAAGGATATTCCCATACGGAAACATCGACGAGATGTACACATTAAAAAGGAAAGTAGGATATAGATGTGCCGGAGCGACTTGACATGCGCGTAGATTTGTAGTATATTATCCTCAGAACTACAATGATGTAGTTCTGAGGATTTTAGCAATTATCTCCAGCGGCTATTTTTCCGCAAATTCCAAATCCGCTAACTCTCCTTGGAACACCATGTATATTACCAATTTTCGAATTCGGTAATTTGGGAGGAGACTATGCATATTAGCAATAATTTGGATCATCCGCTTGCCGGATTGCCTGCAAGAAGTGAGGAAGAGCGGAAACGAAACCACAAGCGATACTATTACTGTATAGGAGGTTAATCATATGGGTTCCAGCATTGTTCATTTTGGGGAGAATACAAGAGACATAGCTTTTGCAATAAATCATAACCACAGGGATTATCAGGAAAGAGTCCGGCAGTTAGGATTGACCGCGGAAAAGAAATGGGATTGTTTTGAAAAAGCCAGGGAGGGCATGGAAACCAGTGGGCTCTATCCCAATTATAAGGTTGTGAAGGAAATGCCTGCAAGTGTATTTGGCGACCGCTTCGGATATGAGATACAGGATTCCATATATGACTGTATGACGGATTTTTATGCGGGAAAGATCGGCGAAAACGATGTGAAGGATTATTTGGAAGAATGTTGTGTTTCCATGAGGATATACAGAACACAGCAATGTCAGACATCCGGGTATAATGTAACGGATAATCAGCAGATTGTGGGTCAGGTGTACGAGGTTTTTGCGAAAATGAACGCGATAGCGGCCCGGAATGCGAATTATAATGAGGGCTTGGCTGAAAATCAGGCATATGGCGGCAGGAAGGACGATTGGGTTTATTATAATTCGGATTATTATTATCAATGCGAGGAAACGAAAGAGCTGCTGCGGCAGGCGGCCGGGTATGTGACAGATCAGTGGGAGATTCCGGCCATTGATCCGGAAGAAATAGAGAAAAATACTACATTGACATTAGATGGAAAGCTGGACTTTAACAGTTGCTGGAACTGGGAATTTAGAAACCAAGTAGCCAGAGGCAGTATGGAAGATGAATCGGTGGATCCCCCTAAAGATTTCAAGTTTTTTTACAAACAGAATTCTTTCGATGGCATTTTATGGATTTCTATGAATGGTGATCGAAAGGAGATAGATGTACCGTTTTCCATATCTCATACGGGCAGTTTAAAGGGACAGATTTATCGTGTATATGACCTGTTGGATGATGATTTTAAGACGGAGGGTGATAATCAGAAATATAACCGCTTTTTAAGAGGACTTACAGTATTTATGAGACAGTATGCTCTTGGCAGCGGAATCAATGATATATTTGGTAATCATGTCCCACAGCTTGAGTGAAACGAGAGATTTGCACTTGCCCATTCATAAGGAGAACTGCAGGGAATATGCCGCGAAACTGTCATATTACAAAATGTGGACTCTGTATTATAAAGAAAGATATTTGCGGAGGGCAGAAGTGAAAAAAGGGAGAGTGATTAAGAACATAGTATTCCTTACTGTTCTTATGGCGGTTTTCATGTATCGACTGTGGAGACAGAATCATCCACTCGATTTAGGAGAATTTGATTATTGCTATATTTTGTTTATAAATCCGCTATTCATTTTTGCTGTATGTTATATCGTGAGCAGATGTGTATTTAATTTTTCAGTGTGCACTGTTAATCAAAAAGGAATACGTGCCATATTTTTAGTTGAAGCGGTGGTATTGAGCATGTATGCAGTTTCGTTGATACTTTTTATGGTATTTAATTATGCAGGTCTCTGGCTGGAGTACCATTATCTACAAGTATATTATTCGTGGCTGCTTATGTTTTGTAGTTCTTCTCAAGGTGCGGTATTCTGTGCTTTCGCAGCAGTTTTTCTTGCGCTTGCAGTTACTGGAAAAAGAGTTTCGAACTGAAGTATATATGTGCCGCAACTGACAGCCAGAGGCAGGCGCATGGATATTATGCCGGGATGGTACGGGCTTATTATGCGAAGAAGGTGGAAGATTATGCAAATTAGCAATAATTATAATGCGTCATATTTGGTTTCTGTAAATAAAGGCAAGCAAGATATAGCAGATGACACAAAACGCTCTTTTTCTGATGTTGCCGCTATGAAAGCAGAAGAAGCAGACAGCAATGAAGTGCAGAAAAAAACCTCTGCTGTTTTGGATTCCATCGGTTCTCAGGCGCCGGATGAAGTAAAACAGGCGTGGATGGAAGCTGAAAAAGAGACGGGTGCATTTTTTACGGTGTTTGGTCTTTATATAAGCAAAGACGGCAAGCAAGCGCATATGACCCAAATGGGAATAGACCGTTTTGTCAGATGGTACAGGGGTGAATTTAATCAAAATGATCTCTTGGGCAACTCTGTAGAAAGTGCAATTAAAGCGGTAAATAAGTGGATATACGATGTGGATCATCCGCTTGCCGGATCGCCTGCAAGAAGTGAGGAAGAGCGGAAACTGATTATGAAAGAACGGGAATTTTATGAAGTGTTCCTTGATAAGTTGCTGAAGCTTTCTAATCAGCGGCTATGGTAATGGAAATTTTATCTTAAAATAGGAGACCGTGATGCAGATAAATGGTATGAATATTTTTATGGGAGCATATGCGGAGCGTATTAAAAACGGGCTGGATCAGAGAACTATATCCATAAGTAAAGAGAAAACAGAGGAAGCTACAGCATATGTTGAAAAGGCTCTTAATTCATCGGTTTTTCAGAATCAAGGAGTGAAAGTGTCGATTTCTAAAGAGGGTATGGACCTTCTTTGCAGTGAAGAAGGATTTCAGAAAATGAAGCAGGATGGGGCAGACCTTTTTATTAAGAATGAAATTCAGAAAAAGGTAAATGCCAAGGATAAGAATCCCGATGATCCTTTCTGGGAAAATACTACAAACCAGTGGCTGGTATTCAGTGAAATGCTGTACAATAATGGTTTTTATACAGGGATGACTGATGAGGAGGTGGATCAGTTTGAAGATACTCTGGCACATATCACTTATGGGATGGATTGTTTGAGCCGAAGCCAGCCTCAATATATAATGGGGATGGATGTTCGTCCAATCAGAGAAAAATATAAATTTTTCCAGTCAGAAAGCGAAGCGATAACAGGACTGGAATCGTCTGTAGCAGCGCTTCGATATTTGTCGGACAGATTGCTGCCGGAAGAATACCGGGAAGGTTTTAACCAGTTAATTGACAGGTATTATCAACATAATAACGAGGTGATTTCTGAATACGATAATCCTATGGAAGCCATTAGCAGGGTGATTGCGGGAATGCATTCTGATAAGAATTTCTATTTTCGTCGTTCGAGCGAGTATAAATATACTCTAAGGCTTAGTATGATAGAAAAATCCGAGCAGGAAAAGAAAGCGTACCGGCAAGGTTTGCAGATATTGTTTGAGAAATTGAAAAACAATGGAAATGATACATCCATATGGGAACAAATAAAAGAGTATTTTCAGAACTATTCGACTGACAATAGTGATCATGATGGGTTTCGCAATTATGTTTATGATGAGGCACAGTATCTATTCAGTCATATGAAAAATTGCTGGAGCAGATTGTTTGCGCTGGGAATAAATGGTACAACATGATAATGCCAAAATTGAAGCGGTAAATAAATGGATATACGATGCGGATCATCTGCTTGCCGGAAAATGTAAACAGGTGCGCTGTCAGGGCAGGAAAGGTATCATACATGACAGATTATGAAAAACGGTTGCCGTCTGGCGGAAGAAGAATATATCAACACAGACAGCAACTTGACCCGCTCCGGAATTTTTTGCGGGAGCAGACAGTGAAAACCCGGGAGAAACAGATTGCCCGCACAGAAAATGCGCAAAAAGGTTAAGAAACCGCAAAACAATGCCGAAATAAAGGGTGGATGAGAAATCATTCGCCCTTTGTTGTATGAGTATATAAGAAAGCACACTACATTTTGTATGAGGAAGATTTATGAAGATTACGTTTGACCACAGTAACGCAAATCAGAATGTAGACAGGGCGACAACTGCATATCGGGAAACCCGGACGACGAGGACAGAGCGTACGGGTGATTACGCATTAGACATTTCTGGCACAGTTATGGATAACAACGCTTACGGGGGTCACGGAAAGACCGCAGAAGAGGTTATGCAGGATGCGGCGGCTATTGACGTGGCCACGCAGACAGACTATATGACAGTGATGTCTAATACTATGTCCGGGGAAGATTTCTCCCGCTTACAGCAGGAGGGGTATCATCCCGGCGATATGGAAATCGAGGAAGTTGTCACCATTGTCGACACGATCAAGGCGGCGCTTGTTAAAGGCGGCACGCAGGTTGCGGGTTATACCGACGATCTGGATGCGGACACCCTGGAACAGATTACGGGGAGTCAGACCTTTGCGCAGGAGCTTGCCGCACAGTTTGAGGCGCATGACATTCCGCTTACCGGGGAAAATGTGCGGGCGGTGAAGGAAGCCTTTGAGAGAGCCATGCAGACGGCGCAGATCGGTGAGGGCACCGTGAAGTATATGGTGGAAAACCAGATGGAGCCGACGATTGATAATTTCTATCTGGCGGGCCACAGCGCTGCCACTGACAGCCAGAGGCAGGCGCATGGATATTATGCCGCGGACGGTACAGGCTATTATGCGAAGAAGGCGGAGGATTATAATTGGGAGCAGCTCCGTCCGCAGATCGAGCGTGTGCTGGAAGAAGCAGGGCTTGAGAATAACAGTGAAAACGTGGAGAGCGCACAATGGCTGGTCAGCGTCGGTGTGCCTCTGACGATAGAAACGATGCAGAAACTCCATGAGATCGGGCAGGCCGGACAGCCGTGGGACAGAGAAAAAATTTTGTCTGCGGCGGCAGCGGCGATTGCCGACGGGAAAAAGGCGGGAGAAGCCAATCTGGCTGACGGAAGAAGCAGTCTGGAACGGGCGGCCGATTACGCAGAGAGCTACGGGCGGATCAGCGATGAAGCGGTTGATCTGACAGTGGCGGAGGAAAAAGAGGTAAACTTGCGGAACCTGACCGCAGCGCAGGAAAAAATAGATGCGGGCAGCGTGACGCAGGAGGTTCCGGCGGCGATTACCCAGAGGCGCCAGATGGAAGAAGTCAGGCTGATGATGACCATTGAGGCGAACCGGCAGTTGATGGCCCGCGGTTATTCCATAGATACGACGGAGCTGGAGGCGCTGGTGGAGGCTTTGAAGAAGCTGGAGCAGGAGCAGAACCAGAAACTTTTCGGAGAATCCGATGCGGCAGCAGCAGCCGGGAAAGCGGCGCTTTACGAGGAAGTACAGACAAAGGTTTCGGAAATTCCCCACTTGCCGGCGGCGGTGCTGGTGCAGTATATTGACGGCACGGAAGACTTTACGCTCGACAGTGTACATAAGAACGGCACGGCGCTCAAAAATGCTTATGAAGCGGCAAGGGAATCCTATGAAACATTAATGACCGCGCCCAGGGCGGATATGGGGGACTCTATTCGCAAGGCTTTCCGCAACGTGGACGATATCCTGAAAGATATGGGTCTTGAGACGAACGAGGAGAACCGCAAAGCGGTGCGGATTCTGGGCTACAACAGTATGGATATCACCGATGACAATATGGACGCGGTGAAGAAATACGACATGGAGCTGCAGCAGACCATCCGCAGAATGACGCCGGCGGCGTCCTTACAGGCAATCCGGGACGGAAAGAATCCGCTTACCATGTCGATGGATGAACTGAATCGGTATCTGGATGAGAGCGGCCTGGACGACGCGTCGCGGGAAGAGAAATTCAGTAAATATTTGTATAAATTAGAGAAGAGCCATGCGGTCAGCGAGCAGGAGAGAGAAGCCTATATTGGGATTTACCGTATGTTCCGGCAGTTGGAAAAGTCGGATGACGCGGCGGTTGGAAGTCTCTTGAAGGAAGGGGCGCAAATCTCTTTCAGCAATCTTCTGACGGCGATGCGCAGCACCAAAAAACAGGGAATGGATTATAAGGTGGATGACGGTTTTGACGGCGTGGACGCCGTGGCGAAAAATAAGTCCATCACCGATCAGATTCTAAGCGGATTCCCGAATCTGGGGCAGGAGAGCACAGAGCCGGGTAATCAGGAGAGCGGGCAAAGGCGGCAGGATTCGGAACAGGCGGAGAGCTATTACCATATGCTTGCAGGTCAGATCGCGGACGGTCTTGAGCCGGAAACGCTTGCGGGGACGAACGTTACGGCGGAAACGACCATGGAAGAGTTTGCGGATGCGCTGCGGCAGCAGACGGTGGACGCTTCTCTGGATGAGTCGTATCTGCAGGAACAGATACAGTCTTACCGTGGGCTGGAAAATGTGGAGGAGGCTGTTGTGAGGGAGCTTGTGGCGTACAGGCAGCCCGTGACGGCCAATAATCTGGAAGCGGCAGCCGGACTTCGGAAAAGGCCGGGCGCACTGTATCGGAAGCTTCGTGAATTGGAGGACGGCGCAGGCCGTTTGGAGGGAAAGCAGAAGGCGGAGACACTGATAGAGAGTCTGACGGACAAAGAGAGCGCGCAGGAAGCCTACGAGGAGATGCAGGAAACTTTTTCTGGGCTTTTGGATGAGGCGATGGATGCGCCGGAAGATTATCTGGATCTGCGTACCCTGCAGAGCTGCAGGAAGCAGCTCGCGCTGGCGGGGAGTCTTTCGCGGGAGGAAAATTATCAGATTCCCGTGGAGATTAACGGCGAGCTGACGGCCATCAACTTAAAGGTTCTGCACGGAACCGGGATGGGTAGAGTAAACGTTACGGTGCGGACAGAGGAGTTCGGACAGATTACGGCCAAATTTTCTCTCAGGGAACAGCGGGTATCCGGGTATATCGCCTGTGAAAGCGGCGAGGGAACAGCCTGGCTGCAGGGCAGGCAGGAAGAACTGGAAAAAGCGCTGGGGACTTCGGGAGAAGACGGGGCAGGCGGCAGGAAGGCCGCTCTGGTTATTCTGCAGGGCAGAGAGGTAAACGGCGGAGATTACACAGAGGAAGATATAAACGGCGGGGAAGAGCGGCAGACAGCAGAGTTATACGGAATTGCGAAAGCGTTTATCACAACCCTGACGGCATAAGAAGGAGGAAATAAAATGAAAATCAGTTATAATGCGCCGGCAATGCGCGCGAGTAATGCATTAAATGCGTCGGACAGTAAGGTATCTAAATCTTTGCAGCGCCTTTCTTCCGGTTTGAAGGTAACGACATCCAAGGATAATCCTTCGGGCTATGCCATCGGCAGAAGAATGAATACGCAGATTACGGGAATCGGTACGGCGACCCAGAGCTCCCAGAATGGTATTTCCGTAATTGAGACGGCGGACGGCGCGCTGACGGAAGTGCATGAGATGCTGCAGAGAATGAACGAGCTTGCAGTTAAGGGCGAGACGGGAACGCTTACCACCAGCGACCGCATGACGATTGAGTCGGAGGTAAAGCAGCTCAAGGCGGAGATTACCAGAATTTCTACGGATACGCAGTTTAACGGGCAGACGCTTTTGGACGGCACTTTTGATCTGCGGGGATATACGAACAACAATCTGGTCAAGGTGGATTATTATGCGGACGAGGTGATGCCGAAGATATATACAGTGAATCAATTGAACGTCGTTTACGGCGAGGACGGCAAGATTGACAAGGATAAGGTAACAATTAATCTGGGCCCTGAATTTCCGCAGGGTGTGGAGGTTTCTGAGACGACAAAGACAAAAATTACGCTGACGGGGCCTCTGGATTTTAAAATGACTCTTGAGCTGTCCAAAGAGAATATGTATCCCGGTTTTGAGGCGCCGTATGATTTTGTGGATGATGGAACAAATTGGGTTCCAAAGCTGGATGAGGATGCTGTTAAGGCTAATTTTGCCAGTGTACTGCAGGAAGCCGGAACAATAGGTATTCCGGCAGATGCAAAAGTTATGGGTATTATCGGTAATGATGCGGCCGGTACGGATACCATTGTTATTGAAGATAACAATGGATTCCATATGGAATATGTGTGTAACAGACCCGGGGAAGTGCCCAATACGGATCCGCAGCCGAAGCAGGCGAATGTTTTTGTAGAGGGAGGGCTGATGAAGCCTATACAGAATCTGCAGATTGATATTACGGGTATCGGCACTATGGACATCCAGACCGGCGCGAATGAGGGACAGCAGCTCGCGATCCGCATTCCGACGATCTCCCTGAACAGGATGAACATGGAAGATATGCGCATGACTTCGGTGGAGGAGTGTGCGGAGGCAAACAAAACGATTAGGAGCGCAATCCTTTATGTGTCGGATGCGCGAAGCAGACTTGGCGCGTACCAGAACCGTTTGGATCACACAGTCAACAATCTGGCGGTATCCAATGAGAACATGACGGCTTCCTACTCCCGTATCATGGATGTGGATATGGCGGAGGAGATGACGTCTTACACCACAGAGCAGGTAATATCCCAGGCGGCGGTATCCATGCTGGCACAGGCAAACGAGAGACCCTCACAGGTACTGCAGTTGTTACAGTAGCCGCGTATAAGCAGAGTCAGAAGGCGGCACAGGCAGAATGTGTGCTTGCACAACAGACTGCCTGAGACGGCTTATGACGAGCAACGCGCACTCGAAATGCAAAGCATTTCGAGTCTGCTTATACATCATAGATGATAACATGAAAGGCAGATTAACGATATGACCAAGGAATTAAAACAGGAGTATACCCTGCGGATTACGCAGGCGAATAAGACGCAGCTTATCACCATTCTGTATGAGATGGCGCTGCTCTATGTGGATGAGGCGGAGGAAGCATTGGCAGCAGGGGACAGGACGGGGATGAAAGATGCCGTCCGCAGAATTCAGGGCTGTATGTGTGAGCTCATGGACTCTCTGCATATGGAGTATGAGATAGCGCAGAATCTGCTGCAGCTTTACCTCTATATCAACAGGGAAGTGGCAAAAGCGGCATTGCACAGCGATGCGGAGAGTCTGAAGCATGTCCGCCCGGTGCTGGATAAGCTTTTGGCGGCTTATAGGCAGATTGAAGGACAGGACACCACAGGCCCTGTTATGGGCAATGCCCAGACCGTGTATGCGGGGCTTACCTACGGCAGAAATGATTTGACGGAAAGCGCCGCAGACCCCGCAGCAAACCGTGGTTTTTGTATCTGAACATTATGAGAAAGTTAAGGGGCGGTAAGCCTCTGCAAGTTCTTTTTCGGGCAGCGGATCATTTTCCGCTGCCTTTTGCAACAGATACTTGTACCGTTTCATGACAGCGTTCAGCTCAAAGATATAGCAGTCGATCAGATCCGGGTCCGTTGCGTTATCGAATCCGGCGTAAGCATTTTCCAGCGCGTTTCTTGCAAGAAGCAGTTCCTCCCGCAATGTCATTTTCTGCCTGTCCACGATAATTTCATTTTCTGCCGGTACACAGGGGCTTTGCCTGAAAATCATTCTCATATTGACCATCCTTTCGAGACTATGTGAATATGGTGCGGAGAATGCCTGCTTTTGGCATTTTCCTATGTGGGACTTAGAACTTCTACGCGAAGCAGCCTTTGTTGTGAGCGGTTTAAAGTTCTTCTTACATAAGTTTAGGTAAAAATTTCCAGAAATATTCATGTAATATTACAGACAGCCCGTTCATATGCTGTAGGGAGACAGGCAGGAGGCACGTTTCGCAGAAGCGGCGGGACGGAGCCGGGAGATCAGATTATGGGAAACACAGGCGGGGCAATAACGATATTGGCGGTATGCCTGATCGTGCTGGCAATAGGCGCGATGGGCAGGAAGGTAGAGTGGCTGGTCAATTTTGTTTTGCGCGCGGTGATGGGAACCGTGGGTATTTATGCGATTAATTATATGCTGGCGGCAAGACAGCTTCAGGTGGCTGTGGGAATCAATCCCTTTACGGTTTTGACATCGGGAGTCCTTGGATTTCCTGGGGTTGCGGTACTTTACGGCATTCACTTTTTCAAAATTTTGTGAATAATTTACAAAATTAGTTTTTTTCCTGCGGAGCTATAGACAAGTAATTTTATTGTGTTATAATTCAAGTCACAACTCAAGAAATTCTATGTGATATTCCATTCTGCGGAATACACGCTTCTCGCTTCAGGGCATCGGGAAGATCTTCCAATTATTTCGTTGAGTCAATTAATTAAATGGTTATTTTGGGATGTGGAGGTGGTTTTATTGGACTGACTTACTGTCAATCTGTTTTGCTTCTCCTGCTATTGCTTTCGGCTTTGGCAGATCTTAAGACAGACAGGATTCCAAACGGGTTTATTCTTTTGGGCATGGTAATCGGCATTTCGGGCGGCGTCTTGTCCGGCCGGGGATTACCGGATATTCTGGTTTCTGCGCTTCTGGCGTTTCTGCTTATGTATCCTCTGTATATGATAGGCGCACTTGGGGCGGGCGATGTGAAGCTGTTTGTTATGATCGGGAGCTTTCTGGCAGTGGGAGAATTTTTGGCCATTCTGGCAGGAGCATTTGTGATTGGCGCGGGATTCTCGCTGCTAAAACTGTCCATAGAGAAAAACGGCAGGGAAAGATTCCGGTACTTTTTTTCATACCTGCATGAGGTTTGGCGGACAGGACATTGGAGAATCTACGGCGAGGATTTAAAACAGGATTATCACACCTACTGTAAAAACAAAATCCACTTTGCGGTGCCGATTCTGTTCAGTGCGGTGTGCAGAATAGGAGGATTATTTTGACACATAAAATTATGGCAATCTGTGATACGGAGGAGGGTTACGCTTTCCGCATGGCGGAGTATCTTCTGGAAAAGGTAAAGCTTCCCTATACACTGCATTTGTTTACGGCGGTGGAGGAGCTGGAGAAATTTGCGGGCAGGGAGGAGATTGAGATTCTTCTCATCGCTGAGAGCGGGACAGGACATTGGAGAATCTACGGCGAGGATTTAAAACAGGATTATCACACCTACTGTAAAAACAAAATCCACTTTGCGGTGCCGATTCTGTTCAGTGCGGTGTGCAGAATAGGAGGATTATTTTGACACATAAAATTATGGCAATCTGTGATACGGAGGAGGGTTACGCTTTCCGCATGGCGGAGTATCTTCTGGAAAAGGTAAAGCTTCCCTATACACTGCATTTGTTTACGGCGGTGGAGGAGCTGGAGAAATTTGCGGGCAGGGAGGAGATTGAGATTCTTCTCATCGCTGAGAGCGCATGGAGGCTGCTCAAGGAAGCGTATATCAGAGAACAGGTAACGCAGCTGTTTATTCTACAGGAGAACGACGGGGCGGTGCAGGAGGATATGCGCTGCATCAGCAAATACCAGAGTCCTGAGCTGGTGGTACAGGCAATGCTAAATGTGCTTGCGGACGGCGGCGGATGGAAGGACTGCCCTGAGGTTACGGACACGGCGGCTAAAATGATAGGTATTTATTCCCCGGTCAAAAGGTGTTTACAGACATCCTTTGCCCTGTCACTTGGGCAGCTTCTGGCAAAAGAGCATAAAACAATGTACCTGAATTTTGAAATGTATTCCGGCCTGGGAGAGCTTTTGCGGCGGGAATATCAGACGGATATGCTTGATGTCATGTACTACTTTCAGAGCGCAAGGGAAAAACTGGCCCTGCGGCTTCCGACGATTATCCAGAACGCGGGAGGATTGGACTATATACCACCCATGCAGTACTCGCTGGGGATCAAAGAGGTACCGGGGGAGCAGTGGCTGGCTCTTTGCAGGGATATCGCGGCGATCGGCGAATACGAATATATGATTCTGGATCTGGATGACGGGATAGACGGGCTTTTTGATCTGCTAAAAAGCTGTCAGAAGATATATACCATCACAAGGGAAGACCCTTTTGCACAGGCGAAACTCAGACAGTACGAGCGGATGCTGCAGCAGGGAGAATTGGGGGAAATCTCAGAAAAAACAGTAAAATGCCGCTTCCCGATTTTTCAGGAGCTGCCGGATAGTCTGGATATGATGACGCACGGAGAGCTGGCGGGATATGTAAAATCTATCATAAAAGAGGATATTTATGAGTGACGCAGAGGAGAGACGGAAAATTTTAAAGGAAAGGCTTCTGGAGAGCATTGATTATTCAAGGGAGAGCAGCGATGAGGAAATCCGGGAGCTGATAGATGAAATGTTAGTCCGGGAGGCCAGGGAGAACCCCTTGTCTTTATCGGAGCGCGGCAGGCTCAGGAGAGAGCTTTTCCATGCGGTCCGCAAGCTGGACGTATTGCAGGAGCTGGTGGATGATCCGCAGGTTACGGAGATTATGATTAACGGGCCGGACAGAATTTTCATCGAACGGAACGGCAGACTGACGGAGAGCGGGCTTCGCTTTGACAGCGAGGAGAAGATGCACAATGTGATACAGCAGATAGTTTCGGACTGTAACAGAGTAGTCAACGAGGCGTCGCCGATTGTGGACGCCAGACTGGAGAACGGCGCCCGCGTCAATGTGGTTTTGAATCCCGTGGCACTAAATGGCCCCATCGTCACGATCCGGCGGTTTCCCGATCAGCCCATCACCATGGAAAATCTGGTATCGTTTGGTTCCGTCACGGAGGAAGTGTGCGAATGGCTGAGCAGACTTGTGCGGGCAAAATACAATATCTTTATCAGCGGCGGGACGGGCTCCGGGAAAACCACGTTTTTAAATGCACTGTCCAACTATATTCCCGCTGAGGAACGGATTATAACGATAGAGGACAGTGCGGAGCTGCAGATTAGGAATATACGGAATATCGTTCGGATGGAGACGAGAAACGCCAACGTGGAAGGATGCCGGGAAATTACCATAAGGGACTTAATAAAAACGTCTCTTCGTATGAGGCCGGATCGAATCATCGTTGGCGAGGTGCGCGGCGGAGAAGCATTTGATATGATGCAGTGTCTGAATACGGGGCACGACGGCTCCATGTCCACGGGACATGCCAACAGTTCGCGGGATATGTTAAGCCGTCTGGAAAATATGATTCTGATGGGGATTGAGATTCCGCTGGAAGCCATCAGACAGCAGATCGCCTCGGGTATTGACGTGATTGTCCATCTGGGACGTCTGCGTGACACAACAAGAAAGGTGCTGGAAATTGTGGAGGTGTGCGGCTTTGAAAAAGGAGAAATTATGTTAAGCCCGCTTTACCGTTTCGAGGAGGAAGGAGAGACGGGCGGCGGGAAAATCCTCGGCTCACTCCAGAAGAAAGGAGAGCTTGCATATGTCGAAAAGCTACAGGCTGCCGGATTATGCTGAATATCATTTTTCTCTGAAGGAGGGGGCGCTTGCTTCGCTGGAAGGTATGTTTCTGGTGGCGGTGATCGGATATTTTTTCTATCGGTCGTGGCTTGCCTGTGTTTTACTTCTTCCTGTCTTTATCCTTTTCATAAGAGAGAAGAAAAAGGATATGGCGAAAAAGCGCAGACAGGAGCTGAGTTTGCAGTTTAAGGATCTGGTGCTGGCGCTCTCGGCGAATGTCAAAGCCGGATATTCCATAGAAAACGCACTGCGGGAATCCTACCGTGACGTGGAGCTGCTTTATGGGGCGGACAGCCCTATCTGCCTTGAAGTGCGGCATATGCTGCGGGGACTGGAAAACAATATGATTCTGGAAAAACTCCTGTACGATCTTGGGGTGAGAAGCTGTCTGCCTGATATTATGCAGTTTGCGGACGTCTTTCTGATCGCCAAAAGAAGCGGCGGCAATCTTACGGAAATTCTGGAAAAGACAGCCGGGGTGATCGAGCAGAAGATCGAGACGGATAAGGAAATCCAGCTTATGATCGGAGCCAGAAAAATGGAGCAGAGAATCATGAATATGGTGCCGTTTTTGATTATCTTTTATATCGGAACGACCTCGCGTGGATTTTTCGATGTGCTTTATCATAACCTCGTAGGCGTAATGGTGATGACGGTGTGCCTGCTCTTTTACGGCACGGCTTATCTGCTCTCGAAGAGAATTGTGGAAATTGAAGTATGAATACGTGCCTGCGGTATCAGCGGCGTCGCAGACCTGACTGCAGCAGGAAAAGGAGTGTGTGATGGTTTATGTTTATTTGGGTATTTTAGCGGTCTATCTGATCTTGTTTCTGCTGTCTTTGGGGGAAAGCGGAAATCCGTTTCAAAAAATGGCGGTTCGCATTTTCCGAAAACAGCAGGAGCGGCAAAAGAAAACCAATAGGGGGAGAGGGAACTGGAAAAGGGCGATTTATAGAAGGCAGCTTGGAGACAAGCTAAAAACGCTGCAGCCGGAAATTGCAGCGGAGAAACAGATTCGGGAGCATTATCTTTCGCTGTATAGGCTTTTACTCATGGTGGTGTTTGTGGGGGATCTGTTCTGTCTGGCGGCATGGTTCAGCGCCCACAGTGCGGCGAAGCTGGTCGACGGCGGATATCTGCCCAGAAATGCCTATGGGGAGGGGGACGTGGAGGTGGGGCTGAAGGCGGAGATTCCGGGCGTGCAGGAAGAGCTTTTTGACTATCTTTTGGAGGAGCGCAAGCTCACTGGGGAAGAGCTGGAAAAGAGTTATGCGGAGGCGTCAGCGCTTCTTCCGGGGGCGGTTCTTTCTGAGAATGCCTGTTTGGAAGACGTGCGCAGGGATTTGGATCTGGTTACGGTTCTGGAGGGCTATCCGTTTCAGATCAGTTGGGAGAGCAGTTCTTATTCCCTGATCAATACGGACGGTACGGTACATAATGAGGAGCTTACAGGCAGTGAAGTGGTTACCCTGACGGCCAGATTCCGTTACGAGGAGTGGTTTCGGGAGCTGCAGCTTCCCGTGCAGATCAATCCGGTTGTTTACACCCCAAAGGAGGCTCTTCGGATACGGATGGAGGAACTGCTTCGGGAGCAGGACGAGAGCAGCAGGAGCGGGGAGGTTATGGCGCTGCCTGACCGGATCGGTACGGAGCCTGTCATCTGGAGCGAGATCATTGAGGACAGCAGCGGCTATTTTCTGGTTTTGGTTATACTCACGGCGTGCGTGCTCTACTGGGGAAAGGGCAGGGAGTTGGATCAGAAGCTGGAGGCGAGAAAGAGGGAACTGCTTTTGGCCTATCCTGAGATTGTCAACAAGCTGGCGCTCTATATGGGTGCGGGGATGACTGTCCGAAACGCCTTTCTAAAGATGGGGGAGGACTACAAAAAAGAGAAGGGGGAGAAAAGGAAATATGTATATGAGGAAATCGTAATGACCTGCTATGAACTGCAGGGCGGCAGGTCGGAGACGGAGGCTTACGCGCATTTCGGAAAACGGTGTCAGGTACAGGCTTACATGAAGCTTTCTGCGCTGCTTTCGCAAAACATCAGAAAGGGCAGTAACGACCTTTTGCGGATGCTCAGGCAGGAAGCGGATAACGCCTTTGCGGAGCGGAAAAATCTGGCGAAAAAGCTGGGAGAGGAGGCGGGGACAAAACTGCTTTTGCCGATGATGATGATGCTCTGTGTGGTTATGGTAATTATTATGATACCGGCCTATTTTTCATTTACCCTGTAAAGTTCAGCCATCGACATGCAGATAGGCGAGTCATGCTTGCATGAATGAGCATATCTGATTGGCGCGGGCTGAACTGTTACAAATATTACACACAAAAAGGAGGAAACAGGTATGTTAAAGAAAAAAGAAAACAGACGGCTCAAAGGGTTTGGAGACTTCCTGCGGGAGGAGGAAGGCATGGGCACAGTGGAAATCATTCTGATTATTGTGGTGCTGATCGGTCTGGTTATTATCTTCAAGACACAGCTTCGCGAGCTGGTGGAGAAGGTTTTCGAAAAGATTACCAAAGACAGCAACACGGTAATGGAATGAGGCGGGGATACATAACGGTATTTCTATCCTTATCCCTCACATTGATCCTGTCCCTTGTATTCACAGTGATAGAAGGGGCACGGATCAGTGCCATCCGCATGAAATTTGAATGTGTGGCGGATATCGGTATGAATTCCGTTCTGGCTGAATACCACAGGGAGCTTTTGAAACAGTATGACCTTCTGTTCGTGGACACCTCTTACGGCGGTTCTCATCCTGAAATTGCCAATACGGAGGCGCATCTGCGGAGTTATGCGCAAAAAAACTGCAGTCCGCAAGAAGGCAGTCTGTTTGGCGGCAGGGATTTTCTGGCTATGGATATGGGAATGGTGGAAATCCCGGAGTATTCCGTGGCTTCCGATGAAAACGGCGCAGTGCTGAAACGACAGGTTACCGATTACATGGACGATTATCCGCTGGGGGCGGTTCTGGATAAGCTCACTTCAAATATTGGTTTGCTGCAGGGAGCCGGAATTGACACAAAGGATGTGGATGCGTGGCGCCGGCAGTATGAGTCGCAGATTGAGGCCATTGGTCTGCCGGAAAGGGAGACGGAGGATGGCGGGACGGAGGAAGTGCCGCTAAATAATCCGGCGGATTCCGTCAACGCCACCAGAAGCAGCGGGGTGCTGAATCTTGTACTGGAGAATCCTGCAGAGGTCTCTGTGGTAAAAGTAGATTTAGGAGATTATATTTCCCACCGCGCCAGCCGGATGGCGGGCACGGGTCTGTGTGCGGATGCGGTAGAGGCAGGCGGAGAGCCGAACGAGCTGGTATTTCAAATGTATCTGTTTGAAAAATGCGGATATTACGGCGCGGAGATGGACAAGTCGCTTCTAAAATACCAGATGGAATATATTCTGGCAGGCAGGGACACGGACTGGCAGAATCTGGAACAGGTGGCCAAAAAACTTTTGCTCTGGCGGGAGACGGCAAATATGCTGTATCTTCTTTCGGACAGCACGAAGGTGGCGGAGGCGCAGGCTTTGGCAACGGCGCTTACGGCGGTTATACTTATGCCCGCGCTGGCGGAGCCGGTTAAGTATACGATTCTCTTTGCATGGGCTTATGTGGAGAGCCTGCAGGACATCAAAACGCTGCTTGGCGGCGGCAGAGTGCCCATTTTTAAAACGGCTGCAGAGTGGAAAACGGGAATAGGCTGCCTGAAAAATGTACGGGGAAGTCTATCGGAGGATTCCGGGGGAAACGGACTGAGCTATAAGGAATATTTGCAGATCATGGTTTTTTTGCAGGATGCGGGCACCCGGACAGAGCGGGCAATGGATATCATGGAAATGGATATCCGCCAGACGCCCGGAAATGCAAGATTCCGGCTGGACGGCTGTTTTGACGCCTATCAGGCGCATTTGGAGGTGACAAGCCGCTTCGGCTATTCTTACGAAATGACAAGAAGATATGGATTCTATTAACGCGGGAGGTGATAAAAGATGCCCTTTTTGCAATCACGAAACTTAAAATTCAAAAAATCGACAGCACATTCTCTCCGGGCATATCTTGAGGCATATCAAGGTGGTCGCATACTTCTGTTTGTACGCCGATTGTTAAGAGGGGCATCTTTTATCCTCTCCCGCGGGAGAGGGTCCATGACGCTGGAGGCCGCTTTTGCCCTGCCGTTTTTCCTGTTTGCGGTACTGAATATTCTTTTTGCGGTGAATATCATAGGGACGCAGAGCCGGATTAATGCGGCCATGCATCAGGTGGGAAATAAACTGGCCTTCGCGGGATATGCCTATGAGAATACAGTGGGGGATATTCTGCCGGATGGACTTTCCGGCGTGGTGCTTACGGAAGGGTACGCCAGAGGACAGATTGTGGAATATGTGGGCAGATCCTATCTGGAAAATTCCTGCGTGAAGGGCGGCGCGGGAGGGCTGTCTTTTGCCGGCTCCTCCGTGATGGGAGCGGAGGATGTCATTGACCTGAAAATATCCTATCGGGTCAAGCCTTTTGCGGGGCTGATGGGATTCGACGGATTTTCGCTGTCGCAGCGCTACTACGGCAGGGCCTGGACGGGATATGACGCCGCCGGTTCGGTGAGCGGCGGCACGGAAGAAGACCCCATGGTGTATATCACGAAAAAGGGAACGGTTTATCATCTGGACAGGAACTGCACCTATTTAAATCCGAAGATAGAGACAGTGCCTGCGCAGTCCGTGTCTGACAGGCGCAACGCGTCTGGCTCCAAATATGTTCCCTGCGGTTCATGCGGGTCTGGCGGAGGGGGAAATCAAGTGTATATTACAGGTTATGGCAGCAGTTATCACAAGCGGCTGGATTGTCCGGGATTAAAAAGGACGATTTATACCGTGCCTCTGTCAGAAGTTGGCGAAAGAGGGAGGTGCTCTAAATGTGGATAGAGATTGTACTGTTTCTGTTTCTGGCAGTCTGCGCCGTGTTTGATGGAGTCAGCAGACAGATTCCGCTGGCGGTCGTGTGGCTTGGAATGCTAACGGCGGTCTGCCTTCACATCGGCGGGGTGATGGGGGAGACAAGCCTTATGGCGGCGGCTCTTTCTCTCATACCCGGCGCGGGATTTTTTCTGCTTAGTTTCCTGACGGAGGAGAAGGTGGGATACGGCGACGGCTGGGCGCTTTTGATGATCGGCCTGTTTACAGGCATTTACCGGTGCTTTCTGATCCTGCTGCTCGGACTTCTGGCGGAATCCGTTGTGGCGGTTGTGCTGCTGGTGATTGGAAAAGTGAAGCGTGACCGGGAAATTCCTTTTCTACCGTTTTTACTTCTGGGAATGGGGGTGGTGGTATGCTTTTGAAAAAGACAGCGAAAGGATACATGACGCTGGAGACTTCCTTTCTTATTACATGGACGTTGTTTCTGTTCGTTCTTTTGATCTATTTATCTTTTTATTCCTATGATAAATGCGTGCTTTTTCAGGATGCTTATACGATCTGTTTTCGCGGGAGCATACAGAAGGATGAGGGACAGGTGGTGCCTTACATAAGCGCGAATATGCAGAAACAGTTTGGTAAGAAGTATTTCGGCGTTGGGAAGGTACAGGGAACCGTGGATAAAGACGGAAATACGACGAGTGTGACCGGGGAGTGCCGGGTGAAGGTGCCGATCCGGCAGATGTTTACCATGCACGGAAAGGCGGGCTGGCGCATTCGCACCCGGGCAAAGGCGCAGATCATCAATCCCACAAAAATGATACGCAGATGCAGATGGGTGGGAAATATGTTTTCGGATTAAGAATAGGAAAGGGGTAACCGAAAAGGCGTTGAGTGGTTACGAAGGGAGATACAATGCTTGAGGCAAAATTTTTCAGGGATTATAAACACAGTTACATGATTTTACCGTGCAAAAGCAGACAGCCGGAGAAAAGTTATCAGTGCAGGCAGCTTACTTCCAATAAAATAGAAGAAATTCTGCGTTGTTCGATGCGGCATGTGAACGGTATGACTTACTTTTATTATGATATCAGTTCCAGAACGACCATGGAAAGTCTGTATCGGGACAGGCGGATGACCTATCGTCAGGTCAGAGAACTGCTTGAACAGCTTTACGGTATGTATTGCAGAGTCGGCGACTACTTTATGGATGAGACACGATTGGTATTTTTGCCGGGGTATATCTATTATGATTTGTCGCGCAAAAAATATATCGGGCTCTATTACCCGGATTATGAAGAGGACAGGCCTTATGAGGCACTTATGGATTATCTGCTGGAGCATATGGACAGTGAGGATGAGCGTCTGACCGACTGCGTCTATCAGATTTATGAGAGAGCCGAGGACAGCGGTTTTTCGCTGTGGGATGCACTGCAGATTTTGGGAGAATCGGAGGAGGGCGGAAAGGAAACGGAAAAGGAGGCGATAGAGTCCGGCGGGCGGCGGGGGGATATTTTTCTTCTTCCCGGCAATGCGTCTTCTGAAAGCGAAAATGCGGTGGCGGATTATGTACAGCCGAATGTACGGGATATAAAGGAAGATGGGTTTACTATGTGGGAGGAAAAGGAGGATACGCCGTCTGTGCCTGCTAAGAAGAAAAGTCCGTTTTCTCTGTTTGTCGCAGTGTTTTCGGTGTTGGGAATCGGGGGGATCGTTTATATTTACGGTTCCTATGAGCTGTCGGATGAAGAAATTATGACGCTTCTCGGGTGCGGCGCGCTGCTGGGCGTCTGCCTGATTGCGGGTATTACGGGCATTTTGAAAGGCGGCGCGAAGAAAGAGCGGAAAGGAAAGGCGGAAGAGGAGAGAGCAGAGAGAGGTGACTTGGAGGGAATAAACGATCCGTATCTGCCGTCACAGGAGCCGGTTTCTCTGGAACATATACTGAGCAGGGGGAGCGAGGCAGTTTTTCCGGAATATAGATCGGGCAGGGGCGGTGAGGCAGGCGTGCCTGTATCGGGGAGGGCCGGAGGCGGTGCTTCGGAAGTGGAGGATTACGGTGGGAATACGGTATTTTTCGACAGTGCAAAAATGGCGGAGCATAAATTGTATGCGCTGGACAGGAAAAATAAGATACATATTGAATTGACTAAATTTCCTTTCACGGTAGGAAAAATGGCGGGCTGTGTGGACTGCGTTCTGGCGGACGATTCTGTCAGCCGGATCCATGCCCGGTTTGAGAGGGTGGGAGATGTGATACAGCTGACGGATATGAATTCCACAAACGGTACATATCGGAACGGACTGCGGATGCAGCCGCAGGAAACCGTGGAGATCGAGCCGGGAGATGAGATACGGTTTGGGAAGTTGAATTATTGTTATCGGTGATAATATATGTTGAAACTATATGTTTTATTTGATATGTTGATAATGCAGAGAAAATCAAATTTAAAGGAATGGGAAATGATAACGTTATGGATAAAAACGAAAAATGGCTGCAATGGGCTGTCGAGCTGCAGAGTCTGGCACAGGCGGGATTGTTTTACTGTAAAGATAAATACGAGCTGGAAAGGTATGAGCGCATCCGGGAGATTTCGGCAGAAATGGTCAGCTTACAGTCAGAGATACCGCTTGAAAAAGTAAAGGACTTATTCTGCGGCGACGTAGGATATCAAACCCCGAAAATAGATACGCGGGCGGCCATATTTAACGAAGGGAAAATATTGCTTGTACATGAGGCAAACGGTACATGGGCACTGCCCGGCGGCTGGGTGGATGTGAATGTTTCCGTTATGGAAAATACGATAAAAGAGGTTAAGGAAGAAGCGGGACTTGACGTTACGGTTAAGCGGATTATTGCCGTACAGGACAGGGAAAAACACAATCTGCCGGTTTATGCTTATAAAGTGTGTAAAATATTTATGCAGTGTGAAGTGACTGGCGGTGAGTTCATTCCTAACATTGAAACGACAGGCTTTTCCTACTTTGGTATGGATGAGCTGCCCTGTCTTGCAGAAGAAAAAAACAACAGGGAACAGATAGAGATGTGCTTTCGGGCGATGCGTTCTGAAACTTGGGAAGCTTTGTATGATTAAATTTTTAAGCGGAGGCTGGCGTAGAAGCCGTTTTGTTTGACATCCCCGACCGAAAATGATACTCTTTTCTCATGAATATTTTAACGCTGGAACGACTGGAAAATCTGTTCGTCGGACAGGGCTATGGCAAGATACCGTCTAATCTGCCCGAGTTCAACTTTTACTGTCACAGGGAAGTGCAGGGAATCACGGTGCTTCATGTGATTGACTACAGGCAGGGACTTTATATATCAAAAGACCAGTATACGCATCTGAGAGAGCAGATAGAAACATTTTTCCGTGACAGGGGTGAGCGGGAAGTCCATGTGATGACGCTGATTCTGTGCGATGATACGGAGAAGGCGAGAAGGCTCTGCGAGGAGGACCGCTTTTGCTGGATCATTGATTCGAGAGAATACAGGCTGCTGATCCACGAAACCCAGACGGCGGATTTTTATGGATGGAAGGATATTCTGGAGGAGTATCTGTTTGCGCTGACACGGGAGCGCGTGACGGAGGCGGAACCGGCTGGCGTACCGTCAAAAGGTATAGACTGGCGGGCGTTATCGTGGGTAAATATCATTCTGGTGGCGGTGAATGTAATTATATTTCTTATATGTACATTTACGGGAGACCTGTTATATAATAGGGGTGCATTCATTGTAACGGCGCTTTGGCAGGGGGAATGGTACCGTCTGTTTACAAGTATGTTTTTGCATTGGAATGTGGAGCACCTTTTCAGCAATATGATCGTTCTGTATTATGTGGGAGCGATTGTGGAGCGCAGGCTGGGGGCGGTTCCCTATATGGCGCTTTATGTACTCTCGGGGCTTGCGGGAAACATTTTTTCCATGGGATATGAGCTTTTTACGAATGCCTATGGAAGCTCGGCGGGTGCGAGCGGCGCGGTTTTCGGAGTGGAGGGCGCGCTGTTGTTTCTGGTTATGGTGCATCGTGGAAAGTTGGAATCCATGACGGCGGGCAGGGTGGCCTTTGCGATTGCCTTTTCGCTTTACTGTGGTTTTACCAGCGCGGGGGTGAATAATGCGGCGCATGTAGGCGGCGTTTTGATGGGCTTTACGGCGGCGGCCGTCATTGCGGCATGTAAGAAAATACAGGTGTTTTCCCACCATAGATGAGAAAGGAAAGAGTCTTATGCAGATCAATATCTATTATGGCGGAAGGGGACTTATGGATGATCCCACGCTGTTTGTAATAAAGAAGATGAAGGAAGTGCTGGAGGAGCTTCGCGTGACAGTGGAAGTCTTCTATCTTTACGAGCAGAAAAACAGCATTCCCACGCTTCCGCAGACTTTGAAAAATGCAGACGGTGTGATTTTGGCTACGACGCTGGAGTGGTATGGGATCGGCGGCTATATGCAGCTATTTCTGGATGCCTGCTGGCTTTACGGTGATAAAGAAAAAATCAGTCGGATTTATATGTGCCCGATTGTCATGTCCACCACTTACGGGGAGCAGGAGGGTAAGCTGAATCTTGCAACGGCATGGGAATTTCTCGGAGGCCTTCCCTGCAGCGGACTTTGCGGTTATATTGCGGACACGTCGCTTCTGGAGGAGAACGGGGATTATATCAGGATTATTGAGAAAAAGGCGGAGAACCTTTACCGTACGATCAACCAGAAAATGCCCTGCCTGCCGGCGAGCAATCAGGCTGTGAAGCAGAAGGTGGCGATCACGAAGAGCGTTAATTTTACGCCGCAGGAGTCTGAACAGCTTTCCCAGTATGTGGCGGATGATAGTTATGTGCAGCGACAGAAGGCGGATATTCAGGAGCTTGCAAGTCTGTTCCGGGATATGATGGGCAGCAGCGAGAAAGAGGATACCACGGAGTTTGTTGAGGAAATCCGGCAGCATTTTGTGCCGCAGCCGGGATTTGCGGCGGGATTTAAAGTAGTGATTGAGGAGAAAAAGACACCGCTTATGATTGTGATAGATGGTGTGAACCTTGACTGTCATTACGGGGAGGGTGGCCGCGTAGATGTGGAGATACAGCTTGACCGTGCGTCCTTTGCGGACATTGTTTCGGGGAGGACAAGCTTTCAAACTTCCTTTATGGCAGGGGATATGAAGATGAAAGGTGATTTTAAGGTACTGCGTTCGCTTGATCAGGTGCTGCAGTTCGGGGCGGGGTGAGTCCCGGATTCCTGCCTTATCATGTCAGTGTAATAAAAAGCGGTTTTATGAAACGGAGGAGCTGGAAAGTGGATAATTGTATTTTTTGTAAAATTGCAAATGGGGAAATTTCAGCAAAGACATTATACGAGGACGAAAAGTTCCGTGTCATTCTGGATCAGGGTCCGGCGACTAAAGGGCACGCTTTAATTTTGCCAAAAGACCACTACAGGGATCTCTTTGAGCTGCCAGAGGAAAGCGCCGGCGAGGTAATGAAAGTGGCCAAAAGAATGATGGTTAAGATGCGGGAAAAGCTCGGATGTGAGGGATTTAATCTGGTGCAGAACAATGGTGACCTCGCGGGACAGACGGTGTTTCATTTTCATCTTCACCTGATACCCCGTTACAGCGCGGACGGACAGAAGATCGGTTGGAAACCGCAGGAGGTTGAGCCGGAGGAGCTTGAGGAAGTCAGAAGACAGATTGTTGAATAACAGTTCAACCAGTAGCAGACGGAGGGAACATGCGGACGATAGCGGCGGAAGAAATGACCCGGAATATCAAGGAAATGTGTATAGAAGCGAACCACTTTCTCTCTGCGGATATGGAGCGGGCGATGAAATGTGCGGCGCAGACGGAGGAATCGGCGCTGGGGAAACAGATTCTGGGGCAATTACAGGATAATCTGGAGATTGCAGGGAAGGATATGATTCCGATCTGTCAGGATACGGGAATGACGGTGGTTTTTCTGGAAATAGGACAGGACGTACACTTTGAGGGGAAGGATTTGACTGAAGCAGTCAACGATGGCGTGCGGCAGGGTTACACGAGCGGTTATCTGCGTAAATCCGTGGTGGGCGATCCGTTGCTGCGTGAAAATACGAAGGACAATACGCCGGCAGTAATACACAGCGAAATTGTTCCGGGGGATCGGGTTAAGATTACGGTGGCGCCGAAGGGCTTTGGCAGTGAGAATATGAGCAGGGTGTTTATGCTGAAACCTGCTGACGGTGTGGAGGGAGTGAAGGATGCAATCCTGACTGCCGTGAGAGACGCAGGCCCAAACGCCTGCCCGCCCATGGTGGTGGGTGTGGGAATCGGCGGTACTTTTGAGAAATGTGCGCTGATGGCGAAACATGCGCTGACAAGACCGCTGGACGAACGGTCAGAGATTCCATACGTCAGGGAGTTGGAAGAGGAAATGCTTTCGCAGATTAATAAGACGGGAATCGGGCCGGGGGGACTTGGCGGTACGACGACAGCGCTGGCGGTTAATATAGAAACCTATCCCACACATATAGCGGGACTGCCCGTAGCGGTTAACATCTGCTGTCATGTGAACAGACATGCGGTGCGTGTGCTGTAAAACGGTATTGGAGATGCGACATATCGGCTTTGGATATTAAAAATTTTGAAACGTGTTTCTTCTATAATATAGTAGATATAGTGTTTGCGTTTCAGATAAACACAATATCTATTTATTTCCTCTTTATTCGATGGGGATTGAAAAGGAAAGGTCAAAACGTATGGAGCGACATATAAAAGCGCCTATAGATAAAGAGACGGCGAAAGAATTGCGGGCGGGAGACTATGTATACCTTACGGGCACGATTTATACTGCGCGTGACGCGGCGCATAAGCGGATGTATGAGGCGCTGGAAAAGGGTGAAGAGCTGCCGTTGGAAATGAAAGATAACATTATTTATTATATGGGGCCATCCCCGGCAAGGGAAGGGAGGCCGATTGGTTCTGCTGGGCCTACCACGGCCAGCCGTATGGACAAGTATGCGCCGGCGCTTTTGGATTTGGGTTTATCAGGCATGATCGGAAAGGGAAAACGCTCGGAAACGGTGAAAGAGGCGATTATCAGAAACGGTGCGGTGTACTTTGCGGCGGTGGGCGGCGCGGGTGCGCTTCTGGCCGGTTCTATCAAGGCGTCGGAGGTGATTGCTTATGACGATCTGGGGACGGAGGCGATTCGTAAACTTGAGGTCGAAAACTTCCCGGTGATTGTAGTGATCGACTGTACAGGGCAGAATTTATATGAAACGGCGATCAAAGAATATTGTAAACTATAAGTGGGAATATAATTTGTAGACGGATTTAAAAAGGAATCCGCGAAAAGGCATTGACAAACAAAATTACCTTTTGTATAATTACTTTGCGTTGTGGAGACGCAGAACTATATATTTGGTAGAGGAATAGTTCAGACTGTGGAGAAATACTCAAGAGGCTGAAGAGGCGCCCCTGCTAAGGGTGTAGGTCGCTTACGCGGCGCGAGGGTTCAAATCCCTCTTTCTCCGTTTAAAAAGAATCTTAAGAGATTGAGATTTCTTTTTTTTCCCGGTTTTTAATTTTCAAAAATATTTGCAAATAAAAAATTTTGAAAAATTAAAAAAAGGGGTTGACGATGAGAAATGGTTGTGGTAGTATAAATCTGTTGCGTCGGTGACATGCTGGCACAGCACAGAAGAATGCGAAGCATTCTTCAGGAGTTAATCCCGAAGGGATTTGCTCAGAGGTTAATTCCGAAGGAGTTTACCTCATGGACCTTGACAAATAAACAGTAATGCAACCCTGAAAAGATTCCAAAGAGAATAT
>CAMWPB010000006.1 GCA_947176065.1 uncultured Lachnospiraceae bacterium | reverse complement strand
GTTCGCCCTTACAAGCGAACCTCTTGTAAGCTATATTATGCGCTGTGCGGCGCGGCTTTGTCAAGGAAAATCACATTCCTGCCATTCACTTGTCCGAGGCGCCAAAAGAGCCTGCGCTTGTGCGCAGGCTCCGCCACTTTCTTAAATGATATCAATACCGTATTACTCCAGCAGGAACATCTGTGCGCGGTTCAGAGATACGCTGTCCATGCTGAGCGCTTCCACGCTCTGCCCCGCTCTCGTGTAGCGGCTCGTGAGCAGCACGCAGACCTGAGACGTCTCATCCTCCCCGTTCTGCAAAGCCGCCAACGGCGCTTTGATCCGGTAGACCTTATCCGGAACGATTCCTCCCGCCACTTCCACCAGCCGGTTGTTCTCCACCGCCCAGACAGGACTGGTAAACACCGTGTAATCGGCTGTATTGATTCCGCCGTTCGGCAGCAGAAGGGTCGCATCCGCAGGCGCGCCCGCATTCTTATAGAAGAGAGACAGTTCGGTCACCTTGTCAACCGCAATATTGTTATCCGTGAACCGGAAATACACATCCACCGTCTCGCCTAAAATGCCGCCCTTTGCGTCTCCGCCTTCCTTGAATGCCACATCATAAGGAACCGTAACGCTCTCCACCTTGGCTACGCCGTTAAAGCCTGCCACGATGGAAACCTGCGCTTTATGCAGACCGGCATTGTATGCGGCCATCAACACGTTTACAAAGATCCTGCACTCGTCGATACCGTCTCCTTCCGCCGGAGCCGTCTGACCCTTTTCATAGTAATATGGATATATCGACTGTCCCACGTAAACCACATTACCCTTGCTGTATACATAGTAGTTATTTCTTCCGTCACGGGGCGACACACTGTAACCGCCGGTACTGTAGCCGTCATCTGAGAGCTCCATATCATACAGGGTAAACCATGCCGTGGCATAGGACTGTCCTGCCTCCCTCGCCGTACCGATATCCAACAGGTAATCGGGTACTGAAAGTTCCGTAATGTCAGCAAGCTGTACTCTCGTATCAATCTCATACGGCCATCTGGCAATCGTGCCGTCGTTGACACGATCCAATAACAGGCTGGGCGTCCTTTCAAACATACCCGTGCTGATGCCTTCGTAGCGGAACTTAGATCCACTGCCCAGACCAAGCCTCCCGTATGTCTGTTCGTTCCTCTGCCCCAAAACTTCCGCCGACAGGCCCACTCTTCCCTTGTCTGCCGACGCGCCTGCCGAGGAGACGACTACGCTCCCGCCCGCAGTAACAAAATCATTGACGGCCTGTGTCACGACATCCCCGGGATTTCCACTGTCACCAAAGCCCAGCGCCACCACATCCCAGAGAGAAAGATAATTTGCGTTTTTATTAATCCGATCCGTCAAATCACCCGGCGTAACCGCCTCAATATCCCAATTCATGTTCAGAAGCGCTTCCGCTCCGCTCAAATAATGGGCCAGCGTGGAATTTTCTACGTCTTCATACTGCTTCTGGATATTTGTGTCTCTATTTGAAGTATCATCAAGTACCTGCAGTACCCGGATCTTTGCCTTTTCGCCGCCGCTTATGGTAAAGCAGCCCTGTACCTGAGCGCGCCGGTACCTGTTATCGGTATCCGCCACTTCCAATTTCCACGGTACAATGCCGAAACTGATCTCGTTGAAATCGACGCTGATCTTACCGCCGCCATCCGTTTCTTCATATTGATAACCGGCGAACTCCTCCTCCGGCGCAAAAATACCGTCGTAGTTCAGATCGAGATACAGATGCCTTTCCAGACTTCCCCTGTAAGTCTTGTCTTCTCCCATCCTGTCGCTTGCAATGCGGTACGCAATCGTACCCCGGAGAACACCTGCTTTGTCCGGCACGGGCTCCGCCGCAATCATGTCGGAAGCCGTGTTCTCCTCTGCGCCATTGTCCTCCTGTTCCCGAAGTTCAATCTTCGGCCGCAAAGCGTTTAACTGCACCGCAAACATCGCACTGCTGTGCACATCCTCGATGGTATAGATACCAACGCCCCGCTCCCCATCATCGTCATCATCATCCGATCCGCCCATGGCGATCGCTTCCCTGAGGAAATCATACATCTGCGTATCTGAGGCGATGTATTTCGTATTGATATCCCCGGCATCCGCCTTTCTGGCGCTCCTGCCCTCAAAGCAGTCATTCTCCACCACAATGGGATAACCGGCTCGCAGATAATCAAGAAGCGCCTCTTTTTTCTGCTCCGTGATATCGTTGGCATCATATCTGGCATCGCCGCCCCCCACACGGTCCCCCGTATGGTAAACCTTGCCGTTTAGGTCTTCATCGTTAAAGACAGCCTCCATTTTGCCGTCCTCATCCCTTTCATGATAGAAACGCTGTCCGTCCAGACCGATGAAGATCATATTGTAATCCGCATTAATATCCTGATAACTGCTGTTGAACGCCGCCACCGAACTTACCGTGACCTTTGTTTCTATCATTCTAGAGCTTCTGAGAATCTGCTGGCCTTCACCGTCCCTGTCCGCTCTCTGCCAATACAGGACAACGCTTTCTTTATCCTCGTTCACATCACGATGCAGATCGGATTCTATATTCGCCGTCGGCTGCAATTCCAGAATCGACAGATCCTTATACTCTCCGACCAGCCCAAGGGAATAGTTGATAATATACTGCACGGCCATCGCCTTACTGATCTTTTCAGATATTTTATCATCCTCGGGCAGCATGACATTCTCCGCCCGGATTGCCGCCAGCACTTCGCTGAAGCCTGACGACGCCTCATCCTTATCCATCTCCTCCGGGAAGTCGTCTCCCACCAGCGGCGTACCGTTCACAATATAAACGCTTCGGTTTACATAATGATAGTCGTTATCCTTTTTATTCGGAAAATCCTTGGAATCCACATTCATTAAAATACTGGCGGCCAGATCCTTCGATTTTTCCATCTCATTATAAAACGCAAGGAGATCCTTCTTCAGGAAAGCCTTTGCCAGCTTCTGATATTTGGTATCCGCATAATTATCCCGATTCTCTATCACCCCGTAATCCACGATGACAGGCTTTGACTCTACCACCACCCCATACATCAGGCGCGAGATTACCGTGTCGGATATATCCGCCAGTCCTTCCGCGTCACTTCCGTCCGCCTCTTTTTTGATATAAATTTTCTGCGCGTCCGGATCAAGGTACAGACCTGCGCCCTCCTCCAGATAGACAAGATCGGCCTCCTGCACCATCTCATATGTCACGTCACCCGCAGGCACTGTATTCACCGTAATCGCAAAGTCATCGGATGCATTATCCTGCGATTTCAGGGAGTTAAATACATAACGTCTCAGAAAATCATTCCCGCCCGTACATCGTATATAGACGGGTGCATTCTGCACCTCGACATAATACACGGAACCGCTTTCCGCTGCCCGTGCGCTCACAGACTGCGCGTCGGCCTCCTGCTCTTCCTCTTCCTGCGGCGCCGCACCCGTCATCGCGGCAACATTTTCCGCAGTACGGCTTCTGGTAAGCTTATACATACCTTTACCGCCGCCGACATACTCAAACTGCCCTGCAAGCGCAGGCTCTGCGGCATAGACATCCGCATCTTCCTCCGCCCCGTTCAAGCTGTTCCGAAGCAAACTCTTTTCCAACACATAGCTGTCATAAGGACGCGGAACGCCCTCCTCCGAAGATACCGGGCTGACTTCTCTAATCTGATACAGAGGCTCTTCTTCCTCCGCTTCAACATAAGTAAACTTTAAGATACAATAAGTACCGTCCATCGGAAGCTCCGGCTGCACGGGTGTCGGCTCCGGGCCTTCAGGGTCTTCCGGCTCTGCCGGCTCGTCCGGCCGTTCCGGCGTAGGAGTTGGATCCGGCTCAGGCTCAGGGTTCGGCATCGGGTCTGGCTCAGGCTCAGGGTTCGGCGTCAGGTCTGGCTCAGGCTCAGGCAATGGCTCCGGGTCAGACTGCTCAGGCTCCTCCGCACTCACAAACAGATACCAGCCGTCGTCTGACTCTGGCGCAGGCTGAGACTCACCCGGCTGCCCGGACTGTTCCGGCTCAGCAGGCTCTGTCGACTCCTCCGGATTCTCCGGCTCCTCAGGGTCTGTCGGCTCCTCCGGCTCCGTCGGGTTCTCCGGCTCCGTTGGCTCCGTCGGCTCTTCCGGGTTCTCCGGCTCCGTCGGCTGCTCCGGCTCTTCCGGCTCCTTGGGATTTTCCGGATCTGTGGGATCTGTGGGCTCTGTCGGCTTCTCTGGCTTTTCAGGTTTCGGCTCCGGGCGCGGGATTCCCTTGAACTCCCCGATCGTACAAGCATAGCGGTAACCGCCGTTCTCAACGATGTACACGCCCGTAGCGTCAGAATAACTGCCGTCGAGAACCACCTCATCATAGCTGCCGCTCTTAATCACCTCGGCACGGTAACCGCTCGTCCCCATCTCAGGCCCTTCAAAGATTACCTCATAATCTCCCGCACCGCCTTCCACAAATTGATAAATACCTTCCGCAGGCAAGACAGTCATCGCGGAAGCGTTAGAGAATGTCCCCCCCGCAGGCTGTCCTGTCAGATTATAGTCATATCCCGAACGCACGCCCGTATCGCCGTCCGCTCTCTTCTCCACATGGGCATAGAGCCGCCCTGTCGGATAAGGAACTTCATTGGTCAGTTTTCCGTTCTCGTCATGCTTTACCTCCGCAGGATCAAAGATCTTCGTCCATACGCTGGCTTTCAGACTCTCCCCCGTTCCGCCATAAGCCTCCTGAAAAGTAATCCCGTTGTAACCATTTGCAATGACCAGATCAGTCAATGCCCTTCTGTCAGGATACTCATAGAAGCTCTCTTTGTCTTCCCCCGTAAAAATACGGGAGAGATCCTGCTGAATCGGCGATTGGCCCGGCGCAAGATAGCCTATGGTACCCAGCGAAAAATCATATCGCCTGCCGTTGATCTCCGCATATGCCTTTCCGGGCACAATATCCAGAATGACGAAGGGATTGTCCTCGTCATGCTCCTCCACGACCTGTTTGATTCCGCCAAAGGACTCCCTCGCCAGCACTTCAGGCACCGGCGCTCTGTCATAGGGCGCCATATAAAGACCAGTCACCACAAGCGCCGCCGCTGCCGCCACTGCTGTCGCGCGCCCTAAAATTCTTTTCACGGACACGTGTTTACGCGGCCTGTATGGTTTGATCTGCTGTGCCGGTACGCTTATCGCCGGGTATTTTGCATCGTATGCGCCATCACCGCTCTTTTCGCCTCTTTGACGATCCACGCGCCTTCTGCTCTCGTTCTCTCTGCGCAGCTCTTTTATCAGCTCTTTCAGCTCCCGGTTCGTCCGCGCACTGTCCTGATCGTCCACACCGCCGTCCTTTTTGCTTTTAGCCGCTCTGATACGCCAGACTGCCACAGAAGCCGTCACCGCCCCAAAAATGAATGCAAGAAACAAAGCAATCGGATTCATCGGATTTTTGTCTGTATTTCGTTTAGGTAACGATCCCCATTCGTTTTTCCCCATATGTAACACCCTCTCTTATCAGGCAATTCTCCTTGTTCGCCGCTAATTTACCTTCGTCCAGCCTGTCGCTGTATCCGTGCACTCAAAAGCGCCATACTCCGTTCCATCATTCCATCTGTTGACGAATGTGATCCTGTGCGTATTTCCACTGTGCGAATATTTCACACTGGCATTATACTGAAGCCAATTCTTTGCGTTCTCCCCGTAAATATCCGTCATTTCATACGTTATATGCTCAGAGGTACATTCTATCTTTGTCGTACCGCCCTTAAACGGGAATCCGCTCTCCGAAGGCAGCGGGAAGTACATTTTAGAAGGCGTATTATCTACCAGCAGCCCTTCCAGATTGGTCACAAGATCCGTCTTATAACTGGTACTGTTCCCCTTCTTCCATGTCCATTCCTCCTGACCCGGATTCCACGTATAAGTCCCATAATAATGAACTGTTATTTTGTGGTTAGTCGGCTGCCAGGACGGCGCTCCCTCCTCCGTTCGGAACTCTATCTCGTACTCATCCCCGTTCTTCTTACAGCTTACGATAAATGCAGGCACGTTATTGGCACTCTGCATATTGCTGTCGTAAAGCTCCAGACTCCAAGTCTTCTCTCCTGTCCCGCCCGCAAACGGGAAATCCGCGTCCGTAGGCAGCGGGAAGTCGGCCTGATAGCTGCCGCCGTTATAGTCAAACCGCCGGATCGTGAAGTCTTTCTCCGTGGTACTGCCACGTTTGATGCATTCCCACTTCTTTCCGTTTTCCCCGCACTTATATATGCCATAGGAATGAACCAGAATCTTTTGCGATCCTGCACGGTATTCCTGTCGGACAGGTTCTACCTCCCAGGCGTTTTCCGCCTTGATATAACGGTACCGGACGTAAGTAAGAGTCAGATCCTCCGCCCAGGAATTCCCATCCCTCTGCGCCTTCACCGTCAGCTTACCGCCTGTCGTCTGCCAGTCCAGACTGTTGATATTCGGGAACAGCGGGTTATTCGCCATTTCCTTCGGCAGAGGGAACATCACCTGTCCCTTAAAATCGCTGTGGTTGATTTCCATCGTAAACTCATCGGTAATCTTCACATGGATTGTGCTGTCATCAAACTCGTAGTACCGTTCTTCCCGTGGCAGATTCGGAAAATCGAAGCCATCCCAGCCGATAATCTCATAATGGCCGGGATCTTTATTCTGATACGTCATACCCGGAACGATGTGATAACTGCCGCACGCCTTCTGCATATTATTGCTGCTGTTCAGCTTCATAAACATACTGCCCCTGGGATCGATCTGCACCGCGCCGTCCGCCAGCGTATTGCTTCCCTGATAGGTCTTGGTTTCATCGTCGTAATAATACACTTTGTTCCACTGTGACTGACTGTTGCCCTCTCCCTCATAGAGACTGTTGTACATCTTATTCCAAATGGAATTATCATCCACGATATTCTCGTATTTGGTGGGTCTGATCTCTCCCACAATACCGCTGCCAAGACCTACCGTGTAGATATTGACCGGATCGTAGGTAATATTTTTCCCGGTGTACTCAATTCCCTTATATTGGTAGGTAACCTTCGGCTTATCCAGCTTTGCGTAAAATACTTTGCCGTGCCGGTATTTATTTCCCACATATCCATATGGCTTGCCCGTATCCAGATGCGAGAAATACTCCTCCCGGATTGTGGCATTGTCATCCGCGTAGCCGCCCTGTCCAGGCACATATCTGTCCTCCGCTATGGGGAAAATTGCCTGCATATAGAAGGTGTAGCTTCCATTCAAATCCAGATCAAACAGGTCAGGACAGATACGATAGTTGTTACCGCCGCCAATAGTATAATGCAGCAGCACTTTATCCGGCTCCTTTCCCGAATTATCCACCACACGGATAGCAGTTACATACTTGGAAAAGTCAGTGGGAAGCCCCTCACGGATCGACTCATCCAGCGTCTGCTCGCCGTATTTCAGCTTGCCTTTATACGGTTCCGCGTTTTCTTTGCTTTTCGCCACCGTCAGCGTAATCTCACCGTGCACATCCGTATATAATCGGTTTTTGGACAATTCCGAGGTCGCCGCGATCTTAATAACCGTACCCACAGCCGTCCCCGCCTTCACACGGTATTTTGTCTCCTTTTTGCAGTCCCCGGTTTCTACAATCTCGACATGCTCCGCGCCCTGCGTAATCCGCCAGTCAACCACGTCAAAGTCATGCGAGATATCCGCTGTACAGCCGCTGCACTGCACGCCCAGCTTCTCACCCTCGATAACTGAGCCGATGGTAAAGACGTTACCCACGCTGACCTCGTTCGCCGCATTGTCCGTGTCTTCATCATCAGTCTTACTCAGTGACACGGCTCTCACGCGTTTTATGTAAACCACCAATGTGCAGGACGCATGGTTTCCGTCCGAATCCACAGCATTGGTCGTAATCATCACATCGATCGTCCCCGCCGGTTCGTCCGTCGCCACCTGCAGAATTCCGTTCGCCGCATCCGTAAACACAGTCCCGCCCGTGGGACTGCCGGACGACACCAGCGACCAGACCACACTCCTGTCCGCCACATTGTCACCGGTTACCTTAGGTGTGGAAAAATGATAAGTCTCGCCGGGCTCCAGAATCACGCCCGCATCCCTTGGCGTGACGGAGAGCGTCTTTTTCTTATTTAAGGGCGCAAGCTCAGCGTCGTTGACCCCGACCTTATTGCGGATGGTCACGTTATTTGAAGTGGTGTACTCCTTCCTGCCGTCCAAAAAGGTCAGCGCAAGCTGCACCACGCGCTTTTCCTCCACCTGACTTAAATCCACCGAAAAATCCGTCACGCGCTCCGCCAGCACGACCCAACCGGCAGCAACCGGGTCCGTGGGATCAAAAGCCGGGAAATGAATGGCCGCCGTATCCACATCCGTAGACTGCACATCCAGCTCCGCATAGTAAAGCGTCTCCGCATCCTTACTCCAGTAAAAATGATAGTGTTTATTGCCGTTTCCCGCGTCCACCGTTCTGGTAGGCGTGCCGCCGGGAACCGCAGCAGGCGTTTCCTCCACCACGCCGTTATACATAATCAGGCTCTTATCCTCAGGCGTAAAAGTGAACTCCGCATCCTTCAAAGCCTTCTCCGTATTTCCGCCCGCATCGTAACCAACATAATTGACGCTCCGGGTGGTATCGATCAGCACATCCGACATCTGGTTCAGGGAAAGCTGGGCCTCCTGCTGCACGTTGATATCGCTGTTGGCCGACGCATAGCTTCTGGAACCGACCACAATAAACGCACACACCGTCAGTACGACGATGGACAGGATTGCTGTCGCAATCAACACTTCCACTATAGTAAAGCCTCTCTGATCCTTCCTCACACGCATTTGTTCACCCCGTTTTACTCTTCCCCGATAACCTTCCTACGGCAGCAAATTCACTTCCGACTTGCCCGTAAGCTCCGTCAGCACAATCTCATAATTCTTACTGCCTGCCTGCACATGGAGACTTTCATAAATATCACCGCTCACCGCAGACTTCGCAAAGCCGCCGCTCGCACGGTCAAACCGAATTTCAATCGTATCTCCCGCCAAAAGCTCCGTCTCCGTACCGCCCTTTGGCGTGTATGCCACGTACACTCTGCCCGTGCCTACCTTCTGCGGCTCAGCCGCTGCATATACGCCGCCGCTGTTATCCCAGACATACATCTTTGTGTACACATTCTGGTCCGCATCCCGGTAAAGCTCCATATAAGCCGACGACCTGCCCATCGTCGTCACCTTACAGTCCGCGATGGCACGCTGGATATTATTCGCGCAGCTCTTCGCATTGGCGCCAAACACCATAACGACGGAATAGAAAACCGTGCTTATGATAAGCGCAATAATAGCGATCACAATGATCAGTTCGACCAATGAATAACCCTTGTTATCCTTTAAGCAACATGTGTTATTTAAGCATTGTCCATGCCTGGCGTCTCTATGAAATTCGTCAGTTTTCTGCTTTTCCACGCCCAAACTCTGTTTCCTTCCTGCCTGTTTTCGTCTCAGAAAACAACTCCCCGCTGCCTTCCAGGATCGTTTCCCATACGGAGCCTACTTTTTGATCCAGTTCATATAGCGCACAAGCTCGCTGTAATCAAGCACCAGATTGCCCGCATCATCCACGCCCGGAGCCTGCGCCCCGTTCAACATGCTGCCGCCGCCGTTTACAAACATATCGATCGGCGTTCTGGTATCACCGGTAATCGTGCTCTCCGCCTCCAGCACATTGGCCAGATCCGTCATGCCAAGCTTAATGTTGTTCGCCCCGGTCACGGTAATCTTCCCTTTCGCGATAATTAACCCGGTAAAATCACGGTCCACCGTCACGTCACCGAAGCAGACGAGCAGCCGCAGTTTGGCCGGATCAACCCCGGTGATCCCCGATAACGTCACATCGCCCTTCGCAAGATGCGCCTGCAGGCCGGACGTTGTATTATAAGTCACGGCATTCACATGATTATCCGTCAGATACTGTTCTACCTCCGTCTCCTTGATCACACTGTTAAACACATAGTGCTTCGCCGCCTCCACAGGGTCGATATCAGGATCGGCAAGCGCCGGGGGCGCTGCTTCCTTCAGGTTATAGTTTAAGCCTTTATATTCGGTCCTGATCTGATCGGAAAGCGCAAGCACGGCCGCATCCGTCCTGTCGTTCACCACTTCCTCCGCGTTAATTCCGGTCTCCGTGTAGGCGTCGGGATCTGCCGGCACCGCCGGGTCTGTTCCCTCACCGGGCGTTCCCACCGGCGGATTTAAGGTCGTCTGGTCAACGCCCGTCAGCAGAGTTACGCCGCTCGCAGAGAGCGCGCTGCTCACGAGGCTGTTTCCGAGAATCGTATACTGGTTCTTCGGATTCGCAAAATCTCCCAGCTGGAAGCCGCCGGAAAGATATCTGTTGAAATACGTGTCAATCTCCTCCCTGTTGGCATGGAAATCGTAATACTGTACAAAATAACGCTCTGCGTTCGTCTTATCCATGACCAGATAGTAGTAAAGCAGGGAGCCTCCCCGATACGGCGCATAAACTTTTCGGATGTGATTCATGTCCGCCACGCCGAACTCGCTTAAGGACTTCCCGCCGAGACGGTAGACCTTTCTGTCAAAATCCACTTCCTTGAAATCAGAGCCATATGTATTCTGAAAATCTATAATATCGTTTTCCTTATCGGCATTGATAGGGTTCTGCCCGATGCTGCTCTCCCCCTTCAGCGTCCCGATACATTCCGCAGGCACCAGATAGGCCACCTGACCGCCCTTGACGGCAATGGATTCTCCCATCATTACCGGTGTCCGCGGCGGCAGCGTCCCCGCCTCGATCTGTGCCTTATTGTTTGCCGCCTCTGTACTCGTCGTATCCTGACCGATATAAGAATGCCCCGCGATCAACAGACGCGTTACCATCGACATGTCCACCGTGGAATCTTTGCCGTTTATGATAATGGCGCTACTGTCCGACGAGTCTATCACTGCCTCGCCCGGCAGTCCGTTGGAGGTAGAATTGCCATACCCGTAATATTCTTTTGTGACCGCAACCTTACTGCCCACACCGTCCAGCGTCAGGTCGTTTGCCACATACACCTTGGTGTCAAGACTCACCGCCGCGCTGTTTAACGTAATGTTTTTTGCGTACACACGGTTGTCTTCCCCCAGTACATCCCGTACAGTCAGGCCGGAGGACGGGCCAGTTACGGTAATATCCCCTTTGGAGACCACCCGCAGCGCGTTTTCCATCGTCATAGTTGTGCCGGCATCAATCAAAAGGCCGCCCTTGCCGTCCACATCCGTGCCCGCATAGATACTGCCTTCCGTCCTGACAATACCGGGCACCTGCACCTCAATCCCCTCGTTGCCGATCAGCGAATACTGATACAGCGCGTCGATGGAACCGCCGTTCTCAAAAATCAGTTTCGGCACATCCAGACAGATATCCGTCTGCACGATGGACACCCTGTTGTCGCTGTCTGTGCAGGAAACATAAATATTTTTAAGTATAATGCTGTTATTGTTCACAATCTCCATCACGGAGTCGCCAGGCGGCTCACTCAGCGGGCCGCCATGATCCCACGCATCCTCGTCAACACCCTCGGCAGGAGTGCCTCTCTGAAAAATGCCCGCATCCACATAAGCTTCCAGCTTCGTCCTGTCATAGTAAGCCGCACCGCGCGAGGTATCCTTTAACTTGTCAACCAATGTGTCCAGATAAGTGGTCATAAAGACGTTGGACCGCGCCTCCTCCGAACTCAGATTATCCCAGTTTGCAAGCACATCCCGGTACGCGACGCCCACCGCCTCGGCGGACTCCCGCCGCAGTCCCGACATAACCTGCTCCACCACTTCCTCTGCAGAATAAAAGCTGTTCTTATTGCGGATGTCCGCCACCTTGATCATATAGTTCATGTAGGCCATCCAGAGCATGGTAGTAGCCAGAATCCCGATCATAGCCATCGCTATGATTACGATAACGATGGCGGAGCCTCTGTCGTCACGTCTCTTTTTCGTCCACTTATAAAGCTGTACCATTTTTCCAGCCGCCCTTCTCATACCCCATACCCCATTATCTCTGCCGTCAGTTCGTCGTACTGCCTCCGATGACAACCATCCGCATATCGTCAGGGAACCCGTTTGCCGCCGCACCCTCTTTGTAAACGCTGACCGTCACGTCATAGATCAGCTCCGTGGCCTCGCCGGGCGCCGCCGCTCTTCCCATAGGACTGCGCACACCGTCCAGCGTGAAAATATTCATGTCGCTGGAACCGCTCAGATCCAGATTCGTCCCGTTCACGGTAAACTGTGCCGGAAGCTCCAGCGGTGCTCCCGCCAGATAGTTTTTGCCTACCAGATTCAGACCAAGATTCGTCTTTAAGAAAAATTTTTCTTTATTATATACCGCCCCGTGCCCATCCTGTATCTCGACAGCCGCCTTATAGGCCTGCTCCGCCGCCATCAGCTGCGGGTCTGTCAGATACTCGGGATCGCTCAGATCAGGCATCCCCGGATTAGACGTATCCTCCTTTTCATGCCGCTGTTTCGCGATCAGAAGATTTAATTCGGCTCCCGAGCCGTTCTTTACAATAATCTTATCCGGCGTGGACGCACCGTAGAGCGGGTAATAAAAGAGATTGACATTGATCTTATCGTCCTTCGTCTTCGTAATCTTCCCGCAGGGCATGGCGTTCACCATGATTCCGGAACCCATATCGCCCTTTGTGCTCACGACTTTGGTTGTACCGTCCGAAAGTCTGTATGTAAAATCATAAGTCTGCGTAACCACCATTTCCGCCTTCGGCCGTCCATCCTCATCCACTTCCGCACTGACCGACAGCTCTATTTCTATCGTCCGGCTGAACTGGTCAAAAAAAGTATTCAAATTCTTATAGTGAACCGCATCCTGCGTCTTTTGAAACTCACTGGTAAGCATGGCATCCGAAACCCCGGCCGCCCGCAGCCTGTTCTCTATGTCATTCTTTACGTCGCTGTCCTTAAAGACACTGGCAAGCGCCGCCTGTCTGTACTTCTCTGCCTCCACAAAGGTGCCATTCTCCTTATCAATGCTTCTGGCATCCGCCAGCGCCGCATCGTTAAACTCATTGTCATGGGTGAGGGTGCCTGTCATATATCCCCTGCCGTCCACCTCTATCTTCGCGTCATACTCGCTGCCCTGCATAGTGAGCTCCCTCATGCTGAACACATAGAGTCCGGGCGCGGGATTGCCTGCGCCGTCCACCTCAAGCGCGGTTTCCTCCGCCACGCTTCCCTTAATCAGTCTGCTGTCTATCACATAGAACCCGCTTGACGGATCGGCAAACTGCGTTTTTATCTCCTCAATATTGTAAGCCTTCAATCCCTCCATGATGTCCTGCGCCACAGTGGTGGCACGCAGGGTCTGTCTGGACTTGATATTGATCCTGTTGGAAGAAACAAACAGATTCATAAGCGGAATCACGATAATGGCCAGAATGACCACCGCAATCAGAAGCTCCACCAAGGAAAATCCGGCGTCCTTATTCACTTTTCGCCTGTCTGCTGCTGTAGTCAAACCGCTGACCCCCTGTCTGCTGCCGCACCCGTTCCATCCGCGCGGCCTCCGCGTCCTTCGCACCGTTACACCTCCGCACAGCCTGCGCGTCTTCGTCCGCCGTTACTACTCTGCCGTGTCTTCGCCCGCTTCACCTTCCGCACCGTCCTCCAGATCGGGAAGATTACCCTCGCTGCGGATCACCCTCGTGCCGAAAATATTGTCCGTGCCGAGAAGCACGCCGCCAAAGTCAGGCTCCTCATACTCCTTACCCTCCTGATCAGGCACGCAGAACATATTCACCGCCGTTGTGCCCCTCAGAAGTCCTGTCTGCTCGTCATACACAACCGCCAGATTATCTATCACCATACGGTCTGTCTGCATACAGATGTTTTTAACGCTCCGCTTCAGTCCCTCATAAGAAACCTCATAATTGAGCGTAGCCTTGCGGTTCATCAGATGAAAGGGATTCACACCTTCCGCGCTCTGCGTATCTCCCGCCTCGGGCGTCGGCGCCTCCTGTGTCCCCGTAGCGTCCTCGATCTCCTCCACCTCTTCAATCTCGTAGGTAGCGTCAGGCATCTCCTCCTGCACCGCTTCCACAATAGGCACTTCCACCAGCGCATCTATGGTGACGGACTGCACCGTCATCGGGGAGAGCAGTTCCTGATTGATCGCTAAAAGAACCGCATTCTCCTCCCGCACATCCACCGGGAAAAGCTGGTAAATTTCCTCTATCTCCCGCTGCATCTGCGCTGTCTGGCTCTCATAGCTGTCCCTGTTCTCAGACTTATTCTGCAAATCCGCAATCCGCGCCTCAAGCTGCTGGTTCTCCTCCACCAGCTTCTCCGTCTTCTCCATCGTCGGCTGAAACACTAGCACATAGGAACAGACAACGGCAAGCACACCAAGTAAACCAAGTAACAGCAATACGTCTCTCTTTGATACTTTCATCTCCCGCGCCTCCTATTCCACCGTATCCGCTTCATCGGCATCATCCGTTATCTCTTCCTCCGGCTCGTATCCCACATCCTGATACGCTGCAGTCACCGTAAAATTAACCACACGCTCGCCGCTCTCCTCATTTTCCTCCTCCACAAGGGAAGTCACCGTCACCCGCTCCGGAATGAGTGAATGGAACGTACGCATCTGCTCAACCGCCTCACCCGCGTCGTCCTTCGTCTGCACTTTCATATTGATAGTAACTTCGTAGGCGTCGCTGGCAAAGGAAACCACGTTCACATTGGAGGGCAGCTTATCCTCCAGCTCGCCAAGAAACTCTTCCAGCCCCTCGTTCCGGCTCTCCGTCGCCTCGTACATGGCGCCCACCATGGCACGCTCCGTCTTCACCGCAACATATTCATTGTAAATCGGAATAATGTCCTCCAGACTGCCCGCCTCCGATTTTAATTCCATATTGGTTTTCGTCAGCTTCGCGTAGCCGATCATCGGCACCGCCGCCAGCGCGGCCGCCGCTACAAGACCGACGCCAAACACGGTATAGGCCAGCGGCGCCCAGTTCGTTCCCTTTTCGCCGCCTTCCTTCTTCGCCTTCTCCCTGCCGCGTTTCTCCGTCTCCCGCTTAAAGCCCAGAGGCGCGACAGCCGCGCCCACACAGGCTATGTACTCACTGAAGCACTCGTTCTTAAAGTTGCGCATCAGATTCCAGCCTGCCGCTTCCTTTAAGACCGCTACCGGCATATTGATCTCACGGGAAAGCATCTCTCCCAAACCCTTAAAGTCCGCACCCGCGCCCGTAATCAGGATTCTCTCTATGGCCTCCCCCGATGCTCTGGAAGCATAGTAGTCGATAACTCTGGTAATACCGTTAATCAGCGGCATGACAGCGTCCCGCACATCCTCCTGGGCCTTTTCCTTCGCGGATTTCGTACCATTCTCCTCACTCCCGGTTCCGTCCCCGGACTCCGGGACGATACAGTCATTTCTCTGGAGAACGCGGATCGCCTGCTCCACGGAGCTTACCTCACCCCAGCAGAGCGTGTTCATCACCGTCTCCATAACCTCATCCACGCCGTAGGAAACACTTCTGGTAAACGTCAGCACAGAATTTTCCACCGCCATCACCAGAGACGACCGCTCATCTATCTTGACAATCATGTGCTTACCCTTCGCACACTCATCCTTCACTACCTGAAAAACACTGTTGCTGGCGTAATCGATCGCCGCCACTTCCAGCTTAAGCGCTTTCGCCAAATCGTAGTAGCCCGACAAAAGCGCCGAGGGTACCGCCATCACGAGCAGCTTATACTGCTGGGCCCCTTTGGTCTCACCGATGGTTCCCAGAATGGTATAAGCGAGCTGGTACTGGCTCAAATCCACCGGGAAATAATCCGTAGCGTTTGCGTTGACCACATCCGCTATCCTGTTTTCCTTCACATAAGGGATCGTGACCTCACGGCTTGCAATTTTCGAGGAGGTAATCGTAAATACCACCTGTTTGGTCTTCACATGGTTCGCCGCCAGCGCGCTCCGCAGATTCTCCACATACTCCTGGGAAACCATCAGCGCACCGTCGTTGACGACTTCCGCGCCATTTGTAACCGTAAAGCTCTTATAGATTTTATGCGTTTTCGCTTTGTAATCCACCTCGCAGACTTTGGTAAGCGAATAACCGATCTCTATCGCGATCGCCTTAGCAGCCATGTATCATTTCCTCCCTCACACATTTTCCTCTATCGTATTTTTAGATTAAAAATAGTATATCTATAAAGAGACAATAAACCTGCCGGTAATGCCGTGCAGGTGATTTTTCCAATTTATTACGCCTTTCTGCGCAGCGCTCATAGCCATTGCGAAACATACCAATTGAGCAGCTGATCGCCCCACAGCGCCGCTATCAGGACGCCCAGAGACAGATAGGGACCCATCGCCAGCACGCGGCCCTCGCCGCTTACTTTCATACGGATCACATGGATGACCGCGCCGAGAACACAGCCAAGCAGAAAAGCCAAAATAATCAGTTTCCAGCCAAGCAGCAGCCCGCAGGCCGCCATCAGCTTCACATCGCCGCCGCCGATCGCTTTCCCGCCGGTGGCGTAGTACAAAACAGCTAACACAATACTGACAGAAAAGAGGCCGATCAAGTAGGTAAGGATATTTGCAAAGTCCGTTGCCGCCCGGACCAGCCCCAATGCCAGTATAAACAGATTGATTCCAAAGGGAATCTCATATGTCCTAAAGTCGATCACGCTCAAAACAAGGAGCGCGGAAGCCATCAGACAGTAGAGTAGGGATTCTATGCCGAGGCCGCCTGTCCATACGATACAAACGTATAAGATTCCGTTCGCCGCCTCAATCAGAGGATACTGGACAGAAAGTTTCTCGCCGCATTTGCGGCATTTACCCCGCAGCGCAAGGAAACTGCATATCGGAATCATGTCATACCATTTCAGGCGATAACCGCAGCTCATACAGTGGGAGGAAGTCTTTACAATATCCTCCTTCTCCGGGATACGGAAAATGCAGACATTCAGGAAGCTGCCAATCACGATGCCGAAGAGAAATATAGAGCTGAAAAGTAAGATATCTGGTAACATGTCGTTTCCTTCTGTGGGGTATTTGTCTGTAACGTATTACCCCCCCCCCATGCAAAAAAGCGTTTTTTGAGGTTCGCTTTTCTGCACAAGGGGCGAGGGGTTATGCCGTATTACTTATGTTTTGGTACTTATACATCGTTTTTCCATGCAACATTCGATTCAGCACTTAGGTGGTAGGCAGCTTACCGTTCACTTCAACAGTACCGCCAGCTTTTGTCACATTCCAAACCTTTTTCCCACTGTCATATTTTAACACAATGTTCATTTCCGCAGCCTTATATGCAGTGGACTGTGTCTTGCCACCCGCTGCAGACGTAGCATCCAACATTCCCTGACCTTCAATTAATGTTGCCAGATCAGAAGAGACTGTAATTGTATCGCTGTTAGCAGCGCTCGTTAACGAGTAAGTCTTAGCACTATCCAATGTGATATCCGGATCAGCAGCGATCACCTGCATTGCGTTGATATACTCAACGATGGTTGTCTGGTCGGACGATACTCTACTCTTCTCCACATACTTCAGATACTGAGGCGCCAGCACTACGATCAGGATCGCCATGATGGCGATAACGATGATCAGCTCGACGAGGGAGAAACCTTTGTTGTTCATGTTCTCTTTTTTCATTGTTTCCTTCTCCTTTTTCATCATAAATTGGGGTTGTTTTCGGGTTACATATATCTTAAACGCGGCTGTTCCCTACTCAGCGCGCTTAATTCAGGTTATAACTTTACAGATTATCCAATGCCGAGTACATCGTCACCATAGGCGCCATCACCGCACCAATCAGGAAACCGACAACGCCCGCCAGCACAATAATGATCATAGGCTCCATAGCAGCCATCAGGGACTGCACCGCCATCTCCACTTCTTCTTCATAATAATCAGCCAGCTTATTGAGCATATCCTCCGTAGAGCCGGCTTCCTCACCGATCCGCATCATATGGTAAACCATGGGCGGAAACAGGCCACAGGTCCGTACAGGCTGAGACAGGGGCACACCGATCATAATCTGCTCAACCGCTTCCTTGAGGGCCTCCTTAAACCAGATGTTCGTCATGGTGTCCGCCACGATATCCACCGCCTCGATCAGCGGCACCCCCGCCGTCAGCAGGGTGCTCAGTGTTCTTGCCATCTGTGCGCTAGCGGATTTCACCACCAGATTTTTAACCGCCGGAATCTTTAACTGCAGTTTCCCGAAAAGATGTCTGCCGGAGTAAGTTTTCGCATAAGCCTTGAGGGCAAATACAATACCCGCGACGACCGGAATAATTATGTACCAGTTGTTTTGTATAAAATTACTCAGAGCCACCACCGCAAGCGTGATGCCCGGAAGTTCCGTTCCCAGCTGTTCGAACATATCCATATAACGCGGGATGACAAACACCAGCATAACGATCACGACCGCAACCGCAACCAGCGCCACCACGATCGGATAGATCATCGCCTTCTTAACCATGGCCTGCGTCTTGGCTGACTTCTCAAACTGTACCGCCATACGCTCCATAGCCGTATCCAGACTGCCGGACGCCTCACCCGCTCTGGCCATCTGCACCAGAAGCTCCGGGAACACTGCCGGATGCCCCGAAAGGGAATCCGCGAAGCTCTCACCCTTCTCCACATCCGCACGCACGGCATAAAGAGCTTTCTGCATCTTTTTATTTTCCGTGGAGTCCGCCAGCATATTTAACGTCTCGATGATCGTAACGCCGGCCCTGGTGATACTTGCAAACTGCCGACAGAACACTGCCATATCGCGTGGCGTCGGCTTGCCTCCGAAATCGAGACTGATATCCCTTGTCAGCGCATTCTGCTCTGTTAATTCCAGCACAATAAGACCCTGATTCTTCAGATCCCTGAGTGCAAGATCCTTGTTATCAGCGTCTTTGCTTCCTTTTATCTCTTTTCCGCCTTTATCGATCGCAACATATCCCCAGACCGCCATAGCATTTCCCCCGTACTTCCCCTTCGTACTCCCCTGCTGAAGCATCCCAGCAGGAGTTTGCCTGCGTCCCCCCCTGACTTTATGCCAGAGATACTAGCGCCGATCCCTGTCTTCGGTACTAATTTACTATATAGTTATCACTATAGCACTTTTTCCCGAAGATTGCAAGAGTCGTGAGCAGATATAAAAACGCTCCTGTCGTCAGTCCTTCCCAGACAAACCCCGCAGTGCAGAGCGGGTCATGCCACGTAAGCGTCACCTGTCCGCCGGTACTTCCCGCCGTGGACAGCCGGATATTGCCGTTTTCCGTTATCTCTACAGGCAGCATTCTCACAGTGCCGTCAGCCTCAATCACGCAAGCCTCCAGATGACGGTCCCATGCAAAGGAGAGAGTATAAACCTTTGCTGCCTGTGCGGTAAAGGAAATGGTCTGCATATTTTCATCCGTTAAAGGAACCTTACTCCCCGCCCCGTCCATACACAGACTGGCTGTGCCCGCAAGCTCCACCAGATCATAATGGTCGTTAAAGGAGCTGACCCGTTCCACGCGGATATTTGGAAGTGCCTGCAAAGCGGCGGCAACGTCCTCCCGCCTGTCATTCTGAAGCAGAAACCATCCGCCTTCTCTTACCAGCCTGTTGTCTGCAAGCGTGGTCTTATCCAAAAGCAGATAACGTACACCATTTTCAACCAGTTGTCTTTGCACTGTTTCCGGCTGTTGCTCCAGATTATGATAAAAATTTTCCATTGTATCCGCATTGGCGTATTTGGTATAAAAATCACTATCCGAATAGATTGCGTCAAACATCTCCAGCCTGTCTTTCTTCGTAGCAATTTCGTAACCTGCCAACGAAAAAACGCCAACAGCGGTGGCAAAATTCTTTGTCAAATTGCGGGGCAGAGCGAAACACTCGTCATTCACACCAGGAAACTGCAGGAACGTGGCTGTCCTGTAGTTTTTTCCGTCTATCTCTGCCGCCTCGAGTGCAGACAAAGCCAGCTCCTTCTCCTCCTCAAAATCACCTTCAATCCGCATTCCAAACAACGCTCTCCCCAACTTAATCGTATCGCAGGCATTCACCACACCCATGCACAAATAAACCACCGCAAGGAACGACACCACAGATCGGCAACGCCGTGCTGCCTTACTCTCACAGCCAGACACATTGCTTCCACAGCGTCCTCCACCGTGCCCTTGGCCGACCGCGCTGCTCTTACAGTCAGCCGTACCAACAAGATACGCTAACAGCAGAACTGCCAACGGCGCTGCCGGAAAAATTGCCTTAAAGAAATAGCGAAAATTCCGAACGACAGGCATCGCACTGAGTATATGGGCCACAGCACCGCCGCTCATCAGCGACAGGAAAACGAGGAGCGCTGCCACACACCCCGCTGCCGTCTTCTTTTCGTGAGTCCACCCCGTCGCTCTGCCATACCCCACCCGCAGCTCCTCCCAAATTCCTCGCAGCTGTGCCTGCATCCCCGCCTGCATTTCATTTTCTGAACTCCGTCCCATTTTCCCCGCTTTGTTCAGAAATCGGCCGACGGCACAAGCCATTGCCGCAAACAAAAGGATGCCCACCGGGCCCATATAACACACGAGGTTATCGTCCCGCCCCATTACATAGGAATCCAAAAAAGAAAAGCCGTCCCCATGCCACCGCAGAATACCCTGTGGAATCACAGAATGAATCAGCAGGCTGAAATACAAAAGAGGATATGTCATAAAATCCCCATTCTTCTGAAAACCGCCGGACGCCTGCAAAAGAAGCAGCAGCATGGGCATGGAAAGCCCAACTCCCACCGCTGCATTAGCGCACAGTATTTTAAAATAACGCCCATCTTTTAATGTCACCATCGTCAGACAGAGGATGCCGAACAGCAAATAATGATAGAAAGTGTACTGCACATTTCCCATCCACAGATCCATCGCCAATACGATTCCGCAGGCACAATACGCAAACCTTCCCTCCCGCGCACAGTGCAGGAAAACATAGATGAGAAGCGGCACCAAAAAATAATTATTAAACACATAATACCAGTAGAAAAAGGCAAAAAAGCACCCCATCGTGCTGTAAGTCATGGTTAAAAGAAACGCAGAAGCCTGTTTACAGTTGAACCACCTACAAGTCAGATAAAAGAAAAAATTTCCAAAAACCACCATCATGCCGATGTAAAAGGTGATAGCATCTATTCTGCCGGGTAAAAACTTCGTCACCGTGTACGAAAACAGAATAAACGGATTCATCACCCCATAATAACCCTGTCCTGCCACGGGCATCCCCTTCATCTGATAGAAATCGTAACAATAGATCCGGCCCGTCGTCCAAAAATCTTCATAAGCCCGCTCCATGACAGGATACCACTGCGTCCTGTTATCATCGACCAAAAAGGCCTCCGGGTTTCCTCCCGTAAGCAACACAACATAGCAAATCGACGCCAAAACAACCAGTAACAATCCAATTCCCTGCGTCTTCGTTTTCTTTCGTCCCTCAATCATATCCTGTCATTCCCCTGTCTACAGCCTGTCCATTTAAGGCGCTCTCCACTCCCCAACTCTATCCGCCACACTAAAAGCCGCTCGCTCAGGGCGCCGTCTGCAACGGCCTCAGCCCAGTTTCCTCCAGTAAGTCCCTCCGTACATGAATGTCACTTTCATAATAGCTCGCCCCTGTTTTCCATATCTGCCAGGCATCCTGCTGATAAACCAACGCGTAATCCCGCATACTGACCGTCCCTCCATAAACTGCCGAAATATCCGGCTGCATCCAGAGCACCTGCGGCGCCCCCTCCTTTCTCCATGCCTCATACTGTTTCTGCGTCTCCTCCTCAGAGGGATGTATATGAGTGATGTAATTGCCGTCATCCCTTCCGCCATTAAAATTAAAGAACAGGTTATGTTCAAAATAAGGTGCCAGATTTACCGCCATATTACACTGATTAATATCCGTCATCCTGACATTCCCTTCCTCATCATACGTAATCATCCAGCCGGTCATGATCCGATACTGATCCAGACGATGTTCCCTGATAAACGCCGCCTCATTACGTCCCGGAGCATAGTTTTTAGCAATATCTAATTTGCATGCCACACCGGTCCAGAGCAGGGAGATGCCTATCGCCAGCGTGCCGAGCAGAATCGCCGCACACCGCACCGCCTCCGCATCCCCCTCCGGCATTTCCCGGTCAGGCACAACTCTGCCGCACGCTCCACACTTTCTCACGGACACACTCTGCCTCGCCGTACATCCCACACTTTCCCCAGTTTCCGCGTTGACCCAGCACCAGAAACACATCCAAAGCAGTCCAATCCCGATATGATGAAGCGAAAAATACGCAACAGCAGAAAAAACAGCAAACAGACTGTAGGGCAGAAAGAACAGAAGCGTCGTTCTCTTTTTTCTTCCATAAAAACTAATTATTCCCAAAATCAACATGCCTATAAAAGCACCGCTGACCAGCGCCGAAGGCATCAGTAATACCTGCGAAAGAATGATGTGATCGCTATAGATATCCGTCAACATCGCATCCGCCGGCAATACAAAAAAGGTATAAATCAGCCGCACAACAAAGGGATTTCTTATGGTTTCCGGGGTAGCGGACACCATGGCATAAGTGTCCGCCCTCGGCATAATCATCCAGATAACAATAAGTGCCACCGCAAGAAGCACCGCAAGCCATCGGAGCCGCCTGTCACCGCCGTATCTGCACACCAGTTTCTTAAACTTCTGTCCGCCGGATTCTCCAACTCCCGGCTCGGCTGTTACGCCGCACGGCTGTTCTTTCCAAATCTCCCACAGCCAAACAAGCGCCAACCCACCCGCAAAAACGAGTCCATAGGCTTGCGTTACACACAAAAGAACCAGAACCATCACATATCTGCCCGGTTTCTCGTTTCTTCGCCGGTAAGCCATTGCCAAAAGCACAAACGCAAGCGTCATCACACAGTACACTCTGGAAATAACACCGTACTGGTAAAAGAAAAAGTAGGTGAACGGCAGCAGAAGCCGCACCAGTCTGGGAAAAGGCGCATACCATAGAAGCAAAAACACCGCAGCTCCCATAAACGCCAGACTCACAAGCGTCCGGGACAGCTCGTATGGTGCCCCCGCCTTTGCAAGCGGCATCAGAATCAAATGCCAAAGCGGCGGATGTCCCTCGTAATGTGTCGTCTCAAACAGCAGCGTTTTAAGCGTCACCGAGCGCGCAATCTGCCACGCCTCTGCCTCGTCAAAGAAAGGCTCATGAACAAGCGCCATGCCAAGATGCGCCGCCGCATAAAACAAGAGCGCGAATATTTCCGGTACCCTACCAGGAAAAGTCTCTGCCTTTCCCGCCAAGGCCGTTATCCTGCCTGCTGCCGCCAGCAGTATTTCCCCTGTTTTATGTAAAAGCGGGTATTTCTGTTTTACGTCCACTCTCATATCCTTTCCGGTACAGGTTGGCAGCCTCCTTTTTTAGCTGGAAACAGGTCTGCAGCATATCCATAATGTATTCTTCAGACTGCTTCTGCAGTATAGATTCTTTTACAAATGCTGTTGCTCCGCGAATTTTTTCTTCCTGTATACCCCGTTGCCGTCCTTCTTGTCGTCCTTCATATCGTCCTTCATATCGTCCTCTCTCCACATACATACTCACTGCATATTTCATCGTAACCTCTTCTCCTGCTTTCCGTCCTGCAAACCCTGCCTGTGTCTGTGAAATTATGGCAGAATCTGCCAGAATAACTGATGCGGATACAATATCCGCCTATAGAGACAGCCGGCCCCATACACCATGATGACCGGCTGCTTAATTATCAGAATATCTCTTCGACAAAGATTTGTCAAGCTTTTTCATAAAATTTATTAACGAAATTTCGTTTATTTATCAAACCGCACTTCCACATTCCTACAAATCAAAGGATACCCGCATCATTTCCTGTACAGAAGTTATTCCCTCCAGCACATATTTCGTGGCGCTCATGCGCAGGGTATTCATTCCCTCCTCCAACGCCTTCTCCTTAATATCCTCCGCGGAACCGTTCTTGCTGATGATGGATTTTAAGGGCTGGGTCACCTCCATGATCTCATAGACGCCGATACGCCCCTTAAACCCGGTGCCATCGCATCGCGGGCAGCCGCAGGGCTCGTAGATCGTCACGTCCGCATCCGGCTCAAGCTGTAAAAGCTCCAGTTCCTCTGCGTCCGCTTTTTTCTGCCGCTTGCACTCGGGGCAGAGCCTGCGCACAAGTCTCTGGGCAATGACGCCTATCGTGGAGTCCGCTATCAGATACGGCTCAATCCCCATATCCGCCAGACGGGTAATGGTGCTGGCGGCGGAGTTGGTGTGCAGGGTCGAAACCACCAGATGGCCTGTAATCGAAGCCTGAACGGCGATGGAGGCAGTCTCCTGATCTCTGATCTCACCAATCATAATGATATCCGGGTCCTGTCGCAGGATCGAACGCAGGGCGGATGCGAACGTCAGATTCGCCTTGTTGTTGACCTGCACCTGATTGATGCCGTCGATATTCGCCTCCACCGGGTCCTCCACGGTAATAATGTTCACGTCCTCCTTATTCAGCTCGCTGAGAGCCGTATACAGGGTGGTGGACTTACCGCTTCCCGTAGGACCCGTTACCAGCAGGATTCCGTGCGGGTTCTTTAATATATGGTCAAATTTTTTCAGTTCATCGGGTTTTAAGCCGAGCTGGCTCTTCTCCTTTGTCAGCGCGTTTTTGGAAGTAAGACGCATAACGATCTTCTCGCCGTAGACCGTCGGCAGAATAGACACACGGATATCAAACTCTTTTCTGTCCACGATCTGGGTGATACGGCCGTCCTGAGGCTTTCTCTTCTCGGAGATATCCATGCCGCCGATAATCTTGATACGCGCTACAATCGCCGGCAGAAGCCGGATGCTGTAAACCGCTTTCTCATAGAGCGCACCGTCGATACGGTAACGAATCCGCACCTGTCTCTCCATCGGCTCAATATGAATATCGGAGGCACGCTGTCTGACAGCCTGATCGATCATGCCCTTGACAAGCTGCACAATGGGGGAGTTGTTAACATCCTCACTGTACATATCCTCCTGCTCGATCATCTGGCTCTCTTTTTCTCTGGTGTACTCCTCCAGAGCAGAATTTACCTCCGCCTGTCCGTAATACCGGTCTATTGCCAGCATAACGCTGCCCATAGTGGCAACCACAGGCTCTACCTGCAGATTCGTGATGATATTGATATCGTCCATCGCCCCAATGTCCATAGGATCAGACATGGCTACACGGAGCACGTTCATGTTATCCGGCGAATACTCAAAAGGAATCGCCCGGTGCTTCTTTAAGACATTCGCGGGCACAAGATCCAGAATTTCCTGCGGTATCTCGGTGTTCTGCAGATCCACCATGTCATAATGGAACTGTTTACTCAGCGCTCTGGCGATATTTTCCTCGGTAGCAATGCCTTCATCCACCAGCGTTTCGCCCAGTTTACGGCCGCTGCCCTTCTGACGTTCCAGTCCTCTTTGCAGATCCTCCTCCGTAATAACGCCGTTTTGTACGAGCACGTCACCCAGACGCATTTTTTTTCTTTTATAGTCCATAGTTTCCTCCCTACCGGAACCGTTTCACGCGGCAAAGTTTACATCACTTTATTCTGCATCCCGTCGGGATCCTGCGCGAACTGTATGGCCATCTCCCGGTCGATCTTTCCCTCGTAAAACAGTTGTATGATCGCGTCGTCCATGGTAATCATTCCCATCTTGCGGTTGGTCTGCATGACAGAGGCCAGCTGATGCGACTTTCCCTCGCGGATCAGGTTCCTGACCGCATGGTTCGCATGCATAACCTCAAAGGCCGCCACACGGCCCATGCCGTCCATGGTAGGTATGAGCTGCTGGGAAATTACGGCCTCCAAAACATTCGCCAGCTGCACTCTGATCTGCTGCTGCTGATGGGGCGGAAACACGTCGATCACACGGTCCACGGTACTGGCTGCGCCGATGGTATGCAGGGTGGACAGCACAAGGTGCCCGGTCTCCGCCGCCGTGATCGCAACGCTTATGGTTTCAAAATCGCGCATCTCACCGACCAGAATAACATCCGGGTCCTCACGCAGCGCCGCTCTCAGGGCATTGGCATAGTTCTGGGAATCCAAACCGATTTCTCTCTGGTTCACCATCGCCATCTTATGCTGATGCAGATACTCAATCGGGTCTTCCAGCGTAATCACATGGGCGTCCCTGTTATTATTGATTTTGTCAATAATAGCCGCCAGCGTAGTGGACTTACCGCTTCCCGTAGGGCCTGTCACGAGAATCAGACCACGCTTGCGCTCATAAAGGTTGATAACGGACTCCGGCACGCCCAGCTTCTCCGGTGCCGGAACCACCGTACCCACCAGACGCAGCGCCAGGGCCGCAGACCCTCTCTGCTTGTAGACATTGACACGGTATCTTCCCAGCTCCGGGATCGAGAAGGACATATCATACTCTCCCCGCTCATCAAAACGTTCCCTCTGCACATCACTCATAATAGAATAGGCGACCGTCAGCGTGTCCTGCGGCAGCATCCTTGGATACTCCATCGTAATCAGGTTCCCGTTGACGCGCATCTTTGGCGGTATTCCCACTGTGATATGTACATCTGATGCGCCGGCGTCATTGGCCGTCCGCATAATCTCCTGTATTGTCGGCATTTCCCTTTTCCCCCTCCAGCCGTTTCTATTTCAAGTCTCAGATAACCGGAGTCTCCACGTACTCCGCCTCCTCGATTTCTATTCCGTTTTGCTTTAACAGATCCAGATTCATGACATGACGGTTATCCAACGTCCTCATAATATCCCTGATTTCCAGATCCTCATACAGTTCTGCATCCGACAGATCGATTACGCTGTTATCCCGGAACATCAGAATCGTGGGCCGCAGGATGTCCGCCTCGTTGGCGGCGAGGACAAGCGCCTTCTCCCCGGTATTCAGCTCCACGCTGACTCCGGGCACCAGAATATTGACAGACTTAATCAGCGCATCCACCACTTTGCTGTGGTATACTTTTGGATGGTTCAGAAGGAATTTCAACGCCTCTACCTCGGAAGCCGGTTCCTCGTCCATTTTCATGGCAGTCATCCTGTCGTAGGTTTCCGCCACAGCCAGCACCCGCGCCCCGTTCACAAGACGGATCGAGGAGATGTCCTCTCCCGTTTTCATGCTTGCCAGCATCTTATAGGCCTGAGAGCAGATCCGTTTGACGTTGGGCTTCGTGGAAAAAGCTTCTTCCAGAAGAGCATGTCCCCTCTCCTCCCGGATTTCCGTCGTCATATCGATCAAAACGCCCCCGGCAGCGGCTTCGTCCTGAAAACGCATGATCTTTCCGATATCATGGACAAGCGCTGCCTGCACCGTCTCCATCTGCTCTTCCACTTTCATATTCATAACATGTGTCATCATTGCACAGAGAATCGCCACATTCAGGGAATGTTTATATATGTAGTCCTCCTTGCTCCTCAGATTCTGCAGGAAATTAATTCTGGCGTCCATGTGTCCGTAGTTCTTGATGATATTAGATGCAATCGTCTGGGTTCTCTGGGCACGCCCGCTCTCCGCAATCGCATCCAGCTCTTCCCGGATCGAAAATACACACATGGTCTGAAAACGCTCAAACTCCACGTCCGCCCTTGTCATGGGCGGCACGGGTTCCGCGGGCTCCAGAATAAAAATTCCGAGCAGCCCGAAATTTTTCACGCTGTTGATCCCCTGCAGGGTCAGCTTAGAATTTCTCTCATACAGCAGAACGCCGTTTTTATTGTAGATAGGACGCGCCAATCTCATTCCGGTCTTTAAATCTTCGCTCTTTATAAAACGCATTGTCCCATTTCCTCCTGTCTTTGCCTGTTTTTCCTCTGCGGCTATTACATGCCAAAGGCCTCATACCCTTCCTTCAGCTTCTCCAGCGCCCGCTTCTCTATTCTGGAAACATAGCTTCTGGAAATACCAAGCCTGTGGCCGATCTCCCGCTGGGTAATCTCCTGCCCGTTTGAAAGGCCGTAACGCATCAATATGATCTCCCGCTCCCTGTCCGAGAGCCTGTCAGTAATCAGGCCTTTCAGCCTGTGCAGCTTATCCTCCACTTCCATCCTGTCAATCACGTCCACCTGATCCTGCTCGATCACGTCAAGCAGACTGATTTCGTTGCCCTCCCTGTCCGTACCGATGGGTTCATACAGGGATACTTCCCGGGAAGTCTTTTTCTTCGCCCGAAGGAGCATCAACAGCTCGTTGTCTATACAACGCGACGCATAGGTACTGAGTTTCCCTTTCCCCGCATCAAAGGAATCTATCGCCTTAATCAATCCGATGGTGCCGATGGATATCAGATCTTCCATGTCCTCGTCCACGTTCTGGTACTTCTTGGCAATATGCGCCACCAGACGTAAATTCCGCTCCACCAGAATCCCTTTGGCCTCCCCGCGCTCTCTTTCGCTTCCTGTTTTAAGCCGCCCCAGATAGACGGCCTCATCCTTCGCAGAAAGTGGCTGGCTGAATGTTTTCAAAAGGAGCCTCCAAAGTCCATTTACTCTATTCTATGACCCGGCGGCTTTCCAAGTGCCTTTCCATCTGTCCCAATTTATATCCGCTCAGAACCACACAGTGTTTTCGTGGCTGGTTCTGAACCAGACAAATCGTTACTATAATATTATACAGGCATAACAGTAGAAATTCAATACCGTTCCCCTCTGATCCGAAGCGGCGCGGAAGCCATTCAGACCTTGTCTCATGTACGCAGAGACGGGGAATTTACCTTCTCCTGATTATTTCCCGCAAACTCTGCCTGTACATGTTCCTATTAAAGGAGAAACGCAGAGAAAACCACATTGCTCACATCGACGCCTCGCGGCGTGAGCCGCAGCCTCCGTCCTTCCCGCTTTAAAAGTCCCTGTTTCTCGAAGGAACTGATCTGTTCTCCGTAAACCTCCTCCGCTGTTTTTCCAAAATACCGCTGAAAATCCTGCAAGTCCACCCCTTCCGTCAGGCGCAGTCCCAGAAACATAAATTCCTCCATCTGCTCCTGCGTAGTGAGAATCTGCACCTCACGGCGCCCCGTCTGACGCAGCATTTCCGCAAAGTCCATCCCCTTCGGACAGATTTTTTTCATGCGCGCCGTCCGGTCTGTCTCCGTCTCTGTGATACCTGCCACGCGGTTAAGCGCGTCCGCTTCCATCTTCTCCACACAGGCCGCATAATCCGCCTGCCCATCCGGGTTTTTCCACCTCACGTTCCGTACCATGGAGGAAGCCCCCAGTCCAAAGCCCGCGTAATCGCCCCTGCACCAGTACACCTTATTATGGCGGCATTCCCGTCCCTCTCTGGCATAATTGGATATCTCGTAGCGGTGAAACCCTGCTTTCTCCAGACACCGGCCCGTCAGCTCATACATCTCCCTCTCCTCTTCCTCGTCAGGAAAAGTATATTCCTTTTGGTTTACATAAAGCGGTGTCCCCTCCTCCAAAATCAGACTGTAGGCAGAAATATGCTCCGGTGAAAGCGCCACCACACGCTCCAGTGTTTTTCTGTATGAGGCGAGGCTCTGACCGGGCAGCCCCGCCATCAGATCAATATTGACATTGCGAAACCCAGCCTCCCTTGCCAGCCTGTAAGTCTCCAGAAAACTGCCGTAATCGTGAATCCGCCCGATGCGCGCCAGTTCCCCGTCATCCGTGGACTGCAGGCCGATGCTGAGACGATTGATACCATATGTTATGTAATTTTCCAGTTTCTCTGCCGTAACCGTGCCCGGATTGCACTCTATCGTAATCTCCGCATCCTCCGTCAGCAAAAACTCCTCTCTGACCCGCTCCAGAATCCGCCCTGTCTCCCACGCTGGGAGAAGGGACGGCGTACCCCCTCCAAGAAAGATGGAGATCACCCTGTGATCTCCATAAAATATCGCCTGCTTCTTAATTTCCCGCAGTAATAAGTTTACATAACTTTCCATTTCCCCGCCGCGCGCAAGGCCGGAGAGGAAATCACAGTAAAGGCATTTCCTGACGCAAAACGGAATGTGAATATAGATACTCAAATCTCTCATTCTGTCCTCCATTCCAGGCGATGCATAGAAACCTGGCACGGCACAACACCGCCACGCGCCTGTCCCTTAGTTGTCATCCAGCTTCAACACGCTCATAAAGGCGCTCTGCGGAATCTCCACATTGCCTACCTGCCGCATACGTTTCTTACCCTCTTTCTGCTTTTCAAGCAGCTTTTTCTTCCGGGTGATATCACCGCCGTAGCACTTGGCAAGAACGTCCTTCCTCATGGCCTTGACCGTCTCTCTCGCGATGATCTTGCCGCCCACCGCCGCCTGAATGGGAATCTCAAAAAGGTGCCTAGGGATCTCATCCTTCAGCTTCTCGCACATCTTCCTGCCGCGCTCATAAGCGCTGTCCGCATGGACGATGAAGGAAAGCGCGTCAACCTCGTCATGGTTGATCAGAATATCCAGCTTCACAAGCTTCGACTGCTCATACCCCTTCAACTCATAGTCAAAGGAAGCGTAGCCTCTGGAACGGGATTTTAGCGCGTCAAAAAAGTCGTAAATAATCTCGTTTAAAGGCAGGTCATATTTCAAAAGCGCACGGGACGCCTCAATATACTCGGTACTGATATAACGGCCTCTCCGTTCCTGACAGAGCTGCATAATCGGGCCGATAAACTCCGTAGTCACCATGATCTCCGCACTGACTACCGGCTCCTCCATATAGTCGATCTCGGAAGGATCAGGCAGATTGGAGGGATTGGTCAGCTCAATCATCTCCCCGTTGGTCTTATATACCCTGTATATAACGCCCGGCGCGGTGGTCACCAGATCCAGATTGTACTCCCTCTCCAGACGCTCCTGTATGATTTCCAGATGCAGAAGCCCCAGAAAGCCACAGCGGAACCCAAAGCCAAGGGCAATGGAGGTCTCCGGCTCGTAGTTCAGGGAAGCGTCGTTTAATTTCAGCTTCTCCAGCGCATCCCGCAGATCCGGGTACTTAGCCCCGTCCGCCGGATACATACCGCAGTAAACCATGGAATTCACCTTCTTATAGCCGGGAAGCGGCTCTGCGCAAGGGTTGTCCACATCCGTCACCGTATCGCCCACGGCGGTATCCTTCACATTCTTGATGGAAGCGGTAAGGTATCCCACCATTCCCGCCGTCAGCTCGTCGCAGGGAATGAACTGCCCCGCACCGAAATATCCCACCTCCACCACCTCCGCGGTGGCTCCCGTGGCCATCATCCTGATCTTCGTTCCCTTTTTGACCCGGCCCTCCTTAATGCGGCAGAACACGATCACGCCCTTGTAGGAATCGTACACGGAATCAAAGATCAGCGCCTGCAGCGGGTTGTCGGGGCTGCCGCCGGGGGCGGGAATTTTCTCCACAATGGCCTCCAGCACATCCTCGATGCCGGTGCCGTTCTTCGCGGAAATCAGCGGCGCATCCTGCGCCTCAATGCCGATCACATCCTCGATTTCATTCTTCACTCGCTCCGGCTCCGCGCTGGGCAGGTCGATCTTGTTGATCACGGGGAACACGTCCAGATCATGATCCAGCGCCAGATATACGTTCGCCAGCGTCTGCGCCTCGATGCCCTGCGCCGCGTCCACCACGAGAATCGCCCCGTCGCAGGCCGCAAGAGAACGGCTCACCTCATAATTAAAGTCCACATGGCCGGGCGTGTCAATCAGGTTAAAAATATACTCGTTTCCGTCTTTCGCCTGATAGATAATGCGCACGGTCTGGGCTTTGATGGTAATGCCCCTCTCCCGTTCCAGGTCCATATTGTCCAGTATCTGCGCCTGCATTTCACGGCTTGTCAGAAGTCCCGTCTTCTCAATGATCCGATCCGCCAGTGTGGACTTGCCGTGGTCTATGTGGGCTACGATACAAAAGTTTCTGATTTTGCTCTGATCTGTTGTCATACCTATTATCCTCTCCGTAACGTTCAGCTCACGTCCATCATCTGCCTGTCAAATTCGCGCAGACACGATTTGCCCGTCAGATTCGGTCTGGCCGAACTGTTAAAATAGTATATCAAATCCACAGGAGGATGTCCACATCAATCGCCCTCCGGCGTATCCTGCCCCATTTCTTCTCCCCGCTCCGGCTCCCTGCCGCCAAAAACCAGATCCAGTACATGTGCCAAAACATCACATGCGTTATGTATTTCCTCCTCCGTATTGTTCTGCGCACCCAGCTCAATCAGCAGGGATTTCGGACAAAGGTGCATATTGTAACGGTAGGCTTTCAGATATATTCTGCGGGCAATCCCGGGATAATACTCGTTACATGCCGCCTGCATCTGAAAGGACAACGCCAGATTGTCCGACAGATACGGATTTTCCAGCTGTTCAATCGCTCCCTTCGTGGTGCGGCACAGCCCGTTAAAAAACATAAACTGTGCGGTGGGCCGCCCCTGCAGATCCATGACCAGACGCCTGTCCGCCGGCATTTCATCCCGGTGCAGGTCAATCACCGCCTCTATGGAAGGGTTTTTTGCAAGAATCTCCTCCAGGGCCGGCAGCGAATTACTGTAGGCATAAGCCCTGTCCTCATCATAACACCCCGTATGGTGAATCACATTATACCCATACTCCTCCCGCAATAGCTCCGCCAGATACTCCCCCGCCCCCAAAATCCCGCTGTTTTCATCGCCCGGCACCGAATCGACAAAGTTCTCCTTGGAATGCGTGTGATAAATCAAAATCTGGGGCGCGTCCGCATCCCCTTGAATCCGCATATCCTTTTCCAGAAGTTTCTCCGCCTGTAAAAGCCCCTCTCCCGCGACTGTGGTGCTGTCCACCGCATAAAAAGCCTTGATCAGCGCTTCGTAGGAGGACAGTTCTTCCCATTGGTATCGGTAGCTTTTCTCCTCCACCCTGGCAAACGACTGCTGCTCCGGCGCATCCTCCGCAGTCTCTCCCTCCTCTTCCTGTTCCGATGACAAATAAATCTCATTCTCCTTTAAAAAGGCCGATTCCAGATTCTTTTCCAGATGCATGGCGTCGTCGCCGTACTCAAGCGCCTCCTCCGGCAGTCCCCTGTAATCCTCGTCACTTCCCTCCGGCAGGAGAAGTTTGGCATAATCGCTCTCCGTCACGCCCTCCTCCCCGTTTTCCAACGCGTAGAGCAGTCCTGGATATTGGGAGAGCAGAGCCTTACGCCAAAAACCGTCTCCCGATGCGCGGCGGTCCGTCTCGTTCATTCTGCGGATTCCGGGCAGATAGGGCTCCATCACCAGCTCCTCCGCAATTCCATGGATGGCTGAACTTTCCGTTTTTTTCTCCCGCTCCCGCAAAATCTCTGCGCAGACAAACGCAAAGCTTATGATAACAACCGCTATTAAAATAATTTTCAACCGCTTCCCATTCATGTACATACTAAGATATATGCACTTCGAATATAAATTCATGCCACCACTTGCTGTCAGAAGTTCAGCGCACCGTTTATCCCGTCGCATATAATATGGCTGATCTGCCGGATCTGCTGGTCTACGTCCTTTGTGGTCACATACATATTATTCAGCTCCTTAAGCGTGGCGGGACGCTCTCCCATGGCATCCCCCACGATCGTGGCAGCATCCACCACCGTCGGCACACCCAGCGCCAGCACCGGAATATGAAGTGTCTCCTCCGTAATGGCATTTCTGTGGTTACCCACGCCGGAACCCGGATGAATGCCTGTGTTTGTAATCTGGATGGTTCGGTTCAGACGCTTGGTGGAGCGGGCGGCCAGTGCGTCGATCACGATCACCAGATCCGGTTTCGTCTCCCCGATCACCCCCTTGATGATCTCCGCCGATTCCATGCCCGTTTTCGCCATAACACCCGGCACCAGACTGCTCACCAGATGCATCTTCGTCCGATTGTAGGCCACCTTGCCGTACTCAAGCACAATGTGTCTGTTGACAAAGAGATTGTCGACCACATTGGGCCCAAGGGAATCCGCCGTGACCTCCCGGTTGCCCAGCCCCACCACCAGAATCGACTGTTCTTTATCCGGGTTTGGCAGAATCCCCCGAAGCTGCTCCGCCAGAATACCCGATATTTCCTGATGATAGTCTTCCTCCGGCTCCGTCATGGCGGGCGCCTCCAGCGTAATATAGGTTCCCATAGGCTTTCCCAGCGCCTTAGCCCCGTTTTTCGTCTCTATAACCACCCGGGTAATATGCACGTCGCATTCTTCGTCATAGCGCTCCTCGACTTTCACTCCATGAAGCCCGGACTCCTTTTCTCCAATACCTTCTCTGGCTTCCAACGCCAAGTCCGTCCTGACATTTGACCAGTTATCCATAGCGATTTCCATTCCTTTCCGTTTTGGCTTTCAACTTCTGCAGCTGTTATATTTTATGCGCTTTTCTTTCGCCTGCCCATTTTGTTTTCTATTTTTTGCAAAAATAAACAAAATATGTATTGACATCCCTATTTCCATAATCTAAAATAATATGCGTGTGTCTCTGTCCAATATAGAAAGAAGAAAATATAATGTAAACGTTTTGAAATGGAGGATGTTATGGCTAATATCAAATCTGCGAAAAAGAGAATTCTGGTAAACAAGACAAAGGCTGACAGAAACAAGTCCATTAAGTCCGGCGTAAAGACAGCAATCAAGAAGGTATATGCTGCCATCGAAGCGAAGGATAAGGCTGCTGCGCAGAGTGCGCTGCTTGCCGCTACTTCCGCACTTGACAAGGCTACCAAGAAGGGCGTATACCACAAGAATACCTCTGCCAGAAAAGTTTCCCGCATGACTCTTGCCGTAAACAAGATGGCATAAGAAGCGGTGTTCTCTTATGATATGACATTATGAAAGGCGAGTGCTCCGGCACCCGCCTTGTTATATTCTCAAATCTGCTCGGAGAATGCCCGTATTTTGGCATTCTCCCACGCGAGAAGAACTTCTCGCGTTGTTAACGGCTGTGCCCGCCGCCTCCGTGATGGCCGCCCCCGCCGCCATGGCTTCCGCCTCCTCCTCCGTGACCGCCGCTGCTCGTCTGGATTTTCCGCTGGGTCACTGTCTTTCTCAAAAATCTGTCCTGGGAAACCCGGAAGACAGGTTCCCTGCCCGCCACATAGGTGGTCGCTGTAGTCGTCTTTTTCCCTTCTTTGGACCGCCAGTTTACGGCCGCAAAAATAACAGCCGCTATTATTCCTGCCAGCCAGGGTACAAATCCCGGTACGGTCATATGCGATATTTTCCAGCCCATCATATCATGATAAAAGTCATTCACGTAAGTCCTGTAGGCGCGGTACGGGTTCTTCTCCACATAACGGTACACATTGTCAAGAAGATGGTCGACATCCTCCACATAGTACACATCCCTCGCCCGGCCGGTAGTGCACAGCCAGGTATGGATCATGCCGTCATCCTCCCTTGACCAGTTATCCACCAGCATCACGCCATCGCCATCCGGCCTGTCGTAGCCGAAACCATCGTTCTCCCAGCGCTGCTCCGCATACACCCTCACGTATTCCTCCGAAATCACGCCCGGTTCAACCGATCTGGCATACTCCTTCAAAGGCTCATTCAGGGTGACAAGCACGATATCGCAGCCCGTCTGTTTTTCCCGTTTGGCAATCAGACTGCGAAGTTTCTCCTCCTCCTTGTCCGACAGCACATCCGCATTGTCAAACACCCGCTCATCCGTTACACATTCGGTATTCGTCCGCTGATAATCAGCCGCCTTTGCCAGCGCCCAGTGCCCCGCGTGAAGCACAACGGCCAGAAGCGCGGCAGCCGCCAGAACGATGTACAGCCATTTAAAATAACGAAAATACTCTCTCACAGCTTTCGCCCTTCCCTTCTATAATATCTCCAGCACATGAACCGCCATGTAACAGAGCGCCGTCACCGCCGCAAACACCGATGCGCTGTAGGCCAGCACTTTTCCTCTGGAAACAGGCGTTACGCCGATCACTTTTCCCGTCTGCCCGTTCACATGATACAGATAAGACTGATCCTTATAGCGGTACACATACTGCCAGACAGGCATCAGCGCATAGCAGAAGCTCTCTCTGGTCAGCTTCAGATTCTTCCGGTAAGGACGCACGGCGGCATATCCCGTCAAAGAGCCCTGCAGCAGTTCTTCCGAAGCCTGCCTCGCCTTTGCCTGTGCCCTCCCGTCCAGTTCTTCCGCTTCCTGGTTATATACCTCCCCGAAAAAGCCGGACATATACTGCGGTTCAAAATCCGCAAGCGCCCGGTAATCGTAAGGTTCCATCAGATCCATGATGCCGTCATCCATAGCGATGGAAGCGTCCACAGGTATCCGGTCAAAATCCACGTCCATCTGCCGGATCACCTCAAAGTAAGAGGTCTCCGTGTACTCCGTGTCGCCGCTGCGCCATGTTCTGACCCGTGTGCCCTCTCCCGCAAAGTCATAGTACGCGCCGTAGTCATAGAGCCAGAAAGGCACATAAATCCCTTCCATTTTCTCCAGACTCTTCGCTGACAGGAAATCGGCCGGCGCAAAAAGCCGTCTGGAAAATTCATGCTCCATGGCCGCTGCCGCCATCTCTTTTCCCATACAGAACGGCAAAACCAGCTTCGGCTCAAAGACGCCTTCCACCCTCTCGTTAAATATCAGATAAGTGCCGCAATGCTCGCACCTGCACGCCGAAGTAAATTCCATAATCCGCAGCGGCGCGCCGCAGTTTACACATTGTACAAGCGAACTGTCCCCTATTTTTTCTTCACTGTCCGTACTCTCACAGTGCGGGCAGTACATTCTCTTCTTCTCCGGCGAATACACCGTATTGCCGCCGCAGTTCTTACACTTGAATATCATTTTCACTCTTTCCCTTCACAGACGCGGAGAATGCTGCATTTTAGGCATTCTCCCGTGCGAGACTTAGAACCTCTTAGCGAAGCAGCCCCTGCTGCTGAGCTTTAGAAGTTCTTCTCGCACAGTTACTCCCTGCCATCCCAGCAATACGTACACAGCTTACACTTGTCAATGCCGACGGAAGCGATCATATCATCCAGACGGTGATACCTCAATGTAGTGAAATTCAGCTTTTCCCTGATCTTTTCCAGCATCTGGCCATACTCTGTGCTGTCAGGGTCTGCATAGACCGCCAAATTCGGGTATTTGTTTTCTCCCTCCAGTTCCTGGATCACCCGCCTTGCAATCAGCTCCAGCTCTGAAGTGGAACGGGAAAAATTCAAATATTTACAGCCGTAAAGAAGGGGCGGACAGGCCGGACGGATATGTACCTCCTTCGCACCGCTCTGGTAAAGGAACTCCGTCGTCTCCCGAAGTTGCGTGCCCCGCACGATGGAATCGTCGATCAGAAGAAGGCTCCTGTCCTTAATCAGGTCATGCACCGGAATCAGTTTCATCTTTGCGATCAGATCCCGCTTGCTCTGGATCGTAGGCATAAAAGAACGGGGCCAGGTGGGTGTATACTTAATAAACGGCCTGGAAAAAGGAATCCCCGACTCGTTGGCATAACCGATCGCATGGGGTGTTCCGGAATCCGGCACGCCCGCCACGATATCCGGCTTCACATCATCCCGCTTCGCCAGCATCGCCCCACAGTTGTAACGCATCTCCTCCACGCTGATTCCCTCATAGGAAGAGGAAGGATAGCCGTAATAAATCCACAAAAACGTGCAGATTTTCATGTCCTTGCCCGGCGCCGCCAGCGTCTGCACGCCCTCCGCCGTCACGATAACCACTTCTCCGGGGCCAAGTTCACGCTCCGGCACATAGCCGAGATTCAGATAGGCAAAGCTCTCAAAGGACACACAGCAGGCATCCTCCTTCTTCCCAATCGTGACAGGCGTACGCCCCATTTTGTCTCTCGCCGCATAAATTCCCTTCGGCGTCATAATCAGAATCGTCATGGAGCCGTCGATCAGCTCCTGCGCGTACCGAATACCCTCGATCAGATTGTCACACTGGTTAATCACAGCCGCCACCAGCTCCGTGGCATTGATATCGCCGCCGCTCATCTCCAGAAAATGCCCTTTGCCGTTCTGAAAGATTTGCGACACGATCTCGTCTTTATTGTTGATCCTGCCAACCGTAGTGATCGCGTAAGTGCCGTGGTGGGAACGGATAATCAGCGGCTGCGGCTCGTAGTCCGAGATACAGCCGATGCCCAGCGTCCCGTACATCTTGTTTACATCCTTGTCAAATTTGGTACGGAACGGCGTATTCTCTATGTTGTGGATCGCGCGGTTGAATCCCGCCTCCGCGTCATAAAGCGCCATACCCGCCCGTCTGGTTCCCAGATGGGAATGATAGTCCGTCCCAAAAAACAGATCAAAAATACAATTTTCCTTCGATGCCACTCCAAAAAAGCCGCCCATACTTTCCTCCCGTTTTTCTTATATTGTATATATTTCACAGCCGCAGCGTCCGCCCTCTTTCACCCGGTGCAGTACTTTCTGCGCCTGCCGGTACATCTCCTTATAGCTTTCTCCCGATTCCCCCAAAGCCGCCCCCGCGCTCAGCGTAACGGTGGGTATATCCTGATCCCCGTGCAGCAGCCTGTCATTCACAACGGCAATCCGTCTGCGGATACCGCTTACCTGCTCTGCCGAAAGTCCATCAATCCAGACACCGAAAGTATCCTCCGAGAGCCGCCCTATACCGTCCTCGCCCCTGAAATGCTCCCGCAGAGTGGCATAAACAGCCTGCAGTACCCGGTCTCCCGTCTCCCTGCCGTAATTGTCGTTGACTTCCTGCATATGGTCCACATCCACCAAAAGAAGACAGCCTTGCTTATGCTCGCCTGCCAGTGCATCCTCCACCATTTTCTGAAAAGTACTTCTGTTCACCGCGCCCGTAAGCGCATCACGCTTCCCGGGGCCGTAACTTTTCCCGGCCGCCCTGCCCTGAGGCTGCTGCAGTGCCGGGGAATGCCGTAAAAAGTTTAACACTGATGTTACCCCCTGGTGTCCACCTCTTTATCTTACTGTATATCGGGGCTGGTTGCAAATAGATTTTACGTCCTGTGGTTTAGACTGTGGTTTTAGAGCTCCGAATTCTTGTCTTTTCCACAGCGCTGCATCTTTATTATTACTTCTACCCCCGCCGTCCACGGGAACTGATCAATCGCCACACAGCGTCTGGCCCTGTATCCTCTCGCCAGAAAGACCTCCAGATCCCTCGCCAGACTGCTCGCCTTGCAGGAGATATACAGAATGTGCTCCACCCCGTAATCAATGATCTTTGCGAGCGCCTTCGGGTGCACGCCATCACGGGGCGGGTCAAGAATGATCACATCCGGCTTTTCCGCAATCCCATCCAGCACCTTCAATACGTCGCCGGCAATAAATTCACAATTATGTAAACCATTCGCCTCTGCATTTTTCCTTGCCGCTTCCACGGCCTCCTCCACGATCTCCACGCCGATCACCTTTTTCGCCACAGGCGCCATCAGCTGTGCAATGGTTCCCGTGCCGCTGTAAAGGTCATACACAATTTTTCCCTGCAAGTGTTCATTTGACGTTGATATATAGTCAGCAATATACTCCCGCGCCGTGCTGTAGAGCAGTTCCGCTCCCAGACTGTTGGTCTGGAAAAAGGAAAAAAGTGAAATTTTAAAGCGAAGCCCCAGAATTTCTTCATAAAAATAATCCCGCCCGTACAAAACAGAAGTTTCGTCGCTCTGCACCACATCCGCCGCGGAATCGTTTCTCACATGCAGAATGCCTACAATCTCACCGGTAAGCGGCAGCGCCAGAAGCCGCTCTCTCAACCCCTCAAGAAGCGCCCGCTCCGTCTGCCGGCCTTCCTCCGGAACTGCCTCCTGCGCAGCCTGTCCCTCCGCCTCATCCTGTTCGCGGGTCACGCCGTCCGCCTTCTGTCGGACGGGCACCTGGGAAGTCGTCACCAGCGCCGCCAGAATCTCCCCCGTCTTCGCAGCCCTGCGCACCACAAGATGCCGCAGATAACCCGTATGCCGCAGCCTGTGATAAAAAGACACGTCCACGCCCTGTTCCCGCAGCTGCGAAAAATAGTCCCTGACGCAGCGCAGAATTTTCCGATAATCCTCATCCACGATCTGACAGTCCGTCACGGACACGATATCATAAAAGCTGCCCCGCTTATGCATCCCCAGAGAAAGCGGCCCATCCTTCACCTCATCCCCGAAGGTGAACTCCATCTTATTCCGATAGCCAAAGACCTCCGGAGACGCCTTGGCCGCCTCAAACAGGCACTCCTCCTCCTGCTTTTCCAGCACAGGCGCAAGCAGCCGCCTCACCTGTCCTTCCTTGATTTTCAGGCTCTCCCCGTAGGGAAAGGACAGATAAGTACAGCCGCCGCAACTCCCGAAATGGGGGCAGGGACTTCCCGTCTCCACCGGGGAAGGCTCCAACAGCTCCAGGAGCCGTCCCTCATATCTCCCGTTTCTCGCCTTATTGACAACTGCCCTCACTTTTTGTCCCGGCAGGGCGTTTTTCACCGTGCAGACGCCCTCCCCGCAGACCACAATTCCCTTATTGGGAAAATCCATCCGTTCCACGATACCTTCTATGATCTGTCCTTTTTTCATTTCCTCTCCGTCCTCATGCCTGTATCCCTTTCTATTTCCTATAGAATAAAACGCATTCTCCTTGAATGGCTTACACGGTCGCAATTTCCTATAGAATAACAGAAGGCCGCCGGGAAATGTCATCTCCCGCCGACCCTCACAATTTTCTCAATATAAAACTTTACACGCCTGTGTCCTCGTCGTCATCCTCGTCCTCGAAAAAGTCATCGTCAAAATCATCGTCGAAATCGTCCTCAAAGTCTTCCAGATAATCGGGCGTCAGGTAACGGTACACGGCATATGCGATAGCTGCTACCGCTGCGATAGCGCCGATCACGGCAAATATCCATAACAGACTGTTCTTCTTCTCTTCCTCATGTTTCCTGCCGAGAAAATCATTCACACCCGCATTGTCCATGATCTCATCCAATTTATTCAAAATCTCTTTCTTGCTCATCCTGTAGCCCTCTCTTTCCCATACATTGTGACCGCGCTAATCTGACAAAATTGTCTGCAAGCAGTCATTTTGCCATCTTACCGTATGGCACTGCTCATTGCCATCACGCATAGTATACCACTTTTTTTCAGATTTTACTATATGTGAATATTTTATTTTATGAAAATTATGTAAAAATATGCATCCGATCGCGGCTATTTTGAAAATTTTTCACATTTTTTCAACGATTGCGTCCTCAGACCTTCTGCAGCTTTGCAAATCCCGCATACATGATCTTTTGCCCAACTTCGTCGAAAACCACCGTCACCTGACTGTCTCTGGGTCCTGGTTCTATTTTTAAAACCGTGCCCTCTCCATAGCGGGCATGGCGTACCCGGTCGCCTTCCCCGTAGCCGATCCTTCCGGGAACCGCCGGCGCTTCGGCCGTCCCCCCACGACCGGACGAGACGTTCCCCGATCCGAAAGGATTGCCTCCCACCGTAACCGGTGCTTTCCCCGCACCACGCTTAATCGGCGCCGCGTAAGCCTTCTTTCTCTCCGTGTACGCGCTCGGTGCCGCCGCATAAGGTTTGACAGGTTCCATGTAGGATTTTGCCGCCGCCCCGTAGGGCTTTGTCCGCAGAAGACTGCGCTCCTGCGAGTCGTCCTCATATATTTCTTCCATCCTCCTCTTTACCGGCGCGGGCGTGCCGTCCAAAAGCAGGGGTGGGATTTCCCGCACAAAACGGCTGATGGGATTATACTGCGTCTCGCCTCTGATCATGCGCTGTTTCGCACAGGTAAGAGTCAGCTCCTCTCTGGCTCTGGTGATTCCCACATAAGCCAGTCTTCTCTCCTCCTCGATCTCCATGGGATCATCCGAGGTGATGGTCATGTAGCTTGGAAACACACCGTCTTCCATGCCCGCCAGATAGACATGTTCAAACTCCAGTCCCTTGGCGCTGTGCAGGGTCATGAGCAGCACCCGGTCGCCGTCGCCGTCCACCCGGTCGATGTCCGCCACCAGCGCCACCTCTTCCAGAAACTCACTCAGGGAAGGTTCGTCGTTGTCCTCCTCATAGGCCACCACTTTGCTGACCAGCTCCTCGATATTCTCAACACGGTCTGCCGCGTCCTCCTCGTCGGATTCCTCCAGCTCCTTCAAATATCCCGTAAGATCCAATACATCCTTGACAAGCTCTTCCAGACTGTAAAACTCCTGCTTGCTGCGGAAGCTCTGTATCATGGTCACAAAGGGTTTCAGCTTGGATGCACTCCTGCCGATCGCCACAATCTGATCCGCCTCTGTAAGGGCATCAAAAAAGCTGATATTCCTCTCATCGGCATACTCCTGCACCCGCACAATAGTGGTTGCGCCGATGCCGCGCCTGGGCACGTTGATAATCCGCTTCACCGCCACGTCGTCCCTGCCGTTGTCTATGGTTTTCAGATACGCAAGCACATCCTTGATCTCCCGTCTGGAATAAAAGTTTGTGCCGCCGACCACATCGTAGGGAATGCCCTCCATAATAAAACGCTCTTCCAAAAGGCGTGCCTGGGCGTTGGTGCGGTAGAGCACGGCGCACTCCCCGTAGGAAATCTGCCCTTTTCTCTTCTTTTTCGCCACATCCCCGGCGATGTATTCCGCCTCCTCGTAACCCGTGTCAAACTGCTTAAAGCCGATGCGTGCTCCTTCCGCCTTGTCTGTCCAAAGGGCCTTTTCCTTGCGGCCCTTGTTGTTTTTGATGACCGCGTTGGCAGCGTCCAGAACCATCTGGGTGGAGCGGTAATTCTGCTCCAGCTTGACCACAAAAGCGTCCGGATAAACCTTCTCAAAATCGAGAATATTGCGGATATTCGCCCCCCTGAACTTATAGATGGACTGATCGTCATCGCCCACCACACAGAGGTTTCTGTGTTTGCCTGCCAGAAGCCGGATCAGCTCGAACTGGGCCGTATTGGTGTCCTGATACTCATCCACCATAATATAGCGGAATCTATCCTGATAGGAGGAAAGCACTTCGGCGTCCGCCTTGAAAAGCTCCACCGTCTTCATGATAAGATCGTCAAAATCCAGCGCGTTGTTTTTCTTTAAAGTGGCCTGATACTCCCGGTACGCTTTGGCAATCTTACTGCCATTATAATCGAAACCGTTCTGCATCTCGTATTCCTGCGGATCAATCAGCTCGTCCTTCGCCGAAGAAATGGCGCTCATAATCGTGCGTTCCTTCAGCATCTTCGTATCAATCTGCAGTTTTTTACAGACTTCCTTCATAATGCCCTTCTGGTCGTCCGTGTCGTAAATCGTAAAATGATTGTCATAGCCCAGTCTGTCTATGTACCGGCGTAAGATACGCACACAGGTAGAATGGAAAGTGGAAACCCAGATCTGCTCTGCGCCAAAGCCCACGATCTTATCCACACGCTCCCGCATCTCCCCCGCCGCCTTGTTCGTAAATGTAATCGCCAGAATGTGATAGGGCGCCACACCCGCCCTGTCGATCAGGTATGCCACCCTATGCGTTAAAACTCTTGTTTTGCCGGAACCCGCGCCCGCCAAAATCAGAACAGGGCCGTCAGTCTGCATGACGGCCTGCCTCTGCCTCTCGTTTAATGTGTCGTATATACTCATCTCAACTCATCCTCAAATCAATGCGGTGAATGCCCGTACTTTGGGTATTCTCCTGTGTGAGCCTTAGTACTTCTCACACTAATATAGTTGATTGCCGCAGTTGCCGCAGAATTTGGAACCTGTGGTAGGTGTGCCGCAGTTCGGACAGAACTTCGGTCCCTGTCCCCCCTGTGCCGCAGGCTGTCCCATCTGCTGTCCCCGTCCGGCCGCATTCGCGCCGCCCATATTCATCTGGTTTACCATCTGCTGTCCGATGGCCATTCCCATCTGTAAGCCCACCATATCGGAAGCCATACCTGTGCCGCTTCCGCCCTTCCCGATGGAGTCAGCCGCCGCCATCTGGGTGTACTTATTCATGTCGCCCACCATGGACTGCGCCGCCGCCTTCTCCTGCATCTTCCGAATCTCTTCCGGGTAGGAGAAGCTCTCGATCGTAAAGCCTGAAATGGCGATACCGAGCGTCCTCATATCCGCGTCCAGCTCGCTCTCAATGCCTTTGGCAATATTTCTCGCATCCGCCTGCAGGTTAAACATATCCCTGCCCTCTTTGCTGATCCAGCTCATCAAAAGCTGGTCAAGGCTTGCAATGATACGCTCCTTCACATCCCCAACCGTATAGGTCTGTCTGATGCCTGCCAGCTTTTCAATCAGCACGTCATGGGCTGCCACCCTGCAGTTAAACGCACCGAAGGCCCGGATCGGCATACCGCCGGGAAGCCCCGGCGCCGGCAGATTGATGGCATTTTTCGTGCCCCATTTCACCAGAAGCTCCTTGGTGTTGATAAAGAGCACCTCCGCCCGAAGCGGCGTGCTGAATCCGAACTTAAAACTCTTTAAGGTAGTAAGGAAGGGAATGATATCAGACTCAATGTCGTAATCGCCATCCTCCTCAAAAATACCCTCTACCCTGCCGTTATACAGAAAGATCGCATCCTGCCCCGGACGGATAATCAGCCGGGACCCCTTCTTGATCTCCTGATTCTGAAACTTATAAAACAGTACGCCCGCACCGTTCTCATTCCACTCGATGACGCTTGAAAACTGATTCTTTAAAAATCCCATTTTTCCCTCCATTTTAAATTATATTTATGTTCCCCTATGTATCAGCTCTGGCTCTGGTTCAGCTGCTTTGCCTGATCGCTCAGGCTCTCCACCAGCCTGTCTACCTCCGACACAATCTTCGTATTGTTCTCGCTCACCCGGAATGTCTCCTGCGAATGCGCGGACACTTCCTGCATAATCGCCGAGATTGTCTGAATGCTCTCCACTATCACCCGGTTGGCCTCCGCCAGCTGCTTCACGGAACCGTCCAGCCGTCTGCTCTGTTCATCCACCTGATCGGTGTCAGCCTCAATCTTCTCAAAGCTGTCGGCTGCATGCACCGCGGATTCGCTCTGCCTGCGGTTGCTCTCCATCAGCTCCTCCACGGTACCGGCAGCGGTCTTCAATTTATCCGAAACACTGCGGATCACGTCCGTGATATCCACCGTGGCGCCCTGCGTCTGGTTGGCCAGATTGGAAATCTCCGTAGCCACCACTGCAAACCCCCTGCCGGCCTCCCCGGCACGCGCCGCCTCAATGCTGGCATTTAAGGCAAGCAGACTGGTCTGGCTGGCCACGCTGGTAATCATATCTATGATCGTCTGCATATTGGAGGTATACTCCGCCAGCTCCTTCATTTCCTCTACGGCCTGTGTTCCCGCCTGCTCGGAACGTTCCATCTGTCCGGTAAGCGTCTGCAGATTCTCCCTGCCCAGCCGCACGCTGTCCTTCGTCTCCGCCATATGCTGCGTGATCGCACCCACCACATCCGCCATCTGTCCGATATGGTTCTGGATCTCTTCCGTCTGTCCAAGCTGATTCTGGATTGACTCCGCCGTCTCATTGGTGCCGGTGGAAACCTCCTGCATGGCGTTTCTCGTCTCCGATACCGCGCTCCCAAGTTCGCGCATCTGTCCGGCCACATCCAGAATACCGTCGGACATCTCTCCCGATATCCGCATCACTTTATCCAGCAGGGCGGAAACATTATCCTTCTCCCGATCCAGCTCCGCTAACTTGGACGCATTGATCTTTTCCAATGTCTTTGTGGCCAGACATAGAAAAACCGCCACCAGAATAAGAAGCGCCATGCGGATCTCATAAGTCGCCATATCCTCTGCCTTAATACCGCCCGACATGCCCTGCCAGCCCAAAAATGCTATGTTGATGACAACGCCCGCTCCCGACACCCAGGCACAGAGTTTTACGTCCGAGTAGAGAATGATCACCAGACAGAGCGGTATAATATAAGTAAAGGCAATCATATTGACCGTGGTAAACACGACAAAGAGATAAAAGAGACTGTAGGTCACGCTTATCACATATTTCAGGCGCGTATCCTCGGGCTCCCTGTTGTACAGGAAAAACTCAAGCGCCACAGGCAGAATCGCAATCAGCGAAAAGACCACATAATACCCCATGGTTCTGCTGCCCTTGAGAACCTCGATCAGATAAGCGATCTCCAGCACGGCCACGATCACCGTATGGCAGGCAACCGCCATCTTATTCATTGCCCTTGCACCGTTAAATGTACCATCATTATTCATTTTCGGTTCCCCCTTTTTTATGTTAGAACATGTAGAAAATAGAGAAGCAAAATTATGGTTTAGTATACCATATCCTCTTGTATGGCGACAATACTTTTCTGCATATCCACACGGTTTACGGCATACTTCGTCATTTTTACGGTATACTTTGCATCACGGTTTCCGCTATCTCACCCCGATCACAATTCCGGCAATGATAATGGCGGCGCAGATGAGCTTGTGCGTGGTATTCTTTTCCTTAAATAAAAACCGTCCGGCCAGAATCGTCACCACACATCCAGCCTGCTTTAACAGCGTCATCATCGTAACGCGGCTTCCTTCCATACCGTTTGCCACAAAAAGCGCCCTGTCCGCTATTACAATCAGCAGACTTAAAAGCCACACCCATTTGTTGCAGACCGCCCGTTTCCAGTTCACCGGCGTGCGGGAAACGAGAATAAACAGCAGATAAAATAACGTCAGAAACAGCAGATACCAGAACTGCAGCTGGGAACTTGTGATATCCTTCATTAAAATCTTGTCAAGCAGGCCTGAAACCGCATTCAGCAGACAGGAGACGAAGGCCATCGCCACATATCTGATCTCCACGGACTCTCCCGCGCTCTTCGCCGCCTCCCGCACGCTCCCTGGCTGATATTTTAACAGAAGAAGTCCTGCCGACACAAGAAGCAGGCCAATTACCTGAAACGTGCCAAGCGCCTCCTGCAGTACGATAACGCCCAGCATGGTTGCAAAGAGAACACGGGACAGATCCAGCACGCCGTAAAGGCTGATGGGCATTTTTTTGATGGCGCGGAAACTGCACATCCATGCCAGAAAGATGACAAAAGATTTCATGGCAATGTAGAAATAAAAGCGCGGTTCCACGCCCATCGACACACCGGCAGACGGCAGGACCATGACAAAAGACAGGAAAGTATACATAAACAATACCTCTATGGTAGAGTTTTTCTCCAAAGCCTTTTTCTTGACAATCTCCCGCACGCCCTTTAAAACGCCGTATAGTAAAACAAGCCAGATCCACATTTCTTTTGTACCTCCCGCCTTCCAACAAAACACTGTCTGCGCATACGCAGACTCGAAACGCTTCGCATTTCTCGTTCGCAGTCTTCGTCCCACTTCGGCACGCGCATAAGCAGATCGAGATGCTTCGCATCTCTCACTCGCGTTGCTCGTCATAAACAGTCATAGCCAGTTTCTGACTCTGCGCATACGCAGACTCGAAACGCTTCGCATTTCTCGTTCGCGTTGCTCGCCGTAAGTCCCTCGAACCATCTGCTCATGCAAGCATGGCATCTGTTTCGTGTGCCTTCCGGCTCTGCTTATGCGCGAAAAAAATAGCTGTAAAGCGGGGGCTTTACAACTATACTGCTGAGAGCAGGCGAGGGGAATCGAACCCCCCTCCCAAGCTTGGGAAGCTTGTATTCTACCGATGAACTACGCCTGCAAACTTACGACTTTAATAGTATACCATTTTATCCCCAAAAAGAAAAGCACTTTTTTCTCTTCCGCATAAACTATAGTAAAATGTCTTTTATGGATTGCCCGTAAGAGGCGGCAATCCGAGGAGGAACATGAAAAAAACAGGCAGCATATTATTGGCGGCGCTTCTGCTTATGGGCGTCCTCTGGGGCTGCGGAAGCAAGCCCGTCGAAAGCGCTCCCGCTTCTTCCGGCAAAACATCCGTTGTATTGAACGAAGTAGCCCACTCTATTTTCTACGCGCCCATGTATGTGGCGATCGAGGAAGGGTATTTTGCCGACGAGGGCATCGACTTAACCCTGATTACAGGCTTCGGCGCCGACAAAACGATGACCGCGCTCTTAACAGGAGAGGCCGATATCGGCTTTATGGGAAGCGAAAGCACAATCTACACCTACAAGGAAGGCGCATCCGACTACGCGGTGAACTTCGCGCAGCTCACCCAGCGTGCCGGCAATTTTCTGGTATCCCGGGAACCCATCGAAAACTTCACCTGGGACATGATAATCGGTAAGGATGTGCTGGGCGGCCGGGCAGGCGGTATGCCCGAAATGGTATTCGAGTACATTTTAAAGAAGAACAATATCGATCCCGCAAACGACCTTTCTATCGACCAGAGCATCGACTTCGGTTCCACTGCAGCCGCTTTTTCCGGCGGGCAGGGAGATTTTTCGGTTGAATTCGAACCCCACGCCACCTCTCTGGAAACAAAGGGCGACGGCTATGTAGTTGCCTCCCTCGGAGAAGATTCCGGCTATGTTCCCTACACCGCCTTCTCCGCCAGAAAGAGCTATATCGAGAAAAACCCCGCTGTGATCGAATCCTTCACACGCGCCCTGCAAAAGGGCATGGACTATGTACAGACCCACACTCCTGCGGAAATCGCCAAAGTAATCGCGCCTCAGTTCGCGGAAACGGAGCTTTCCACCATAGAGACCATCGTGGCCAGATATGCCGCGCAGGACACATGGAAGTCAGACCTTGTTTTTTCGGAAGACAGCTTCACCCTTTTAGAAAACATTCTGGAGGAGGCCGGAGAACTGGACGGACGGGTACCTTACGAAGATCTGGTAGACACTACCTTTGCCAAGAAAGTTTTGAATTAACCATGAACAACGCCCGGCTGATGCGCCGGGCGTTGTTACATTATGTAAACCAATCTATTCTCCCAAAAGCTCCTTCAGGGCATCCACCACAAACTGGTACTGCGTCAGCATCTCCTCCACGCCCACTTCCATCACCGAATAATTCTCCTCCTTCACCGCCGTCTCCTGTTCCCCGGCAAGCTGTGAAAGATAGGTGGCTCCAATGGAACGCATGGCATTTTTCAGCCCGTGCACCTCAATGCGGTAGCGCTCGTAATCTTTCTTTTCGTAGATGCTCCGAATCAGGGGGATTTTCTCCTTTCCCTCCTCCATCGCTGCCCAGAGCACTTCCATGTAAATTTCTTCATCATCCCCACACAGCCTGATGCCTTCCTTCACATCAAATCCTTTGATTGTCAGATCCTCAAACGACTGAATCATTCCCATTTTACTCTTCCTCCTGGCCTTTACCCTTTTTTCTTTTATCAGCGCCGCGTCTGTCCGTAATACCGTCGATCATCTTTTCGATCAGCAGCCTTTTGACATAAACGTCGAAGCTTAACATGCAGATAAAGGAGAAAATTTTTAAAAAGCCCTGGTCCTCTGCAGGCGCATCCTCAAAAGTATTCTGGGCAATCCGAAACTTCTCCTCCACATCTGCCTTTAAAACATCCTTCTGCTCCCGCTCCAGCCCGAAGACTTCCTCATAAACGCGGGAAAGATCATACACCTCTCCATTCTGGAAAAAACGGCTCTTAATCGGCTCTAAAAGCTCCTGAATATCGCTGATTGATAATATCCCCTTATAATAGTAGATAAAGATCAGAAGAAGCACATGATCCTTTGAGTATTTTTTCTTTAACGGCGGCGGGAGTAGGTCGTTCTTGGCATAATTATTGATCATTGTCTTTGTCAGAATTTTATCGGAAGCTGGATCTCTTGTCGTATTTCTCAGATGGGATTCCATAAACGTTGTCACCTGATCCATATAGAGATCAATATCGGGAATATCCTCCGCCCTGATATATTCGATCCTGTCCAGACTTCCCTGAATGCTGTTTAACAAATCCTCTATATTGATCGTCATCTTCGCACCTTCCGCCGTTCTTTGATTCTTATTATATATTTTTCACAGGATCATGACAAGTATTTTATCTCGTTCAAAAGCATACGGACGGTTTACAAAAAAGAGTCCCTGTGGTATATTCTTACATAAAGATTGTAAAGTTTTAACGTATGAAAGCGCGGCGCTTTCAGATACGGAATGGAGGAATTATGAACAAAAAACTCAAAACCGATGCCGTTGACCATCTGTTTCAGGCTGTCCTCTGTCTGCAGACGCAGGAGGAATGCTATGATTTCTTTGAGGATCTCTGTACCGTCAATGAGCTTTTGTCCCTTTCCCAGCGTTTCGAGGTTGCGTCCATGCTGAAGCAGCACAGGACATATCTTGAAATCGCGGAAAAAACCGGCGCGTCAACTGCCACCATCAGCCGTGTAAACCGTTCCCTGAATTACGGAAACGACGGCTATGACCTGATTTTTGAGCGCCTGGGCTCCTAGAAACAGCCTTTTTCGCATATACGAAATTTTCTGCAAAACCTTTCCCATATTGACACAAATTTGCAGGCTTGTTAGAATAAGTATAACAAAAAAAATCACATGGGCAGAGGGAAACAGATATGTATACTTGTAGTCTCCATATTTATTTCACAGGGCATCCAAGCCACGCCATGGACGTGATAAAAAAGATGCCTTCTCTTGATCATTTTACCCATATTTTTTCTGAAAGCGATGAGGCAGAGGCTTCTTTGTCCCAAAAAGCGGACGTAATCATAGCCGACCTGTCCCATACAGACGTGCAGTCCGCGCTTCAGATCTTCCTGCCAAACCGCCGCGAAGACGCACAGATTATTTTGCTTGCGGACAAACGGCAGATGCAGCTTCTTTGCGCTGATCCGGCATTAAAGGATATCACGGATATCTGGATTATGCCCATGACTGACGAGGAGCTCCGCTTCCGTTTCCTGAGATGGCAGCAGACTCTTAAGATGCGCAGGGATTTCTGGGAAACCAGCCACTTCCTCGAAGCTACAATCAACAACGTTCCCAATCTGGTCTGGTATAAGGACAAGGACGGTGTCCACGAAAAAGTAAACAACAGCTTCTGTGAGGCCGTCAACAAAACCAGACAGCAGGTGGAAGGCCGCCGTCACGCCTATATCTGGGACGTGGAGGAGGACGATCCCGCCTGCATTGAATCGGAACATCGGGTTATGAGCACAAGGCAGACCCTTGTATCCGAGGAGACCATAAAAGCCGGGGACGAAACCAGAACCCTGATGACATACAAGTCCCCCTTATATAACTGTGACGGCACCGTAATGGGCACCGTCGGCGTTGGCGTCGATGTGACGCAGGAGCGCGCCTACGAGCAGGAAATCATCAAGAAGAACAAGACCTTAGAGACCATCCTTGCCACCATCGACTGCGGCGTAATGAATCACAGTCTGAAAGATTCGCGCATTCTGAACATAAACCGGGCCGCCCTCAAAATTCTCGGCTATGAAACGCTGGACGAGATGACTGCGGAAGGCTTTAACCTGATTGCCGCTTCCGTGATGGAGGAGGACAGGGCTCATCTGCGCGACAGCATCAGAAAGCTGAAAAAAGCGGGGGATACCGTCAATGTGGAGTACCGCGTACAGCATAAAGACGGAGAAATTCTCCACGTTATGGGAAACATCAAGCTCTACGAGGAGAACGGCGAGCTCTTCTGCCAGCGCTTCCTTTTGGACGTCACCGAACAGAAATTGCAGGAGAAGAAAAACGAGCGGCGGCAGATGGAGCTGGTGCAGGCTTTGAGTCTCGACTTCACGCTCGTATGCTTCGTAGATGCGGACACGGGCATACTGATTCCGGTCCGTACCGGCAGACGCGAGCTTGACAATATATTTGAAAATAAAATTTCACTGCAGGAAAGCATGGCGCAGTACATAGAGGAGCTGGTATACGAAGAGGACAAGGAAACGCTGCGGCACGCCGTTTCTCTGGACACGCTGAACGAGGAGCTGCGTGCGAAACAGGTATACTCGGTAAATTACCGCAAGCAGCAGGACGGTCAGATTATCTATTTCCAGATGAAGGCCGTGAGCGCCGGCGCAGAGGACGGAAGCCGCGGAATCGTTCTGGGCTTTCGGAGCGTGGACGCGGAAATCCGTCGGGAGATGGAGCAGAACACGCTGCTTGAAGCCGCTCTCTCCCAGGCCAACCGGGCCAGCAAGGCCAAAAGCGTATTTTTATCGAACATGTCCCACGATATCCGCACCCCGATGAATGCCATTGTGGGCTTTACGAATCTGGCCATCACGCATATCGACCAGTCGGAGCTTGTTGCGGAATATCTGAAAAAAATACAGACCTCGGGCAATCATCTGCTGAGTCTGATCAACGACATACTGGATATGAGCCATATCGAAAGCGGGAAGATCCATCTGGAGGAAAAGCTCTGCAGCCTTCCCGAAATTCTGCATGGCCTGCGCAATATTTTACAGGCGGATATCCACGCAAAGCAGCTTGAGCTGCACATTGATACGGTGGATGTTGTGGACGAATCCATTTACTGTGATAAACTCCGTCTCAATCAGGTACTTTTAAACCTGTTAAGCAACGCCGTAAAATATACCGGAGCCGGCGGCAATGTCAGCATGCGCATTACGGAAAAGCCGGGTGCGCCCGCCGGATATGCCAACTATATCTTTACCATCAAGGACACCGGCATCGGCATGAGCCCGGAGTTTGTCGCCCGCATTTTCGAGCCCTTTGAGCGGGAACGCAACAGCACCATCAGCAAAATCCAGGGAACCGGGCTTGGCATGGCCATCACAAAAAATATCGTAGATATGATGAACGGCTCCATTTCCGTTACAAGTGAGCTGGGCGTCGGAACCGAATTTACAGTCTCCTTCACTTTCCGTCTGCACGAGGAAAGCAAAGAGCCGGTTATCCTGCCGGAATTAAAAGACTGCAAAGCTCTGGTGGTGGACGACGATTTCAACACGTGCGACAGCGTTTCCTATATGCTGGGACAGCTCGGTATGCAGGCCGAATGGACGCTGTCCGGCAAAGAGGCGGTACTTCGCAGCCACCAGGCCGTCATGCGGGGCACAAGCTACTCCGTATATATTGTGGACTGGCTGCTTCCTGACATGAACGGCGTCGAGGTGACCCGAAGAATCCGAAAGGAAACCGGCGGAAATGTACCCGTTATCATTCTGACCGCCTATGACTGGTCGGATATCGAAGCGGAGGCAAAGGAGGCCGGCGTTACGGCTTTCTGCAACAAACCGTTGTTCTTATCGGAATTAAATGCCTGTCTTCAGTCCGTATTACAGCCCAAGTCCCAGGAAGCAGAAGCTGCCGGGGATGAAGTTAAGCCCCGTCACACCGGACGGATTCTGCTGGCGGAGGATGTGGAGATGAATCAGGAACTCGCCGTGGCGATTCTGGGCAATGCGGGCTTTAGCGTGGACGTGGCGGATAACGGCCAGATCGCCTTTGAAATGTTGAAAAAATCAGAGCCCGGTTACTACCAGGCAATACTGATGGATATCCAGATGCCTGTGATGGACGGCTATGAGGCGACCAGGCGCATCCGAAAGCTGGAAAGCCGCGAGCTGGCTTCCATTCCGATTATCGCCATGACCGCCAACGCTTTTACCGAGGATCGGGAGGAAGCGCTTAAAAGCGGCATGAACGCCCATATAGCCAAGCCCATTGACGTGCAGGTGTTATTTCAGACTCTGGACAATATACTGTAGTATGCAAATAAACGGAAAAAGCGAAAAACAATGCTTTACATTTTATAAGATTTGTGCTATCCTATGGGTGTTGTCAATCAACGTAATTTTTATCATTTGTGGAGGTATTTACAATGAACAAAGGTACAGTAAAGTGGTTTAACAACCAGAAGGGCTACGGTTTCATCTCTGACGAGCAGGGCAACGACGTATTCGTTCACTACTCCGGACTCAACATGGAAGGCTTCAAGTCTCTCGAAGAGGGCGCTGAGGTTGAGTATGAAGTAGTTAACGGCGAAAAGGGACCTCAGGCCGTAAACGTAACAAAGTTATAGGAGCTGACGCTTCTTATGACATCGATAATCAGTATCACGATGTGCCTGTTCTTAAATATAATGTTCTTAAAATAATCTAGTAAGACTTTGTTATTTAGAATCAGCTATTGTTGTAACGGATTAGAGAAGAAGAAAAACCTGTCTGCACGACAGGTTTTTTTCTTTTTAAGCCCTTTCCATATATGAGAGCACGTCCTCAAAAGCCATCTGACCACCAAAAAGATCCAGTGCGCTCCCGATGGTCACATCCACTCTTCCCTTCCCCAGCTTTTTTAATTGATCAAGATCCGCAAAGCTGTGCACGCCGCCCGCGTAGGTAACCGGAATCTTTCCCCAGTCTCCCAAAACCTTTGCCACAGGCTCCTCAATGCCCGCACTTTTCCCCTCCACGTCCACCGCATGAACCAAAAATTCATCGCAGTATTCGGAAAGCTCATCAAGAACCTGCTCCGTCAGCTCCACGGATGTATATTTCTGCCATCTGTCGGTCACAATATAGTATCGCCCTTCTCTGCTTCGCACACTCAGATCCAGAACCAGATTTTCCTTTCCTGTTTCCTTTACAAGCTTCCGAAGTCTGTCGTACTGTATCTGTCCCCCGGAAAAGACATAGGAGGTAACAATCACATGACTTGCCCCTGCCTCCAGAAAAAAAGCCGCGTTCTCCGGCGTGATGCCTCCGCCTGCCTGCAGTCCTTTCGGGTATGTCCCAAGCGCCAAAAGCGCCTGCTGCTTCGTCTCCTCATAATATGGGGAGGAAGCCGGATTTAAAAGAATGATATGTCCCCCGCTTATACCCTTTTCCCGGTAAAGCCCGGCATAAAAGGCAGCATCCTGCCCGGATACAAAATTTTCCAGCGCCCTGTCTCCCGCATCCTTAAGGCTTCCTCCCACGATCTGCTTGACACTGCCGTTATGAATATCAATACAAGGTCGAAATTTCATAATTTTTCCTTTTCTTTTTTTCTGCGCAGAACCAGACTCGGAAATACTCCGTATTTCCTCGTTGTCTGGCTCTCGCCAAATAAATTGCCATAATGCATATTTTCATTTCTATCTGACATAATAACATAAGAACAGGAAGTTTATCAAACATTCTGTTTATAGTATATAAGATTCAGCAATCAAGCAAAGGAGTGAAATCATGAAAAGAATAAAAACTTTACTTTTTGTCTCTCTCATGGTTCTGAGTATGGCCGCGCTGACCGCCTGCGGCAACAGAAACGCAGCCGGAAACACGGATAACGGCACTGGCACACAAAACGGAACCGGAACTGCCGGAACGGGTACGGACAACGGAACCGGCATGGGCACTACGGGCACCAATGACGCCGGCACAGGCACCAATGGCACAACCGGCACAGGCACAGACACCACCGGTACAGGCGTGAACGGCACAGATACAGACGGCACCATGAACGATAACGACAATGTAAACGACGCTACCGCAGGCACAAACAATGCAGACGACGGCTCCATCGCTGATGATGTGGGCAACGCCATCGGAGACGCCGGAAACGCGGCCTCCGACATTATTGACGATGCGGCAACCGGCGTGGAAAACATGGTGGACGACGTAACCGGCAATAACAATACCGGCGCCTCCTCCACGACGCGCTAACCAAAAGATCCGATACAACAGCAAAGAGTTCCCGAGGCAATGCCCCGAGAACTCTTTTTTATCCTTAGTTATCCTTTTTCGATTAAAATGCCGTCCCGGTAAGCCTGCAGAAGCTCCTCAAGCTGGTGGATGATCTCCCGAAGCTCCGCGCCGGTCTCCGTATCCGCAATTTTCTGTCTGGACGCAGTCGTCTCCAAAATAAAGGAATCCGAAAAAATATCCGACTCATGAAGAATCGCCGATTCCGTGGACTCAAAAGGCTCATGTGCCACCAGCCGCATACCGTGGGAATTAACCACAAGCGTATATCCGGCAATTCCCGTCTTGTCCTGATAAGCCTTGGAAAAACCGCCGTCAATGACGAGCAGTTTCCCACCGCACCTGATAGGCGTCTCGCCCTTTTTCCGCTCCACCGGCACATGGCCGTTCACGATGTGGGAGCGCGCCTCATCCAGACCAAATTCCTGCAGAATCCGGTTCACCACCATCTCACTGTCAAGAAGTCTGTAATAAGCGTTCTTCGTCTCCTTATGAAGCTCCTTGTCCTCCACAAGATAGCGCTCAAACGTGGCCATCTTATCCTTACCGAAAACCGGTGAATTGGGTCCCGCCCAAATATACCAGATAATGTCCTGCCCTTTCAGCTTCTCCTTCCGGTCATGGGAATAGTACCCTTTTCTGGCATAATGCTCCAGCACATCGTAAAGCTCCTTGCCGCTGTATTCCTCCCCGTAAACATTGACCTTGTTGAAATTCCCTTCCTCGTCCATGGGCACACAGCCGTGGTAAAGCAGATTGGAATTATAAATCTTATAAAGCCCGCCCTTGGAAAACAGGAAGCGCACATGCTTCTGGAGCTTTTCGCATTTGACGAAAGCCTGCCGCAGCCGCTCCATCACCTGTTCCTCCTGCTCCGTAAGCTCATAGGGCCTGCTCCTGTTGATCGTCGGGAAATCCACATCCTTCAGGGGATAGGAAACCCCATCAAGCACAAGCGCTTTCTTCTCATAGTCAATGTGCTCCAAAAGCAGCCTGTCCTGCATGGCAAATTCGGGGCGTCTCATAATTAACTGCCCCTCCAGCTTAAACTGCAGAACGGCTATCGCCTTGTGCATCTTCATATCCAGACTCAGGTCTTTGGTGTCGTAATCCGTATTGTACTTGATGGCAAAGGCCTCGCAGTCCGCACCCTTATACGCATCCAGCGCAAAAGTTGCCAGAGGGATCAGGTTGATGCCGTAACCCTCCTCAAGGGTATGCAGATTCCCGTATCTGGCCGCCATGCGGATCACGTTTGCTATGCAGGCCAGATGGCCGCTGGCCGCTCCCATCCACACAATATCGTGGTTGCCCCACTGCACGTCCACCGAATGATACTGGCATAGCGTGTCCAGAATGATATGCGGGCCCGGCCCCCTGTCGTAAATGTCCCCCACGATATGCAGATGATCGATCACCAGACGCTGGATCAGGTTGCTCAGTGCCACAATAAACTCCTGCGCCCTGCCGATGCGGATGATCGTGTGGATAATCTCGTTATAGTATGCCTCTTTATCCTGCACCTCCGCCTTCTCCGTAATCAGCTCCTCAATGATATAGGAAAAGTCTTTCGGCAGCGCCTTCCTCACCTTGGAGCGGGTATATTTTGACGAAACCCGCTTTGTGATCTGCACCAGCCTGTGCAGCGTGATCTTATACCAGTCCTCGATGGAATCCTCGTCCTCCTGCTGCGTGACAATGTCCAGCTTCTCCTCAGGATAGTAAATCAGCGTCGCCAGACTCTTCTTATCCTTGATGCTTAATGTATTGCCAAACTCCTCGTCGATCTTTCTGCGCACGGAGCCGGACCCGTTTTTCAGGATATGGTTAAACTGCTCATACTCGCCGTGGATATCCGTCATAAAATGTTCCGTGCCCTTGGGCAGATTCAAAATCGCCTGTAAATTGATGATCTCCGTGGAGGCCGCCGCAATGGTCGGATACTGCTTTGCAAGGCTCTTTAAGTATTTCAATTCCAAATCGTCCATTTGTTTCCCCCCGTTAACTCTAATTCCAAGACAAAGAAGTACTTTTCGCGTTTCTCACGCTATCACGTCGGCCATATCATATAATCCCGCCGGTTTCCCTGCCAGAAACTTGGCCGCCTGAATGGCTCCCTTGCCAAAAACCGCTTTCGAGTAGGCTCTGTGCGAAAAAGTAACCACCTCGTCCGCTCCCGCAAAAATCACGTCATGGTCACCCACGATGGTGCCGCCTCTGACCGCGCTGATGCCGATTTCTTTCGCATTCCTCTTCTGCCTGACCTGACTTCTGTCATACACGTATTCGAAACTGTCCCCCATCTCCTCATTGATGGAATCCGCCAGCGCCAGGGCCGTGCCGCTGGGCGCGTCCAGCTTCTGGTTATGATGCTTTTCCACAATCTCGATATCGAAACCCGCCGGGGAAAGAATCTGCGCTGCCTCCTTTAAAAGTTTCAGCAGCATGTTGATCCCCAGGGACATATTCGCAGACTTTAAGACCGCCGTCTTCTCCGCCGTCTTCTTCACCTTCTCAAGCTGCGCCCCGGAAAGACCTGTGGTGCACAGAACACAGGGCAGCTTCTTCTCCGCACAGTAGTCAAGCAGGTCATCCACCGCCGCCGCTACGGAAAAGTCGATGACCGCGTCCGCCTCCACGGTACATTCCGCCATGTTTTTAAAAACGGGGTAATCATTTTTTCCGCTGTCCACGGCATCAATGCCCGCCACAATTTCAATTTCCTCATCCGCCGCAATCAAAGATGAAATCGTCTGTCCCATCTTACCGTTGCAGCCGTGCATAATCACTTTTACCATTTGCCGGTTCCTCCCTTATCTATTAAAATTAAAAGTAAGTGATTGCGAAACTCATTCATATATGTTGAAATTGCACAAATAACATAATCAACGCAGACACGCTTTCGCTCCGTTCCAAACGTAACGGTACTAGGCTCGAAAATACCTCGCCAAGTACCAACGTTTTCCAAGGGTCCGCTTATAATTATGTTATTTGCACAATAATTATAACGTTGAGATGAGTTTCGCAATTACCTAAATATCAGAAAACATCTGCCGGAGCCCTCCCCGACAGATGCCTGTGTTTCTTGCTTATAAAATCCCATACTCCTGCATTGCCTTTTTCAGCCGTTCCACGTTCGCAGGCTCCATATCGGAGAGGGGCATATGTAATCCGCCCACTTCCTTGCCCATCAGATTCAATGCGGCCTTCACGGGAATCGGATTCACCTCGCAGAAAAGCGCGTCGCACAGCCCGATCGCACGGAGCTGTTCCCTCCTGCTGCCCTCCACATCCCCGTCCAAAAACTTCTGACAGATATCATGGGTCTGTCTGGGCGCCACATTGGACAGGACGGAGATCACACCGATACCGCCAAGGGACATGACCGGCACGATCTGGTCGTCATTGCCGGAATATAAATCCACTTTGTCCCCCGCCAGAGACATCAGCTTGGCGATCTGGGAAATATTGCCGCTGGCCTCCTTGATGCCCACGATGTTCTCCACCTCCGTGCACAGTCTCGCCGCCGTCTGGGGCTGGATATTACAGCCTGTGCGGCTCGGCACGTTATAGAGGATAATAGGCAGCTTCACGGAATCCGCTATCTTTTTATAGTGGGCATACAGACCGTTCTGGGTCGCTTTATTATAGTAGGGCGTCACCAGAAGCAGGCCGTCCGCACCGTACTTCTCCGCCTCCGTCGACAGATAAACCGCCGTATCCGTACAGTTCGATCCGGTTCCCGCCACTACGGGAACCCTGCCCTTCACCGTCTCAATACAGAAACGGATCAGATCCAGATGCTCCTCGTGTGTCAGCGTGGAAGACTCTCCCGTGGTACCGCAGACAATGATCGCATCCGTGCCCCCCGCAATCTGGAACTCCACGAGCTCCGCAAATTTTTCATAGTTTATACTTCCGTCCTCATGAAATGGGGTGACAATCGCCACGCCCGCTCCCTTAAAAATCGCCATATTTATCTCCTCTCTGCATAATAAGAGCCGGCCACGCAGGGCCAGCTCCATAATTCTTCCGTTTCCGGTCTGGATAGCGCCCCATCATTACGATGACAGTCATACAGCTCTTAACTGTATGCCCAAGGTAAAAACTCGCAGGCCGTCTCTCCTTTCGGCGTCCTCTCCTTTCCGAACATTTCCCCTGTGCCTGTCACATCCATGCCCGTACTGATAGATAACGCAACCTCTATCAAACTTTATACTATTGTTTACTATGATTCATCATAGCACCCGGGCGCATCCGTGTCAATCCCATATCTTAAAATGCATCGTCTCCACCTTCGTCACCTGATCCGCCAACGCACAGACCCTGTCGTTTAAGGTGATGCCCGTCATAATGATGTCCATATCCTCCGGCTTTCCCGAAAGCAGATTCTTCAGCTCTTCCACCGTGATAATGCCGTTGTCAATCAGCCCCAGCACCTCATCCAGAATCAGCAGGGAACACTCCCCCGTGTTCAGGATTTTTTTTGCAAAATTCAGGCCGTTTCTTATGTTGCTGCTCTCCTCTGTCTTGCGCGTATCGGAAAGCTGTGAAAAATCTTCCTCTGACTTCTCAAAACGGAAAATCTTAATCTCCGGCTCCAGACGCTTCACAAACTCCGACTCCGCCAGACCTCTTCCCTTCAGAAACTGTATGATAACGACATATTCGCCGTCGCAGGCCGACTGAATCGCACGGCCAAGCGCTGCCGGGGACTTTCCGTGCCCTTCCCCGCTGTATATCTGAATCCTGCCCTTTTCCATAGCCAGCACCCCGTATTTTTATATTAAATACATAGGATTAGGATAGCACACTCGCATGATTCGCGCAAGCCTTATTCCTCTTCCACCAGCTCCAGCTTGCTGACGGAAACCTCGTAAGCAATCCTTCTCTCCAGCTGCTCCTCCGACAATTTTTTCATATATTCACGGCTCTGGATCCGGCCCCAGATGGCGCAGCGGCTCCCCACCTCAAAATTGCTGGCAAATCTGGCGTTCCGCCCCCAGCAGATGCAGGGTATGTAATCCGATTTCCCATAAGGCCTGTTTACTGCCAGGAGCAGATCGGCAATCTCCCTGCCAAGCGGGGTCTTTCGGTAAACCGGAGCTTTACAGATATAACCGTCTAAAAAAATCTGGTTTGTCTTTGCTCCTTCCCCGATGTCGTCCACAAACTCGATTTCCCGGGCAAAAACAGACAGAACCAGCCTGTTCTTTCTCTCTTCATGCCTGTTATAGGATCGGAACTGTCCCGTGATGCATATCTTCATTCCCCTGTAATCCTCATTTACGTCAATGAGCCTCTCAGACACCATCACCGGTATGATATCAGTTGACTCACTGAGTCGATCCACACTGATATCTACCATATAAAAGCCCTCTCCGAAAATCTCGTGGCTGAAGGAAAAATCGCTTACAATCTCCCCCATCACTGCCACCTGGTTGTTTTCAATTACCTTATCCGTCATGTTTTCCTCCATTCTGCTCAAGTATTTTAGGCGCCGTACCAAAACCCGGCCCTGAACTGTTATTGTATTATCAATATATAAGATGCAGCAGGAAAATAGAACTGTAAGGGGTCGCGCGACTTGCCAGACGGAGAGTCAAGTGTTATAATCGTCGAGGAAATTCTCACATTTAAAAACGAAAGGCACGGTATTATATGAAACAGACAAGAGAAGATGTCAGAAATATAGCAATTATCGCCCATGTTGACCATGGCAAGACCACTTTGGTGGACGAGCTTTTGAAACAGAGCGGCGTTTTCCGGGAGAATCAGGAAGTGGCGGAGCGCGTCATGGACTCCAACGACATAGAGAAGGAGCGCGGCATCACGATCCTTTCCAAAAACACCGCCGTCACCTACAAGGGAACAAAAATCAACATCATCGACACCCCCGGCCACGCGGATTTCGGCGGTGAGGTGGAGCGCGTACTGAAAATGGTGGACGGCGTAATCCTTGTGGTGGATGCCTTTGAGGGCCCTATGCCCCAGACAAAATTCGTGCTGAAAAAGGCGCTGGAGCTGGATCTGTCCGTGATCGTATGCATCAACAAGTGCGACCGCCCGGAGGCCAGGCCGATTCAGGTCGTGGACGAAGTGCTGGAGCTTTTTATGGATCTGGACGCCAACGACGAGCAGCTTGACTGCCCCTTCGTCTACGCCTCCGCAAAGACCGGCACTGCCACCACGCAGCTTACAGTCAAGGGCAAGGACATGACCCCGCTCTTTGACACCATCATCGAGCACATTCCCGCGCCCCAGGGCGATCCCGACGCGGGCACCCAGATTCTGATAAGCACCATCGACTACAACGAATATGTAGGACGCATCGGCGTCGGCAAGGTGGACAACGGCTCCGTCAAGGTCAACCAGGAGGTCGTCATCGTTAACCACCACGACCCCGACAAAATGAAAAAGGTAAAAATCAGCAAGCTCTACGAGTATGACGGTCTGAACAAGGTAGACGTAAAGGAGGCAGACATCGGCGCCATCGTGGCGATCTCCGGCATTGCGGACATCCATATCGGCGACACCCTCTGTTCCCCCGATACCCCCCAGCCGATTCCCTTCCAGAAAATTTCGGAGCCGACGATTGCCATGCACTTTATCGTAAACGACTCCCCCCTCGCCGGAAAGGAGGGCAAGTATGTCACCAGCCGTCATCTGCGCGACCGCCTTTTTAAGGAGTTAAACACGGATGTGTCCCTGCGGGTGGAGGAAACCGACACCACGGAGGCTTTCAAGGTGTCCGGCCGCGGCGAGCTGCATCTCTCTGTCCTGATCGAAAACATGCGCCGGGAAGGCTTTGAGTTTGCCGTAAGCAAGGCGGAAGTGCTTTACAAAACCGACGAGAACGGCAAAAGGACGGAGCCTATGGAGCTGTGCTATGTGGATGTGCCGGAAGAATTTTCCGGGACGGTCATTGAAAAACTCAGCCAGAGAAAGGGCGAGCTGAAAAATATGGGCATGGCCTCCGGCGGTTATACCCGTCTGGAGTTCTCCATCCCTTCAAGGGGTCTGATCGGCTACCGGGGCGAATTTCTGACCGACACCAAGGGCAACGGCATTATGAACACCATCTTTGACGGCTACGGGCCCTACAAGGGAGATATCCAGTACCGCAAGCAGGGTTCCCTCATCGCCTTTGAGGCGGGCGAGGCCATCACCTACGGCCTCTACAACGCGCAGGAGCGCGGCACCCTCTTCATCGGCCCCGGCGAGAAGGTCTACTCCGGCATGGTCGTAGGCCAGAACGGACGCGGCGAGGACATCGAGCTGAACGTGTGCAAGAAAAAACAGCTCACCAACACCCGCTCTTCCAGCGCAGACGAGGCGCTGCGCCTCACACCGCCCAAGATCTTAAGTCTGGAGCAGGCGCTTGAATTTATCGACACTGACGAGCTTCTGGAGGTAACCCCGGAGAGCCTCAGAATCCGCAAGAAGATTCTGGACCCGACGCTCAGAAAGAGGGCGGCGATTTCGGCAGCGGCGAAAAAATAATGTTTGAAAATGAGCATAATAAACCCCGCAGCAGACTGCGGGGTATTTCATTTTGCTTCCGTCAGCGGCGGATTCTGATATAATTTGCGCTCAATACATTTCTTTTCAAAAGCAATCTGCTGTTTCATTTTCTCATACCCGCCGTCCTGACCTGCCATCTCCAATCTCTCCAATAAATCCAGCTTGTCTAAAAGATTGACATTCAATTCCTTTTCACCAGGCATTTCATCACCCACTTTCATAATCGATACGACCGCTACAATTTCATCATAACAGACTTCACCAAAAGTGTAAAGCAGCGTTCAAATCCCCAATACAATCTCCGCCACGCGGAAATAAATCAGCAGAGAGATCGCGTCCACGATCGTCGTGATAAACGGGCTTGCCATCACCGCCGGATCAAGCCCGATTTTCTTTGCCAGCATGGGCAGTGTCGAACCGACCATCTTCGCCACGATAACCGCCATCAGCAGGGTAATGCAGACCACCAGGGCAACCTGTACGCCCACCTGGTCAAAAAGCAGAAGTCTGACGAAATTGCAGACCGACAAAGTCAGACCGCACAGAACTGCCGTTCGGATTTCCTTCCAGATCACCTTCGTCCAATCACTGAACGCGATCTCATCCAACGAAATACCGCGAATGATAATGGCAGAGGCCTGTCCGCCCGCGTTTCCGCCGGTGTCCATCAGCATGGGAATAAAAGCCGTCAGCACCACATAGCGGCTCAATTCATTCTCAAAAGATGTGATGATACTCCCCGTGAAGGTGGCTGAAATCATCAGGAGCAGGAGCCATGGAATCCTTTTTTTGAAGGCGTCAAATACCGTCATCTTCAGGTAAGGCTTATCGGATGGCATCAAAGCCGCCATCTTCTCGATATCCTCCGTGGTCTCCTCCTCCAGAATGTCCACCACGTCGTCCATGGTGATAATGCCCACAAGCCTGTCCTCATTGTCCACCACCGGCATCGCCGTGAACTCATATTTTCTGAACTGTCTGGCAACCTCCTCCTGATCCATCAGGGTATGGAGGGATACCACGTTCCTGTGCATCATGTCGCCAATCACGGCGTCCGGGTCGCTCAGGAGCAGATAGCGCAGCGCAACAGTCCCCACCAGCGTCCGCTTATAATCCAGCACATAGCAGATGTTTATGGTCTCGCTGTCAAGCCCCACCTTGCGAATCCGCTCAATGGCCTGGGCCACCGTGTAGTGTTCCTTTAAATCCACATACTCCACCGTCATAATGCTGCCGGCGGAATCCTCCGGGTAACGCATCAGATGATTGATGGCCTTTCTGGTGTCCGCGCTGGTGTTGGCAATCAGACGCTTTACCACATTGGCGGGCATCTCCTCCATCAGCTCCTTCGCATCGTCGGACATCATGTTGTCGATAATGCGCGCCGCGTCCTTATCTGACAGAGAGGTAATAATGGACTGCTGCCTGTCAATCTCCAGATAGGAAAAGACGTCCGCCGCCGTGTCTTTGGGCAGGATGCGGAATATTTTAACGACCTCTTCCTCCTCCATCTCTTCCATATAATCGGCGATATCCGCGTCATTGAGCTCCTCAATAATCTTTCGGAGGCTCGTGTACTGTCCTTTTCTGAGAAGCTCCCGGATCTCCTCCACGCCAAAGTCGGCATAGTCGTTATAAACCTTTGTCTCCAGCGCTTCCGCCTTTTTTTCTGTTTCCCTGTTCTCCCCCATAGTCTGCCGCCTTTCCGCCGGAAAACGCATCCCGGCGGCTCCTGGCTTTTAACCCGGATCACTCCCGGAAAGTTCTTCCGCACTTTTATAATAGAAAGGATCTGAGACACCCACCCGCGCTGCGCCAGCGGTCGCCTCCGTAATGTCCTTTATCAGTTTGTCCTTTTCCTCACATGGTACATGGAATCCAATGGATACCTGTTCCGTATAGACGGATTCCTCTATGGGAATCCCCCTCTGTCCCAAAAGATATTGTATCTTACCAATGCCGTTATAATCCGTGTCCACCGTAAGGGCGTACCCATACCGCATCACGGCCACGCGGCTGTCCGCAATACCCGCCTGCGCCGCCTGTGTGTAGGCGCGCACAAGCCCGCCGGTGCCAAGGAGTGTCCCGCCGAAATACCGTGTCACCACCAGCGTCAGCCCACGGATGCCCGATCCTGTAAGCACTTCCAGAATGGGTCTGCCGGCCGTGCCGGAGGGCTCCCCGTCGTCCGAATACCGCACAGTCTCGCCCTGCTCCCCTATGATATAGGCATAACAGTGATGTCTGGCGTCCCAGTAGCGCTTCTTCTCCGCCTCAATAAAGGCCGCCGCTTCCTCCTCGGTGTGGGTGGCCTGCACATGGGCGATAAAACGGGATTTCTTTTCCACGATCTCCCCCTCGCCCCCATATTCAATAATTTTATACGGTGCATACTTATCCATGTATAACATCGTTACACATTTCTTCCCGCAGTGCAAGTATAAATGTGCACAGAATCGTAAACAATTCTTAAGAAAGCATAAAAACCTTTATTTGCCAGCGGCAATTATGCTATAATCGTCACAGGTCGGGCAAATTGCGGCCTTTAAAAATGGACTACATTGGCATTTGAGACTATGATAGTGAGTCGAGGAGGCAGTATCTTATGAATTACGGCAAAAAGGGCGTCCGCAAAAAACAGCAGGCGCTTCATTCTACAGGTAAAAAATGGAGCAGAAAGATAGCCTTTACCTTTGTGCAGGTATTTCTGATTGCGCTGATCGGCGCAGCCATCGTCGGCACAAGCGCAGGCATCGGCGCTTTCAAGGGGATTCTGGCGACAGCGCCGGATATCAGCAACATCGACGTGACCCCCTCCGGCTTTTCCACCTTTGTGTACAATATAGAAGGTACGCAGATCAAGAAGCTGGTTTCCACCGACGCCAACCGGATCCCGGTTTCCATCGACATGGTTCCCCAGGACTTAAAGAACGCTTTTGTCGCCGTCGAGGACGCCCGTTTTTATGACCACAACGGCATCGACATCAAGGGCATTATCCGCGCGGGCGTGATCGGTATCCAGAACCGGCATTTTTCCGAGGGCGCCAGCACCATTACCCAACAGCTCCTGAAGAACAATGTGTTTACGGACTGGACTTCCGAGGATTCCTGGGCAGATAAATTCAAGCGAAAGTTTCAGGAACAGTATCTGGCTCTGGAACTGGAAAAGGTCATGGATAAAGACTCCATCCTGATCAATTACATGAACACCATCAACCTGGGGTCTAATACGCTTGGCGTGGAAGCGGCATCCAGACGCTATTTTGGCAAGCATGTCAATGAGCTTACCCTGTCCGAGTGCGCCGTGATTGCGGGCATCACCCAGAATCCGTCCCGCTATAATCCCATCACGCATCCGGAAAATAACGCGGACCGCCGGGAAAAGGTGCTGAAAGATATGATGGAGCAGGGCTATATAACCGAGGAAGAGCGCGCGGAGGCGCTGGCCGACGACGTCTATTCCCGCATTCAGGTAGCAGACGCCAAAAATGAAGACAACGCTGTCAGTACATATTTTGTGGATGCGCTGACGGACGATGTCATGGAGGATCTGATAGCTGCCGGTTACAATGAGACGCAGGCCTATACCCTGCTCTACAGCGGAGGCTTAAAAATATATTCCACCCAGGATCCTAAAATCCAGGCAATCTGCGACAACGCCTTCGCGGACGAGAGCAACTTCCCCGCCAACACCAAATGGTATCTGAACTATGAACTGACTATCGACCGGGCAAACGGGGAGAGAGAAAATGTCAGCACGGAAATGTTCCGCAGCTACTGGAGGGAAAACCGCTCTGCCAGCTATAACCTGATTTACGCTTCGCAGGAGGAGGCTTATCAGGATATCGAGGCCTACAAGGCCGATGTGATGCGTTCCGGCGACGAAGTGTTCGGCGAAAACATCAATCTGACCCCCCAGCCTCAGGTATCCCTGGTGGTGGAGGATCAGAGCACAGGCTGTATCGTGGCTATGGTCGGCGGCCGTGGCGCCAAAACCGCCAGCCGCACCTTAAACCGCGCTACCGATACGGCCAGACAGCCCGGTTCCACCTTTAAGATTGTGTCCACCTATGCGCCCGCCCTGGACAGTGCAGGGCTGACTCTCGCCACGATTATGAACGATGCACCCTTTAACTACGCCACGGGCCGCCCGGTGGCTAACTGGTACGGTGAGCAGTACCGGGGACTTTCCTCCCTGCGGGACGGCATCCGCGATTCCATGAATATCGTGGCCGTAAAGACGCTGACCCAGATCACGCCCCAGCTTGGCTTTGATTATCTGAAAAACTTCGGTTTCACCACCATTGTGGAACGGGAGGAAATAAACGGCGAAATCTTCTCGGACATTCAGCAGACTACCGCCCTCGGCGGTCTCACCCACGGCGTCACCAACGAGGAGTTAAACGCCGCTTACGCCTGCATCGCAAACGGCGGCACCTATATTAAACCCAAGCTTTACACAAAGGTACTGGATCACGACGGGAATGTTCTTCTGGACAATACCCTGCCAAACTCCAAACAGGTCATCAAAGAAACCACCGCCTTTCTGCTGACAGATGCCATGGTAGACGTAGTCACAAGCGGCACCGGCGGCTCCGTCAACTTCGGCAATATGGCTATCGCAGGAAAAACGGGTACCACCTCCGATTACAACGATGTGTGGTTCTCGGGCTACACCCCTTACTACACAGCCACTACCTGGGCTGGCTACGATAACAATGTGAAACTGACCGGCGACGAAAAAAATCTGGCGAAAAAATTATGGCGCGCCGTGATGTCGCAGATCCATGAGGATCTGCCCAGCGAATCCTTCAGCGTTCCTTCCGGCATTGTGACGGCTACGGTCTGCGCACGCTCGGGAAAGATGCCCATCGCAGGGCTTTGCGACGGAACGCTGCGGACGGAATATTTTGCGGAAGGCACTGTTCCCACCGAAACCTGTGATGTGCACTATGCAGGCCAGATCTGTCAGTACAGTACGCTTCCGGCCCGCGAGTTCTGTCCCTTCAAGGTGGAAGGCGTGATCGAGCTGACACCGATCGAAAATGTCGCTCTGCAGAGCGGTTCCTCCACATCCACCACCCAGGTGGTAAACGAGGACGGTTCCGTCAGCGAGGTGCCCGTACCCGCGCCGCAGACCAACATGTGTCCTCATGACGAGGTATTTTTCGCAACACCCGGGTATGAGGGAACCATTGAAGCACAGCGGGCAGAGATTGCCCAGAGAAACGCGGAGGCCGCAGCGGCGGCACAGGCAGCGGCGGAAGCGGCGGCACAGCAGCAGCCGGAGGCGCAGCCCCAGCCTGAACAACAGCCCGAACAATAACAAGCCAAAACAGGCTGCTCCGTTTACGGAAACAGCCTGTTTTTTGCTTCTTATGAATATGAAATTAAATACCCTTTACCCGGCGAATCTTCTCCTCCAAATCTTCAATCCCTGTCTTTGCATTGCTGATGGCCCGGCAGAATGCCTCGTATTCTGACCCGGGCTCCAGACCCTCTCTCTCATAATATAATCTGCCGATCTCAATATAGTTCTTTCTGATTACCTCCTCACAGGTGCTGATCTGCCCTTTCAGATTGGCGATCTCAGCCAGATCCTTCGCCTTTCCCAATACTTCTTTTCCCTTCGAGGTAATGGTATCCCCAATTTTTTCAAAAAAATCCATTTATACTCCCTCCTGTCTACATCCGTTTTCTTTCCGCCTGCGTTCCTGTTATGATACACAATACCGTATCTTCCGCTATTCGTCAACCAAAAGCCGCCCGGACGTCTTCCAGCCGCTGCGCCCTATGGTATTTCACACCCAAACCGCTTTTTGCATGCCTTCACTCATTCTCTTCATAGTACCGCACCAGCCTGGCCGCAATATGCTCCGCCAGAATCCGATATCCCTCCTTGTTCGCGTGTACGCCGTCCGGCATGTAATCCGCCACAATATCCGCGTCATGGGAATCCAGCATATTGGAATTATAAAGATCTATCACCTGAAAACCATGGGCAGCGGATAACGTTAAAATCACATCTGCTATATTCTTCTGTGGCAGCAGATAAGTCCGCTCCCGCATCAGATAATCCTGTAAAATATTGGGCAGCGGCGTGGCAAAAAAGATATCCGCATCGGGATAATTCTCCTTAAGCCCCCGCATCAGCTCATCCAGATCTCCCCAGAAAGTCCAGGGCTTCCGCTCCGCAGGGGAACCAAACTCTTTCTCGGAAAGACAGAAGCCGTCATTGGTGCCGCCCATAACAATAATGATATCCGTATCTTCCGGGATCTGCTTATAACGCTCCACAAACGCGTCCGACCAGTACCGTCCTATGGAGGATCCGCCAATGCCAAGATTATAGACTTCCTCCGCCCCCAACAGTTCTTTCAGCACGGCGGGATAAGCATAGGACAGATACCCTTCCTCTCCTTCCAGATTGGCCGCAGCCGTGATGCTGTCTCCCAGACAGGCAATTTTCTTCCCGGAAAAATCTACGCCCCGTTCCTCCAGACACGCCTGATCCTCCCAATTCACCAGAAGCGTTTCCTCCAGAGAGCTTCGTATCTGCCTGCGTTTGGCAAGCGTGATCTCGGGATACACCATTTCTATTCTCGGCAGAATATCTATCATATTTCCTGAAACGGTTTCATTTTCAGAAACAGTGCCATTGTCCGATATGCCCGGCACATAATCTGACACACCGGTCGTATTGCCGGATATCACATCGTTGCCCGACACACTGAGCGAATTGCCCGATACTGCATCGTTATCAGACACGCTGGTCGTATTGCCCGATACCGCATCATTGCCCGACACACTGAGCGAATTGCCTGATACTGCATCGTTATCCGACACACTGAGCCCGTTGCCGGATACCGCATCATTGCCCGACACGCTGGTCGTATTCCCCGATACTGCATCATTGCCCGACACACTGGTCGTATTGCCCGATATCGTATCATTATCAAACATGTTAAGCGTATTATCTGATATCATATCGCCGCCCGGCACGCTGAATCCATGATCCGACACACTGGTCGTATTCCCCGATATGTCCCCTATATGCTCCGACTCCTCCGATACCGCCAGATTCCCGGACATACCGCTCATATCGAAATCCATCATCGAAGAAACGGGAACCGCCTCCTCGTCATCCATCCGAATTTCTTCCAGAAACTGCCCCAGCTTTTCCCTGTCCTCTGACAACTCCTCAATCTCCCGGCGCATCTCCTGCACCCGGTCGTGGGCTTCCCTGTTTCTCGAGAGCACTTCCTCCTGCTGCCTTATTTCCGATTCCATCTCCTGATCTATGATATAGGTATCATACAGCCGCATTCCCACCGCCGCCAGAAGCACCGCCATCAATGACAGGATTACCACTGCCAATATTTCATTTATTCTCTTCATTATTCCTATCCATACAGACGGAGAATGCCATTTTTCAGGCATTCTCCCGAGTGAGACTTAGAAATTCTTCACGAAGCAGCCTTTGCTGCGAGTGATTAGAATTTCTTCTCACTCTAGTCTCTGTCTGACAATCTCATAGGCCAAAATTCCCGCCGCCACAGAAGCGTTCAGGGAATCAATATCCCCCCGCATGGGAATCTGCGCGGTCATATCGCATTTTTCCCTGACGAGGCGGCTTACACCATTTCCTTCCGCACCCACCACAAGACCAATGGGGCCCTTTAAATTCAGTCTATACATGGATGTGCCGCCCATATCCGCGCACACAAACCAGAGTCCTTCCTTTTTCAGCTCCTCAATGGTCTGCCCCAGGTTCGTCACTTTGGCCACCGGCGTGTAGTTCAGCGCGCCTGCGGATGCTTTTACCACCGTAGCCGTCAGACCCACCGCGCGATTTTTCGGAATAATGACGCCGTGCGCGCCCGCCTGATTCGCCGTGCGGATAATAGCTCCCAGATTGTGGGGATCTTCGATACCGTCCAAAAGCAAAACAAAGGGTTCCTCCCCCTTGTCCTTCGCCTTCTGCAGTATATCCGAAACCTCCGCATATCCGTAAGCCGCCGCAGCCGCAATCACACCCTGATGCCTGCCCGTCTCAGACATCTGGTCCAGCCGCTCCTTCGTCACATATTTGACCGGGGTTCCCTGTTTGGACGCCTCCCGCTTGATCGTCATAACCGGCCCGTCCTTACAACCGTCCAGCACGTAAAGCCGGTCAATGGTCCGCCCCGCCCGGAAAGCCTCGATCACGGCATTTCTTCCCTCTATGATTCCTGTGTTTTCTTCCAATATTATGTAAACCTCTCTTTCCATCACAGCCGCCTGTTTTTCTTTCGCGGCTGTCACAGCTCCGCCAGATCGACGGCTCTCTTGATCAGCGCAAGCATCCGCTCCTGCTTTCCCGTCAGGTACAGGTACCCGCATAGCGCCTCAAACCCCGTAGCCTTCCGATACTCGATGACTGTGGCATTCTTTGCCGTTGTGTAGGATTTGGCATTCCGCCCGCGCTTATAGACCGTCCGTTCTTCCTCAGTCAACTCGTCCATCAGGGCTTCAATCATCCGCGCCTGAATCCGCGCATTTACGTAAGTGACTGTCTTTTTATGCAGCTTATTGGCGGAAGTATTGCCCCGCTCCACCACGACTGTGCGGATCACCAGATCGTAGACCGCATCCCCGATATACGCCAGCGTCAACGGCGAATAGGTGCGGATATCAATCTCACCGCAGTTGAAATCCCGTTTGATCGCATCAAGAATCGTTACGCTCTCTTCCATTTGACCCCCTCGCGCGTATCCTCCAGAATAATACCCTTTCCCGCAAGAAGATCCCGGATCTCATCCGCTCTGGCAAAATTCTTCGCCTTTCTGGCATCCTGTCTCTCCTGAATCAGCGACTCAATCTCCTCGTCCAGTATTTCCTGCCCGCGTTCCGCCGTGAGCCCGCAGATATCCATCAGCTCCACAATATCTTCCTTGAGAGTACGGATATAAGCCGCGCTTGCTCCCTCTCCCACGGAAGTGTTGGCAAACTTTACCAGTTCAAAAATGGCGGAGATAGCGTCTGCCGTATTAAAATCGTCATCCATCGCCTCGTCAAACTTTTTCACCAACTCTTTCGCCTGCAAAAGCGCCTTTTCCTCCTCACCGCTCATTTCCTGCGTCCCCGCCTTCTCCAGAGCGAAATTCAAATTTGACACGCAGGTCACGATCCTCTCCAGACCGTTCTTTGCCGCCTCCATCAGCTCCGCGCTGAAATTTAAGGGACTTCTGTAGTGGGCAGAGAGCATGAAGAACCGCAGCACCTGCAGATCGTACTTCTCGCTGATATCCCGCACCGTGAAGAAGTTTCCCAGAGACTTGGACATTTTCTTATTATCAATATTCAGGAAACCGTTGTGCAGCCAGTATTTGGCAAAAGGCTTGCCATTGGCAGCCTCCGACTGGGCAATCTCATTCTCGTGATGAGGAAAAATCAGATCCTCACCGCCCGCATGAATATCAATCTCTTCTCCCAAATATTTCTTACTCATCACCGAGCACTCGATATGCCAGCCCGGCCGTCCCTCGCACCAGGGGGACTCCCAGAAAGGTTCGCCCTCCTTCTTCGGTTTCCACAGAACAAAATCCAGAGGATCCTGCTTCTGCTCCTCCCCGGAAACCAGAAGAGAACGGCCGCCGCTGCGCAGATCATCCAGATTCTTATGGGAAAGCTTTCCGTATCCCGGAAAACTTCTGGTCCTGAAATAGACAGTGCCGTCCTGCGCCACATAAGCGTGCCCCTTGTCGATGAGCGTCTGAATCATCTCAATCATGCCGTCAATCTCACAGGTCGCCTTGGGATGCGTGGTGGCAGGCTTCACATGCAGCGCCTCCATGTCCTTTTTGCACTCCTCGATATAGCGTTCCGAAATCACGGAAGGATCGGTGCCCTCCTCGTTGGCTTTCTTGATGATCTTATCGTCCACATCCGTAAAGTTCGACACATAATTGACTTTATAGCCCCTGTGCTCCATATAGCGGCGCACGGTGTCAAACACGATCATGGGTCTGGCATTGCCGATATGAATCAGATTGTAAACGGTAGGCCCGCAGACATACATGCTGACCTTTCCCTCCTCAATCGGCACAAACTCTTCTTTCCTTCCCGATAATGTATTATATACTTTCATAATCTCCTCTTTTCCTCTCTTTCCGCATCCGTTTCATCTCCTGCTCCAGATCAAGCAGCCTGTTCGTCAGCTCCGCATTGGCCCGCTGCAACCCCATGATATCCTCACGAACAGGATCGGGCAGATGGGTCTGATCCAGCTCCTCCTGCGGCAGCGCCATATTATCGCGCTTGACCACACGCCCCGGCACGCCCACCACCGTGGAACCCGGCGGCACCTCATTGAGCACCACGCTGCCGGCCCCGATTTTGCTGTTATCCCCGATTTTAAAAGACCCCAGCACCTTTGCTCCGGTGCTTATCATTACATTATTCCCAATCGTAGGATGTCTTTTTCCCTGCTCCTTACCTGTTCCGCCAAGGGTCACGCCCTGATAGAGTGTCACGTTATCACCGATCACCGTAGTTTCCCCGATAATGACACCGTGGCCGTGGTCAATAAAAAATCCTCTGCCGATCTGCGCTCCCGGATGAATCTCAATGCCCGTCCTGCGCGCGCCCTTCTGGGAAACCCATCTTGCCCAGAAATAATGGTGGTGCAGATACAGTCTGTGTGCCAGCCGGTAATAGCACATAACCTTAAAACTGGGGTAGAGGAAAACTTCCATGTTTGAGTGAATCGCCGGGTCTCTCTCCCGTATGATACGGATTTCCTCCTTTATATTTTCGATAAAACCCATTGAATTGCTCCTTCTATGAATTATATGTATAGTATACCATATGAAAAAGCATTTTCAAGTGAAGTCATTTTGACAATGTTTTTATAAGAGAGTATATTTGTTCTGTTTTCTCAGCATTTCCAGTTCTGCCTGAAGCTGCTGGATTCGGGCATCCCGCTCGGCGAGGGAATTTCTGTAATTACGCAAATCCTCTTCATGCTCCTTCCGGTCCCGCTCTATCTTCTCCTCCTTCTCCGCTATCGCTCTCTCATAATTGCGCATGTCCTCCTCATGCTCCTTCCGGTCCCGCTCTATCTTCTCCTCCTTCTCCGCTATCGCCCTCTCGTAATTGCGCATGTCCTGATAATATTCCTCCCGGTCACGGCAGCGTTTACGTATTTCTTCGTCAGCGCTCATGCGGAATATGGTCTGGGATGCTTCTTTCAAATATTCGTCCTTTGATGCGATCATTTTAAGTTCCTCCCATGTGGCAGCTTTAAAAAGGTATGCCCAATCGTGAATATGATACTGTTTATCCTCTTCCGTGGCAAGATTAATGCGGGATAAATCTACAACATACATAGTCAGATTATCGCTGTATTTCTGGTGGCTTTTCACGTTAATCAGCTTGTAGGATGCATAAAACTCCGGATACTCATCAAACAGCGTATAGTCCAAAAAGCTGATATGGATAGCTGGTCTGGCCTCCCTGTAATCCTGTCCGCGGTTTAATTTGTCATAGGAACGGCATAAATACATAACCGAACGGTTTTCCCAATTTAACTTATTTGTAATCTGCATTTCCAAATTGATGAGAACAGAATTGTTCATTATTATGTTGATGTCCAGACGAAATTCCTTGTCATTGACCGTTTCTCCCAAAATAATGGGATTGGTGATCTCAACTGCATTTACCTCTGATTCGGCAAGGTGAAGCAGGGAACAGATCAATCCACGCAGCACTTTATTATTAGATTGCAAAACTGCACGGAACATATAGTCATTTGTCATATTGTAAGGGATTTTTCCGTTGACATTCTGAAAATCTCTGTCAAGGGCCGCCAATGAAATTTGCGTCTGATCATTCTTTTCTTTTTTCTTCATAGATGTGCTTTCCTTTCTTAGACAAGAGTGACGGAGCCATGCTCCAAAGAAACGGTGAAATCAAAGACAATCCTGATTTCACATAAGTACAGGCCGGGAATCGCAGCCCGTATATTTTGTATACCCCAGATATAACACAGTCGTCCCGGAAATGCAACGAGCAATTCAAATTTGCCCTGTAGAAAAATAGTTAACGAAATAATGATAACCGCATCTTCCTAAACAAGATATAGCGGAGGAGAAGCAACTCTCATCCGCTATATACAAGATATGGTATTGTGCACTTTTCACTTCACATGCGCCTGCTTCACAGCCACCTCCACACATCTCCTGCCCGAGAGCGCGGCTGTCCGCTCATCCGGCTGTCCTGTTCCCACATAGAGCACATAACTGCCGCCGCCCTCGACAAAAGCGCCCTCCTCATTGACCGCAAGAAAGGCATTGCCGGAAACGGTCATGTCCATCTCCCTGCTCTCTCCCGCTTCCAGAAAAACTCTCGCAAACGCACATAGGCTGTGATTCGGCACGGCGCAGGGAGACTCCAGATCTTTCACATAAATCTGGATCACATCCCCTGTCGCGGTATTTCCTGCATTTTTCACCGACACATGCACGGTCACATCCCCGGAAACATCGTCTTTCGAGGAAAGACACGCGCGCTCCACCTGCACGTCGCCGTAGGTCAGTCCGTATCCGAAAGGATAAAGCGCCTCCTGCTCCATATAACGGTAGGTTCTCCCCTTCATGCTGTAGTCCTCAAAAGCCGGAAGCCCTTCCAGAGACCGGTAAAAAGTCACCGGCAGTTTTCCCGACGGGGAACAGTCTCCGAACAGTATGTCCGCAACCGCCTTTCCTCCCCTTGCACCGGGATACCAGAGCTGCAGTATTGCGGCTGCCTTCTCCTGCGCATCGGACAGATCAATCGCGCTTCCCGCCAGCAGGCATACCACCACGGGCTTACTCACGGCAAACACCGCCTCCATCAGTTTCCTCTGGGGTGCGGGCAGGAGAAGATCCGCCTTGTCCCCGGACGCATAGCTGTTGCCCGTGTCGCCTTCCTCCCCTTCCAGCGTCTCGTTCAACCCCACGCACAGCACCACCACATCGCTGTGCTTCGCCACCGTAACCGCCTCCGCAATGCGGTCGTTATCCCATGCAAGGTTCTCCACACGGTTCTTAAACAAATGTGAACCTTCCGAATACAAGACTCTTCCATTTCCTCCGACTTTATCCTGTATTCCTTCTAATACCGTAATGTAGCGGGATGAAGTGCCGTGATAGTTCCCAACCAGAGCCTCCCTGCTGTCGGCATTCGGCCCGATCACACCGATGGTACGCCCCGTCGACGCACTAAGCGGGAGGATGCCGTCGTTTTTGAGAAGCACCACCGACTCTCTGGTGAGCTGCTGCGCCACCTCCAGATGCTCTTCACACTCCACTTTTTCATAGGGAATGTCATCGTAACTGCTACCGTCAAACAGACCGAGAAGGTATCTCGTGGTAAACGCGCGCACGGCCGCTTCCGTGATCTCCTCCTCCGTCACCAGCCCCTGCACCAGCGCTTTCAACAGATAGAGATAGGTCACGCCGCAATTGATGTCGCAGCCGCTCTTTAAGGCAAGCGCCGCCGACTCCTCCATGGTATGTGTCACCATATGCTTCTCATGGAAATCCTTGATGGCCCAGCAGTCCGACACAAAATGCCCTTCAAATCCCCACTCGCCCCTCAAAATATCCTGCATCAGTGTCCTGCTGCCGCAGCACGGCTCCCCGTTCGTCCGATTGTAGGCGCCCATCACGGCCTCCACCCCCGCCTCCTGCACGCAGGCCTTGAATGCGGGCAGATAAGTCTCCGCCATATCCTTTTTGGTGGCAACCGCATTGAACTCATGGCGCACCGCCTCCGGCCCGGAATGCACCGCAAAGTGCTTGGCACAGGCGGCCGATTTCAGCACATCCCCGTCATCGCCCTGCAGTCCCTCCACATAGGCCACGCCCAGCCGGGACGTCAGATAAGGGTCTTCCCCGTAAGTCTCCTGCCCTCTTCCCCATCTGGGATCCCTGAAAATATTTACGTTGGGCGACCAGAAGGTCAGTCCCTTATAGATATCCCTGTCATTTTCCGCAGACAGCGCATTATACTTCGCCCTGCCCTCCGTTGCCGCCACATCCCCGGCCTTATGCAGTAATTCCGTATCGAAGGTGGCCGCCATACCGATGGCCTGCGGAAAGCTGGTCGCCACACCGGCCCTCGCCACGCCGTGCAGAGCCTCTCCCCACCAGTTATAGGCAGGTACACCCAGTCTCTCAACCGCCGGCGCATCATAGCGAAGCTGGGACGCTCTCTCCTCCACTGTCATCTGATTCACCAATTCCTTTGCCCTGCGCCTTGCCTCTTCTCTCGTCATATATTTTTCTTTTCCTTTCCGCCCGGTTTTCCCGGACTCACCCTCCGCAAAAATCGTCCAGTTGCGACTTTACTCTCCACAGAGTATAATAGACGCAGATTTAGCTTACCATATCCATCACATAAATAACAGGAGCGAACAGCGTGAAACATGAAAAATTTTTACCCCCCCCCCTCAATTATGAGCAGCCCGTCCTGAATTTCGAAGCGCGGTCCTTAAGCGGCTCGAGAGAGTATGTTAACTTTATTCCGGAATCCCATCTGCGCATCTGGTATAATACCCAGACCGAAGGCTATGCCAACCATTACCACAATGCCATGGAGATCGTCGTCTGCGCGGAAAACCAATATTTTATTACAACAAGCAGCCGCACTTACACGCTGGAACCGGGAGATATTCTGCTCATTCCCCCATATATGCTGCACGAACTTCACAGCAATCCCTCCGGCGCGCGGTTTATCTATCTCATCGACATTGACATGCTGCGCTGTTTTCAGGATTATAAGGCCCTTGACCCGGCCTTTATGGAACCCTATCTGTGCACGGCCGTCTCGCGCCCTAAAATCTACCGGCATGTTTATGATTCCCTGATGCAGATGGCCAATATCTATTTCTCCCATCAGGCCTTTTGGGAAATTTCCATCTACTCCGTCCTGTTGGGGCTTTTTGCCGCCATAGGCGCCGACCACTACCTCCAGGATACGGATGACAGCATCGAAAACGCCGCTGACAGCCAATCGGAAAACTACGTGCTGTTCTCCAATCTGCTCAATTTCATCGACACGCACTACGCGGACGACCTGACGCTGGAACAGGCGGCGGAATATATCGGATTTTCCAAATACCATTTTACCCGTCTGTTCAAACAGCACACCAACACGACGTTCCATAACTATCTGTGCCACAAAAGGATTCAGGCGGCGCAGTCACTGCTTACCGAAGACAGGAACCGCCCCATTACGGATATTGCCTTTTGCAGCGGCTTTAACAACCTGACTACCTTCAACCGCTGTTTCAGCAAATATGCAGGCTGTTCCCCTACGGAATACCGCAATAAGCTGCGCCGCGAAGAAGTTTGATTCAGCCCTTGACGCCGCCCAGCGCCACACCGGCTATAATATACTTGGACAGAAGCAGATATACCACGATCAGCGGCAGTACCGTCAATGTCAGTCCCATATAAACAGAGCCGTACTCGGTCTTATAGATATCGCCCTTCAACAGACTTACCATGATAGGCATGGTATATTTTTTCTGGTCCGTCAGCAGTACGAGCGGTGTAAACAGGTTGTTCCAGCTGGCCACGAAACTGAAGATCGCCTGCGTTGCGATCGCCGGTTTCATAATCGGCAGTACAATCCTGTTAAATATCATAAACTCTTTCGCGCCGTCTATTCTGGCCGACTGCACAATTTCCATGGAGAGCGTCGGCTGTAAGTACTGCCTCATGAAAAATACCATGGTGGGCGATGCAATGGCCGGCAGGATCAGCATGGACAGTCTGTTCGTCATATGGATTTTGTATACCATCTGGTAGAAACCGATCATCGTCACCTGCGCCGGAATCATCATTACTACCATGATAAAACTAAAAAATGCGTTCCGCAGCTTCCAGTTGTAAGCCACCTGCGCGTATGCCGTCAAAGAAGAAAAATAGATGGCCAGCCCGGTGGCTCCTATGGAAATGAGCAGCGAATTCATGAAACCGATTGCCGGATTAAAGCTCTTGCCGAGCAGGATCCTGATATTGTTCATCATATAAGATGAAGGAATGAGCGAGATTGCGTGCTGCTGGATCTCTGTCGTCGATCTGGTCGCGTTCACGATCATAATCCAGAACGGCAGAACACTCAAAACCGCCAGAAAAATGCATACCACATAGATCACAATCTTCATAACACGATTCTCTTTATTATTTAACATGATGCACTCTCCTTTCCGGCTTTCAGCTTCTTCGCATAAGCCTTCTGCTGTTGTCTGATCTGTCTGTTCAACCGCACTTCATCCTTATCCCTCATAACGAAGAACATAATGGAAGCAAGAATCGCGATAATCACAAACATTACCATACTCGCCGCAGCCGCCCTGTTGTACATATAGCTTCCGCTGAACGCCTGCTTGTAAATAAACAGACTGGTCGTCAGTGTCGCATCGTCCGGCTTGCCGTCCTGGAACAGCCTCGGGATGTCGAACATATTCAGACCGCCGATCAGACTGGTGACCAGCGTAAACAAAAGAATCGTCTTGATATTTGGCATTGTAATATAAAAGAAGGTCTGCACACGGTTCGCACCGTCCACCTCCGCCGACTCAAATATTTCCGGGCTGATTCCCAGAATACCGGAGATCAGCGTGATCATGGTGGAGCCGTACCACATCCATGTCTGGATAAAGATCACAACGCCTCTCGCCACGGTTTTGCTTCTCAATAACTCTATCGGCGCATCAATGAATCCGAACCGCACGAGCAGATCGTTGATCGGACCCATAGGATAGCCAAAAAATCCGCTGAACAGGATGGCAATGGTCGCCGCCGTGATGATATTCGGCATATAAAGCAGCACCTTGAACGTACCCTGTCCTTTTACCTTGCTCCTTCTGTCCGTAAACCATGCTGCCAACAGGAGCGCAAGTATCATCTGCGGAATAAAATTCGCAAGCCATATCACAACCGTATTCCGAAACGCCAGCTGGAACGACGGACTCGACAATACCGTCTTAAAGTTTCTGAAAAGGTCATCCGTCAGAAAATGAATATCCGTCTTACCAAGACCCTTCAGATCGGTAAAGCCGATCACCGCCGTGTACACGGTCGGATATAATGAAAATAATATAAATGCAACTACAAACGGAATACTGAAAATGTAACCGTATTTCGCATATCTGTCATAACCCGGTTTCTTACTTTTCATCCTTCCCCACCTTCCCGCAATCATGTTGTATGACCCATCATTTCAACAGGGCGGACGCTACTGTGTCCGCCCTGCCGTTACAGCTATCATAATTTTTGATGTACCCGCAGCCGTTCTTACTCTACGACAACGTCCAGATTGTCCGCTACCTGCTGCTTGAAGTCTGCGATCGCCTGCTCACGGGACTTATTGCCGGACGTATACTCACGAACCTGATCTCTCCAATACTGGTTGATGGTCTCGTCGTACTGTGTCAGGTTTGTACCCTTCGCATACTGGTTCGCGGGAACGAACGCCTCAAACATATTCTGTCCGCCGAGGAAATCAACGGAGCCGTCGGACTTGGACATAACCGTGCCGCTTGCCACTGCGTCCTTCGTGCCGCCCTCGCCGTTTAAGGTGCCGTTTGCCCACTTATACTGCAAGCCGTCCTCAGAGCTGTCCAGCGTGATCCACTCAATGATCTTGCCGACTGCTTCCGCCTTCTCGCTGTTCCTGTTTGCCAGAACCCATGTGCCGCCCCAGAAGAAACCGATCGGAGGTGTGCAGACAGCCCAGTCACCGTATGTTCCTTCGCCTACCGCCGCACCGCCGCAGTTGGGAGCCATGGTGTAGTTGATCAGCCATGCGGGACCGAAGAAACCAAAGATCCCCTTCTCCCCTTCCCCCTTCATGTCAGCAAACCATGCATCCTGCCAGTCCTGTGTATCATTGTGATAACCGTTGTCCTTTAACTTCTTGGAAAGATCAAGGAACTCCTCACGCTTCGGGTCGATGGTGAGCTTGCCGTCAACGATCCAGCCCGCATCGGAGCTGTTCTCAACCGCATGCCAGATATCGCCGTCGCCGGAGACAATGCCATAGCCCTTCGCCTTCAGATCTTCCGCCGCCGTGAAGAACTGATCCCAGCCGGGGCCGATCTTCTTTTCGATCTCAGCCGGATCATCCGTACCCCAGACATCCTTCGCGATGGAACGGCGGTAAATGAATGCGCCGCCCGTCGCCTGATAGCCCAGACCTACCAGCTGGCCGTCAGGGTTTGTTCCGATATCAACCGTGTACTGCGCAATATCCGCTTCCTTTAATTTAGCGTCCACATCGATGCCCATATCCGCGTAAGGCATTGCATACTGGCTTGCATCGCCCTGCGTATATTTCAGTACGAAAGCCGCCTCCGCACAATAGAGGTCGGGAGCCTCCGCGCCGCCCGCTGCCAGCGCCTGGTCAAGAGCGGGCTGGTAAGCGCCGTCTGTGGTAGCAATAATCGTGGTGTTAATCTTGTAACCAAACTCGGGATGGGACTCGATATACTTCTCAATCATGCCGGGCACCTCATCGGTAAACGCCCACACATTGATCGTATCGGAACCGCCGCCGGATGTACCCGCGTCCGCTGCCGGAGCCTCACTTCCGGAATCACCCGCATCCGCTGCCGGTGCCTCCGCTGCTGCCCCGCTGTCGCCAGCATCCGCCGCCGGTGCGCTGCTGTCACCGCCGCCGCAGCCTGTCAGAAGAGAAGCTGCCATACAACCGCACAGCATACATGCCAAAAACTTTTTCATCTTTCATCCTCCTTTTCTTTTACACTTTTCTGTGGCCGCCATCTTGTATGATTTGATAGCGTAAGTTTATTTTATTCAGCGGGCTTTGTTTATTCTTTACACTTCTTGCTCTGGATTTAACAATTATTGCTAAATGGTTCCCGGAAACGGTTAATGAGTTTGTAAAAAGTGACAAACCCCCTCAAAAAATCCGTATATTTATTGACAAGGGTTTTTCTTTTTGATAAACTAATACACGGTGACAGAAGGCAAGTCCTTTGTCTCAGGCTGCTGTGGCTCAGTCGGTAGAGCGTCGCATTGGTAGTGCGGAGGTCACGGGTCCGATTCCCGTCAGCAGCTTACAAAACCCCGTCGGTTCAGAACGGGGTTTTTTCTTATGATTTTTTATTAAGGTTAACGGCAGCCAAAAGCCTGCACTGCCGCATCAGATCCTGAAACGGAGAAAAAGCAATTATGCGTGAAGACTACACCCATTACAGCGACGAGGAACTCCTGATCCGCCTGCGGGACGGCGAGCCGGGCATCACGGATCACATTATGAATAAGTATAAAAATCTGGTGCGGAGCAAGGCCAAATCCATGTACATCCTGGGCGCGGACAGCGAAGATCTGATTCAGGAGGGCATGATCGGCCTTTTTAAAGCGATCCGCGACTACGACAGCGGCCGGGACGCCAGCTTCTTTACCTTCGCGGATCTGTGTGTCTCCAGACAGATGTACACAGCGGTACAGGCCTCCCGGAGGCAGAAACACATCCCCTTAAATAATTACATTTCTCTCTACGGAAACGTTTCCGAAGGACGGGACGGCGAGGAAGAAGCGCTTGTCAACGTGCTTGCCTCCGGCTCCGGCTTAAATCCCGAGGAACTTATTATTGACAAGGAAAACGTGGATCGACTGGAAATGCTGATAGAACGTGAACTGAGTAATTTTGAAAAACAGGTGCTGGACCTGTATCTGACGGGCATGGGATACCAGCAGATCGCAAAAGTACTGGGACGTGACGACAAGTCCACAGATAATGCCCTCCAGAGAATCAAGACGAAACTCCGAAGGGCCATGAAATAGAAAACCTTTATCTTTTTTCCGGCTCTGCCCTGTGGGGGCAGCCTCCGCACGCGCTGCAGTCCTTCGCCACATCCTCGCTGTACAGCTCCCTCGGACTCGTGAGCAGACACACAGCCTGGGCGGAAATGCCCTCGCCGCTCCCGGTAAAGCCAAGCCCCTCCTCGGTGGTGGCCTTCACATTCACCTGCGCCGCTTCTATCCCAAGGGCTTTCGCAATGTTCTCCCGCATCTGCTCTATATGGGGACGCATTTTGGGCGCCTGCGCGATAATCGTGGCGTCGATATTTTCCACCAGAAACAGATTCTCCGTCAGCAGCCCTGCCACATGCTCCAGAAGCTTTACGGAAGAAATGCCCTGATAAGCGGGATCGCTGTCCGGGAAATGTTTGCCGATATCCCCCAGCGCCGCAGCGCCCAGAAGCGCGTCCATAATGGCGTGAAGCAGCACATCCGCGTCAGAATGGCCGAGAAGTCCCTTCTCGTAGGGAATCTCCACCCCGCCGACGATACATTTCCTGTTTTCCGCCAATCGGTGCACATCATATCCTGTTCCGATTCTCATAGACTCTCTCCTCTCTTTCCCGCCCCGGAAACCTGCCTGCAAGAAATCATCGCCAGACAGCGTCCATCTACCGACTCCTGCGATACCGCCTCGCAACGCCATCACACTTACAGGGCCAGAAGCCTGTCGAGAAGACGATCCGCAACCTCCTCCTTGGAAAGGAGCGGCAGCTCTTCCGTCCCCTCCTTCGTAAGCAGGGTCACCACATTTGTGTCCGTGCCGAACCCTGCGCCCCTCTGTTTTAAGTTATTGGCAACGATCATGTCGATCTTTTTCTTTTCCAGTTTGGCACGGGAATTTTCCAAAAGATGCTCCGTCTCCATGGAAAAACCGCATAAAATCTGCCCTTCCCGCCTATGTGCGCCAAGCCACGCCAGAATATCCTCAGTGCGCGCAAGCTCCACGGACAGCTCATCCTTTTTTTTCTTTATCTTCTCGTCCGCAGTCACGCGGGGCCGGTAATCAGCCACCGCCGCCGCCTTCACGATGATATCCTGTTCGGGCGCCGCTTCCTTCACCGCCTGCGCCATATCCGCTGCCGAAACGACCGGCACAACCTGTACGCCCATGGGCGGCACAAGCTCCACCTTCCCTGACACCAGTGTCACATCAGCGCCGCGGCGCACGGCAGCCGCCGCGATGGCATACCCCATCTTTCCCGTGGAATGGTTGCTGATATACCGCACCGGATCCAGTTTTTCCCGGGTAGGCCCGGCCGTGACCAGCACCTTTTTCCCTGCCAGGTCTTTGGGCGTAAGCGCCCGCAAAACCGCCTCGTACAAAACTTCCGGCTCCGGCATCTTGCCTTCCCCTGTATCCCCGCAGGCCAGATATCCCGCCGCCGGGGCTATCACTTCCATGCCATACTCCTTCAGCTTCTCTATATTATCCCGCACAATCGGATTCTGATACATTCTGGTGTTCATGGCCGGTGCAAAAATCTTCGGGCACTGACAGGCCAGAAGCGTGGTCGTCAGCATATCATCCGCTATGCCGTGGGCGGCTTTTGCAATCACATTTGCGGAAGCGGGCGCCACAAGAAAGACATCCGTCCGCTTCGCCAGCGATACATGCTCGACCTGAAACTCAAAATTTCGGTCAAAGGTATCCACCAGACACTTGTTACCCGTCAACGATTCAAAGGTAATGGGATGGATGAAGTTTGTAGCGTTGTGCGTCATAATCACCGTCACATCTGCCCGCTTCTTCACAAGCATACTTGCCAGAGATGCGATCTTGTAGGCCGCGATACTGCCTGTCACACCCAGAACGATGTGTCTGCCTTCTAATAACATATGTTATCCTCCTCGGAGAATGCAGTTTTGCGTTAATCTATATTCTTGCGGTAAATCAGCCCCAGCCCTTTCAGGGTAAGCTCATTGTCGCATACGATTTTTCTCTTACAGTGGGGTACGATACTCCCCGCAAGGCCGCCCGTGGCCACCACCGGCGCCTCATAACCCAGCTCGTCGAAAATCCGCTCCACCATGCCGTCCAGACAGGCCGCCTGTCCCATCACGATACCGCTCTTCATGCAGTCGATCGTGTTCCTGCCGATCACTTTTCTGGGCGGTTCCAGACTGATGCGCGGAAGCTGGGAAGTACGGTTTACGAGAGAATCCAGAGAAACCTTCACCCCCGGCAGGATCATGCCGCCGATGTAATTCTTCTTCTCGTCCACCACGCTGATGGTGGTGGCCGTGCCCATGTCGATCATAATGATCGGCGCACCGTAATAGTGCAGGCCCGCCACCGCGTTGACCACCAGATCCGACCCAAGCTGCGCCGGGTTGTCCATCAGAATGTTCAGACCTGTCTTAAGCCCTGGCCCCACCAGCATGGGCGCCCTGTGAAACAGCTTTTCCAGAGCCGCTTTCACGATATTGTTGAGAGGAGGCACGACGGAGGAGATAATGCTCCCTGTGATGTCCTCCACGCCGATGCGGTACAGTTCAAACAGCGTCCGAAACTCCACCACATACTCCAGCTCCGTGTTGGCCAGATTGGTGGACACCCGCTCCACGAAGCAAACCTTCTCCCCGTCCATACAACCGATGACAATATTCGTATTACCGATGTCAACTGCTAAAATCATGCCTTTGCTCCTCATTTTGTGTATTGTACTCGCAAACACGCGCTTTCGCGCTCCCTGTCCGTCTTCGACGGACGTT
>CAMWPB010000005.1 GCA_947176065.1 uncultured Lachnospiraceae bacterium | reverse complement strand
TTTCATAATCTGTCTTCAGTATAATCGGTTATACGAAAAAAAACAACTGTGTTTAAGGGGACTTAAAAACTGTGCACCCCGCCTCCTCATCTTCTGCTTCCACCGCTGCTGCCCCCTCCGCCACCGCTGCTTCCGCCACTACTGTCGCTTCCGCCGCTGCTGATGGGATGGTAGGTGCGGGTCTCACGGACAAAGAACGCCTTCGGCTCCGTATAGCGGAAATAGTTCCCCGCATTTCCCAGAAGCTCCCTTCTGCCGGGCTTTCTCTTTCCCGTGAAAAAACATACCAGGGCATAATTTAACAGCAGGGCAAGAATCACCGCTAGCAGAGCGTTGCTGATATATTTCATGGGCTGGGCAATCCTGTTTCCCTCCAGAAGGGCAAGCGCCTGCCCGTAAGCCTGCGACGCACATTTGTAATAATCGCCGTCCGAGGCATACCGGTATACGTTGTCTGTGATCGTATTGGCATAAGATTTGGTAATCACCTGATAAACCGCCCCGTCACAATGTATCCATATCATACGGTTTTCCATGTCGATCAGCAGCAGCATGCCGCTGTCGGTACCGATCTTTTCCCTGTAATACTCCCCCGCATAGGATGCCGTGTCCCAGACACCGCTGTCTGTCGTCTTAAAAATGACATTTCCGTAAGCCGTGATACCCTGCATCCGGGCCGCCAGCTCCTGTTCCTCCTCCTCGTCCAGAAGCTGCGCGTCGTCACTCAACAATGACCTATAATTTGTTTTTGGATTTATGCAAACCATTTCGGCTGTTTCAGCTATCTCCCTGACATCCGAAACAGCCATTTCACCGGTATCCGCATCCGCCTCCGTCTCCTCCTCAATAAACATATGGAGTACGCCGGTACCTTTCAGCATCCGCCATTTCGCCATCATTTCAAACCCTGTAAAAAGCAGCGCTGCCACAATGACGGCTGTGACACAGATCAAAACCGCCGTTCTTACCCTCTTATTCTCAGGCATTCTCGTCCCCTCCCCGTCTGTTAAACTGCGGCAGTTTTCTCGTAGCCAGCATATTGTGTCTTTCGATGATATCAAGAAACGACCAGATCACGGCCGCCATGGAGACTGCCGCGCCGCCGTAATAATACAGATCGGAAACCGGATTCCATATCATAATCACGAAAGCAAACAGAATTGCCGCGGCGGGCTTGGCCAGCACCGGAAGCATTTCCTTTGCCGCACCCTTTCTCACCGGCTCCTGCCATCTCTTCAAAGTCACTATGCGTATCAGGGCAAAGCAGACCAGAAGAACACCGAGAATTACCAGTCCGCTGTCACTGCGCACAGCGGCAATGCTGACGGCAACCGGCGTGAAAACCATAAACAGCACGCCGCCGATTACAATCTGCAGCAGTTTTATCTCGCCCACAGACATTCCGAGGATTCTTTTCCGCTCGTCCTGCGCGCACCGCCGCACGGACTGCATGTACCCCTTATCATTTTCCAAAAGCTCCCTCTCCCTGATCCGGGATGCCTGAAAACAGGACACCACCGCGCAGACAAACGAGAGAAATGCCGCCAGAAGCAGGGAAATGCCGGGCGTGATGGTAAACCGCAGATTCAGCAGGATAAACAGGGGCAGGGCCAGAAGCAGGGAGCACGCCAGATATTTTTTCCTGTCCACAGGCAGGTCAGCCGCCGCTTTGCCCGTCTGCCCGTTGACCACGGCATAGGCCACCCTGTCGCCCTTTCTATAAGTGAGAAACCACACGGGAAACATGGCCAGCTCCGCGGAGGTACATGACGGGCGCAGCGCATTTTTCAGCGTATCCCTGTTGCCCTCAGCCTTTACATGATACCGGGCGCATGTGCTGTTTCCCGATATTCGCCCGAACCCCTCCTCCGTCACCAGATCACAGGCATCCTGCCTGTAAACGCTGCTGTCCACATCACTTGCGTCCGCATAGAATCCGCTTAAAAACGACGGTGTAAAGGGCTTTCCCGTCTCCATCTGATAGGGCGCGATGGCTCCGCTCAGCTCATCGGAAAAGGCTGCCGCCGCATCAAAGGAAATCCCCTGATAGGACGCATCCACTTCACTGACGATATCATAATGCTTTGTAACCAGATAATCCCCCTTTTGGCTGCTCCTGCTGCCGCGGAAGGAAATTTTTCCCTTTTTCTCAAAAGAATAAACCCAGTAAGGCATATAAATCCCACGGAATTTTTCGATGTAGGCCTGATCTTTCAATTCTTTCGGCGCAAAAAAGGCACGCCGCATCATTCTGGCATAGGAAGCCTTGCAGTCCTCCCTTGTCCTGGAAAACGGAATGATGTGTGCAGGACGCCGTCCTCTGCCGATCCTGCTTTCCAGAACGGCCGAAGAACCGCAGAAACTGCAAAAAGTGGCGGCTGTGGTATCTTCACTCAGAAGTTCTGCCCCGCACTGGGAACAGGTGAAAACCGTCGCCTCATATTCACCGCTCTCCAGAACCTCATCCTCCTTCTGCAGGCTGTATGGGTCTGCGGTGGTGCCGCAATAGCCGCACAGCATCTGTCCGGCGGCAATATCAAATTGCAGATTGCCGCCGCAGTTTGGACATTCGTACATAAACAGACTCCCTTCTCTCTTTTTTTCAGTATACGGTATCATAAGTTATTAATCAATTGCTGATTTTGGAGGTTCTTCCTCCCTTACCCTCGCCGTATACGCCTCCACCCAAACCCGCCCGCCTCTCACCCGGACGGTGACCGCCCCGCTCAAAGGCGTCTGATAAGTCAGACATCCCCGGCTCTCCAGCCGCTCCAGCGTCTCCTGATGGGGATGGCCGTATGTATTGTCCCGTCCCGCTGAAATGAGCGCCATCCGGGGATTTACAAGCGCCAGGAGCGCTTCCCCGGTGGCGTTTTTTGAACCGTGATGGGCAGTCTTTAACAGGGTAATGCGCTGCGGCATATGCAAACCGCCGCCTTCTCCCATACAGGTCAGCCGCTCCGTCACAAGGGTCTCCCCCTCCCCTTCCAGATCCCCCGTAAAGAGCGCGGAAAAGTTTTCGTAAGTCAGGTACAGGACAGTGGATCCTGCGTTGGCATTTTGGTTTACATAATTCTCAATCGGGTGCAAACAGGTTAACATAACCCTTCCACTCTGCATCCGATCCCCCGCGTGAAGATACCTGACAGGAACCCCGGCATCCCGCGAAAGCTCCCCCAGCGTACGATACGCTTCGTCCCTGCTCTCCTGTGCCACATCGGGCAGAAACAGACAGCCGATCTCTATTCCCGTCTCCCCGTAATCCTGAAGCAGTCCCTTGATCCCGCTTATATGATCCGCGTCCGAATGGGTGACAAACACTGCATTAAGCCGCCCCACGCCCCGGTACTTCAAAAACGGGACAATCTGATAAGTCTCCACCTCCTTCCTGTCGGAGCTGCCGCCGTCAATCAGATAGTGTCCTCCCTGTCCGTCCGACAGATAGATGCAGTCACCCTGCCCGATATCCAGCATAGTGATCTCAAATCCCCGCGGCACCCGGAAACCCAGAAGAAACACCGCGCCAAAAACCGCACACCAGAAATATCCCTTTTTTCTTTTCCCCGCAAGAAACACCGCAGCCGCCAAAAGCGCCAGAAAAACCGCAAGCTGCCAGTCCTGAGGCCGTCCCGTCACCCATCTTTGCCCGGGCAGTTTCAGGCAGAATGCGGCGCATTTTTCGTAAAAGGCTAAAATCCAGACGCCGGGAATGGCCGCCAGACGCCCCAGCGGCATAAAACAGACCGCCGCCCCCATAACCGCAATCCCGCTTAACAGAAGCGCTCCCATACAGGGAATCACAATCAGGTTGAGAAGCACAGAGTAGGGCGGAAATTCGTAATAAAAGCACAGATACACGGGAAGGGTGCAGAGGGAAATCCATCCTCCCGTAAATACCCCCTTAAGAACCCTGTTCCCGGAAGGAAACTGCTGCGACACCGACGGCAGAAGCCCGATCCCGCAGACCGCGCCGAAGGAGAACAGAAAACCGCTCTGGGTCAGGTAAAGCGGCTGTTGTACCAGAATCAGAAGTGCCGCCGCCGCCATTGCCGTCAACAGATCGTAAGTTCTGCCGCATAGATCCGCACACAGCTTCAGGCCAAACATCACAAGCGCCCTTACAACGGATATTCCCATGCCCGTCATCATCCCGTAGCAGTACATCAACGCCACAGACAATATTATGTTAACTAATTTAGGAACGCACAGGCGCTGCAGAAGCCTGTGGAACCCCATTCCCAGAATAGACAGGTGAAGGCCGCTGATGGCCAGAATATGTATAATGCCGTTACGCTGATACAGGCTTTTGACCTCCTCGTCCAGCATGGCTTTCTCCCCCAGAAGCATGGCCCCCATAACGGACGCCTCCCGCTCTGGGTAACAGGCGCCCAGAAGAAGCGAAAGATATTCCCGGCAGCGGTAAAGGGACTCCCGAAAATCGGAAAAGCCGCCGCTCTCTGCCAGACACGCCGCTTTCATAAGCCTGCCCTGCTGCCCCGCAACACGGTAATAGTCCGCTGCGTCAAATTCTCCGGGATTGGTGGCGTGCGAAAACGGGCGGAATTTCCCCTCCACCAGCACAAGACTTCCCATGGCCGGATTTTCCTCCCCGCCCAGATAGCATAAAATTCCCCGGATCTCCTCTGTGTCCTCCAGACAGAAAATTTCCCTGTTTTCTTTTAAATATGTCTCTGTTTTCTTTACGGAATCTGCAGCAATCGAATTTGAAAAAGCTGTGTCAGAATCTTCTATGATTTGTTTCAGAACGGATCTTTGATCCGGTTTCAGAATGATGGCCTGCTCCAATGTTATCACAAGTATTTCCTCCGAACCGGAAATCCTGTGCTCCTTCCACTCCACACGCCCCACGGCGGCAACTGTTTCGCCGTCCGGGAGGCCGCAGTCCGGCGCGTCGTGTGGAATCAGATTGATGCCAAGAAGCAGCGCCACCACAAATGCCAGTCCGATCAGGCATAGTGGTCTGCGCATAATTTTCTCTCCTATATTATTTATATTCTTAATTAAAGTAAATTCACTTGTGCAAATAACATAATTATAAGCAGACCCTTGAAAAACGTCGGTACTTGATGAGGTTCTTTCGAGTCTAGTTCCGTTACGTTTGGAACGGAGCGCAAGCGCGTCTGCGTTGATTATGTTATTTGTACATTCAATCAATCTAATATATCAAGATTTCTCTCAAACACATTGTTCAGGCTCATATTTTCCCGATAGGAAATATTTGTCTCTCCGTTTATGGATATCTGCACCCGGTTCACGTTGGACAGCTCCGCCAGCGAATTGGTTATGGAGTATATGGTCACGTCGGAAGCCACGTTATAGGGCTGGTTGAGAAAGTCACTGCTTAAGTTTACATAACACGTGCCATCCTTCACGGTAACGCTCACGATCTTTGTGGTCGGATTGATGGTGGGATACGCCCCCTCCGTCATCGGCCCTTCCACCAGCTTCTCCACCACCAGCTTTTCCAAGGAAATATTACTGTTATACACCACGTTCCGGCGAATTTCCTCCACAAGGCATTCCCCCGTCCCGTTGGCAAAATAGAGCCGGAGATCCACCTTCTCATAGGCATTGATTTCATTGCCGGCATTCTCGATAAAAGTGTCCGCCGCCATCACACCCACAACCGCTCCCGCTGCATCCGTAAGCTGCTCCCCCATCACCGTGAACGCCATGCGCTCCACACCGGGAAGCTGCGTCAGCGTCCTTACAATGGATGCGCGCACAAGTATCTCTCTCGTCCCCCGCAGATTTTTGTAATTCCCGTCAAAATCCAGCGTCAGCAGACCGTTTTCCAGCGTATGCCCCTCCACCGAAATCTCTTTTCCGAGCAGCGTTTCATACTCCATTTTTTCCGATATATGGGTAAGCTGCTCCAAAAGCTCCTCCAGTAAAAGCGCTCCATCCGTGGTTTCGCTCACATACTCCCGCTCGACAATCTTTGTCTCATCATTGTTTACATAATATATCTTATACGAGGCGCCAGTCTCCGCCTCCCGCCTGTCCGCACAGGCTGTACACAGAAGCAGTCCCATGACCAGAACCGCGACGAAAAAAAGATGTCCCGCCTTTTTCATACCAGCCTCCGTCTCCTTACACCGCAATATACTTCAATGGGATTCTTACCTTAAAATCGGTTCCCTCCCCCTCGATGCTTTCCACCTTAATCGAACCTCTGTGCATGAGAACCGCACTTTTTGTAATGGCAAGCCCAAGCCCCGTGCCGCCGATCTCTCTGGACCGGGATTTGTCCACGCGGTAAAAACGTTCATAGATATGCTCCAGCGCATCCTCAGGGATACCCACGCCGGAATCCTCCACCTGTACTGTAAAAAACTGGTGGTCGGCGTCCAGCGTCACCTTCACAAATCCGTGCTCCTTATTATATTTAATCGCGTTCTCCACGAGATTGGACAGTGCCAGCGTCAGTTTGACCTCGTCCACCGATGCCGTCACGGGCCGCAGGCTCTCATAAACAAGCTGCACGTCCCGGCGCTGTGCGATGGGCCGAAGCCGCCTCATAATCAGTTCCACAAGCGCGTTGATATCCACCTCGGAAATATTCAGATCAGCCGAGGTTCTGTCCATTTTTACTAAAGAGAGCAGGTCGTTGATGATCTTATCCTCCCTCTCGATCTCGGCGGCGATATCGGTCATAAACTCCTGATACACCTCCAGAGGCACATCCTTCTGGGTAATCAGGGAATCCGCCAGCACCTTCATGGAGGTGATCGGCGTACGAAGCTCATGGGACACGTTCGACACAAACTCCTGCCTCGAATCGTCCAGCATCTTCATGCGTCCCAGCACCCGGTTGAAAGCGTCCCCGATATGCTCCGTCTCCAGACAGTCCGTCACGGAAATCGGATCGCTGGTATAACCCTCCTGCACCTGATCCAGCGCCTGTATCATCTTTTTAAAAGGAGAAAAGAGAAACTTGGACACCAGAAGCGTCACCACAAAAATCAGCACGCCCACAATGGCCATGACGATCACCGCCTGACGGTTCAGTATTTCCATGGTGACAATGATACTGTCGTTAGATGCGCTCACCAGCATAACGCCCCGCACCAGATCGATGCGTTCCCCGGCCCCGACCGGCAGATCCGCCTCCAACGTCTCCGTGATGGGTATGGTCATCTCGATATAACCGTTTTCCCTGTCGTACCTGTTGGCACTCTCGCCCCGCAGACAGCGGATGACCTCCTCAGAGATAATCGTTTTCCCCTCGCTGATGCCGTAGGTGTCCTTCACAATCCGCAGATCCGCATTGATAACGAGCACACGGCCGTCATACAGATTCGAGAGCTGCTCCAGCTCCGCATTGATGACTTCGGACGAGGTATCCTGCAGATAATGGTAGGTAATCAGGTGATTGGCCAAAATCCTGACCTGGGTGGAAATGTCAGAGGTTCTGACATTTACCGCCCGCCGTTCGTAATTTTGCAGGATCGCATAACGCATGATAAAGCATGGAATCAGCCCGACAATGAGCAGAATCAGGAATATACGCCCCTTCAGGCTTCTTAAGAATGTAATTTGACGTAAATGTAATCTAAGCAAAGTAATATCCAACGCCCCACTTCGTCCGCACATACACGGGCTCCCCGGGCACTTCCTCTATTTTTTCGCGCAGTCTTCTGATATGTACGTCCACCGTCCGCACATCGCCGGGATAATCGTTTCCCCACACCAGTTTCAGAAGCTCCTCCCTGCCGTAAACCTTTCCGGCGTTCCGCATCAGAAGCTCCAGCACCTCAAACTCCTTGGCTGTCAGGTTAATCTCCCGATCCCTGATATATACCCTCCGACCCTCGCTGTCAAGGCGCATATCGCCCCGCTCCACCGTCTTAACCGTCTCTTTTTTCTCCGGCGCCTGACGGTTCGTCCTGCGCATAATGGCCTTGATTCTGGCCTTTACCTCCAAAATATTAAAGGGCTTCGTTATATAGTCGTCCGCGCCGTAATCCAGCCCGAGAATCTTATCCATATCGTCGCCCTTGGCCGTCAGCATGACAATCGGCACATTGGAAAAACCGCGAATCTGCTGGCACACCTCAAAGCCCGTCATTTTGGGCAGCATCACATCCAGAAGAATCATATCGTACGCATTTTCTTCCGCCAGTTTCAGGGCTTCTTCCCCGTCATAGGCGCAGTCCACCTCCATGCCGTCCTGCTCCAGACTGAACCGGATCCCCTTCACGATCAGTTTCTCATCATCCACTACCAATACTCTCTGTGCCATACTTCCCGCCCCTGCCTGTTTTTTCTAGTTTACACTGATGCTGTCTTTTATTTTCTCATACATGCCTTCTTTGATGCCAGTCACTTTCATAATATCTTCCGGCTTCTCAAACGCGCCATGGGATTCTCTATAGGCCGCAATGGCCGCCGCCCGCGTAGCGCCGACACCGGGAATTTCGCATAGCTGCGCTTCCGAAGCAGTGTTGATGTTGATCCGGCCGCCCGGCGAACCGCCAGTGTCTTTGTCCTGTCCGCCCGAAGATTTCCCGCCCACAATGCCGAGCCCTTCGGACGTGCCGTCCTGCACAATGCCGATCTTTTCCGATGCGCCGTCCTGTGCCTTTCCTGCCGCAGAAACCGTTTCCTGCTCTACTGCGGCGGCTGCCTCCTCCCTCGTGGGAATCACCAGCTTCACGCCGTCTTCCAGCGTCTGCGCTTGGTTTACATAATTTTGCTCCGCACTTTCCGCAAAGCCCCCTGCCCGCTGCACCGCCTCGTAGACACGGCTTCCCGCCTCCAGTCCGTAAACGCCGGGATGTGCCACCGCGCCGCAAACATGGACATAGATCACGCCGTCCTGTGCCGCACCGTTCTCCTGCAAAGAGTCTGACCCCGAAACCATCTCCGGCTCCCGGCTCTCATTCTCCGAAGTGCGCCCGGATTCTTTCTCCGGGTACGCCTCTTTCCCTGTATCCCCCGGAAAACCGGGCCGGTCTTCCACAGCCTCTGCCGTCTCCTCAGACAACAGCAAAAGCTCTTCCTTCCTCGTGCAGCCGCACAGCAGTAAAAGCAGTGCGAACGCCAGTCCCGCCTGCCATACTCTATATGCCTGTTTTAATCGTTTTCTCATCTGCATAGTCTCCCTTCCGGGCTTCATCGCCCCGGGGAGGTTCCCGCTATGCGCCGTGTCTTTATTGTAAGATAAATCTCGTCCTATGTCCACTTAAAAATAACGATTCCCGCGATCATCACGCCGGCCCCCAACAGCTTCTTCATCTCAAGGGGCTGCTTTTCCACACCGAAAAGACCCAACACTTCGATGACATAGGCGATCATGAGCTGGGAAACCACAATAAACATCACCGACCGCGCAGGCCCGAGCTGCTCCATGCTCTTGATGACGGTGTAGGTGATGAATGTGCCGATGGCGCCGCCAAGCAGCATATATTTCGGCTCCACCTGTAAGAGTGTGGAAAAAGACGCCCGGTCGGTGGCAAGCCAGACGGCCAGACAGACCAAAAGCGCCGTGAACTGCACAAAAGCGTTTGCCACCCAGATTCCCGACTGCTTAGTGACCTGCGTGTTAAAGACTCCCTGCACGCTCATCAGCGCGCCGGATAAAATAGCGATCCAAAATCCTAACATAATTACCTCCTATATGAAATAAGACAAGGCAGTTTCAACTGTCTTGTCTTAGGTTGACCATATAGGTCAGTAATTATTCTTTTCTGCCTTCCGGCGCCGCTATTCCTGATCCTGCGTTTCCCCTTCTTCCGACTCTTCCTCCGTCTCCTCCACTGGAAGCGGCACATCGATATACTCTTCCGTGTACGCTTCACCAAGCACCTGTCCCATAATCTGTTCTGATAAGGAACGAAGCTCGTCGTTGGCGTCCGCGCCTCCCCAGATTCTGGCAAACGCGATCTCAAGCTGTACCCAGAAATTACTGGTTTCTATCATCTTCGGCATGGGAACCGACCGGGCGTATTCCTCTAAAAAGGCGGCTGCATTCGGGTCGTCGTAAGTCTCCCCGTCACAGTGTACGGGCAGTTTCCCCGTTCTGGTATACAGCTCTTTCGTGTTGTACTGTGTCAGATACACCGCGAAGTCGTTTGCCATTTCTTTCTTCGTGGAATAACCGTTGACTCCGACACACTGCGTCACGGAAAGGGACGCGGAGGCAAGCTCCCCGCTCACATCCGGCACCCGGGTCACACCGTACTCGTAAGAAAAGGTTCCCTCCTCGCGGGCCTTCTTCAGCTTTGACAGCGAGTCCGTGGTAGCCACCGTATAGACAAGCTTCCCGTCCAAAAAATCCTGCAGAACGCCGTCGTAGCTGATCTCCTTCGTGTCTATGGAGAAAAACTGGTTCAGGTTCTGGTACACCCGAAGCGCTTTGATCGCATTTTCATTGTAAATACCGATGGAATCCGCATTGTCGCCATTGATGCCGCCCACGTCAATATAGTGCCCCACAATAAAATAATTATAAAAGATATCCGACACATCCCATTTAAAGACTGCCTCCACCTGCTCCGGCGCGTCGTAAACATCCGCAAAGGACAAAATCTCATCTATCGTCTCGGGAATGGCCTCCTCGATTTTGGCTTCGATCTCCTCTGCGGAAACCGCTACCTCCTCCTGCGTCTCCCGGATCTCCTCCTCCACTTCACCGCTGTCAGCCTGTTCCTGCGCATCCTCCGCTATCGCCTGATCCCGCTCGGCAGTGATCTGCGCTTTTGCCCATTCTTCCAGATAAGTCCTGTTGTAAAGCAGACAGCTCGTCTCGTAATAAAAAGGATAGCCGATCTGTTTGTCGTGGTATGTCACCGCCCGGACCGCCGTCCCCGGCAGCAGATCTTCCATGGGAAGCACACCCTCCGGCAGCTTTACCTCACTGGCAAGCCCCGCAAGATACGCCTTTTCCAGAGAGTCATTGCTGACAATATACAGGTCGGGGACTTCTTCCCCCTGCAGGGACGCCTGGTTGATCGTCTCCAGATACTCCAGTCCCTGTGTGTAAACCGGGACCACGCGCACCTCGTCCTGATATTCGCTGTAGGAAACAGCCACACCGTTTAAATAGTCCGTTAGGCCTTCGTCCGCATACCATAAATACAGGGTCTCCCTGTGTCTGAACAGGGAATCCTCCTCCGGCTCTTCCTCCGCTTTCGGCAGCACAGCCAGACCAAACTGCCCCGCCCCGTAAAGACCGCCCGCAGCCAGGGCGATCACAAGAATCATAAGTAATCTTTTTTTCAGAGTCAACGCCGCTCTCCTTCTATCTGCAAAATACACTCACGCAGAATCCCAATCATATCGTCCACATGCTTCTCCTCTATCACAAGGGGCGGCACAAACCGAATGATATCCGTTCCCGCATTAATCAGCACCAGCCCTTTCTCCATCGCCAGCGTAATGATATCGCCCACAGGCCGGTCAAATACGAGTCCCTGCAGCAGCCCGACGCCTCTCCGTTCCGTTACGCAGGCAAACTCTTTCACAAGACCGCACAGACGCTCCTCCAGATAGGCGCCCACCCTTTTTACATTGGCGGGCACATCCTGCTCTTTAAACAGGTCGATTACTTTGCTGACCGCCGCGCAGGCCAGAGGGTTTCCGCCGTAGGTGGTGCCGTGGTCTCCCGCCACAAGGGAATTTGCCCCCACCTTCTCCGTCATCAGAAACGCGCCCACGGGCACGCCGCAGCCGAGCGCCTTGGCGGTAGTCATCACATCCGGCCTGATGCCGTAACGCTGCCACGCAAACATGGTTCCTGTACGCCCCATGCCGCACTGGATTTCATCCAATATCATCAGAATGTCCCGCTCGTCGCAGAGCGCCCTGACTTTCCGCATAAATTCCTCCGTGGCAGGGTAAATGCCGCCCTCCCCCTGCACGGTCTCAAAAAGAATCGCACAGGTTTTGTCCGTCACCTGCGCCATCACACTGTCAAAGTCGTTCAGATCCGCAAAGCGGATGTTGCCAATCATCGGCTCGAAAGCCTCCCTGTAGTGGGGATTCCCCGTCACTGAGAGCGCGCCCATGGTGCGCCCGTGGAAGGAATGGTTCATGGCAATGATCTCGTGATCCGTTTTCCCATCCTTCAGGTAGGCGTATTTGCGCGCCGTCTTGATGGCGCCCTCCACAGCCTCCGCGCCGCTGTTGGTAAAAAAGACGCGGTCCATGCCGGAGATCTCCTTGATCTTTTTCGCCGCCTCGATGGCCGGCACATTGTAATAGTAGTTCGAGGTATGGATGATTTTGTCAATCTGGCTTTTGAGCGCGTCATTGTAGGCCTCGTTGTGATAACCCAGCGCAAACACGGCGATTCCTGACACGAAATCCAGATACCTTTTCCCGTCCATATCGTAGAGGTACACGCCCTCTCCTTTGTCAAACACCACCTGATAGCGGTTGTAGGTGTGAAGCAGAGCCTGCTCCGCCTCGTCTATATATTTTTGCATTTCTGTGCTCATTGTTTCCTGCCTTCTTTCTGTCTCCCTCTATTCCGGGACTGCCGGTTTTATGATCTGCATAGGACTGCGGTGCAAATGATGCCAGCCGGTTATGATTTCCTATTGCCGCGATCTGCCCCGCTCAGACCGGCATGATTTCTTTATCCCGGTCCGCGATGATCGCCGTACCGATACCGTGATCGGTAAAGATCTCCAGCAGCAGACAGTGCGCAATCCGCCCGTCCAGAATATGCACCCTGTTTACGCCCTCCCTGATGGCGTCCGTACAGTTTCCCAGCTTCGGAAGCATGCCGCCGCCAATGCAGCCGCTCCCGATCAGCTCCTCCGCCTGGGAAGCCGTCAGTCTCGAGATGAAGCTGGACTTATCGTTAATATCCCGGTACAGGCCTTCGATGTCCGTCAGGAACACCAGCTTGTCCGCGCCAACCGCTTTGGCAATGGCGCAGGCCGCATCGTCCGCATTGATATTGTAGGTCATAAACTGGTCGTCCAGACCGATGGGCGCCACGATGGGCAGGAAGTCCTTCTCCAGAAGATCATAGAGCACCTTCGGATCGACGCCGCAGATCTCGCCCACGAAACCGATGTCCTCGCCGTCCGAATATCTCTTCCTGCACTGTAAAAGCCCGGCGTCCTTTCCGCTGATGCCGACCGCCTTCACACCCAGCTCCTCCACCATCCTGACAAGGTTTTTATTGACTTTATTCAAAACCATTTCCGCGATTTCCATGGTTTCCTCGTCCGTCACGCGCAGCCCGTTCACGAACTTTGCCTCTTTTCCGACCTTGCCGACCCAGCGGCTGATCTCCTTGCCGCCGCCGTGGACAATAATAGGCTTAAAGCCTACCAGTTTCAGAAGGGTCACGTCCTTTATGACATTCTTCTGCAGTTCCTCGTTGCTCATGGCGCTGCCGCCGTATTTGACTACAATGATCTTTCTGTTGAATTTCTGGATATAGGGAAGGGCCTCGATCAAGACCTCCGCCTTCGCCAGAATTTTGTCCATTTCCTGCTGTTCCATGTTGTGCCTCTTTTCATTGATATTGATAAATTTCTATTAGCTGCGATAATCCGCGTTGATATTGACGTACTCGTGCGTCAGGTCGCAGCCCCAGGCGGCGGCCTCTGCCTCGCCTCTGTGCATGTCCACGATCACGCTGACCTCGGGAGCGGAGAGAAGTCTGGTCGCCTCCTCCTCATCATAATCCGTCAGCATGCCGTCCTTGCAGATCTGCATGCGGTTTCCGCCGGCCTCGCAGAACAGATCCACCTGCTCCGGGTCAAAATCCACGCCTGCGTATCCGAGGGCGCACATAATCCGTCCCACATTGGCGTCATGGCCGTAGATCATGGCCTTGGTCAGACTGGAGCAGACCACAGATTTGCACAAAATCCGCGCCTCCTCCTTCGTGGCCGCATGAATGACTTTCGTCTCAAACAGGGCTGTCGCGCCCTCTCCGTCCCCGGCCATTTTTTTCGCCAGCGTCTCATTTATATAATGCAGAGCTTCTTTAAATGTATCGTAGTCCGCATTCCTCTCCGTGATTTCCGAATTGCCCGCAAGACCGTTTGCCATCACGATCAGCGTATCGTTGGTGGAAGTGTCTCCGTCCACGGAAATCATATTGAAGGTGTCCTTCACATCCTCGCCCAAAGCCTCCTGCAGAAGCTCTTTGGAAATGGCGATATCCGTCGTGATAAAGCCCAGCATGGTGCTCATATTCGGATGAATCATGCCGGAGCCTTTGCACATGCCGCCCACCGTCACGGTTTTGTCCCCGATCTCGATCTGCACCGCCGCCTGCTTCGGCTTCGTGTCCGTGGTCATAATGGCCTCCACAGCCGCAAGACCCGCCTCCGGCGTATGCGCCTTTTCCTGTACCAGCCTGTCCACGCCCGCCACAATTTTCTCTACGGGAATCTGCCAGCCGATCACGCCGGTGGACGCCACCAGAACGGCATCGGTTGAAACGCCGAGCGCCGCCGCCGCCTTTTCGGCCGTCTGTCTGCAGCATGCATACCCCTGTTTACCCGTGCAGGCATTGGCAATGCCCGCATTGACCACGACCGCCTGTGCGTACGGGGAATGTGCCACAATCTCCCTGTCCCATAAAACGGGAGCCGCCTTAACCACATTGCCGGTAAAAACTCCGGCAGTCCGGCAGGGCGCCTGACTGTAGATCAGTGCCATGTCCTTTCTGTTCTGATATTTGATCGCCGCCTCCACGCCGGCCGCCTCAAAGCCTGCCGCCGCCGTCACGCCGCCGTCTATAATTTTCATCGTTTTTCACCCTCTTTTCTGTCAGACAAATACAACGCGGAGAATGCCGTCTTTCAGGCATTCTCCTATGCGAGACATAGAACTTCTTAGCGAAGCAGCCTTTGCTGCTGAGCTTTAGAAGTTGTTCTCGCATTAATATACAATAAAACGGCGAGGATTGCAACCTCGCCGCAGGCCGACTGTTACACCTCGCCGCTATGCAAGCGTCTCGCCGATCACCTTTTCCAGTTCCGTCACCATAATCTCCACCACCGAAATTGCCGCCGGGTCTTTAAACATGCTGTTAAGCAGCAGCCGGATATTCAGCTCAAATCTGGCCGGGAGAATACCGCACTCTTCCATACTGATCTTCACCAGACGCTTTTCCCCGGGATGCGGTTTTTCATTCAGCGCAAAGATAATATCGAAATAAGAGGCCAGAAATAGGTTGACCCTCTGATTGATGTTCACCATGTCTCCCCGTTTCATGGCTTTGTCGATCTGTACTATATAGGAAGGAATGCCATACTTAATCAGATTCATATGGTAGCTGATGATGTTGTTTTTCAATTCCTGCGGGTAAGGCACCTGATACTTTTCCTTGGCCGCCCCCAAAAAACCGCCCTTATCGTAAGCAATCCGCCCCGTCAGGAGACTATGCCACATACAAGTGGTACAGCCATCCAGCACCTCGTAATGCGCCACCACCCGCTCAATGCCCGCAAGGAACTCGTCAAGATTGCGGTATATGATATTCAGCTCGGTACCGTCCTCCATTATGCAGACGTCCTCATGCTCCCTGTCATGGTTGTCAAGCGCCATACTGCCGCAGTATTTTTCCAGCACACTGCGCCTCTGCTCTGTGGAAACCGGCTCCGTGCTGTAAACATACACGTCATAGTCGGAAAATTCGTCGTTTCTTTTGACGGCGCGTGAACCGCCGATCGCCATGGCACGCACCTGTGGAAATCTTGCATATTCGTTGAAAATGTCCTGTACCATCTTTCACTCCCTGGCCGCTCTCTACGTACCGGTCTAAATCTCCCTTCGTCCGGTCTGGCCCGATGCATTTCATGCCGCTGTCTTCTGCCGGGTATCTGCCCTTACAGGATCTCCTCCCACGCGCTCTCCTTGAATCCCGGACACACGCCCTTATCACTTACAAGAATCGGCCGCTTTACAAGCATCCCGTCCGTGGCAAGAAGTGTAAGCTGTTCTTCCTCACTCATACCCGGCAGCCTGTCCTTAAGCCCCATCTCTTTATAGAGCAGCCCGCTTGTGTTGAAAAACCGTTTGAGCGGCAGGCCGCTCTTCTCATACCAGCCCTTCAATTCATCCGCTGTCGGATTCTCCTCCTTGATCGGGCGGCCTTCATAGGCAATTCCCTTTTCCTCCAGCCATTTCAAAGCCTTCTGGCAGGTGGAACATTTCGCATAATAAAGTACCGTCGGTTTCATCGGTCATTCCTCCGTGTCGCATTCTTCTGTTTGTAGCATCATTTTATCAGAACATGCCGCCACTCTGCAATCATTAATATTCTGCGCATTAGTAAGCGGGTCATCTCTTCCGAAATGGCCCGCCTCATAGTCTCCTACTCTTCTGTATCCATATTGTCCAGATAAATCATATTATTAACCGTAATCTCCGCCCGCCACCAGTTTTTGCTGACCGCCCAGGCATCCGGGTAGGCATCCCAGCTCCAGGTCACCTCATAGCCGCCGTCCGGCATCTGCGTCTTTCTGATAAACTCGCACTCGTACAGCGCCGCTTCGCGATTCTTTTCATAGAAAGGGCATTCCTTATCATAGAAAAACTGGGACGGCTTGCAGATATATTCTGTATCCCATTTGGAGATATCCTGCGTGATGTTTCCCGCCACAAGCTCCTGCAAGAGCGCTGTCAGCCTCTCCGTATCAAAGCGGTCGGTAAGCCCCGCCTTTTCGATGTCCTCATGTAACTGTATAAAACAGGCGAGCACATGCATATCCTGCAGGTCGCCCATCTGAAAAAGGGCCTCCACCGCTTCCTCCGCGATTCCAAACGCCTTTTTCCAAAAACCGCTGTCCGCATCCGCATATCTCAGAATAAATCCCGCCAGGGAAGCGGTAGGATTATACCGCCCGCAAAATTTTTCGCTCTCCGTACCCTGATACCAGGGCGCATGGGGATAGGTCCACCATGGCGCATGGGGCCAGTCGTTATTGGAGGGCGTCACATGACTCCATTTCTCCCCGTCAAATTCCGATGTGTGTTCCAGATAATCCAACAGCCTTTCTATGATCGGCTCGGATTTATGTAAACCTTTTAGTTCTCGCAGGACAACCGTCGCCCGCCACGCCTGCATCGGTATGGAATGAGGGTTCATATTGTCCTCCTCCAGACCATGACCAAAACCGCCGTCCTCATTCTGGTAGGCATTCAAAGCCTCGAGCACCTCCTGCGCGCTGCCGTTTTCAAAATGATATTTCCACCTTGCCAGATCAAGCGGCCGGGCATTTCGGTACACAAACCTGCGCGCTTTCTCAAAAATTTCTCTGTCCTGTTCTCTCATAACGGGAAATCCTCCTTGTCGAAATATGTTGTTCCATTATATCCCGACCTTCCGATCCTGTCTTGTTAAAAAGCGACAGATTTCCCGGCCAGAGCACATGCCTGCGGAATTGTCATCCCGTGATAGCGCTTAAATTCCCGACAAAGATGTGCCTGATCCGTATATTGCAGCAGATATACCTCATCCGCAATCTGCCTGCCCGGCGCCTCAAGGATATCCCGCCAGAGGTTCTGATAGCGCACCAGCGAGGCAAACGTTTTCGGAGAAACACCCATGTTTTCCCGAAACACACGTTGTAACTGCCTGTCACTCACATGAATGTCCCGCGCAAGCTCCTGCATCCGCAGAGCGCCGCGCCGTGAAAGGATCTCCGCCACAGCGTCCATGAAAATCGAATCCTCCCGCCGCAAATCCATTCTCTGCAAAAGCGCCGCCTCCGCAAGCCGCACCCGCTCCCCTATCGCCGCCTTCTCCCACAGTTCCTGCTTAAGTGCCCGCACCAGCCACGAAAAGTATACTGACGCATCGCCGCAGAAATTCCTGCACGCCCGCATGGACTCCTCCGCAAACAGAACCGCGCTCCAGGCATAAAAACGAATGGCAAAAACCGATAAGCGCTCGCTCTTTTCTTTCCGGCCATTCACCCAAAATGCCTTGTCATCTATGCCGCAAAAGCTCCCCGACAGGCTGTTACCCGTATAATTGACCGTAAATATGATATCCATACAGGTGTCCGGCACCACCACACTGTCCGCAGCCACACCGGCGTCTTGCGTATAAATATCTTTGCTCCCCCAAAAGCAGCGGATATAGGGCTTCAGCGCCGCACAGGGTTCGATCTCCACATACGTCTCGCTGCTGCGGTAAGGCGTGGCCGTGATGGGGGTATAGCATGTAAAGTGCCTCATGATTCAGAGGGTCCCTCCGCCTCTGCCGCCGTCTCCATGCCCTCCGGCATTCCCACATTTGTCTCCGCATTCTGGGACGCTTCAAACGGATCGTCGTACTCCTTCTCCTCTTCCTCCTCAGCCCAGAGGGAATCCCATTCTTTGTGTTTTCCCTCCATATTGATGGCCGCCATTTCCTTCGCCATCTTATAGATATCCATATTAAAGTCCATCAGCTTCTTTTCATCCTGCGCAGGAACACGATCGCCCCTGCTGATTCTTCTGGCGATCTCCAGACACTTGGCCATCTCCTCGCCGTACTTCTTCCACGCGTCGCCCTGCTGCTCGGCCACCATGCTGTTAAAGATGCCGACTTCCTGCTCAATCAGGTCATCAAGCGTTTTTTCATCCTTTTTGATCTGCCCGGAAAGCTCGTCGATCTTCTCCTGCAGTTCCTTTTCCCGCTCCAGATAGGCCTCGGAAAGTTCAAAGGTCACACCCTGCTCCTCGCTCTTCTTTCTGGCCTCCTCCATTTTTTTGCGGTTTTCCTCCCGCTGTTTCACAAAATCACTCTTCTGTCCCCGTAAAAGGGCAAGCTGCTGTCTGTAAGCGCTCTGCGCTTCGCCGATTTTCATAGTATCACTTCCTTTTGATAATAAGGCCCATCCCTGTGCCTGTGGTGTTTATGAATATCCGGCTGTATGTCTGCCGGGATACCCTGTTTCCTATATAATGATATCGGCATATTGGCTGTGTTTCTACAGTTTCATCCGCTTATAAGATCCGCCGTTCGGTAAGTCGTATACCCTTCATAACAATAGCTGTGATCTATCCCTTTTATATACATTTCCCGATCATTTATTTTATCCGTCAACGCTCCTTTTAACAGATACTTGATCTCAATGTCTTTCACCGGACTCCGTTCCATTGCAAGCAGATAATCTTCTTTATCAATTTTACTCCAATCAACCACCATCTTAAGTTCCCGACATAAAATCAAATCCAGCCAGATTCTTGCCGCCCTGCCATTCCCCTCACGAAACGGATGCGCCACATTCATTTCGACATATTTCTCGACAATTTCGTCAAATGTACTTTGCGGCATTTTTTCAATGCTAATGAGCGCTTCGTTCAGATAAGTAACCGATGCAAACCTGAAATTCCCCTTTGCGATATTGACAGTTCTTATTTTACCGGCAAAATCATAGATTTCCTCAAAAAGATACCTGTGAATTTCTATAAGACTGGAAAGCGTGCCCGCCTGCAATGTAGAGAGGTGACCACTTTCAAAAAGCTGCAAAGCCTTTTTCTTGCTTACTTTTTCTTCCACACGGGCAAGTTCTGTGGAATCGGTTATGTTTAATTTGTTTTCAAGTGCCATAGACGCTATGTCCTCTCCCTATCTGTCAATAAATACCCAACGCTAATAAGCCTTTTTAAGCCAGTCAGATTTTAAAGCAGCAGCCATTCAATCAGGTTCAAAGCCTTAATTCCATTATAAGAATTGATATAACTCCTGTCCATAGACAACACGATTTTCTCATAGTTATCCGCAATCATACGCAGAGGCCTAAGCTCCCGCTCCCGGGTTTCCGGCGACTGCATACTCTCCGTCACCTGAATATACATTTTATCGTTCGGTTTCTCCGCCACAAAATCCACTTCTGTTTCCCCTACCTTGCCGATAGAAACACGGTAGTCACGACGGAGTAATTCCAGAAACACTATGTTTTCCAGAATATGTCCACGATCCGCATCACGATAGCCAAGAAGCATATTGCGAAAACCCATATCAATAATATAGTTTTTCCCTAACGTTTTTAGGAGCTGCTTTCCCTTGACATCATACCGCCCTACCGTATAGAAAACAAAAGCACTGCGCAGCATAGAAATATACTTTTCTACCGTTTTCCCGGCAATATTTCTGCTCTTTTCTTTCTGTAAACTGCCCTCGGCGGACAGCACGCCGCCGATATTATTGGGTGAAGTGATACTGCCAATATTAGAGCAGAGAAACAGCATGATTTTCTGAAGCGTATTCTGATCCGCCTGAGAGTTACGTTGTAGTATATCACGCAAAACGACTGTGGAATAAATTCCCTCAAGCGCCTGATTCATCCTCGCCTCATTAAAATGATACTCTCTGAGAATCGGCATACCTCCAACCTGTAAATATTTCTGAAACTTTTCATCCATCGTCAATGAAACGTCAAACTCATAGAAAGTCAAAAACTCTTTAAAAGACAGCGGCAGCACACGTATTTCCACATATCTGCCGGAAAGCAGCGTAGAAAATTCGGTCGAGAGCAGATAGGCGTTGGAACCTGTGATATAAATATCGACATCAAAGTCAATTCGAAAAGACTCTATCGCCTTTTCCCAGTGCTCCACAGTCTGCAGTTCATCAAAAATCAAATATGTCTTTCCTTCTTCGGAAATGTGTTCCCGGATATAATCATAAAAAGAAATATAATCCGTCAGATCACGGTAACGCAATGATTCCAGATTCATATAAATTATATTTTCATCCGGCACTCCGTCCTCTAAAAGATACTGATTAAACAGTGCAAGCAGAGAAGATTTTCCGCACCTGCGAATACCGGTAACAATTTTAACCAGATCGACATTTCTATTTTGAATAAGCTGTTCCAAATATATTGGGCGATTAATTAAATCGGTCATCTCGCACCTCCTACTTTACTTCTATTATATCCAAAACTATAAATTATACAACAGTTTCTGACCTGTAAGTCCGAAACTTTCTTATGTGATATAATAGACGCAAGCTCAGCAGCTTGCGTCACAAGAATTACTGCGTAATTCTTGTTGGCGTTGCCAAAGATTACAGCTTCTGAGATTATAATTAACAAACGCAAAACCGCCCACACTGCCGCCCCGACAAAACAAACCACACAAAATCGGGCACACCGCCTTACACAAAGTTATACTACAGTTACAGCAAACGCAAAGGAGACAACGCATGGAATGGATGAAGGCAATCGGAGACGCCGTAGACTACATTGAGACGCATATCACAGAGGACATCGACACAGAAGCCGTGGCAAGGCACGTCTGCATCTCGCCCTTTTATTTCCAGAAAGGGTTCAGCATGCTCTGCGGCTACACGGTGGCGGAATACATCCGTAACCGCAGGCTTGCCCTGGCGGGCGGAGAGCTGATTGCGGAGAATGCGAAGATCATCGATCTCGCCCTCAAATACGGCTACGACTCCCCCGACAGCTTCACCAAAGCCTTCACCCGTTTCCACGGCATCACGCCCTCTATGGCGCGCAAGGAGGGCGTACTGTTAAAGTCCTTTGCCCCGCTGAAACTGACAATCTCTTTGAAAGGTGGTTATCTGATGGATTACAGAATTACGAAAAAAGAAAGTTTTACGGTACTCGGCGCTTCCCGCACCTTCGGCTACGAGAACGCCAAGCAGGAAATCCCTGCCTTCTGGGAGGAGCACTATGCCCAGAAAAAATGCAGATATGTGGGAGGTCATTTCGGCGTCAATATCGACTGCCTGATGGGAAATGAAAGTTTTGAGTATCTGATTGCAGATCTCTACGATCCCTCCATGGATATCCCGGAAGGCTTTGTGACAAAGACCATTCCCGCTTTCACCTGGGCCGTCTTCCCCTGTATCGGTCCCCTGCCGGACACCCTGCAGGACATCAACACCCGTATCTTCTCCGAATGGCTCCCTGCTTTAAAGGAGTATGAGTTCGCGGCAGGCTACTGCATCGAAATGTACGACCGGCCGGACAAGTACCCGAAGGGGACTGCCGATGAGAACTACCGCTCGGAGATCTGGATTCCGATTACCCGGAAATAAACACCAGTCATAATCCTGACAAAGGCAGCGTACATCATCCCTGATATGCGCTGCCCTCACTTTTTCTTCCCTTACTCCCGTTTCATTTCCTCACAATCCGGTAATACGTCTTTGCCGTCATCATATAGCTCCCCGCATACAGAACCGCGACCACCGCCGACACGCTCACGCAGCAGCGGATCAAAAGCGCTGTGTCAAAGAACCGCAGGGCCGCCAGAAGGCCGTTGACCATCACCAGTCCGGCAGCGGTGTGCAGGAGCGCGCCCGCAAGCGGCAGGAAAAACACCAGCAGAATCTGCCTGCGTATGGCTGCCCTTATTTCCTCGTCACTCATGCCCACCTTCCGCATGATCCCAAAGCTGTCCTGATCCTCGTACCCCTCCGAAACCTGTTTGAAATACATGATGAGCAAGAAACACACGAAGAAAAGGATGCCAAAGACCATACCGATGAAGAGCAGGCCCCCGTTCATGGCGCGGTCCTCGTCTCTTCCCTCCAGACCGTTTTCTAAGCGCAGGAAGTCCTGCTGCCCCTGACACCACTCTGACCACTCGTCTATATACGCATCCCTCTCTGTTTCGTTCCCGTCAAGCAGCAGGCATAGTTCCCGTGTCCCACTGTGTAAAAATCCCTCCAGATCCGTCACTCCGTTCATCTTTGCCCACGCCGTCACAAATCTGTCGAGCGCCGCTTTGTCCTTCACCACAATCACATACTGGGAGATAAAGTCGAACATTCGGTTTTTCGCCTGCGGGTAGGGATAAATCCGCTCCGGCTCGTCCTTGACCGACGCCTCCACACCCATAAAATTCACTGTGTCAAACCCAAAAGGCGTCCCCGTTGCGTAGAGAAATACTTCATTTTCCTTAAGGCTTCGGCTCTCTCCTTCCAGACGGTTATAGTCATCCAGTGTCAGCAGGGTAACGTCATACTGATCGGCAAAGGCAAGTCCGGCAGCGGACGTAAACACATTGCTGTCCTCCTGTTTGCCGCAGTCCAGCTTCATGGCATGGTAATCGTCCAGCCTCGCTATGCCCTGCCCGTATTTCTCCGAAAGCTCCTCCGCCTTCTCCCATGCCTTTTCCATCACATCACTGTTCTCCGAATAGGCCGCCTGCAGGTCATACGGGTAATCATAATAGGCAATCTGATCCATCCCGACCCACATAGTGACCGTACAGGTCAACGTAATCAGGAGCATGGTGGAAAAAATACAGATATTGGACAGTCCCGCCGCATTCTTTTTCATGCGGTACAGCATGCCGGAGATCGTCACCTGATTGGCGGGCCTGTAGTAGATATATTTTCTCTTTTTCAAAAATTTGAGAAAAGCCACACTGCCCGAGGTAAACAGAAAATAGGTGCCCAATACCACCAGAAATACCGCCAGAAAAAAATCCGTGAAAATCATGCTGTCCAGCTTGCTCGTGACGGAAATATAATAGCCGCATACAAGCAGAATGCCTCCGATGACAGACCACAGCCAGACCCGTTTCACCTCCTTCTCGCCTTTCCTGCTCTCGGACATAAGCTCTGTCGGTTTCATGCGGCAGAATCCCCACAGGCTTCTGATATAGACGCTGAGGAAAACAAACGCAAAATACCGAAGCGTCTCCACAACCGCCTCCACGGAAAAATAGAACACCACATCCACTTGCAGCCGCGACATGCGAAGCAGCAGCAGAAACATCAGTTTATTCAGCACAAACCCCAATATAATCCCCGCCGATACGCTGACCAGATACATCCCCGCATTCTCCCAGAAAAGCAGGATGCCGATATGTTTCCGCTCCAGTCCCAAAAGACTGTACAGACCCAGCTCCCGTTTACGCCGCTTTTGCAGATAGCTGCCCGCATAAAGCAGAAACAACAGCAGGATAACAGAGAGCAGCCCTTTTCCAATGCTTAACATCATCCACGCATAGGCGGCCTTTGGCAGTCTCTCCATCAGGTCGTTGTGCAGAAGGGACGAAAACAGGTAGTAACTGAATACGGAGAAAAAGCACGCCAGCAGATACGGTCGGTAAACCAGCCGGTTCTGTTTCACGCCCCTGTACGCCATCACGGGCAGTAATTTCATTTTATTCATACGCTTCCCCTCCCTGCTGTGTCTGCATCACCGTCAGGGCATCCGATATCATGCGGTACATCTCCTCCCGGTCATGGCCGCCCCGATAGATCTGGTGGAACACACAGCCGTCTTTGATAAAAAGTACCCGCCCCGCATGGGCTGCCGCCTGAATGCTGTGGGTCACCATGAGAATCGTCTGTCCCTCCCCGTTGATTTCCCCAAAGAGCTTAAGCAGTTTTTTCGACGCACGGGAATCCAGCGCTCCCGTGGGCTCGTCAGCCAGCACGATATCCGGCTTCGTGATCAATGCCCGGCATACCGCCGCCCGCTGTTTCTGCCCGCCCGACACTTCGTAGGGGTATTTATCCAGAAGGTCTGTAATCGCCAGTTTCTCAGAAAGAGGCCCAAGCCGCTCCTCCATCTCCCGGTAAGGCATCCCCGCCAGCACCAGCGGCAGGAAAATATTGTCCCGCAGAGACATGGTGTCAAGCAGATTAAAGTCCTGAAAGACAAAGCCCAGATGGTCGCGCCGGAACGCGCACAGGTCTTTCTGGGTGACTTTGGAAAGCTCCTGCCCGTTTAACAGCACCTGTCCGCTGGTGGCGGTATCCAGAGACGCCAGAATATTTAACAGCGTGGTCTTCCCGGAACCGGACTCGCCCATGATGGCCACATACTCTCCCTCCTCCACGGAAAAGTTCACGTCATATAACGCCTGCACCTTGACCGAGCCGAAACGGGTAGTATATATTTTCTTTACGTTTTTTACGGTTAAAAGTGACATGTCTGTCCTCTCTTTCTTGTAGATTTTGCGTATCCTGCTGCGTTTCGCATGACATGTTTCCATCATAAGCAAAAAGGAAATGTCCTGCCATGTATCCGGCTTACATTTCCCTGTGGTAACTTACATTTTTGTAAGGATCAATTTTTTCGCGCTGTGCCTTTTCCTGCATTCTCCTCTTCTAAAAACGGCCGGTTACTGATCCGCCAAAAAAGCAAGGATACTTTCGCTTATCGTCCTGTACTCGTAATCGTGAACATAGTGCGGGCAATCCAACTCTATATACTTTCCTCCATCCACCTGCGCTATATATTTTATCGGAATGTTCCGCCATGTCTCCTTATCAAATCCTGTTCCTCCCGAACCATCCGAAATAAATAACAGCATGGGAATCTGAGGCACGCCAAGATTCTTCACTTTCTCCGCATTTTCCCTCACCGCCTGCGCTTCGTTTATCATGGTTTTGGTTGCCGTCCGGCTGTAGAAGACCGCTCTGTAGATTTCTTTCTCTTTGTCCGACAATGTACCGTACTTTATCGCGTCACTGTCCGCTATGCCCGGAATCAGCCGGGTAACGCCTATATTGGCAGCCCACCCTGAGACGCGCATAAGCGGTATATTTATGTTCATGCTGTCATAGTACTCCGGCACGGCCATATCAAGCCCCACAATTGCGGACACCTCATCTGGATATTTCTGCGCCCAATACAGCGCCTCCAGTCCCGACATGGAGTGCGGGCAAAGGACATAAGGCGCAGTCAATCCCGCTGCCGCAAGAGCGGCCCTTGTGTCCTCAAGAACAGAATCTATATCCCTGCTCTTATCGACAACATCACTGAAACCGTACCCAAATTTTTCTACAACGGCAATTTTATAGTTATCGCTCAGAAGGGAATAGAGGGATTTGAAATCCAGTATGGGCGAACAGGTGCCGCCGCCCGACATAAAAACAAGCGTTGTGCTGCCCGTTCCCTCCATATAGACGCTCATATTGTGTCCGTCCACTGCAACCATCTGGCCAAGCGGCGAACGAAGTGCGGCTTCTCTCTTAAGGCGCACTCTGTGATTGCCGTATATGACCAGCAGCAATGCCGCCACTATGATGACGATTATGTACATTATCTTCACAGCCCTTTTCCGTTTTGTCATCGTCTGTTCCTATAAAGGCTCTGTCCGCCTCATTCCTTTACGTTTTCCCCATTATACCACATATTTTCCTGCGCGATCCCCAGAAATACCTTCGTCCCCTCATTCCGCCTGGACTCCACACGGATCGGTAACCCCAGCCTGTCCATGATCTGCCTGCACAGATACAGACCGATTCCCGTGGACTTGTTTCCAAGACGGCCGTTATATCCCGTAAATCCCCGCTCAAAAATGCGGGGCAGATCACCCTCCTCAATCCCGATTCCCGTATCTTCAATGACGAGATAACTGCATCCTTCCTCCGTGTGACTGCCGTTTTCGTCCGCCCCGTAGATGGAGATTGCTCCCTCCCTCGTGTACTTTAACGCATTGGACAAAACCTGTTCTATCACAAAGGAAAACCATTTGCCGTCGGTGACCACCTGCGCATGGCATTCTTCCAGCTTAAGTCCGATGCCTGCCCCACTAAAGAGAATCCAATATTTTTTGAGGGCCCCCTTTACCAGCTCTCCCACATCCAGCCTTGCAAAGGAAAGATCGGCGGAAATGCTCTCCATTCTGGCGTAATGGAGGGCCATATCCACATACTGCCCGGTCTTGAAAACTTCCTCCCGGAGTTGTTTGATGGTCTGCTCCTCTCCACCGCCGCCTGCGCCCCTCTCTGCATTCCCGCCCGCATTTTCGTCCGCATTCTGCAAAAGCAGATCCATGGCTGAGAGCGGTATCTTGATCTGATGGGTCCACATAGTATAATAGTCCGCCATGTTCTGCTGTTTCTCGTCAAGCTGTGTAACCAGCGCCTTTTTCTCCGCCTCCTGTGCCGCAATGATCCGCTGGTATGCCTGCTCCATGGCGGATGCAGTCTGCGGCAGATCGTCCGTTCTCTCTTCCGCCGCGAGGAGACGCTGCAGCTCCTTATATTTCTCCCGGTATCTCAGATAATCCCACAAAAGAAAACAGCCTCCGAAAAAGGCCGCAATCCCCAGCGCATAGGTCATATTCATAAACACGCCCTCATAGCCGTAGAGAGCGGCTATCATCATAAAAACAAGCGCCTCCGCTATATAGAAAGAAACCGGGATGACCCGCTCCCGCAGATAGGCCGCCGTAATGTGCGTTTTTTTCTCCATCGCTGCCTCCATGTCAAAGCTGTCTCTCACAAACCGACCCACAATACCGTATCACCGCCTCTATGTTTCTGTCTCCCCCAGCAAATACCCCACGCCCTTCTTCGTCTGGATCATCCCGGAAAGCCCGATTTCCGCAAGCCGTTTGCGCAGGCGGTTCATATTCACCGTGAGGGTGTTGTCGTCCACAAAGCACTCGTCATCCCAAAGCCGTTTCATCAGCGTATCCCGGCTTACCACACCGCCTGCCGCCTCGAAAAGCGACTGCAAAATGCGGAACTCGTTTTTCGTCAGCTCTATCCGCTCATTCTCCCCATGTGCCCCCTGCTTTTTGTGGCAAGAAAGTGACATATCCGTCATATTCAGCAAAACGCCCCTGTACTCCAGCACCGCACCCGGTGCCGTGAACGCATAAGCCCTCCTCAAAAGCGCCTGTATCTTGGCCTGCAGGATCTCCAGATCAAAGGGCTTCACCACAAAATCATCGCCGCCCATATTGACCGCCATCACCACGTTCATATTGTCCGAAGCGGAAGAGATAAAGATGATCGGCACCTGGGATACCTTGCGGATCTCTCCGCACCAGTAGTAGCCGTTGTAGAAGGGCAGACCGATATCCATCAGCACAAGCTGGGGCCCGCAGGATACAAACTGTCCCATCACATCCGCAAAATCCCTGACCGCCTCCACCTCATAGCCCCATTTTTCCAGATATTTCCCGATCTGCCCTGCGATGACCGCGTCGTCCTCCACCACAAGTATTCTATACATTGCCATCCACACCCTTCTTCAGAAACTGTCCATAGTCCAGCCTTTCATTCCGTGGGATGAAAAACCGTCCCAATTCAATATACAGCATTCCGAAGGGCATTTTCAACGGCTTTCTTTAACGGCTGATCATTCTATATCTTTCTTCGCCTGAACGAATATGCCGTGAACCATCAGCGCAATTCCCGTAATACAACCGCCTAACAGAACAAGCCATCTGATATTGCCGTCAATCGTATCGACTCTCCAGATAAAAGGGTGAAAGGCAGGCATGGAACTCTCGGTCCCGATCCATCTGTTGACCAAATAGTTGGCGAAGAAACTGTAAACCCCGATCAGAGTCGTACATACGCCAGCTTTCAGGAATCCGTTACATTTCGCATATCGGATCAGCAGGAACACAAGCCATGCAAGTACCAGACACGGAAAGGATATCCTGGGTGCAAGGCGCCAAAAGACGGAAGAATCCACATACACTCCGATAACGCCCATCATCAGCACATACAAGAAAGTATCGACAGCCATCACCGTCAGACCCTTGGAACCGCCAAGCATCGCTTTGAGCGGTTCTGCATATACTGCAACCGGAAGAAAGCAGACCGAAAGTCCGAACAGAACCGTTGCCGACACAAGGAAAAACCATGTTCCGTGCGTGTATATACAGATTACGCCAAACAGCAGGAACAGACTTGCCGTGAATGTGCCCAGTGTCCAAAGTACTTTATGATCCGGCATCATCAGCGGCACAATGCTCAGAGAGGCCGCTGTCAGAAGCGAAGCCAGTACAATGAAGAACCAGTCAAGAGCTGCCCCGGTCGCAAGATTCACGATCAGGCAGACCAGAACAGGAATCATGAAAACGCCTGCAATCGCCGCGCCAATCACGGCAGATTTCCTCTTAAAAAAATTTGCCTGCCTGTGAATCACGTCCACAGTCTCTGTTTCCAGACTGCTCTCCATCTCCTCGCTTCGCATCTGCCGCAATAGCACAGAACAATCCCTGCAGTCTGTCAGATGCTCCTCCACAAGTCCTCTGCTCTCCTCACTGCATATCTGATCCGCATAGAGCGGAAGCAAGTCCCTTACAACATTACAACTCAGTTTCATGAATCCCCATCCTTTCCATAATCTTCAATTTAGCACGGTGATATGTGACTCTCGCCCAGCTCTCTGTCTTGCCGCAGATACTGCTGATTTCCCGAAAAGACATCTCTCCGAAGATCCGCAGCTCAAACACCTGACGATACGGCTCTTCCAGTTTATGTAAAACCTGATGAATCTGACAGGAAGTATCCCTATCTTCCACTTCGCGCGCAATGTCAACTCCGCTGTCGGCGTCTGCATCAGGCGGTATGGGTGCGGCACGCTTTGCCTGTCGCCGCATTTCATCGACAAAAAGATTTCTGGCAATGGAGCAAAGCCATGTTACCGCATTTGATTCCCCGCGAAACGAAGCGTTTGTGGTAAACGCTTTATAAAACGTTTCCTGCGTGATCTCCTCTGCCATGTGGCTCTTTCCCGCAAGCGTCATCACATAGGAATACACCCGCATATAGTACGCCTGATACAGTTTTTCAAATGCTGCTTTCTCCACGTTTCATCACCTCTTCTTCCGTGATTTCATTGATTAGACGGGGTGGTTCCTGTTTTGTTACAAAAAAATATCAGTTCTTCCTTGTTTCCACCAGATGCAGCCGCCGCAGCGCCGTGACAATCGGCTTGTAGATGAAAAAAGTAATTCCCGCATTCAGCCCGCCCTTAATCAAATTAAATGGCAAAAATGCCGTAAGCAGCAACGCTTTCACCGCCTCTCTCGGATATCCCATATAGATTGGAGCCACCAGATAGTTCCAGAGCATCATTACCGCAATCTGGCACGCCCAGCCGGCGGCAAGAGCAGCTATGGCACCCGACCGTCTACGGTGTCTCTTATATAGAAACGCCGCGGTACACGCAAAGGAGCAGCTGGAAAGCAGATTCATCACACATCCCCAGATTCCCGTGCTGCTGATTGTGACCATTTCCACAACGGAAACAATCGCAGACATTGCCAGAGAAGTGAGCGGCCCGAAAATCAAACCTCCGATCACGATGACGACGTCTTTCGGGTCATACTTCAAAAAGAGTATGACCGGAATGCGCCCGACCGCCACCGCCACATACGCAAATGCGCACAGCATCCCTACTGTTGTGAGTTTCTTTGTCCTACTGTTTTTCATTGGAATCCCTCCTAAAATAAATTAACACCCGAAAGTACCAATGCCTTTCAGGTGTCATTATTTTAGGTGTACTGAAAATGCCGTCAGAGCAACCGGACGATAAAGAGTGCACAAATCATTGCCAGAGTTCTTCTGACAATTTCAATACACCTTCTTTAATCCGGACTATACCGTCGGTTCTGGAATTTCACCAGACCCCGCGCTTTCGCGCCCGCGGACTGTCACCGCCGATCGGGAATTTCACCCTGCCCTGAAGACATTACTGCTATTCAGTTGTTTGTAAGAGTATAGCACACGGCAAAAGCAATGTCAATCAACGCGGTTCATCCACCCGACAGACACGTCCATGGCGGTACGACAGGCATTCGTCTGGTCCAGTGCATTGAGCATCACAAAATCATGGATGGCGCCCTGTATCTGCACCGCGATCACATCCACTCCGGCACAACGCAGTTTTTCTCCAAAGGCTTCCCCCTCACTGCATAGTACATCCGCCTGTCCGTTAATGATCATAGTCGGCGGAAAACATTTCAGACAGTCCAGGTCCGCCCGAAGCGGGGATGCCGTTACCTGATTTCGATCCTCGCAGGAGTCTGTATATTGCCGCCAAAACCACTTCATCCCCTCACGATACAGATAATAATCCGTCGCGAATTGCCGATAACTGAGCGTGTCAAAGCAGGCGTTTGTCACCGGATAATACAGCAGCAGTTTTTGAATACAAGGTCCCTGCCGCATCAATGACATCAGCGTCATGGCGATCGCCATATTTCCGCCTACACTGTCGCCGGCAACGGTAATTGCCGGACAATCAGGAATTTTGAATCGCTCTCCGATGATTTCGATGATATGGGAAAGAATAAAATAGCACTGTTCAATCGCTGTGGGATATTTTGCTTCCGGCGACCGACTGTATTCCGGGAAGACAACCAGCGAATTTGTCCTTGCCGAAAGCTCTCTGACCAGCTTCTCATGCGTATGAAAGCTGCCGAACACCCAGCCCGCCCCGTGAATGTAAAAAATAATATTTTTGATTGTTTCGTTGTCCGGCGCAATAAAATACACGGGGATACTCCCCCATTTTTCGGTGTTTACACAGGCTGAGGATATATCTGCCGGATATTTATATACAGGCGCATCCTGCGCTTTCTCCAACACCTTTCTGCCCTGCTCGGGAGGCAGTTGAAAAATCATCGGCGGTACGGAGGCCTGATTACAGACTTCTTCAGCAGCAGGCTCCAGCGGAACGCATCGTTTCATAATAGCAAACCTTTCCTTCTATTATTGTTTACTATATCGTATGCAGTTCCTCTGCCTTCGCAATTTATATTAAAACTGCAACACCATCAAAATATCATCGGCATATGTTCCATCATCATATTTATTTGCACTGGAAATGATGCCGTCCTCCTCACATTCTAATGCAATTGTACAGACAAGGTTTTTCCAAGAGACTCTGCCACTTTTACAAGAAAATCTAAACTGGGATTATAATTGCCACTTTCAAGCCGTGATATATTGCTTTTTTGCGTCCCCACTCTTTTAGCCAGTTCCGCCTGTGTCATGTTTTGTTCTTTCCTCGCTCTTATAATCTGTGCAATCGCCTCATATCTGGGCTGCAATTTCTCATATTCTAATTTAAACTCTTCATCTTTCAGCATATCCGTTTTCATTTCTTCAAAAGATATACCAGCCTTGGTCATTACTCAGCCCTCCTTTTATAGTCTTCCATATATTTTCTTGCTTTCTTTATTTCATTCTCAGGTGTTTTCATAGTCTTTTTAATAAACCCATGTAACAGTACAAACTTATTGTTATAGTATGTAAAATAAAATATTCTTGCTATATCACTTGAAAACTTTATTCGTAATTCATACAACCCTTTGTTATCTTTTCCTTTTATCGGCTTCACATACGGTTCTTTCAGTTCAGTACCTATCTTTTTCAACAGTTCAATATCACTAAAGGCTTTTGCCCTTAATTTCGGATTGAGTGAATATAAAAAGTCCTGCACTGGAACTTTGCCGTTTTCTTTCCTATAGAAATCTAATTCATAAATATTAATCACATCCCCTTTAATTTAATCTCATGTTATCATATGTGATAACCCATGTCAATTACCATTGCCTTTTCTACCCGTTAAACGCCGTGATATTCTCCTCGTTCAGCGTAAAGTCGTAGTAGTTTAAGTCCTCCCGCTTCGTCCAGCCGATCTGCTTCCAGAAAGCATTTCCGATGTCATTCCGGGTAAAGGCAATCAGCGACACTTTATTGATCTGCTCCGCCTTCAGCGCCTCCATGCAAAATACCACCATCGCCTTTCCGATGCCGCGCATACGATAATCCTCCGCCACGCACACATGGTACAGACACCCCCGCCTGCCGTCATGCCCGCAGAGAATCGCGCCCACGATCCTGCCATCCTCCTCAGCCACTACGCTGGTGGCCGGATTTCTGGCAAGGAAACGGGCCACACCCTCCCTGGAATCGTCCAGACTCCTGATGGCAAATCCCTTTATTGACATCCAAAGCGCTTTTACGCCGTCGTAATCCTCTATTGTCATTTTGCGAATCATATGTATTCTCCGTTTCCTTTGCTACATTATGTAAATTACTCTCCAGCCAGCTCCACCGCCGTGTACGCATGCCCAACATAAGGCAGAAACTTCTCCAGAATATCCTTCATCCGCAGTTTCAGGCTCGACGTATTCACGCACGGGTGGCACCCCACATACTCATCCTGCAAAAGTTCCCTGTCGATCAGCAGTCTCACCCTGTGCTCCCTGTCGTTCATCAACCCCAACACACTCACAGATCCCGGCGTAATGTTCAAATATTCTTCCATATATTCCGCCTCGGCAAAAGACAGCCTTGCCACGCCGAGCTGGGCGGAAAGCTCTTTCGTCTTAAACTTTTTTAGGCCCGGCATCATCAGAAGATAAAAATCCGTCTTCTGTCTGTTGCACAGAAAAAGATTCTTGCAAATGTGAATGCCAAGCGCCTCATCCACATCATGGCAGTCATCTACGGTAGCTGCCGCCTCGTGATCCACCCGCAGATAAGGGATATCTAACTTTTCAAGTAGCTCATATACCGCCATTTCTTTTAAAAGTCTACCATTAGGTGATGGTTTTGTGTCAACTGGCGTTCTCGCCATATCGCGTTCCTGCAGATTTGCTTCCTGTATACTCATCCTTCTTCCCTCAATTCCTCCTAATATCCGAACGTTCCGTCCAGCGACTCATCCTCATCAATCCACTGCTGCACCGGAATCACCCGGTACTCATCCTCGGTGTCGCGGACATACACCGTCTCGATTCCCGCGTTGATAATCTGCCGCTTGCACATGGAGCAGCTGCAGGAATTTTTCACATACTCCCCGGTGTCCGCCTCCACCCCTGTCAGGTACATGGCGCTGCCGATCATCTTGTCCCGGGACGCGCTGATGATTGCGTTGGTCTCCGCATGGACGCTGCGGCACAGCTCATACCGCTCTCCTCTGGGAATCGCCATCTTCTGCCGGATGCACTCCCCCACGTCGGTGCAGTTCTTCCGCCCTCTGGGCGCACCCACATACCCTGTGGAAATCACCTCATCGTTCTTCACAATCACTGCGCCGTAGTGTCTGCGCAGACAGGTGGAACGCTGCGCCACCATCTTTGCCAGATCCAGATAATAATTTACTTTGTCTCTTCTTTCCATCGTACACTCTCCTCCAAACCAAAACATCCAAAATCAATCATTCCGGCTATTCGTTGTATGCCAGCTCCGTAGGTAAATCATTCCAAAGCTCCGTTCTCGTCCTGTACTTCCCAAGCTTTTCCAATATCTTTTTATCGGGATCAGGATATACAATAAGGCCGTCCTCCTCTCCCGTTTCCGGGCGTACCGCAAATGCAAGCTGTTCCGTTTCCACCGAAAACTGCGCATTCACACCCGCCTTATTTCCCCTTGCGTCAAGCCTGATCCACTTCCCAATATCTTTGCAATACACCCCGTTCAACCCGTGATAAATCAGCACGGGAGCCGTTTCACCATCTAAAATCAGCTTTTGATAGCAAAAACCTGCCGGAACGGCTTTGCAGCGCAATAAAGCGGCCAGCAGATGCGATTTCGCAAAGCAGATTCCATGACCGGCCTTCAGCACCTCCGAAGCGGTACAGGTAATCCTGTCTTCCCTACTATCCGCCGAATGAGAAATCCGATCCCGGACATATTCATAGGCCGTTCTGATAAATTCCAACTCGTTCTCCGCTTTTTGGAACAACTCGTCAGCCAGTTCTGCAATCGTCTCATTGTCATAGTCAATCACATTGTCGCACTTTACATATGCCTCCATCTGATTCGAGTATAAGACAATATCCATCAAGCCAGCTCCTTTCGCAAAATAATTTCCAAAGGCTCCCCCGGCAGCAGCAAAGAGCCGCAGTCCACATAACCGTTCTTCCGATAAAAAAACTGCGCCTGCTCATTGGAAAGTGTGGAGGTCAAAACCATTTTGTACCCGCTGTCCGCCATTTCCTTTTCCCAAAAATCAACCAGCCGCCCGCCGTATCCCTGCCCTCTGTATTCCTCCAAAAAATACAGCATGTTCATAAACGGCAGCTCATCCCAGAACAGGTTGAACCGCAGCCATCCCACAAAGCAATCGTTCCGATACATAACCAAAACCCGTTTTGCGCGGATCGCATTTTGCAATTCCGTTTCGCTGACATGTCTGTCGTATTTTCTTACCGTTTCAAAATCCGTTTCCCCCGCATACCGAATCATTTCACACCTTCTTCACCCTGAAATTTCTTTTGTTCCGAAAATCTCCCGCATAAGCCCTCCGCTATAGTACGGATGCAATGCGCACAGCCGCGGCCATCCCGCCGTCACCATAAGACGGGTTCTCCATAAATTGATCTGATCCGCCGCACATACCGCCGTTTGACATTTTGGAATGTATGATTTCACTTTCCCAGCCATAAAGCCTTGCCATAGATATGGCTTCCACTCCCAAAACAGCCTCCAGAACATGCTCCTTATAAATACCTGTATGTTTCTCGATTATGAACCGCATGAGCTCCAGTCTCTTGTCCATGCTCTTTATATTTGAGGAAGCAGGCGTTGTCCGATAATTGATCAGCGGTTTCTCTACCATTCCAATAAACCCATCCGGCATAATCTCCAGCATATTTAAAAAGAAATCCCAATCCTCAAACCCGCTCCGCATCGTTTCGTCATATCCACCGCACTGTTCCCATACACTGCGCCGAAAAATATGGGTAGCCGGACAGCAGTTATGCGAAAGGAAAGATGAGACACTGCCGCCGCCCGGGCGTACAACGGCGTCAAGAACACCAAATGTGTGCATCCACGAGGACGCCGCAATCATGTCCGAATTTTCATATAATAATTTGCAGACCTCTTCCACATAATCCGGCTCAAGACTGTCATCCCCGTCAAGCGCCAGCACAAAAGGCGCCTCTGTTTTTCGTATGCCTGCGTTTCTTGCCGCCGACACGCCGCCATTGGGCTGACGAACAACCAATATCGGAACAGGCAGTTTACGGTCAGTCTCTATTTCCCGCAGCACCTGAATAGACATTTCATCCGTCGATCCGTCATCCACAATGATAATTCTCTTTGGCCGCATTGTCTGACAGCACAGCGATTGAACCGCCTCATGAATCATAGATTTCTGGTTAAAGCTCGTTATAACCGCTTCCACATCGTCATTTATGTTCATTCTCTTTTCTCCTTATGCTCCCTGATCGCACCGTTTTTCCCTGATATCCTGCTCCCTGCTATCTCCACGGCCGCTTACGCCCCGTCCAGCCCTTTTCTTTCCAATACTTTGCATCCAGCTCATTAAAGCCCTTCCTCTGCATGAGATGCATCACGAAAAAGAAAACTCTTGTTTTGATCCCCGGCTTTCCTTTCCCGTGCCGCCTGACGATTTTTTTCGCCAGTGAAGTAGTGGCCCTGTCAATGGAAGTCCGCTTCTTCTCACTGACGCCATTCCACGTAATCGCCGCAACCCCTTTGCCGTATCGGTATATTTTTCCAACGCCCCAGAAAAACAGACTGTCCGCCATGTCCTTGTTGGTGGATGTAAGACCTGCGCCCGCAGCGGTGCAGATGCAGACGCCCTGCTTTTTAAACATGGATTCCTCCGGGCGGTGAACCATCCACCGATATCCGTAATGATCCAGAAATGCTTTCATGGCGCCTGTTGCGTGATACACATAAACAGGGCTTGCCAGAATAATCACATCCGCCTCATCTATCGCGTTTGTGATCAGTGAAATCGCCGCATAATGCGGACATTTTTTCTCACCTTCCATAAAACAGCGGTTACAGCCCACACAGAATTGATCAAAGTCCTTGGGCAAAAAGAACTCTCTGCAATCCCCTCCGATTTTTTCGCCCAATGTGTGCGCAATATGGTAGGTAGAGCCTTTATGACTCTGCCCGTGTATGATGACTGTTCTCATAAACGACCGCTCCTTCACCCTAAAACCGCTCCAAAACACGTTCTCCTCAAGCTCTATGTACATACATCCGGGACATCTCTTCCTCCCCGTCCCCCTGCACCATGCACAAAAATTCCCAGCCGTAGCGCTCATAGAACGAATCGTGGTCCGTCAGGAGATACAACGTGTCGATTCCCCTTTTTTTCATATCCTCACATACATTGTTTAGCAGCGCACCGGCTATGCCTCTTCCACGCCTGTCTTCTTCCGTATAGACAGCGCAGACATTCGGTGCCAGGTCTTTTCTGTCATGGAAATCATTCTCAATCACTCCCATGCCGCCAATGATTCTGTCGTCCTCCACAGCCACATACCACTGCGGGACAGCCTTTTCTCCTGCAAGGCATTCCTCCATGCTTTCCAGATATGCCTCCAAGGGAATCCGCCATTTTTCATGGAACCACTGTGCCGCCCGCTCCTTTATTTCCGGCTGTTTAGACAATCGTATGATTTTATAATCCATCTCCTTACTTCTCCCTTATCTCTGTTTTCTCAAATATACGCAATCGGAAGTGCGACCAGATTCTCCCTCAAATACGTTTTTTTATCTATCAGACAGAGAATGACGCCCATCCCTCTTGCTTTCTCTTTGATCTTATCCAGAACGGGATTTGCCGCTCCCATATTTGCTTTTGGGTTAGCTGACATTTTAATCTCAACCGGATATAGTATCCCATTTTCTTCTATGACAAGGTCAATTTCATTTTCACCGGATGCTTTTTTATCCCTGCCCCTGTAATAAAAGATACTAAACTTATAGTCCATCCCTTCGTTTGTGTAGGATTTTAAGATTTCCGATACGATAAAAGTTTCAAACATACTGCCCGCAACAGCCGAACACTTCAATGTGTCAGCCGTCAGCCACCTTGTGAGATAGCATGCAAGGCCCGTATCCCTGAAATAAAGTTTCGGCGTCTTAACGGCTCTGCTTAACGAAGAAGCGCTATAGGGCTGTAATAAGAATACAATTCCCGTCCTCTCCAAAATAGAAATCCAGGTCTTGATCGTCGGCTCACTTACTCCCACCTCTCCTGCAATATTTGCATAATTTAACATTTCGCCGGTCCTTGCAGCGACAGCGGTAAGAAATTTCGTGAAGGTAATGCCGTCCGCAGAGATCAGCTCGTTAATATCCCTTTCAAGGTAGGTCGATACATAGGAAGCATAATATTCCTGCCAGTCTCTTTGCACATCATACAATTCAGGATAGGAGCCCCTGTGTATGGTTTCCCACAAATCAGTATAAGATTTCAGCTCCTTTTCCCTTTCCTTCAAATATTCCGCTGTTGGAACGAAGTGTCTGTTAAACTTAACCCCATGTATCTCGCGAAGAGACAACCCTGAAAGTTCTGTGATGGAAACTCTTCCTGCAAGGGACTCGCTCATTCCTTTCATCAGTTCCAGACTCTGGGAGCCCGACAAAAGGAACATACCTCTTTCTTCGGTTTCGTCAACAATACGCTTAATATCTTCCAGAATACCGCTTTCCTTCTGCACCTCATCGATAAACAGAGGACACGGGTTATTCAGGAAAAAGAGGCCCGGTTCCTCCCTGGCCTGTAGTCTGGCCAATCTGTCATCAAAATTTACCCTGTTATACTCAGGAAATTCATGCTTGATAAGCGTTGATTTCCCGACCTGTCTGGCTCCCGTAACAAGTGTACATTTGCTGTTTGATACCCGGCCTTTTAATACAGATGCAACTGCTCTTTCAATATATGACACGCTCCGTCCTCCTCTGGCAAATCTAAAGTACAATTTTATTTTATACATGGTAACAAAGCTTGTCAAATTCTTTTCCCTGCTCAAACACATGCACGCGAATAACTATACATCATAAATGCATAATATTCAATTATTTTTTCATATTATACATAAATTCCGCAAATATTCATATAAAATATGCATAAAATTACACTTGCATTCTTCTCTGTACTGTTGTATATTGTTTTAAGGACAGACGCGGCCCGCTGTTTTTCGCGGGCATAAGCGAAACTGAGATAACCGTTATAACAAATGTATTACATATTTAAATGGAGGAAACCAAAATGAAAGAAAAAGTAGTTCTTGCGTATTCCGGCGGACTGGATACGACCGTTATCATTCCCTGGTTAAAGGAAAATTTTGACTATGAGGTCATCTGTGTGTGCGGCAACTGCGGACAGGCGGAGGAGCTTGACGGCCTTGAAGAGCGCGCTCTCTCAAGCGGCGCATCCAAGCTCTACATCGAGGATCTGACCGACGAATTCTGCGATGACTTCATTATTCCCTGCGTACAGGCGCACGCTGTCTATGAGAACAAATACCTTCTCGGCACATCCATGGCAAGACCCGTGATCGCCAAGAAGTTAGTCGAGATCGCCCGCAAGGAGGGCGCGACCGCTATCTGCCACGGCGCCACAGGCAAGGGCAACGACCAGATCCGTTTCGAGCTGGGCATCAAGGCGCTGGCTCCCGACTTAAAGATCATCGCCGCATGGAGAAATGAAAAATGGAACTTAAACTCCCGCGAGGAGGAGATTGAATACTGCAGACAGCACGGCATCAACCTTCCCTTCTCTGCGGATTCCAGCTACAGCCGCGACCGCAACCTGTGGCATATCAGCCATGAGGGTCTTGAGCTGGAAGATCCCGCCAACGAGCCTAATTACGAGCATCTGCTTGTGCTCGGCACCACGCCTGAGAAGGCGCCGGAGGAAGGCGAGTATGTGACCATGACCTTCGAGAAGGGGATTCCCACCTCTGTAAACGGCAAGAAAATGAAAGTGGCCGATATCATTGCCACATTAAACGAGCTGGGCGGCAAGCACGGCATCGGCATCATTGATATCGTGGAAAACCGCGTAGTCGGCATGAAATCCCGCGGCGTATACGAGACGCCCGGCGGCACCATCCTCTACGAAGCGCACCAGCAGCTTGAGGAGCTGATTCTCGACCGCGACACCTACGCGCTCAAGGCTGATCTTGGCAATAAATTTGCACAGGTAGTCTACGAGGGCAAGTGGTTCACCCCGCTGCGCGAGGCGCTGCAGGCGTTCATCGAGTCCACCCAGCGCTATGTGACCGGCGAAGTGAAATTCAAGCTCTACAAGGGCAACATCATCAAGGCAGGCACCACCTCTCCGTACACACTCTACAATGAGAGCATTGCCTCCTTCACCACCGGCGACCTCTACGACCACCACGACGCGGAGGGCTTCATCAATCTGTTTGGCTTATCCTGCAAGGTTCGCGCCATGAAGATGCAGGAGCAGGGCGAACAGCTGCTCTAAAACCCAAAATCACAAAAGATCCCCGCGGCACGTTCCGAACGTATGCCGCGGGGATTATTTGTCTTTTTTTTTCCAAGCCAATATGATATGATATACGCGAAAGCAATGAGCAGTGCGCAGACAACAGAGAAGTGGCGCGGGGAGTTTACTCACCGGAACATTTATCTGTTTGGAGCTGCACCGCGAAACACAAAAGGAAAACCTTTACTTAAATGAACGTAATTACACTTATTATCATATATCTAGCCGTTGTCAACTTCATAAGTTTCACCGTGATGGGCATAGATAAGCTCAAAGCCCGGAAACGCGCCTGGCGCATTCCGGAGGCCACGCTTTTCGTTCTTGCCATCATCGGCGGCAGTGTCGGCTCCATCATCGGTATGCATCTGTTCCGCCACAAGACAAGGCACTGGTATTTTCTGTACGGGATGCCTGCCATTCTGGTCGTGCAGATTCTGATCGTGGTGGCGCTGCTGTCATCCCCGATTGAATTTCTGATTCTCTAACCGGGTAACGCTGTGCAAAGTCTGCCGGGAACCGTTATACCGCCCGGCATCCTACAAATACATAATCATTTACGGAGGGTTCTATATGCATATTGCAGTTTGTGATGATAATATTGCGGACAGGAAACAGATGGAGCGGCTCCTCGGGCGCGCCTCCGACAGGAGAATCCACACCACAGGCGTGCTCTATATTGATTCCTACGGAAACGTGGAGGCGGTTCTGCGCTCTCCCATGCTCTACGACGCCTTCTTTATCGACATGACAAACGGGCCGGTGAACGGCTTCCAGCTTGCCAGAAAGCTGATCGACGCGGGCGTTGTGGCGCCCATTGTGCTGTGCATCTCCGCCATCGACTACCCCTCTGTCATCGAGGCGGCGCTCGCCAAGGTGCCGGAGGACGTCACCGAAGCCTCCAACCACGATATTTTGCGAAGACAGCTTCAGAAGCAGATCCTCTATCTGCATAAACCGATCAAGGTGAGTGAGCTGGACGAGATGCTGGATCACGCGCAGAGCCTGAAAGCGGAAACGGTTCCTACCATAGAACTGCGCGGAGAAAAGGACACGCTCTACGTCCACGAGGACGAAATTCTCTATGCGGTGAAGAACGGCAATTATCTTCATGTCGTTCTGACCGAGGGACGCACCCTCGATCTTCTGAGCACACTGCCCAACCTGTACTCGCAGCTTGCCATGTTCACCCATTTTGTCATGATATCCGAACACTGCCTCATCAACACTGCCTCCGTGGAAAAGCTCTCGCTGCTTAAACTGACCATGAAGGACGGGAAAAGTTTTCCCGTATCGCCGCTGGAACTGCCTAAACTGAAGAAAGCGCTGAACGGAGAATGCCGTTCTTAAGGCATTCTCCCAAGTGAGACTTAGTACTTCTCACTTTGTTATAAAGTTACGATCACGCCGCCGTCGTTGGCATACATGCTGCTGACCCCGGCGGTGTCCATAATCAGGACTCTTTTGTAGGAAGCCCGCTTCTCCATCAGCCCGCGCATAAACTCCGCCCGCTCCGGGCAGTTGCAATGGGTAATCATCAGCGTTCTCTCCTCCGGCTTCTCCACATCTCCCACGATACAGTCCGCCATTTTGGCAAGGGCCTTGTTGATGCCGATGGCCTGCCCCTTCTGCTCAATGACGCCAAGGTTTCCCACCATGACAGGTTTAATATTCAGGGTAGACGCCACAAGCGCCTTCACGCTGCTCAGACGGCCGTTTTTTCTGAGCGTCTCCAGGTTATCCAGCACAAAATAAGTGCGCATCTGCCGTTTAAAGGTTTCTACCGCCTCCACCGTCTCCTCAAAGCCAAGACCGGCTTCCTTGCAGGCAATGATTTTTTCCACAAGCTGGGTTTCCCCGCAGCTTGCGGACTCGGAATCCACCACATGTATCTTTTTCCCGCCGTACTTCTCCCCGTAGAGGCTCCTGCCCAGCTCTGCGCTGTTATAGCTGCCGCTCAAGTGTGAGGAGAGGGTCACCGCATAAATCTCATCCGCACCGTCATGGTATGCCTCCCGGTACTTTTCCGGGGAGGGACAGGAGGATTTCGGGCACTGCGGGTAATCCGCCACCTTCTGCAAAAATTCCTTCTGATTAAAACTTTCGTCGTCCTGAATCATATAATCGCCCACTTCCAGCCCAAGCGGGACGATCTGAAATCTGCTGTCGTTTTTATAATTTTCAGGCAGCTCACAGCAACTGTCCACCACAATCTTATAACTCATAAAGCCTCCGCAACCATTTTACATAGTTTTTATTACTACTTATACTATCATAGAATACCCGGTTTTGCAAACCTGAAATAGCGTTACACGTGAATTGCATGGAAATATTTATTGCAAATCATCAGCAGTTCCCTTACAATCAAAGATATGTAACGCTGTCTGATAAAACATAGTTCAAACAGCAATTTGAGTCCGCAGCACGAATATGTCCTGGCCGCGGCAAACTACCTTAGCATGGAGGAAATCATGAAATTTAAGACCGCTGTCCTGCAAAAAAGGGCATTGTCCCGGCAGACGGAAAAAAATACGGACACCGTCATAAAGAGTATGGAAGAAGCCGCAAGAGAGGGCGCAGATATCCTGTTACTGCCAGAGGCATTTTTGACCGGCTATGAATTGCCCATAAGCAACGAGGAAGCCCTGGCTGCAGATTCGCCGTATCTTTTGCAGATATGTGAGGCAGCGAAAAGACTGCGGATCGGCGTGGTGGCAACCGCCTTTACGCAAGGCGTACTTAAACCGAAAAATTCGGCCTGTGTCATAGATAAGAACGGAACAGTCCTTATGAAATATGATAAAGTCCATACCTGTGATTTTGCGGATGAGGCATGCCTTGAAAGCGGGGACGCGTTTCACGTCTGCGATTTTCACGGCGTCAGACTCGGCATTATGATATGCTACGACCGTGAATACCCGGAAAGCGCGCGGATCCTTATGATGAAAGGGGCAGAAATCATCCTCGTCCCCAACGACTGCGGGGCGATGAGGCCGCGCCTGCAGGCATTATCCACGAGAGCCTACGAAAATATGACCGGTATCGCGATGGCGAACCCGAATGGTGAAAACGCCGGTAATTCCTGTGCTTTCAGTCCGATCTGCTGGGATAAGAACGGCAGATGTGTAGATAACATCCTGTTAATGGCGGACGATCTGACAGAAGGTCTGTATTTCGCAGAATTTGACATGAACGCAATCCGCAATTATAGAGCGCATGAAATGATGGGAAACACCTACCGAAAGATAAAAGCATATGACGCGTTATTGAGTGGGAAAATAGAATATCCATTTATCCGCCCCAATCAGAACGACAGGGTCCGGGAATAGCATTTCCGGTCCGCCTCACTTCCAGAAAGCCGCTATCAGGCAGAAAGGCAGCACATGATTGCACTGAAAGTAAAGAACGTCAAACAATTTATGAACCAGCTTCTAGCAGGGGACGCCTTCGACTCCTTTCTGCTGGAGGAGGCAGCCATCAGCACCTACAACACTTTCACCATAGACGGCCGCGAGAACAGAGCGTTCTACACCGCCGAAGAATGGGCTGATAAGGAAATCAGACCCTATGAATTTACGCAGTGGAAGAAAATCCGGCCTGTCTGTTTTGATCTGATCAAGGGAAAGCGCACGCCCACAGCCTTTCAGTTTGTGCTGCATCTGCTTCCCGAATACACGGCCTCCCTCCTGGAAAAGGGTGACACGGCTGTGACCCCGGATCAGGTGAAGGCCTTCGTGCTCAACATAAAATATGACGGCACGTCCCTCACGCTCATCACCGGCACCGCCTTCCACACCTTTCTCATGGACAAGACGCCGGACGCGCTCTGGGACAGGGCCGTCAGACAATTTCTGGCAAAGCGGCAGATCGACTGCGACGAGGCATAAAATCTCCCCGCATAAACGCCACGGGATTTTCTTCATAAACCCGGCCGCCTATGCCGCCATCATGCTTACCACCAGCCTCTCTGGTAATAATGCATGGAAAACTCTGCCGCCGCCATCACCATGGCAAATAAGAGCATCACAACCAGCATCAGAATCGCCGGAAAATCATAGACAAACTTACACTGATTTGCGTTGCTTTTGTGATTTTCCACAAGAATCTCTATCCCCAGCAAAACAAAAACCACGGGCCAGAACTGAAAAATCATCTCGTAATGCAGCGACGGAATGGCCATATGTATGAGAAACAGAATGCCAAACAAGATTAGTGTCAGCCCGAAGGTTACAGAGCCGACCCGGCGGCTTCGCAGACACCCGGATTCCTCCCTGCACACATCTTTTTCCTGAATATCCATGTGTCTACTCCCCCCCCTGCTCATTTTCCTGCGCTTTATTTCCGTCCGTTCCCGGCGCGTCCGCTTTCTGCTCTTCCACATTATGTCCGTCCGGTCTGTGTTCTTCCTCTTTCTGCCCGATCAACGCCACTGGCCTCTCCACGGAATCCGCCTCATCCCGCCTGTCATTCTCGGCAAACTCTATCTTTTTTCCACGCAGCAGCGACACGCCGAACCAGATCACCCCTACCGCAATGATAATTCTCGGCAGCGCATCTCTCGTAAAATAATAGATTTCCCGCATGACCGGATTATCCCAGCCCACATAGCTTCGCAGCATATTGAAGCCCAAATCCCACAACATACATACGCCAAGCACAATGCAGACCACCGCCGCGATGTTGCGGTTTCTCTTATTCATATTCAGCTTAAAGCGGCTGGTATCCCACTCGCCGATGCCGAAAAGGTATTCGTCCTCCAAAGCCGCAAACTGCTCTGCATCCATCCCGCCGATATTGTTGGCGTGAAAAAAGGCATATATGTAGAGCGCGACAGGAAACACCGCCAACACAGCGAGTTGTGTGATCGAAACTACAACGATCATCCCCATAAACCCGAGCATAAAGCTCAGCCCCATCTTCATCAGCCCCATATACATATGCCCTGCCCCCGGACAGAGGGAAAATACAAACAGCCAAAATCTGTTTTTCTGTTTTTTCATCTCATCAATCCTCCCAATTTTTATGATTTTTAAACCTTTCTGAAATCTCTCTGAAATACCGCCTTCTTGCGGCTGCTCTCTCCTGACCCGCCTGATACCGCTCCCATGTCCTCTCAATATCCTGCTGTCTTTCGAGAATTTCCCGCTCCCATTCATCGACGCCCTGTGTTTCCTCATCGTACGCTGCTCCCAGAATGCCGGACTGCGGCATACCCGGTGTCTCCGTACCGTCCACGGGCACGAGGAAAAGCACCGCCAGAGCCGCCGCCATACCTACCAGAACTTTAGCACGGTAAGAAAAAAGCGCCCGTTCCCTCTCCCGCCGTTTTCCTGCCTGAATCTGCGAAAATATATTTTCTTTCAGATGTCCCGGAGCATGCAGCAGCTCCCGTTCCTCAACCTCTGCGATCAGCCGCGCCAGTTCCTCCTCAGTCAAAGGAGCCGGGAGGGAAACGTCACGTCTATTCGATTTTTTTCTCTCTTCCATCATATTATGTATCATGCGCCCTTCTCCTTTTCATACATCCTGCGAAGCATACTTCTCGCCCTGTAAATCTGCGTCTGTATGGTCTTTTTCTTGGCCCCCCTCTGTCTTGCAATCTCGCCCGCATCCAGCTCGTCATAATAGTAGGCCTTGGCGATTTCATCGTAGGGCGGTTTCAGGGCCCGGCATCGGGAGAGCAAAGTCGCCCGCACCTCCTTTTCCAGACAGATGCTCTCCGGCGTCTGCTGCACCGCCGTCATACTTTCCCCGACAGCTCCTGCGCCTTTGCCGGAAGGCGTTCCCTCATCCGGCCCTCTGGCGCTCTGAAATCCCAGATCCGCCGTTGGAATGCTGCGCCGTCCCGCGCTCTGCAGATAGTCCAGACATTTGTTGGTGGCGATCCGACAGACCCACGCCTTTTCATACCTGCCGTCGAACTCTCCCAGATGCCTGTAGACCGACAGAAAAGTTTCCTGCGTCAGATCCTCGGAGGCAAAATAATCCGCTGTCATTTTATAGCATATTGAAAACACAAGATGCTGGTAAGAATCAATCAGCGCTGACAATTGTTCTTCCCTGTTGATGGTATCTGCCTCCTTTCCCGCCGTATATACTCGCAAATTCGCGCCTACGCGCTTTTCGTCCGATTACATCGGACATTTGCTCGTTACCAGTGCAGAAAAACCAAATGTCTTCTGCAGAGCCGTTTGCTTTTTCTATGCACTCATATATTATAACGAGACTGCCTCCACACTGTCTTCAGCATTATCAAATTTTTTTATTTTTTTGGTTTCGGCTTAAATATAAGGCTGGCTACATATCCGAACACCAGCGCCGCTGAACATCCCACCGCGCCTGTCTTAAAGCCGCCCTGAAACAGACCGATAAATCCGCTCTCGTCCACGGCTTCCTTCACGCCTTTCATTAAAATATTTCCGTAACCGAGAAGCGGCACGCTGGCTCCGGCCCCCGCATATTCCATAAAAGGCTCATACCATCCGACAAAGCTGACCACCGCCCCTACGCAGACTAAAAGCACCATGACGCGGCCCGGCATCAGTTTCGTCTTCTCCAGAAGAATCTGCACCAGCGCGCAGATCAGGCCGCCCACCCAGAACGCATTGATATAATCCATCCTCTTTTCCTCCATATCCAAACATCCTGCCGCCCCTGTAAAGCGGCACATAGATCTTTTTGATAATAGTTTCCGTCATTTTGGGAAGATTATGCAGTATGGACGCAAAAAAAGGGAACGCATCCCGCATTCCGGCAAAGATACGCTCCTTCTTTATTTTATCTTAAAAAACCTGTCATCCCGCAAAAGCGGTTTCCATTCTAAAGCGCCGCAATTTTCTCCACGATCTCGCGGATTGACAAGCCCTCACAGTCCACCGTAACGTCTGCATACCGTTCATAGAGCGGCTGACGCTCCGCATACAGTCCGTCCAGATCCTGTCCGTCCTTAAGCGTCACGCCGCGCTCGGTCAGGTCACCCAGCCGCTCCCGGATTTCCTCCAAAGGAAGGGACAGATACACCACCGTGCCAATCTGCCTGTAATGCGCCATGGCGTTCCCGCCGTAGACTGCGCTTCCTCCCGTGGCGATCACCGTCCGCTCCGCCTCTATGGATTCCCCCACCGTTTCCTCCAGCATCCAGAAGCCTTCCACGCCGCGCTCCGCTATGATCTCGTGCAGAAGTTTTCCCTCCCAGCTCTGGATCACCAGATCCGCGTCCACAAAGGAATATCCCAGCTTCTTGGCAAGTACTACGCCCACGGTACTCTTGCCCGCGCCGGGCATCCCGATCAATATGATATTATCCTTGTTCATTACTTATGTAAACCTTTCTTCCAACTTATGTAAACCATGCCAATTCAAGATGTATATGAATTTATGTAAACCAGAAAACTCGCATGGGTATCTGCGCTACTTTAAATACGCCATAACCTCCACCTCACAGAGCACATCCTTCGGGAGCTGTTTCACAGCCACACAGCTTCTCGCCGGTTTCTCGGTGAAATACTTCTCGTATACCGCGTTAAATGCCGCAAAATCAGCCATCTCCGCAAGAAAACAGGTGGTCTTTACAACCTTTGTGTAATCCGTGCCCGCCTCCGTCAGAATCGCGCCCACGTTCTTCATGGCCTGCTCCGCCTGTTCGGTCACGTCCTTACCCTTGATTTCCCCGGTGGCAGGGTCAATCGGAATCTGCCCCGACGCGAAGAGAAAATCCCCCGCGATGATTCCCTGCGAATAAGGCCCGATGGCCGCCGGCGCTTTGTCTGTAGACACTTTAGTTAACATAACACTTCCCTCTCTTTCCATTTTTATTCCCCGAATCTTGCCACCACATAATACCCTCTGGCGGTCTCTTTCACTTCGGTCACCACACCCTCCCGCTCTAACATTCTCTCCCGGAAAGGGAAGTTGCCTGACATGGCAAGGGACGGGTCTATCGTATAATAGTAGTTGCTGGGAAGAACGCCCTCCGTCACCGTAACCCGGTCCCCTTCCTTGAGAAGACCCGGGCGCTCCATCTTAAATTCCATCTCTCTCATGCCGATTCCCACTTCCTTCTTAAGTATCTTCCGGGCACTGGCTGGAGTCTCATCTTTTCTGACGCCTGATCCATACCAGATAAGTCTACCACAAACCGGGGCGGGCTGTCATCTCATTTTTCAGACCGCACACTTCCACAGGAAACCATCCGGGGAGTATTCATTTATGGCACACAGAGAGAACGGATCTGAACCTGTTAGTTGCGGAACCCGACATGGGAAAACGGATCATCACCGGGCAAATTCCCTCTTTTTCCTACGGTATATCACCACAAGAATTACAGCCAGAATCACTGCAATGATAACCGCCAGCCAGATAAAGTAACATATCCCCAAAAATGTCGGACAGATATGGCACAGTCCGCATTTCACTCCATTGTCTGCTCCTGCGCCGCCTTCGGTCTGAATTTCCCACTTTCCCTCCTGCAGTTCTTCTTCAGTCTGTCCGGCATCCGCGCTGTCCGCCGCCTGTGTCTGTTCATCTGTGCTTTGCGTCCCCGCATCCTGCGTGTCTGTGTCCTTCGGTTCCTGTTCTTTTTCCGTCGCCCCGCTTTCTTTCTGTGCTCCGTTTTCCTCCTGTTTCTGCGTGGTTTTCGGTTTCCTGTCCTCCGGCTCCTTTTCTGCCGCAGGGGGTGTTGTTCCCGGTGCAGGCGGTGTAGCTTTCGCAGGCGGAGTTACGGAAGGTTTCAGTGTCGGTTTATCGGGCTCCGGGGCCTCCGGCTCCGGCTCCGGTTTCGGGTCGTCCTCTTTGTCTTTGCCGCCGCCGGGATTTGACGGTTTTCCGCCCGGTTTCTTTGCAACGCCCTCCACGGTCACTGTCTTGTTCTCCCTGATACCGCTGATGGTATGGGTGCCGTCCGCCGCCAGTTCCACTTTCACGCCGTTTACTTTGACTGCAAAGCTTGCGGTCTTCTGATAACCGCTTGCCAATGCAAAGCGGAAGGTAAAGCTGCCGCCCTCTTTCACGGGGCTTTCGCTGCCGGACTCCGCCGACAGGGTATAACCTGTGCCGCCCTGCAGGGTAACGGTGTAAGCTGCCGTGTAGACCGCATAGACTGTCATGTCAGCGGCGATATTCGTGAATACGGCGGGCGTTGTTCCCTGTTCGTCCATGCACCACGCGCCTGTATAGATCTGATCCCCCGCATCATTCTTAGGCGGTACGGCAGGAATATCCGTTAAGTCTGTGCCATAATCTACGGAAATCTCCCGGTAGATATCCCCGTTTGCCATAAAGGTCACTCTGACCCGGTATGCACCTATCACTGCCGGATCACTGTTTTCGCTGGCAAAGCTGTCGGCTCCGGCTTTTACGCGCACAACATAAGTGCCGGGCGCAAGCCCTGTGATCTGGCCGCTTCCGTCCGCCGTCCGGCTCACCCATGTTTTGCCGCCGTCCGTGGAGACCTCATAAGTAACGCCCGCTGTCAGCCCGGTCAGCTGGCCTGTGCCTCCCGCCGTACTCACGTCTACGGCTGTGGGCGTGGGTCTCTTCGGTCTTGCAGAAACGGAAACGCTCTGTTCCCCGCTGTCGCTTGTCTCGCTGCCGTTACCCTTCCTGACAATACTGACGGTGGTTCCAAACCAGCTTTCGTCAATCGGTATGCATCCTTCCTGATCCGCCGTGATTTCCGTGCCGTCTATGCTGTAGGTCCCACCCGGGACAAGTCCTGTCAGCTGTGCCTCCCGGTAATCAATCTCTGCCTCCGGCTGTTTTTCCGGCCCTTTGACCTTTATGGTTATACTCTTTGCGGCTTCATTCCCTGCATTATCTTTAGCGGTTATTTTAATCTCCGTAATGCCCGTGGGTATCTCTGATGCAGGGATGTTAAAGGTGACTTCCGCCTGCAATGCGCTTGTATTAACGCTAACAGCCCGTTCCGTGCCGTCCCCGACCTGATAGGTGACAGAGGCGATCCCCGCCGTAATTGCATTGTTTGTATCGTCCTTTACCGTTACATTAACAGCCGTGGGGGTGTCGTAGTAGTCCGTTCTGGCATCGGTGGTGATGTCCGGCGCCTTATCCTCAATAATGATACCGTCTGCGTTTAAGTCCGCTCCCACAGTCACGCCTGCCGATGTGTTACCTGCCCTGTCGGTGCAGACAATAGAAATCGTTCCCTTGAAATCCGCAGAAACAGTAATCTCTGCCACACCATTCTTAATTGTTGATGTTTCCATCTTTGCCGTACCGCCATCCGGCGTCACGGTATAAGTTATTTCATCTGCCCCGCTGCCTTCTTCCGTAACAGGCACCGTTATGATCAGGCTGTCTTTTCCAATCAGCCAGTGCCACAAGTTTATCGGCTGATAATTAAACGTAAGCTTACCGATAACCGGAGCGATGTTATCCGTCCACTTCGCCCAATACTCCTTATCCCCGGTATCAGCAGTCGAAATACTTGTTACCGCTGTTCCAGTGAAACGCTCATTGTCATACCAGCCCGAAAAAGTATAGCCGGTTTTCTTCCAGTCTGTGGGCAAAGCTGCTCCCGTTCCATAGGTATAGGAAGTCAGGTCTGTGCCGCCCTCTCCTCCGTTGGTATGCAGGGTTACACGATAGGACGGCGGCGTGATCGTAAAGGAAATCTCCGCCGTTGCCTCTCCAATCGTCAGCTTTGCTGTTGCCGTTCCGGGATTGATGTTATTCACATAGCTAATCGAAGTATCATCCGGCTTATTGCCGTCCTGCTCTGCCCAGTCACTGCTGTAAGTGACCTGCACCGGCGTAATCGCGCTTCCCGTATAACTCAGGTCTGCCCCCTCTCTTACGGAAAGCGTTGCGGTGGCGGACACACTGCCGCATGTACATGTCTGTGTAAGCACTGCGTCGTTGGCGGTATAGGTAAACCCGTCATGGTCGGATGCCGTTATTTGGCCTTGATAATCACTCCCTGCAATCGCCCGATATGCTTCCAGATACTGGCACGAGGGGATATAGATGTTGGTTAAACCAGAACATAATGTAAATATATCTTCGCCCGATGTTGGAGGCTCCTTCCTTTGAAAGCTCACCGTAGTCAGAGCACGACACATCCCGAACGCATAACCATCTATACTTTCCACGCTGTCTGGTATTGTCACGTCCGTCAAAGACATACACGCAAAAAATACCTGCTCTCCTATACTTATCACACTGGACGGTATTTCCACCTCCGTTAAAGACCCACATGACATAAATGCACCATCCCCTATGCTTGTCACGCTGGACGGTATCTCCACACTTTTCAAACCACTGCAACTAGAAAAAGTATAATTCTCTATACTTGCCACACTGAACGGTATTGCAATACTTTGTAAACCGGAAGCAAAAAATGCCTGCTGTCCTATACTTGTCACACTGGACGGTATTTCCACCTCCGTCAAAGACTTACATTCCTGAAATGCGAACGACCCTATTCTTGTCACACTGGACGGTATTTCCACCTCCGTCAAAGACTCACAGCGCCAAAATGCACTATTCCCTATGCTCGTCACGTCATCCTTAATGATAATCTTTATGATATCACTGTTTTCACAAAATGGACTTCCATAGTTAGAATAATCTGTCATCGCTCCTTTTCCACTGATGGTCAGCACGCCTGTCGCGCTGTCGAAAGTCCATCTCACATTATCCCCGCAAGTACCGCTGTTGGCTAATGCTGCCGCCATCACCTGTGCACTTTCCCTGACTGTTTTTGCAATCTCCGCCCAGGCTGTCAATTTCTCCAAATTTTCTTCGGAAAACCATGCCTGCTGTTCTTCCGTCAGCGCCCCGTATTCCTCCCAGATGACAAGGGCTTCCTCTGCATACTCATACAGCTTTTCTTCCCATGCCGCATAGGCTTCCTCATCGTCCATATCCGGTTCTGCTGCAAGATATTCCTCTGCATCCGGCAATGCCGCTATCCGATTCAGCAAAATCTGTATCACGGCGTCTGTACCGCTTTCTTCCTGTTGATCAGAAGACACGGTTTCCACATCACTGACTGTATCATCGCCTTCTCCGTCATCCCCCTGCTCTATGTCTGACGGCTGGCCCTCTTCCTCTTCGCCGCCATGATCCTCTGTATCGGCTGCGTCTGTCTCTCCGTTATCTTCGTTCTCTCTGCTATCTTCGTTCTCTCCGCTATCTTCGTTCTCTCCGCTATCTTCGTTCTCTCCGCTATCTTCGTTCTCTTCGTCCTCCGGGTCAGCTTCGGTATCGTCGGTTATACCCCCCCCCGGTGATTTTTCGCTATCCTCCGCTCCCGGCACCGTTTCCGGCGTATCGGGCGGCGCCGTATCATCCGAAATATGCTGCTCTTCTGACTGCTCCGTTTCCGCCGCCGCAAAGACGGAAAGCGTCTCCAGAATATTCGGATAGGTCGTAAACAGCACACAGGCGCAGAGTATCACTGCCAGTATGCGCAGACGTCTCTTTCTTCTTGCTCTTAACCATGCACGTTGTTCATCCATCTTATTTCTTCTCCTCCCGTAAGCCGCTCTCACCACGGCAAAATAGTGTTTTTTTTGTAGAAATTTGACATAAGTAGTTATCACATTATACATGAAAAATACTATTTTTCCATTGAAATGGTACAGATTGCACTTTTTGGGGTATATTTTGTATGTGGGGTTTACATAACTTTTGGAATATTTTGTCTTTGCAGGCATAGTTTACATAACTTTAGAGACGAGAGCAGATATTTTTCAACATTTTATCGACACACACAAAGGCCGGGCTCACCGCCCGGCCTTCCGATTCCCTGTCTGACCTTATCCCTGATAATGCTCCAGCACCACCCCATGCGCAATGCCCGGGATCGACTGCCCTTCATTGAAACTGGTTTTGCTTAAGAGCGCCCCCGTGGGCAGAAAAAGCACTCTCTTCCAAATGCCTTCCTCTATCTTTTTCAGAATATATGCCGACAGCACCACCGCGCTGCACCCGCAGCCCGAGCCGCCCGCGTCCGTGTGCTGCTTCTCGCTGTCATAGATCTCGATGCCGCAGTCCATGTGCTGTCTGGTGATGTCGATATGCTTCTTGGCAAGCAGATCAAACAAAAGTTTCTGCCCTACCATTCCGAGGTCACCGGTTATGATCCTGTCATAATCCTTCGGTTCCCTGCCGAAATCCGCCAGATGCTGCACGACTGTGTCAGCGGCTGCAGGAGCCATGCACGCGCCCATATTCATGGAATCCTTCACCCCGTAATCCACAATCTTACCGACCGTTACGCCCTCTATCACAGCCCGCGCCTGTTTTCCCGGCTTCGATGAAACAAGGAACGCGCCGCTGCCCGTCACCGTCCATGTTGCCGACTTTGGCCGCTGGTTTCCGTATGAGAGTGGAAATCGGAACTCTTTCTCCGCGCTGGCGAAGTGACTGGACGTGATGCAAGCCACCTTCTCGGCAAACCCGGCCGAAACCACCGCGCTGCCCATAGTTAAGGACAGGCCGCAGGTAGAACAGGCGCCGTAAAGCCCTACATGGGGAAGCTGATATCCGGCCAATCCGAAGCTGCTGGCGATAGACTGCCCCAGCAGATCCCCCGCAAACACCATCTGCATATCCTGTTTGGTAAGTCCCGCCTTGGAGAGCGCGATCTCCAGCGCCTCCTTCTGCAGACGGCTCTCCGCCTCCTCCCAGTTTTCCGCGCCGAAGCTGTCGTCATAGCCGACCTTATCAAAAAGCTCCCCCATAGGGCCCTCTGCTTCCTTACTGCCCACGATGGAAGCGCTGCTTATAATGTACGGTTTCTTTTCAAACTGAATGCTCTGCTTTCCTAACATAAAGGCATACTATCCTTTCTTACATGATTAAGGATAGTATGCCTCTTTCTTTTACAAAATATACAAACAGAAAAATCTAAGAGAATATACCCTCTTTAATATCCTCCTTCATATCAAGCACCGCCGCCCTCGACGCGTCCGCATAGTTCTCCGCCCCGTATTTCGCGTAAGCCTCCTGCTGGTATGCCGCAATGATGCCTCTGGAAGAATTGATGATGGCGCCCAGACCATCCTCGTTGAAAAAGTGCTTCAGATCCTTGCCCTTCCCGCCCTGCGCACCGTAACCGGGCACCAGAATATAAGACTTAGGCATGATACGGCGCAAAACCTTACCCATTTCGGGATAAGTGGCGCCCACCACCGCGCCGATGTAGCTGTATGCTTCGCCCATGTGATCCGCAGCCCACTCGGCCACCTTCTCACCGACGACTTCATAGAGCGGTCTTGCCTTCGCCGCGTCCGTGCATCCCTCTGGCAGTACCAGACGATCCTGAAACTCGCCGCTGCTTGGATTGGAGGTCTTTACGAGAATAAAGAGGCCCTTCTTCTCCTTCTTACACACCTCGATAAAAGGCTTCACGCCGTCGGAACCGAGATACGGGTTAACCGTGGCGAAATCCTCATCAAAACCACGGCACACGGTATCCCCCACCTGCACCTGTCCCAGATGACCCACAGCGTAAGCGTCGGAGGTGGAACCGATATCGCCGCGCTTGATGTCACCGATCACCACAAGCCCCTTCTCCTTACAGTAGGCCACCGTTTTCTGAAATGCGTACATCCCTTCCACGCCGAACTGCTCATACATGGCGATCTGCGGCTTTACCGCCGGAACGAGGTCGCAGACCGCATCCACAATCCCCTTATTAAAAAGCCAGACCGCTTCCGCCGCACCTTTCATGGTTTCCCCGTACTCGGCAAACGCCTGCTTTTTGATATGCTCCGGCACAAACTTCATGGTAGGATCAAGTCCCACCACGATAGGCGCCTCCAGTTTCTTAATCTTCTCTGTCAGTACGTTAATCACAGCGCTTTACCCTCCAAATCCTTCAGCACATACTGGTTCTCAATGTACTTCGAAAAATCTTTTCTCTTCACCCACTCGTAGCTCCCGTAATCCTCAGACAGGACAATATTGGGTTCCTCTTCCTCCGGGATGGAGCAGATGTATGCGATGCCCACACAGTGGGTCTCGCCGAGAAGCTGGGACCATGTATACTCAACCTTATCAATCCTGCCGCTTATGGACAAAAGCTCCGTGATCGCATTTAGCATCGTCTCATCGGGCGCCTCTCCGTGGGGCACCTCCGCATCGATAAACTCCCAGACAAAGGGATCGGGAATACGGTCGTCCACCCATCTCTTTAAGAGAAGATAAGTATCTCCCTTTTTGATAATGCCTTTCACGCGCACATAAGTATTCTTCATAATATGACTCTCCCTTCCTGATTCTATATTTGTTCGCTTGTTTTTTCTTTTGCGCCCATTATCTTGTCTGTAAGAACTCGTACTCCCGCTTTGCCACCGCATCGTCCGGGTAGCTGCGCAGATAACTGTTCATCAGGGCCGCCGCCGTCTTGTACTCGCCCATATACTCATAAGTAACGATCTCATTGAATTTCAGGGTCTGCATCATGTCATTCCCCTCAATGTTCATCGCCGTCTGGAACGCGTCAAGGGCCGTCTGGTATTCCCCTAGCTGCATACGGCAAAGCCCGAGCTGGTTATAAATCTCCGCTTTCGTCTGGTCGTACTCCGTATAGCCCGCATAAATGCTTGCCGCGTAATTGTAGTCCCCAAGCGCCTCATAGGTTCTGCCAAGATAGAGCGCCGCGCCGTAATCCGTAGCGGTCTTAAGCCGCTCCAGAAAACTCCTTGCATTCTCATAATCTCCCATATAATAGCAGATGCGCCCCATATCATAGTCGGAAATGGACTTCTCATTTTCCTTCATGGCGTTTTGCAGATAAATCTGCCCCGCCTCTTTATAGCCATACTCTTCCAGCACCATATAAATACGGATCATGCGGTCATAATTTTTCGGGTCCTGACTGATCGCCGTATCAAAATCCGCCTGCGCCGCCTCAAAATCCCCTTCCGAAAGTTTCACGCACCCTCTCAGGTAATAAGCGTTCGTCTCCTCCGGCCTCAATCCCAGAATCGCGTCATAGACGCGCACCGCATCCTGCATCCGTCCATTCTTATAATATGCCGTGGCAAGATAATAATTGATGTCAAAATCCAGATTCTCCACCCTGCCGCTGCCAAGCCGCAGCGCTGCCTCCAGATAGGTTATGGCCGCCTCGTAATCCGTCTTCCCCAGATAGGCAAGACCCATCCCCCGGTAAAGCAGCCGTTCGTCTTCCCCGTTTTCCTCCGCAGTCTGGAAAAGGGTGAGCGCCTTCTCATAGTCAAGCGACTCCACGGCCTCCATCCCCTGCTTCGTATAGCTGGGAGAAGCCTCCGCACCGCAGCCCGCCAGAAAAACGCACAGCAAAACCGCCGCAAATCCCGCTATTCTCCTGCCTTTTCTCCTCTGTATCCTCACCATCTGTCTCCGTCTGTCACGCAAATCTTTCTTCTGTACTTGTTCTATTCTAACCGTTCTGTCTACCGCAAGTCAAGTTCTTTACACCACAGAATCCGTGTGCGTGAAATCTTTTAATTGCAAACTGATGCGGCAGATTGCAGAACTTGCTCACTAAGCCATTCTTGCGTAGAAAAACGAGATTTTCTTAATATTCCACCCAATACCCAGCAATTTCGAGACATGGATGTCCCGAAAAGCCCGACACGAGCCCGGATGGCGAGTAGAGGGCGGTTGCGTCCACTTGTCACAGTCATTCCGGAATATTTAGAAAATCCATTTTTCGAAGCCGAATGCATGTGAGCAAGTTCTGCAATCTTCTCCCCATTTGTTAGATTAAATTTCCGCACACCAGATCCTTCATAATCCCGAAAAACTCCCGCACCAGATTGTTGGGCTGGAAATAGACATTGGATCTGGCCGAAATTCCGCAGGCATCCTCAAACCCTGCATGTCTGGCAAGCATCACGCCCCGGAACACATGAAAATTGTTGGTGACAATCCCCACATCCTTGTCCGTGCCGCCGATCAGTTCCGCACTGAAAGCAATATTCTCGGCAGTGTCCGTGGACTTGTCTTCCATAAGGATTCTCTCCGGCGCAATGCCCTTCTCCACCAAATACGTATACATTCCCTCCGCCTCGCTGCAGGGCTCGTTTGCCCCCTGTCCGCCGGATACCACACAGAGCGTATCCTCATTGGCGATCAGGTAATCGTACGCCGCGTCCAGCCGGAACCGGAGCACCACACTGGGGCCGCCGGGCTTCATCTGCGCTCCCAGCACGATGATGTAATCCAGCCCCGGCCTGCCCTTGTCCCTGTAGTGGGCGAAGATACAGCCCTCCGCCACCACAAAAGCCAGTATGCCGGCAATCAGAACGCCGCAGACTGCACGTCTCAGAACCGGCGGAAATTGACTCCATAAGTCAAACCGAACCATCAGCGCCAGACCGATAAAAAACAACCCGCCAAGCGCCCAGATCAGATAAAAATGGCTCCCAGACCTGATCCGAAAAACGATAAAACAATATAAAAAGCACAAAAACGCCGCCAAAATACACAGAACGGTCATTACTTTTTTCCTCATACAATCATTTCCTCAAACACTTCCTCCGGCACGGGCCTGCAGTAACGGTAGCCCTGCGCCACATAAGCGCCGATCTCCATCATCAGCTCCGTGTCTCCTTCCGTCTCCACGCCCTCGCAGACCACCTGCGCGTCCAGATCCCTCGCCAGATTTACGATATTTCTCATAATCTGCACCTGTCTCGTACGGTTCTCGTTGTTTAACAGGAAGGATCTGTCCAGCTTGATGACCGACGCCGGTATCTGCTCGAACACGCCAAGCGAGGAGTAGCCGGAACCAAAATCGTCAATGGAGAGGTGCACGCCTTTGTCCTTCAGGATCTCCACATTTTCCTTCACCTTCTGCTGCTGCATTTCCTCCACCACAAGCGTCTCCGTGATCTCCACCTCGATCAGCTCCTTGGGCACCTGATACTTTTCAATCAGGGATTCAAACCGCTCCGGGAACCCGTCCTTTACAAAATGCGTCCTGGAGAAATTACAGGAAACGGGAACCACCTCCAGTCCCTCGTCAAGCCGTCTGCGCAGCATTTTGCAGACGCTCTCCATCACAAAGAAATCGATCTCCGTAATCCTGCCTGTCTGTTCATAGTAAGGCACAAAGAAACCGGGCGCGCGGATTGCGCCGTCCGCCGTGGGGTCTTTGAAACGCACAAGCGCCTCCGCGCCAACCACACGCTCGTCGCGGATATCCACCTTCGCCTGATAGTATGCCACGAAATCGTTCTGCAAATCCGCCGAATCCAGCAGCTTTTCCCTCTCATGCTGCTCCCGCAGCTTTTTGCGCAGCTCGTCGTCGTAAATGCTTATGGCGTTGCTGTGGCTGTCCTTTAAGGGGTCTACCGCCTGAATCGCGTAGGAAAGAGCGAGCTGGACATCCGTATCCCCTTTTTCAACCGCACAGACACCCATGGCCTGCGTCATGCGGATCCCCGCCTTCTCATAGATGTGGTCAGAGATTTTGTCCGCCATGGCCATCATTCGCTTCGTCAGGGAAGACATGTCCTCATACTGCACAAAGAGCACAAAATGACTGCCGTAGCTTCTGGCATAAAGCTCGTTCTCACCTACCTCCTCAGACATTATCTTGATGGTAAGCTCCAAAAGCTTCTGCCCTGCATTCCAGCCGTAAAGCGCATTGTAGCTCTTAAACTGACAAATATCCGTGTAGACAATGGCAAACTTTTTATCCGGGTCCGTCCCCAGCCTTAAGGACGCCCTGTATTTCAGATAATTGATATTCCAGATATTAAAATCCGTGTCTTTGTACATCAGCTTCTGGATCCGTCTGCTGTTCTCCAGCATGCGGTACAGCACAAAAATGACGAGAGCCGCCGCGACAAGCAGCACCAGAATAATCACAATACTGTGATCCCTGATAAAGCCGTCCACGCTCATCTTGGAATAGAAATTATCCTGCAGCATATAGTCGTTGACTGTCTTGTCGGTGACCTCCAGAAGCTCCTTATTCAAAATACCCAGAAGCGGCGAATTTTCATCATTGCGGACCGCCATGCGGATGCCGTGCACGTTGCTCAAAACCGTGTGAATCTCAAGCTGTCCGAAACCGAACTGGGAACCCAGCAGATACTCCGCCAGATAACCGTCGCAAAGCGCCGCCTCTGCCTTGCCCGAACGCACCGCCTGCAGGCATTCCCGCGAGTCTTCCAAAATCAGGAGCCGGGTCTGATCCCCCCCAAAGGAGACGCCTCCCTCTTCCGAAATATTCTCCTCCGTGACAGCCAGCGTCGTAAATTCCTCCGTCCTGCCGCCGCTCTTGGTAATCAGCACACGGGGTACCTGGGCATAAACCTTCGTCAGGGCACAGCCCGACTGCTTCATATTTCCCGCGCGCTCCCCACAATAGCCGATCATGTCAATTCTTCCGTCGGCAAGCGCCTGCTTTGCCTCCTCCATGTCCTGCATCCTGACATAGGAAAAGGTAAGTCCCGAACTCACGGACACCTCACCCAGCATCTGCGGTGTAAGCCCTCTGTAGACACCCTCCTCGTCCTCGTAGGAGAAGGGGTAATACCCGTCCAGATAGCCTACCTTCAGCTCCCCGGCTTTTCGGATATAATCCAGTTCCTCCCCGGTTAGCAGAATCGTGTGGTCCAGGCGGCTGTCATAGTACTTTACCATCAGCTCATTCTCAAGCTCCGGCCGGTTCATCTTCACGTCCGCGATACCCTGATTCAGCTCCCGCAGCAGGTCTTCATTTCCGGGATATGTAATGTAGTAAAAGGGCATCGGTGCAAAACGGCCGATCACCCGCTGCCCTTCCCGGATCTCCGTGAGCGAGTGCACCAGCGCGTCGATCTCTCCCACCGAGAGCGCCCCCTGCAGGACAGCGGTGCTCTCATACTCCCGTATCCGGGGATTCTCGATGCCGTGTCCCTTCAGATACTCTAAAAATTCCTGTTTCCTGACATATGTGCCCACAACGCCGTAGGTGATATCCTTCATCGCGCCAAAATCTTCATAGGCAAGCGGGCTGTTCCCCTTCACGGCTATTGCGCCGAAGGTATAGCCGTTGGCGATATTCGCATAACTGTAAATCTGCGCCCTTTCTTTTGAATACTGCGCGCTGCCCACCAGATCCACTTCTTTGTCAGCTAACATCTGCAAAGCGTCGTCCCAGCTTTCACAGGGAACATATTCCACAGACCAGTTTACATAATCACAAAGATTGTCGAGATATTCCACGTCCATCCCGGTCAGGGTGCCGTCCGGCAGCGTCTCGTGATAACCGTCCATCGGGAAAAAGCTCACCCGCACCGTGCGTTTTCCCGCGCCCTGCACCGCCCCCGGTTCTCCCCGCGCCGGGAAAAATACCAGCAGTACAGCAGCCAGCAGCCACACAGCCACTGCCCTTCTCCATGATTTTGATTTCTTGCCCAGATTCCCTCTCACACCCATAGAATGCCTGCCTTTCTCATCCTTGCAGATAACGCTCCAAAAACGCACCGATCCTCCCGTAGTAAACATCGGGAGCCTTGTCCTGCGCCTGCGCGTGGCCCGCACCTTCCACGATGAAAAGCTCCTTCTCGCAGGCCGCCGCCTCAAATAACGCATAAGACATATTTACATCTATCATCCGGTCCTCATCCCCGTGTATAAAAAGCGTGGGGATGCCGCTTGCCGCCACCGCCCCAAGCGGGGAAGCGTCTCTTAAGTCATAACCGCCGCGAAGCCTTAACATCACGCACGCCGAGTCCACAAAAAGCGCGGCAGGCAGATGGAACCACTCTGTGATTTTATCGCCGAACATCTCATAGGCCGACGTGTAGGCGCTGTCGGCAACAACCGCCTTAATGTGTTCGGACACTTCCGGGGATCCCGCCATAAGCAGCGCCGTAGCCGCACCCATGGACTGTCCGTGGAGCACGATCTGCGCCTCCGGCGCCTGTTCCAGTATATGTGCAATCCAGAGCTCACAGTCATAATGATCCGTCCAGCCCATGCCGATGAAGTCTCCCTCGCTCTCCCCCTGACACCGCAGGTCGGGCACGAGCACGGAATACCCCTGCTGATGATACCAGCATGCAAACTGGTACATTTCCTCCTTCCAGCCCGTATAGCCGTGCAGAAGAAGTACCCACCTGTCTCCCGCCTCCGCCGGAAACTCCGCCGCCGTAAGCAGATAACCGTCATTCGTCCGCACCTGTACCTTACTGCGCGCCGCCGTTTCCAGCCATTCCTCCGTCTGTGACAGAAGCTGCGTCCTGTTTTCCCGAATATCCGCCGTCTGCATCTGCTCGCTGTAGCATTTTCTCGTGATATCCTCAAAGGCGTTCAGCTTATCCATAAAAGAAGGCACAAGGCATGCGCTCACCAGAAAATAGACAAATACGGTATAAACTATGAAAAGCGCCACAATCACCGCCCCTGCAATCCGTATTTTCCTGCTTCCGCGCATCCCGCCACCTCCTGTCCCAAGTTTATATATTCATACGGAGAATGCCTTATTTTGGCATTCTCCTGTGTGAGACGGAGTTGCAAAGCAACTCCTAGAACTTCTTGGCGTCCCGTCCCATGGCGGGACGTCTTTAGAAGTTCTTCTCACACTAGTATAGTTCCACCGGAATCATGCCGTAGGCAATGTCCGGCGTGTCCTGCACACAGACCGCCGTGCAGTACCCCGCAATCTCACGGTACTCTCTCATGTGATAATATTTCGCGTCCACACAGTGCCTCACTCTGGCTCTCCCCGATTCCTCATCCATATGAATCGCAAAATCCCGCAGATCCAATGCCATGCCCCTGCCGATCGCCTTCACAAAGCTCTCCTTCATTGTCCAGATGCGGAACATCCGCCGTATCTGCTGCTCCTCCTGCTCTGCCTCGTAAAGCCAGGAAAGCTCCTCCTCCGCAAAAAAGCGGTCCGCCACCTTAAGCCGCCCTTCCTTTATGCGCTCAATGTCATTTCCCACCGGCTTATCTCCGATGGTACAGATGGCATAGTCGCCGGAATGGGAGAGCGAAAAGCAGATTTCAGGATGATATTTCAGGGTCGGCTTTCCCCACTCGCCGATCTCATATTCCACACTCCGCTCCTGCAGGCCGTAAATCTCCAGCGCGTGATCCAACAGCAGGCCCGCCGCCAGACTCCTGTTCTTATCCCGTTCATGCCGCAGAATCGCAATTTTCTGCTGCCTGTAGGGGGAAAGCAGTTTCAGCTTTTCCCGAAACAGCGTCCCGTTGTCGAGGCATCTCACATCCGCGTAGTAGGTGTAGATCATAGCTGCTCCCTCTCCGTTCTTCGATAGCAGCGGTCGCAGATCGGATAGGCGGCATTCCATGCAAGGGGTCTGCCGCAGATACGGCATTTCCTTTCAAACTGTCCCTTGTCGTCCTTTAACAGCTCCCCGATCTCATGCTGCGCCCACTCCCTGTTGGCAGCCACCTCTTCCTTATCCACCACCCAGTCCATTCTGGCGGCAAACTGCGTATAAAGGTCAAGCTGCTTATAATAGGATTCCAGTCCTTCCAGAGAAAAGTCTTTGGGCAGCATGGGGCAGTTCTGCTGTTTCTCCGGGTTTTCACAGTAGCGCAGCCAAAGCCTGAGCACCTCCCGGTCCTTGACGTCAAAGGGACAGGTTATCAGGGACAGCACCAGCCTCCTGTCGTCCATGTAAGTAATTTTCTTTCGGTAATCCCGCAGATACCTGTATTTGTCCACACTCTCCTTCATGGAAATCTTATCGTACATGGGCGGATTTCCCGTCTTTTCCCACGCCTCTATGATCTCATCCAGCTCGATATCAATATCAAGAAGCAGCTCCGGGAAACCGACTCTGGCCCTTCTTAACGGGTAAAGCGGCTCCGCCAGCTTCTTTCCCACATATTCCGGCTCCATCGCCGACTGTACATAACCCGTGTCATAAAAGCCATACCGCCCGGCCCGGCCCGCAATCTGCCGGATTTCCTCCGCCAGCAGCCTGCGCTTCCCGACACCGTCAAACTTGGTCGTGTTCATAAAAACCACCCGGCGGATCGGCAGATTAATCCCCATGCCGATGGCGTCCGTGGCCACCACCACCTGATTGACCCCCTCCGTAAACAAGCGCACCTGCTCCTGCCTTGTCTGGGGCGGAAGATTCCCGTAGATCACGCTGGCCCTGATACCCCGGCCTTCCAGAGAGGCCGCGATAGCCAGCACATTTTTCTTGGAAAAAGCAATCAGCGCATCGCCCGGCTCCACATCCTTCGATATATCAAAGCGCTCCGGGATAAACGAAAGCTTCGTGTTCCGCTCGTGGCGGACGATCTCTACCTCGTCACCGCAGCGCGCAAGCATCCCTGTCAGCAGCTTCTCCGCCGTGCCGGAGCAGCACACGTGAACTTCCTCCGCACGGATGCCCAGAATCGCCCTCGTCCAGTAGCTGCCCCTGTTCTCATCGGCCATCATCTGCGCCTCGTCTATGACGGCAATGTCATATGTTTCCCTGATATCCAGAATCTCCACCGTGGAAGCCTGCACGAAGCTGCCCGGCGTGCGTATGGTTTCTTCCCCGGTAATCATATTGCAGGGAATCCCGTCCGTCATCATGCGGTCGTAAACCTCCAGCGCCAGCAGACGTAAGGGTCCCAGATAAATACCGTGATAAGCCTGCTTGAGCCGCTGCAGAGCCTCATAGGTCTTGCCGCTGTTGGTGGGGCCGATGTGCAGAATAAAATGCCGCTTCATGGCTCTGGCCTCCGGGTACTGCTTTTCCGGCTCCGCTTCCATCAGCTCCTCGATCCGCTGTCCCACCAGATACTGCATGTATTCGTTTTTATAGATTTCATACAGGGACTTTGTCCGCAGAAGCTGCGCCGTCTTCTCCATCCCGGCGATATCTTCGGGCACGGCCCCGGCCGCCATTCTTTTCAGGAAATTCATGTCCAGTCTGGCCAGAAGCCGCACCACCCGGCGGTACTTCTTCATCCATCTGGTATCCCTTAGCACCACCGTGTAACCGACCTGCGCCACTTTTTTGTGCAGATCTTTCATGTCCGCCAGCACCTGATGGTTCTCCTGCTTTTTCTTGCGGGCAATGCGCCGCTCCAGCTGTCTTAGCTGCTTTTCCGTGCCTCTGGTAAATCTGCGGTTCTCCTCCGCCGTAAAGGAAAAAAAGGCCTTCTCGTAAACTGCCCAGAGCTTCTTCGGAATACCATCCTGCTCCCCGGTCTGCCGCGCCCTCATTTCCGCCGTCTTATCGTTGTGCATTTTACTTCCTGTTTCCATGTTTCCTCTGCCATATATCTGCTGTTATGTAATCGAGTTTACATAATACCCCATTGTCGTTCTGATACATACTAATCATAACATAGTTTCCTACCATTAAGCAAATCCTTCCCCCTGTTAATATCTTCCCCTTTTTCGCATTTTCGGTTCCTTGATTTTATACCCGGATTGTTTTACAATGAAATATAGATAAATTTGGTTATTTTTTCTCAATCATAATGTAAAAGGGAGTATTCCGAATGAAAAATGTAATTCTCGTGGTGGACGATGACAAAACCAATCTGTCGCTTGCCCAGCGGATTCTCGGCCCGCAGTACCGCATAGCCGCCTCCAATTCCGGGACAGCGGCCCTCAAGTATCTGGAGACGCACCGTCCCGACCTGATCCTTCTGGATATCAATATGCCGGAAATGGACGGTTTCGAGATGATGGAAAAGCTGCGCTCCAATGTACATACGGAATCCATTCCCGTGATCTTTCTGACGGCGGACTCTCTGGCGGAGACGGAGATCAAATGCTTCCAGATGGGCGCCATGGACTTCGTGACAAAGCCCTTCGTGCCGGACATCCTTTTAAGCCGCGTCAGCAAAACCATCGAACTTGACCAGTACCGGCACAATCTGGAAACCATGGTAAACATTCAGGCCCGGAAAATTACGGAGGACGCCATGCGTCTCGGACGGATTCAGGACTCTGTCATAGTCGGTATGGCCAACCTGATCGAGAGCCGCGACGGCAGCACCGGGAAACACGTTAAAAATACGCAGACCTATGTCAGAATGATCGCTACCGAGCTGCTTTCCCGAGGACATTTCACGCAGGAACTCACTCCCGCTTATATCGAGAATCTCTGTAAGGCCGCGCCCTTACACGATGTGGGGAAAATCAAAATTCCGGACGCCATTCTGCAAAAGCCCGGCAGACTGACCGCAGAAGAATTTGAGACGATGAAGCTGCACACTACCCACAGCCGCAAAATCATCCAGACCATCATCGGTGATATCGAGGACGAGCATTATGTACGGCTGGTGGAGGATATCGCCCTCTACCATCACGAGAGATGGGACGGCACGGGATATCCTGCGGGACTTACCGAAACCAACATCCCCCTCTCGGCTCGGATTATGGCCGTTGCGGATGTGTTCGACGCTCTCTACGAGGAGCGGTGCTACAAACCGCCCGTCAGGCCCATCGAGCGGATTATGCAGATCATGTCGGAGGGACGGGGCACCCAGTTCGACCCTGTGATTCTGGACGTGTTTGTGGAAATGCTTCCACAGCTCAGGGAAATGTTGGAAAAATAGGGGGGAGTCTGCATTGGACAAGAAACAGTTAATCACCGAACGCAGCGAAAGAAAACTGGAGCGCATCGTACTGATCATCCTGGCCCTGTACGCGGCTGCCATGTTCATTACGGGACTGCTCTCCCACTGGAGTATCTATATCCGGGAAATACTGTTTCTCCCGGTGGCGGCCGGGTGGTTTATCCACCTGCGCGAATACTGGGATCACCCCCGGCGTGCGCAGTTTATCTGTGTGATGTGCTGGGCGGAGTTTATTCTTTACGCCCTGTTTACGGAAAGCTTTTCTTCCATGCTGGTCACCATGGCCGGTGTGATTGTTCTGTTAAGCATCTTCAATATCAGACAGCTTCTCTATCCGGGAATCATTATCCCCTTTTTTCTCTTTTTATACCACGGCCTGATTGCGCGGACAATCACCGTCATCTCCGCCCATGACGTTCTCCGGCTCTTTATTCAGTTTTTCTCCATTTACACGGTTTCCGCGGTCATCTGGATTATCCAGAAAAACAGGCAGGAGGCAAACGCGCTTCTGATCGAGAATATCAGGGAGCTGGAAATTGCGGAGCGCAGCAAGGATGATTTTCTGGTCAATGTCTCCCACGAAATCCGCACCCCCATCAATGCGGTCTGCGGCATGAGCGAGGCGATTTTACAGGAGGATCTGCCCATAGAAGTACGGCGCGACGTGGTGGATATCCAGACTGCCGGGAGAAATCTGCTCTCCACGGTCAGCAATATTCTGGACTTCTCGGAGCTGGAGACCGGCAGCATGGAGCTGGCGGAGGAAAGCTACAATATCACCTCCACCATCACCGACATCATCAATATGGCTATGACCATGGATAACGGCCGGCATCTGGAACTGATCGTGGACTGCGACGCCGACCTGCCGAGCAATCTTTTGGGCGATGAGCAGAAATTGCGGCGCATTGTCATGAATCTGCTGGGCAACGCCATGAAATTTACAAAGGAAGGCGGCGTGATCCTGCGCATCAAAAGCCGTAAGGAAGAGTACGGCATCAATCTGCAGGTCAGCGTCCGTGACTCCGGCATCGGCATCGAGCGCGCCGATATGGAGAAAATTTTCACTAGCTTCAGTCAGGTCGACTCCCGAAGAAACCGGGAGGCAGGCGGCGTCGGTCTGGGTCTTGCCATCACGCAGGCTCTGGTGCGCAGTATGGGCGGCTTTATGTCGGTAGAAAGCGAGCCCGGCACCGGAAGCGAGTTTCAGTTCACAATCCCCCAGAAGGTTCTGGACGAAACGCCCATCGTATCCATCAGGGATAAAAATAACCTCTTTGCGGCCTGCTATATCAATCTGGATAAATACGACTACACCGTGGTGCGGGAAGGGTATGAAAACTGCATCCAGCACATCGTCAGCCAGTTCGGATTCCCTTTCCGCATCTGCCGGAATCTCCCCGAGCTGAAACGCCGGATGGAGCGCGAAGCCTACACCCACATCTTTATCGGCTGGGAAGAATATGCGGAGGACCGCAGCTTCTTTGACAGGCTCTGTGCCGAGAAAACCATAGTGCTGCTTCTGGACTACGATCAGGAGCTGCTTGTGCAGGGAAATATGCTGCGCATCTATAAGCCTTTTACGGTGCTGTCCATCGCCGCCGTCTTTAACGGCCAGAAGGTTCTCTACGGCGAGGACCAGCATGCAAGTTTACATAACAGATTCATTGCGCCGCAGGCGAGTGTGCTTGTGGTGGATGACAACGCCATGAACCTGAAGGTTATGGCCAGACTGCTTCTTCCCTATCAGCTCAAGGTCACTCTGGCAGGCAGCGGGCAGGAGGCTCTGGAAAAGCTGAATGCGCCGAATTTCGACTGCGTCTTCCTGGATCATATGATGCCGGAAATGGACGGCGTGGAAACGCTTCATAAAATCCGCCAGAAACCGGGCATGTATTACCAGTCCCTTCCCGTCATCGCCTTTACCGCCAACGCCATCGGCGGCGCGCGGGAAATGTTTATCTCGGAGGGCTTCAACGACTTTATCGCCAAGCCCATTGAGCTGAGCGTGCTGGAGCGTATCCTGAGGCGCTATATTCCTTCCCAGATGCAGATTCCCGTGGAGGAAAACGAAACCGCCGGGACGGCACAGGAAGCGGAGCCTTCCTCCGAAGCGGCAGTTTCCGATCCGGGCGGACAAAAAACATTAGATGAAATCTCCGGGGCGCAGGCAGCATCCTCCCTTATTTCAACGCCCGAAAACATCTCATCCGCGGTAACGGGGCGTGACGATGTATCCAGAGGACGGCTTCACCTGTCCAAAGCTGGGGTGGATGTGGGGCAGGCTCTCGCCTACTGCGGAGACGAAGAGGGTTTCCGGGAAATTATCGCGATCTTCCATGCGGAGGGCGAAAAGCGCCGGGAGAACCTTGCCCGCTATTTTAAAGAGCAGGACTGGAAAAACTATGTGATCTGCGTCCACGCCCTGAAGGGCAACGCCAGGGGCGTAGGCGCGGTCGAACTGTCGGAGATGGCAAGAGAACTGGAAATGGCCGGCAAGGAAAACCGGGCCGACTATATCTTGGAACACCACGAGGCGATGATGGCCAATCACGACCGTCTTCTGGAGGCGCTGGACGGCAACGCCTTTATCTACCCGGATGCCGCAAACGATACCCCCGGACTCTCTGCCGGGCAGGCATCTTCCGCCGATCACAATACGGCGGACTCTCCGATGGAAAATACGGCATCATCCGAATCGGGTGCGGGTGAGGCGCCGGATGAGGTTTCCCTGCAGGAGCTGCTTACACAGATCGGGGACAAGCTGTCTTCCTTTGAGAGCGAGGGGCTTTCGGAGCTGCTTGACCGGCTTGCGCAGCGCAGTCACGAGGGCAGCTCTCTGGCCGGACTTGCAGACACGCTGCGGGAACTGACGCAGGATTTTGATTTTCTCGGCGCATCCGAGGTTCTGGAAAGGATGGGAAAATAACGTATGAGAAAGAGACTACAACGGTTCATGAAAAGCCTTTTCCCCGGACAGCTTGATTTTAAAGAGAGAATCAACCGAATGATAATGCTTCTGGTATTTGCCTCCTCCGTGATCGGCATCCTCCTTGTGCTTCCGGGCGCAGATCTCAGGGTTTTATATTCGCTGGTTCCCATGTGTGTGCTCTCCGGCCTTTCCATCCGCATCACCCTCGCGCATGGCAACAGCAAAAAAGCCGCCTGGCTTCTCGTCATCGGCACCAACGCGGTATTTTTCCCCATGCTTTTTATCAACAGCGGCGGCACCGAGAGCGGTATGCCTGTCTGGTTTGTACTGGGTCTGGTTTATATTTTCCTTCTGTTCGAAGGACGTGACTTTGTGATTGCCCTGACGCTCTCCCTTCTCTCTTTTCTGGGAACCTATCTGCTGTGTTACTGCCGCCCGGAGCTTGTGCCAGAGTCCACCCGCTTTTACACTTTTGCGGACTCCTTTTTCGCGCTCGTCTGTGTGAGCCTGTTTATCGGCGGCCTCTTAAAGGTTCAGAGCAAAACTTATGAGCAGGAAAAGCAGCTTGCCGAACAGCAAAAGCGTGAGGTAGAACAGCTTGCCCGCTCCAAGGACACCTTTTTCGCCAATATGAGCCACGAGATCCGCACGCCCATCAATACCATCATCGGGCTGAACGAAATGACGCTTCGTGAGGACATCTCTGATGAGATCGCGGAGAATGCCATCAATATCCAGAATGCCAGCAAAATGCTGCTCACCACCATAAACGATATCCTCGATCTCTCCAAGCTGCAATCCGGCAAGATGGATATTGTGCCGACCCAGTATGAGATCAGCTCCCTGTTCAGCGATCTGGTAAATCTGATCTGGATTCGCGCGCACCAGAAAAATCTGGAATTTAAGGTGGATATTGATCCAGATATCCCTTCCATGCTCTACGGCGACGAGGTGCGTATCAAACAGGTTGTCACAAACATGTTGACCAATGCGGTCAAATACACAGATTCCGGCTCTGTCACCCTGTCCGCCAAAGGGGAACGCATTGCCGCAGACCAGATTCTCCTGCGCATCTCGGTGGAAGATACCGGCATGGGCATCCGCAAGGAAAGTCTGGACGACCTTTTCCGCTCCTTCAAACGGGTGGACGAATCGGATAACCGCAATATCGAGGGCACGGGCCTTGGCCTTACCATCTCCAAGCAGCTTATGGAAATGATGGGCGGCAAAATTACCGTGGACAGCGTTTATCACAAGGGCTCTGTCTTTACGGTTGAACTGCAGCAGCGTATCGTCAATGTCCGCCCCATCGGCGTGATCAACTTTGCCGCCCAGAAACAGTTGAACCAGCGTTCCGTCTACCGTCAGAGCTTTATCGCGCCGGACGCCCGCATTCTGGTGGTGGATGACAATTCCATGAACCTGATGGTAGTTGTGAAGCTGCTGCGCGATACCAAAGTAACGGTAGATACGGCGGACAGCGGCAAAGCAGCGTTAAAAAAGACAGCCGAAAGCACCTACCATGTCATTCTCATGGATCACATGATGCCTGATATGGACGGAGCCGCCACCCTGCGCGCCATCCGAAGCCAGACGAAAGGCTTCTGTCAGAAGACCCCCGTGATCGCCCTGACCGCCAACGTCATGTCGGACGCGGAACAGGTCTACCGGAATATGGGCTTCGACGGCTATCTGGCCAAGCCCATCAGCGCGCCGCTGTTAGAGGCGGGGCTTCTCAAATATCTGCCGCCTGCGCTGATCGAGTATATGGCGCAGGATGCCGGGGACGAGGCTGAGGATATGGAAGGGCTGAACCAGATAAGCAGCGCCCGCAAACGCAAGATAGCGGTCACGGCAGACTGTATCTGCGACCTTCCGAGGGATCTTTTGGACCGCTTCCACATCCGCCTGATGTACTGTTATGTACACACAAATGAAGGACGGTTCTGCGATCTCTTTGAGATTTCCTCCGACAGTCTGCTTACTTATCTGCAGCAGGAGGGCAGCCGCTCGCACTCCTCCACGGCAGATCCATCCGAGTACGAATATTTCTTTGCGGAGACGCTGGCGGAGGCGGAGCATGTGATCCATATCACCGCCACCATAAGCTTAAGCGGCGCTTATCCGAATGCAGCGCAGGCCGCCGGAACCTTCGACAACGTCACTGTGATCGACTCCGCCCATATCAGCAGCGGCCACGGCCTGATGGTGCTCTACGCCGCCATGATGGCCGAGGAGGGACGGTCCGTGGATGAAATCTGTCAGGCGCTCGATGAATACCGGGAACGGGTTTTCTCGAACTTCCTTGTACCAGGCACCGCCACCCTGTACCGCAACGGCAAGGTGAGCGGCGCCGTCCACAAGGTGTGCACGGTCCTGAATCTCCACCCGGTCCTGTCCATGTCCAAAAACAGGCTAAAGCTGTGGTGTATAGAATCCGGCAATATGCACCGGGTAGTCAGGCAGTATATCAGAAAGCTGTTCCGGCACAGCAGACAGATCGACACCCGCATTCTTTTCGTCACCTATGCGGGCTGCAGCGTAAAGCAGGTTGATGAGATTGTGGAAATCGTGGAAAAGTATATCCACTTTGATCAGGTGATCCTGCAGAAGGCTTCCGCCACCGTGTCAAGCAACTGCGGCGTGGGGACTTTCGGGCTGATGTTTGTACGGAAGGAAAAACAGGAGTCGTGACGCGGCTCCTGTTAATCGGAATAGATATTGTTCTATCAATTTTGCACCACACTGATGCAAAATTTCAATTGATTCTTTTTTCAATATCTTCAATCGATGGTAACTTGTCCTGCAATTCTTTTGATATATGGTTGGAAAGCTTGTAATCACTTACACCCATTGGTTTGTTTACGTCTTTCAAGGCATATTCTGCTACCATTTTATCTTTACCCTTACATAACAACAATCCAATCGTTGGATTATCATCTGGCGATTTCAATTCTCCGTCAACTGCTGATAAATAAAAAGATAGTTTTCCTGCAAACTCTGGTTCAAATCCCACTGTTTTTAATTCTACCACAAAATAGCAATGTAATTTTACATTATAAAATAATAAGTCTATGAAAAACTCCCTTTCCCCAACTTGAATAGGATATTGTCGCCCCATAAAGGCAAAGCCCGATCCAAATTCCAATAGCAGTTTTGTTATTTGTTGGACAAGTGCATCCTCTAACTCAATCTCTCTAAGTTTCTTTGCATTCGGAATAAAATTAAATATATATGGGTCTTTAATAATTTCCTCTGCCTGTTCACTAAAAGGATTGGCCAACTGCTCCTTAAAATTTGTTGTTTTATCCGTCAATACCTGTCTGTAATACAGATTGCTTTCTATCTGGTGTGATAATACTGTACTAGACCATCCGTTTTCCAAACACTGCTGTGTATACCACATATGTTCTTCTAAATTACCCGTCTTGTCTATCAGCAGTTTTATTGCCCGCCAACTAATTTTTGCACCACACTGATGCAAAATTTCTTCAGATGGTATTCGGCGCGCAAATTGTTTCATATAGTTAAGATTTCTAACAGAATATCCTTCTCTACCAGGATAAGTCATTCTCAAATCTTTTGATAACGTTTCGACAAATTTATTTCCCCATTGACTGTATTGGAGAATTACATTCCCAATGTTCCAAAACAAAATATTGCGCTCAACATTTGCATTTGTCATGACCTGATACTGTGCCTGTGTGATTCGGTCTTTTATTTTTTCCAAAACATCAATATACTCATCCATAATCATTTCCATTTTACTTCCCATCACTTTTACCTCTATATTCTACTTTAATTCTTACCCTGCTTCCGCAAATGCACGTTCCAGTTTCTGCCATATTTTCTATTATCCGTATGAAAGAAAAATTCGACAGAAACTGTCTTGAACGTGCGAATTGCACATTTGCCGGGACTTTTCTGATGAGTATATCTTATAGGGTTTATTGCCTATTGTCAATGGTATTTTCAAGCGAAATATCGTCTATTCCTCGTGTTCTTCCTGACTGATTCTTTTCAGGCATGTCTCCAGCGCACTCTCCCCCTCCGCACTCACAACATCCGGCACCGTTCCACACTCTTCGCTTCCTGTGCCGTCCGCCGTCACTCCGTACATAGGGCTGTACTGCACCACAAGACCGCTGTTTGGCAAAATCAGGTAAACCGGGTCTGTGCCGATCCCGTCCCCGCCCGTCGTCCGGCCAACCAGCGTGGCAAAGCCGGTGGCCTTTGAAAACATGGCCGCATACTCGGAAGAAGAATAATTATTCTCGCTCACCAGAAGCCATATCTTTCCGTCGAAGCCGTCTCCCGTCGGCTCCACCGTATAATCCTCCCGCAAAAACCAGTCACAGTCCGCGGCATCCTCCCGATTCAGTTTCGGCAGGGCCGGAAGTTCACTGACCGGCCGGTACAGGCCAGATTCGATGCCTTCCTCCATCCGCAGGAAAGTCCTGTTGTTCTCCCCGCCCTTGAGAAGCTGGTAGGTCGGAACAGTAAGTGGTTCTCCAGCAAGCGGCGCCGCCACCAGCTCGTCAAAATACCGCATACTTCCGCCCAGATTGTTGGTGATATCAATGATCAGATTGTCATAGTCCCTGACCTTCTCATAAAAGGACAGCAAGATTTTTCGGTCACTCTCCATCTGTCCATAATCAAATGCGTCGATGAAGACATATGCCGTTTTTCCTGGCTCCAGAATCTTTGTCTCCACATTGGCGGACATCGGTTCCCCCGCCGCTTCTGTGACTTCTACGGTTTCCCCGGGTGTTGTCGCATCCGCTGTGGTTTCCCCGGGTGTCACTGCTGCTCCCGCATCCTCTCCGCCCGCTTCACTCCCTGCTGACAGTTTCTCCTCCACCAGACGCCCGACCTCCTGAAAATACTTTGTCATAGCGGCGTAGGTGCTCTGTGAAACAGGATTGTCCAGCGCATCTATATACGGTTCATATTTCGCGCTCTCTCCCGATTCTTTTACATACTCCCGCAAGTACGCAAGCTCACTCTCATAGCGCCGCCCCCAAAGATCCAGATGTCCCGTGAAAGAAAATTCCCTGATAAAGTCGCTCAACGTCTCATAAAATGCATTGTCATTCGCGCACTGTCCTACCTTTTCCCTGTAAGACACTTCCAGCGCATCCAAATCCGCCCCTTCCTGTCTTTTGGCCAGTTTCACATAAGGGTAATTTTCCCGCAGACCGTCGCACAGGCTTTCAAAATCTGCCAGCCTCTGTTCTCTGGAGAGACCGCCCATCCAGTTTTTCTGTTCATCCTGCACGTTTTGTATGCCGGCTTCTTCCGCCATGTTATACTGCCGCCCGTCTGCCCCACAGCCCGCCGCCATAGCAAGGCCAAGGCAGACGCCGCACAGCCGCACACTTCTCCGTTTATTCCGTGCCGCCAAATTTCTTTTCCTCATACCGGCTCTTCCTCCGATGACATCACTGGCTTCTCACTTGCAGATACCAGCTCTTTCCCTTCGCTGTCTGCTGTCCCCTGCGCAGATAACCCCGGAGATAATAAAGGGCTTTCTCCTCGCCCGGACACGTTCTCCGCCCTGTCAAAGCGTACCGTCACGGTAAACAGATCCGCGTCTGTCTCCACCGTAAGCCTGCCGCCGCAGGCCTCCGTAAAGCTCTTCGCAATGGACAGCCCAAGCCCGCTTCCGCCGTCGGTGCGGCTCTCGTCGCCGCGCACGAAACGCTCCGTAAAGTCCTTGCTGTCCGCAAGCTCCACCACAGAGGTGTTCTTGACGCGCACAACCGCCTGTCCGCCCTCCTCCGTGAGGGTAAGATAAACCCGCGATCCCGGGAGCGAATAGCGAAGCGCGTTCTGCAGGAGGTTTTGGAACACCCGATAGAGTCTCTGTCCGTCTGCCACCACCGGCACGGGCGTCTCTGGAACCGCCGTCCGCATCGTCAGCCCGCTTTCCTCGATCCTGTCATTCATATCCGCCAAAGTCTGGCGCAGGAGCTTGCCCATATCCAGCGTCTCCATCTGTATCGGAAGCTGCCCTGATGTTGCCTTGCTGATCTCAAACACATCCTGCACGATGCCGCGCAGACGTTCCGCCTTTTCCCCTAAGATCTGGATATACTCCTTCACATGCTGGGGCAGTTCCTCCTCCTGTCGCAGAAGCTCCGCATAGCTGATGATGGAGGTGAGCGGCGTCTTGATATCGTGGGAAACATTGGTCACCAGATCCACCTTCATCCGTTCGCTCTTCATCTGCTCTCTGAGGGCCGTCTCCATACCTTTCTGTATCTGGTTTAAATTGTCCGCCGCCTCCCGCAGATCCGTTTCCTCCGACAAGGTCAGCTCTTCTGTCAGATTGCCCTCCCGCACCGCCAGAATCTGGTCGGTGAGTGCGCCGATATCCACGGCCAGCCGATAGTTCTTCTTTAAACTACAGAACGTAATCATCGTAAAGCCAAACAGTGCGGCAAAGACGACACAGGGCATCAGCATCCATGCCATATGGCCTCCTGCCAGTCCGAGCGGATAGCCCAGATCCTCCGCCACGGCTTCGTAGACATCATATGTGTAGCTGTATCCGCCCGTGAGATAATTCATGTACTCTTCCGTGAGCAGCCACAGCACACAGACACCCACCGCAAACAGCACAATCAGACTAAGTTCCGCAAATACTGTCAGCCGCTGTCTCCTCACCAGCCTTTTCTGGATCGGATACTTAAAATCCTTCACCTTGAGCAGATCAAAGAGCGGCTTTTTCTGCCTTTTCCCGTTCATCCGAAAATCCAGAACAACCAGATAGATAAGCCAGAACCAAATTGCCAGATATCCACCTGCCTTTATCAGCCGTTTCATCTCATGGATATAGTCGCCGCTCCAGTTGTAATAGGAGAACCCGTTTCTGAGCCACCAGCCGATCTGCCCAAGCGCTCCCGCACTCATTCCCACAAAGAAAACTATCATGACAAGCAGCAGGAGCAGCTTGATTTCCAGACAAACTTTCCCAAAAACCCCCGCGATCCATTCCACCGCCCGCCGTCTGCTCTTTCTCATGAGAAAGGCAATCGCCAGGAGAATGAGTCCGGCCGTCATGAAAATCGTGATCCGCTCTGCGGCTCTGCTGAGATAGAGCGCATTCCACCGCATGCGGTAAAGGCTGCCGCCGTACTGCGTAATACTGCTGTTTCCATCCTTTCTCACCAGATAAAGCTGCGGATATTCGGCCGCCGCCATAAAGATTACAGCGTCCTTATAGGGCTCCCCTATGGTATAGTTCGCGTAGCCGGGCACCCGCCACCGGCTGGCATCGCTGTAGATGCCGTCGCCGTACACATTTTCCTCATGGCCGTCCTTCACAATCTGCACCTTGCCGTCGCCCGCCCTGTTATACCAGAGCGTGAAATTGTACTCCCTGGCATCAAGCGCCTCTGCAAAGTCCCCGCCATTCCATTCCTCACCCGCACTTTCCTCGTAGCCCTCGATATTCGAGTAGAGAAGCTTATTCTGATAAATCACGGCGTAACGGAGGTTCTTATCCTGCGCCACATTCGCCATATAGGCGTCCCGGCTCTCCTTGTCATCAAAGTTATAACCGTAGTAATCGCTGTAGCCGCCATAATACCCGCCATAACCATACGCACTGTCTGATCCGTATTCCGCCATCATCTCATCATAGTACGCCTGCTGTTCTGCCAGATATGCCTGATAGTCGTCCCAGTTGCCGCCAAATGCCTCCGGCCCTTCCACATTACTCCAAAAATCCACGGCGGCCGCACCCGCATACTCGGCAGACTGCTCCACGACAGTCTCTTCCTGCGCCAAAGGCGCCCCATTCTGAAATTCCTCGACCCATTCGTCATAAGATTTATCCATAAACTTATAGACTGCGCCCGTGGAATCGGTAACGTATCCCGAATCATCTTCCCCTCCTGTGGCCACACCCATAAGCTCTGACAGCCTTTCGCCGATCAGATACCGAAACTCCTCGCTTTCCTGATAGTCCGTCTGTCCTTCAAAGATACCCATGCCGAAAGCCGCAGCCATGCCCGCAGCGGGAACCAGATTGATGACCAACAGAGTCAATCCCGTGACAAATGCCAAAAAACTAACGATTGCCTTACCTTTTTTCCATTTTGTATCCAATGCCCCACACCACCTTTATATATTCTGGCTCCTTTGGATTGAGTTCGATCTTCTCCCGGATGTGGCGGATGTGCACCATCACCGTATTCTCCGGCGAGAAGGAAGGCTCCTCCCAGACCCGCTCATAGATCTCCTCCGCCGGGAAAATCCGGCCTCTGTTCTTCATCAGAAGCTCCATGATCTTCGTCTCCGTGGCGGTCAGTCTGACCGGCTCCCCGTCCGCATAGAGCGTGCGCTCTTTCAGGCGGTAGCAGAGTCTGCCGTTTGTGATCTCTTCCTCCTCGTTCTGTGCATGAATGCCGCCGAGCAGCGTGTACCTGCGGAGCTGGCTTTTCACCCGAGCCGCCAGTTCCTGCGGGTTAAAGGGCTTCGCCACATAGTCGTCCGCGCCCATGGAGAGTCCGAGAATCTTGTCCGTATCCTCCGTCTTCGCGCTCAGCACGATAATAGGAAGGTTTTTCCGCTCCCTGATCTTCATCATGGCGGACAGTCCGTCCAGCTTCGGCATCATCACATCCATAATGATAAGCTGTACCTCCGCTTCCGCCAGAATCCGCAGCGCCTCCATGCCGTCGTAAGCTTTCAGCACAAAGTACCCTTCCTTCTCCAGAAGAAGCGCAATCGCCCGCACGATCTCTCTGTCGTCGTCCACCACCAGCACACTTGCATCCATTTGAAAACCTTGCCTCCTTTTTTCCGCGGAACAGTTCATAATCAACTCTTTTGATCAGCAAAACAATTGATGAACAGTTCCTAAGCCTGAATCCATCATAAAAACAAGTCCTTATAAAAAAGTCGTGGGATTTCTTATAAAAATCTTAAGGAATACTTATGTCAACCACTCCTGCATCTCCTCCTCAGCCGCCTGCACCTCCTCATAAAGCTCTCTGGCGGAGACCCGGATCGCGCCCGCGCCCATGATTATGATCTGCTCCAGCCCGTCGGAGGTGGCCACCCGGACACGGTAATTCTTCCGGCTCATCTCATGGGTCACCTTCTCGATATACTGATCCGCCGTCTCGGCCTCCTTTGTATAGACCACGTCAATATTGTGGTAGTGTTCCACGCTGCCGGGATTCCCTTTCACGCGGTATGCGTCAAAGACCAGAATCAGGTGCATTTTGCGGAAAGCCTGATAATTACAGAGAATATCCTGAAGCCTGCCTCGGGCGGCATTTAAATCCGATTGGGCCAAACGGGCAAGCTCCTCCCATGCAAAGATGATATTGTAGCCGTCCACCAGAAGATACTCCTCCTGCTTTCCCTGTCCTCCGCGGTATTCCACCTCGGCGGGAACCGCTGTCTTTGCCCGGATTGTTCTGGCCCACCCCTGCTTTTTCGGTTCCTTTGACCCGAAGGTTCTCGCAAAAATCTCCTCGATCTCATCTTGACCGATAAAGTCAACCTCCGACCGTCCACCGCCTGCCCGCTTCGCGTAGCGCTCGGCAAAGTTCCCCGCCCCGGCGCCTTTTCCCACCCCATTTTCACCGCTCTCATCGTGCCCGCTGTGCCCACATCGGCGACCATTCTGGTCATTTTCATCGTCCACACCGTAGATACTGCCGTCCGCCAGCCGCCAGCCCTCTTTCAGCGCAGGCTCCAGGTGCATATACTCCTCCACATGATCCCACTCCACCACAAATCCCGCACCATGGGCACAGAATACGGAACCGCAGGGATTCTCCAAATCGTGCTCCGCCTCATAGCCGATTCGCTCCATGACCTCCTCCGCATTGTGGCACGGCTCATACCCCTGCAATCGGGTAAACAGCCGCCCCCTGCCCCCGGAATAGGCAAGCATTCTGGTCTGGTAACCGCCAAACTCAGAAACCGGCACCGTGCCCGTAAGCACCGCTTCCTCCCCTGCCGTCTCCGGCGGGTCAAAGCGGCCGCTCATGGCCTGCACATCCGTCATGGCGCGTCCCACCAGAGAAGCGGGCAGCTCCATGCGAAATTCGTAAACAGGCTCTAACAGCACGCTCCCTGCCCGGCACAGCCCCTGTCTGAGCGCGCGGTAGGTGGCCTGCCTGAAATCACCGCCCTCCGTATGCTTCAAATGGGCTTTGCCCGCCGCCAGCGTGATCTGCATATCCGTGACCGGCGATCCCGTGAGAACGCCCAAATGGGTCTTCTCCTCCAGATGGGTCAGAATCAGTCTCTGCCAGTTCCGGTCCAGCTTATCCTCGCTGCATCTGCTCCGAAAGGTGAGGCCGCTGCCCCGCTCTCCCGGCTCCAGAATCAGATGCACCTCTGCATAGTGCCGAAGCGGCTCGAAATGTCCCACGCCCTCCGCCACATCCGCGATGGTTTCCTTATAGAGAACGCTTCCCTCATCAAAGCCAACCTCCATGCCAAAGCGCTCCTGAATCAGCTTCTTTAAAATCTCAATCTGTACTTCGCCCATCAGCCTGACATGTAGTTCCCCGCTCTGCTCCTGCCTGACGAGATGCAGAAGCGGTTCCTCCTCTTCAAGTTTACATAACTTTGTATACATGTCATGAACGTCATATCCGTCAGGCGGATTGACCCGATAAGTCATAACCGGTTCCAGAACAGGCAGCACCGTCTCCTTTTCCGCGCCGAGCCCTTGTCCGCAAAATGTATGCTCCGGCCCAAGAAGCGCACAGATACTTCCGGCCTCCGCCTCCTGCACGGCCACGTATTTTTCTCCGGAATATTGACGAATCTGGTCAACCTTCTCCGCACAGTCCTCAGCCGCCCCGCCTGACCTGTCTGGTTTTACCTCTGCGCCCGTCTCTGCACTGCCCGTCCTGCCGGCTGATGTTATGGTCTGTTTTACCTTAAGACTGCCTCCGGTCACCTTGATATGTGTCAAGCGGCTGCCCTGCGCGTCTCTGGTGATCTTAAAGACACGCGCGCCAAAGGCTTCCCCGTATTTTGGCGAAGGTGCATATACTAAAAGCGCATCGAGCAATGCCTCCACGCTCTCGCCGTGCAGAGCGGAGCCGAAAAAGCAGGGGAACAGCTTCCGGCTTTCTATAAGCGCTGCAATCTCCCCGTCAGCGATCAAGGCCTCCGCCGCTGTCCGATTTGTTCCGGGTTCTTCCTTCTCCTGCCCGCCAGATGCCATCTGCTCCTGCGGCCCTCGCTGCTCCAACCGCTCCAGATACCGCTCCAGCAGCGTCTCATCACAGACTGCAATGTTCTCATAAAATTCGTCCGGCCGCTCTTTGTCCTGACATGCAAAAGACACGCACCGCCCGTCCAGAGCCTTCTGCACCCCCGAAAGCAGCCTGTCCGCGTCCGTTCCCGGCTGATCCATCTTATTGACAAAGAGAAACACCGGCACCTGATAACGCTCCAAAAGCCTCCACAAGGTCAGTGTGTGGCTCTGCACCCCGTCGGCACCGTTTACAATCAGCACCGCACAGTCCAGCACCTGCAGCGTCCGCTCCATCTCCGCAGAAAAATCCACATGCCCCGGCGTATCTAAAAGCGTCACCTCCATGTCCTTCCATGACAGGCGGGCCTGCTTGGAAAAAATGGTGATGCCGCGGTCCCGCTCCTGCGCGTCTGTATCCAGAAACGTATCCCGATGATCCACGCGACCCGGATTTCTGATCTCCCCCGCCATATAGAGCATACGCTCCGCCAAAGTCGTTTTTCCTGCGTCCACATGGGCCAGCAGGCCGATTACTACATTTTTAAAGCTCATAAAGCCCCCTTGATTCTGTCTGCGAAGAATGCAGACATTCTCCCTTAACGAGAACATGTCCCGCCGATAAGCGGGACATGCCATAATCATATGTTACCTGAAAACATCAATTTTAATTCAAAATCTCTGCCAGACGGTCGATGCCGGACTGCACCTTCGCCATAGACGCAAGGATCGTCTCCACTCCCGTCACCTGCTCCTCCGTGGAAGAGCTGATTTCCGTCGTTCCCTGTACGGAAATTTGAGATATTTTTTCGACCTGCTGCATCGCATCCTGAAGTCTCTCCTTGCTCTCCACGATACCGCCAAGCTCGCCTTTCAACCTGTCCGTCTCCTCAATCACCTGCTCGGAGGACTTCAGCATCGTGTCGAAGATTTTCACCGTGTCATCCAGTTTTTCGTTGGATTCCCGCACAATTACGGTATTTCGGTCAATGACTTTGTTCGTGTCGTCAATGGTTGCGATGATATCCTTCAAAATCGCGTCGATCTTCTGCGTCGCCGAAGCCGATTCTCCCGACAGCGCGTTGATCTCGTCAGCAACCACCGCAAAGCCCTTTCCTGCCTCGCCCGCTCTGGCCGCCTCAATGGCCGCATTCAGGGCAAGAAGATTCGTCTGCTTCGCGATCTGGCTGATGCTGTCTATGATCTCACCGATGGAACTGGACTTCTGCGCCAGCGCCGTCATTCCCTCGGACGCCACCTGCGTCGCCTTGATATTCTCGCTGAACTTTTTGGAAAGCTCCTCGATGGCCACAATGCCCTCGTTGTTTTTCTCCTCCAGTTGTCTCACATTTTCAACCGTCTGCAGCACTCTGGCCTCGGAATCCCCGATCCTGCCGTCCAGATCGTTGAAAATCTGGATGCTGCCCTCCACCTGCTCAATCTGCTGTTCCACACTGGCGGATATTTCCTCAGTGGATGCCGCGATCTCCGAAGAACTCTGCTCAAAGCTGTGTAAGGAATCATAGATGGACTGGGAGGACTCCTGCAGTCCCTCGAAAGCGCCTCTTACATTATTCAGAAGCGTCTCTACCTCTCCCTCCTTCTGCTCCACCGTCATAAACAGGGATCTGGCCCGGAATACAATAAAAGCAGCGGCAGCAATCGCCAGCACATACACCATGATAATAAAAACCCAGATGGACAGCGTATACATACACAGATATGCCTGCCTGAAAATGAGCAGCGCTACCGCATTGACCACAACAGTCACAGCCGCACATACTTTGATTACCGACAGATCATAGTAGGGAACCGCAAGAAACAGAACCAGAAAATATGCTTCCACCATGGCGCCGAAAACGCCGGGCGTACCTACCACCAGGGTCACCGCACCGAACAGCGGTAGCACGGATATGTACAGATATTTTGCAAGAGCGCCCAGCTTCTTTTCAAGCGCCTTGATGAGCAGGCTTGATCCCACCATCAGCAGTGCAACCGCATCTCTTCCGGACCCGCCGTTGAATAAAAGTACATAAACGACCGCTACTACCGGGATCACACAGAGAAACAGGAATAAAATCATATTCATCCGTTTTTCTTCGTTTTTTAGAATTTCCAGCTCCATACCCACTATCCTCCTTCTCCCTCGTATTAAGAAAACACTATATAGTACTTATGATACAGTATCCCCTGTTAAAAGTCAATCCAAAGCTCCTCATCCACACGCCCCAACAGCCCCATTTTTCCCGCTTTCCTCCATCATGTCAAGACGCACAAAGCGGTCATAGTGCTCCGGCTTAAACATCTTTTTATAAAGAACGTCCAGCGCGGTCATGGAAGCCTCCTGTCCCCGCTTCCCAATGGGCTTGTAAAGGACACTGTAATCCACCCCGAACAGGACGGAACGGAGCGCCGTCATCTCGCATCCGCAGGACAGATAAAAGGCGATCCGCCGCTGTCTGGTCAGGCGCTGTTCTTCATTCTCTGCGGCCGAAACCCGCTCCGACTCAATATACAGCCCCTCCACCCCCGGCAGATTCTCTTCAAAATAGGTCTCAAATAAAGAGACGGCCCGGTGTCCGAGTCCCCCGCCTCTCCTATCTTTCAGGATCGCAAAATAATCAAGCAGCGCGCACTTTGTCTCCTCACAGAGAATAAAAACGCCATAGCCCGCCAGTTCCCCCTCCTCATAAATACCGAGAGAAAACCCAAAACCCGCCTCCGCGCTGCGCAGAATATGGCTAAGGGGCTTTAGCTCGCTTGCCGGAAAATCCTGCTTCATATACGTGTTATAAATTTCTGTAAGCGCATCCTCCGCCAGTCGTTTTACGGTATAAGACATAATATTCCTGTTCCCTTCCACCTCTAATTAGTTTACATAATATACATTATGGCAACTGCCACATGCACGGTATACATGACACATTTGTCACGTCATCTGTCATATCCCTGTACATACACGAAGCTTTCGCCGTCATTGTCCCTGCACATGCGATAAGCCGGATTTAACAGCGCTTCCACAAAGCTTCCGCCGTCCGGCTCTGTCACCGTTACCGGGATCCCCAGCGCCCGCTCTACATCCTGTACCGTGACGTCATCCAGAAAGACCTGTTCTCCGCTTCGCAGCATATTGGCGGGAACAAGGAGACCTTCCCCCAGACTCTCCCCTCCCTGCTGCCGCTCCTTTAGCCGGGCAATCAGATCCTGCCCCGTAACCAGCCCCGCAACGGTGATCGTCTCCCCGAAAAAATCGTTCCGAATGGGGCAGACATGAACGGTAAGGCCGGTACAGACTCTGCAAAGCTCCGCCGCCGCCTCCCGTATGACAGGGAAGGCCAGCTTCCCCGTGACAACGGTGAGCGTCCGCTTTACATCTGCCAGTCTTTGTTGACCACTTGAGTCGACCGAAATCACCCCCATTGCCTCCGCAAATTCCTCCCGGAAAAGCCGCATCATGCCCACCCCGTTCTCCAACTGGATATAGCCGTCGTAACGCTCCTCCTCCGGGAAATCCCGCTCCGCCAGCATGTAAAATTCATCGCTGGCGTGAATAAAATGTAGACCATATTGGTCAAAGCAAATCTTCTGAAACGCTTCTATCATGTCAATGATCTGTCCGGCCTCCTCCTTCGTGAATAATTCCAGAGGATAAAGCCCTTCCCTGTATTTCGTGATCCCCGCGGGCACCACCGACACACTCCGCATAAAGGGCAGATATTTCATCAGATCCGTAATGCTGCGCCGAAGCTCTTCCCCGTCATTGACTCCCTTACAGCACACGATCTGTCCGTTCATCTCCACATGCCCCTCGTAAAACCGGTCAAGAAAACGCAGTTTTTCCCCCGCGAAACGGTTGTGCAGCATTTTACAGCGCAGTTCCGGGTTCGTGGTCTGCACGGAAATATTGATGGGCGCAAGCTGCATCTGAATGATGCGTTCCACATCCTTTTCAGACATGTTGGTCAGAGTGATATAATTGCCCTGCAGGAAAGAGAGGCGGGAATCATCATCCTTAAAATACAGGGTTTCCCGCATTCCCGGAGGCATCTGGTCAATAAAGCAGAAAATGCACTTATTGCTGCAGGAACGGTAGTCGCTCATCAGACCGTTCTCAAACTCCACGCCCAGATCCTCGTCGTAGTCCTTATCGATCTCCAAAAGCCACTCCTCACCGTCCGCCTTGCGCACAAGCACCTCCACATACTCGTCCTTCATCAGATAACGGTAATCGAACACATCCTCTATTTCATTGTCATTAATGGAAAGAAGGACGTCGCCCGTCTCAATCCCCATCTCTTCCGCGATGGAACCGGGCATAACCTCCTTCACCACATGTTCTGTCCTATTCAAATCCGCACCCTTTCTTTGCCGTCTAATTTTCTATAATCTTATACTCCATCATTTCATATAAAAGCTTCGTCCCCTCTTTGATCTCCGGCGGCAAAAGCGCGCGGGCCACCAGCTTATACCCGTCCTCCTCCGCGTCGATGCGTTCCAGATTGGCGTAATCACCGTCTATGCCTGCCACCCGGTATTGAAATGTTTGCATGTCTTTGTCCGCTCCTTCCTGTTTTCTCTCTTCCCGCGCCCCCTGCGCAGGACTATTCCCTTACCACAGTATACCCCATCTTTCTCAGAAGCGCCATATCTGTTTCCACAGTAATGCCCGCCGTCGTCAGCATGTCCCCGCTGATGGCCGCATTGGCGCCGCCGGCAAAGCATTTTTCCCCCTTATCGCCCAGAAGCCCTCTGCCGCCTGCCAGCCGGATCGAGGCGTCGGGAATGATAAAGCGGAAAATGGCCACGATCCGTCGCACCTCGTCACCTGTCAGCACCGGATTCTTCTCGTAGGGCGTGCCCGGGATCGGGTTTAACACATTCACGGGAACAGACTTTACGCCGAGCTCTCTCGCTGTCAGCACCATGTCGATCCGATCCTCCATGGTCTCCCCCAGCCCCATGATGCCGCCGCTGCAAACCTCCAGTCCCGCTCTCTTTGCCGCCCGTAACGTCTCTATCTTATCCGCGTAAGTGTGGGTCGTACAGACTTGCGGAAAATACCGTTCCGAGGATTCCAGATTGCAGTGGACGCGGGACGCCCCCGCCTCCTTCAGTTTTCTGAAATCCGCCTCCCCAAGCAGGCCGAAGGAGACGCATACCTCTATGCCGGCCTCCCGCCGCACCGCACGGATGCTCCCGCAGACCTGTTCCACCTCCGCCTCCGAGAGCCGTCTGCCGCTGGTCACAATAGAGTAACGCAGCACCCCCTGCGCCGCGTTGTGTTTCGCCTGCTCCACGATTTGTTCCGTGGGCAGCAGCGGATAGGACTCCCCGCAGGCCGTGGTATAGTGGGCGCTCTGGGCGCAGTATTTGCAGTCCTCCGAGCATTTTCCGCACTTTCCGTTTATGATCGTGCAAAGATCGAAGCGGTCCTTGCAAAAATGCCGTCTGATCTCGTCCGCCGCCTGACAGAGCGGCTCCAAAGGCATTTCCGTCAGGGGCAAAATTTCCTCCCTGACAAGCAATTCACCCCGGTATATTTTTTCCTGTAATTCTTTCAGTTTATCCATCTGTATATCCCTCTTGTGGTTTTTTCCATGCGTTCCTATTTGTTTTCACTTACCTTAATTCGTGTTCTCATGATTTCAGACATTTTCCTTTCATCCCGTCTATCCCACTCGGCATTCAAGTTTACATAACACTTATCTCTCAAAGCCTTTTTGGTTTACATAACGTCTCAAAACCACGCCTTCATCACAGACAGCACCTTCACCAGCTCCTCCTCCGCAATCACATAGGGCGGCATCGCGTAGAGATACTTGAGGAAAGGTCTGGCAAACACGCCCTGTTTTCCCGCAAACTCCTGATAGCCCGCAAGAGACGCGCCGTCATACACCTCCAGACAGACACAGCCGCCCATGATGCGCACCTCCTTCACCTTCGGACTGGAAAAATCCGCCATCTCCCGCCGCATGATCTCCGTGATTCTGCGGATCTTCGCCATATAGTCCTGCCCCTCAAACAACTCGATGGAGGCAAGCGCCGCACTGCAGGCAAGGGCATTCCCCATAAACGTTGGGCCGTGCATCAGCGCAAGCGACGGGTCGTCCCCGTAAAAGCCCCGGTAAACCTTTTCCCCCGCCACTGTCACTGCATGGCCGATATAGCCTCCCGTCAGTGCCTTGCCGAGCACCAGAATATCCGGCAGCACCTCGTCCGCCACAAACCGGTAGCCCGTCCTTCCGAATCCCGTGGCTACCTCGTCAAAAATAAGCAGCACGTCATACCTGTCGCAGAGCTGTCTTGCCCGCTTTAAAAAGGCCAGATCATACATCCGCATACCGCCCGCCCCCTGCAAAAGCGGCTCCACAATAAAACAGTTCAGCTCGTGGTGATGCTTCTCAAACGCCTCCTCCAAAGCCGGTATTTCCGTGGGAATATGAATGACGCCCTGCTTGCTTTCAAACGCAAAATGATAGTCCTCGTCGTCGCCCACCTCCATCGTTTTAAAGGTGTCCCCGTGATAGGAATGGGTGAGTGAGAGCACCGTTTTGCGCCCGTCCTTCCTGTTTACGTTAAACTGCAAGGCCATCTTAAGGGCCACCTCCACCGCCACCGAGCCGGAATCCGAGAAAAAGCAGTAGTCCAGATCACCGGGCAGCCACGACGCCAGCTTATCCGACAGCTTCTGCACCGCCTTATGGGTCAGCCCGCCAAGCATCACATGGGAAAAAACATCCGCCTGCTCCTTAATGGCTTTCGTCAGCACGGGATGCTTATAGCCATGGATCACACTCCACCATGACGAGATGGAGTCGATCATTTTGTCCCCTTCCTTTGTATAAAGATACACACCCTCCGCATCCACGATCTCGTAGGGTGGTTTCATGGTTTTCATCTGTTCGTAAGGATACCAGATCATGGGGAATTCCCTCCTCTTTTCTTTCAACAAAATTATGCGTTTGCGAAACTCAATCTTGGTTGTTGAAATTGCACAAATAACATAATCAACGCAGACACGCTTTCGCTCCGTTCCAGCCGTATCAGTGCTAAACTCGACAATACCTCGTTAAGCACTGACGGCTTCCAAGGGTCTGCTTATAATTATGTTATTTGCACAATTATGACAGCATTAAGAGAAGTTTCGCAATTACCTATTCAACAATACAAAGATTTTAACACCTCCGCCTCCATGGAAAGCTCCCGGTCGCCCTCCCGCACGCAGGCAAGTGTCTTCAGGCCCGTCAGCTCCTCACACATGCGAATATTGTCCTCCTCCATCACATCGCCGGGATGAAAACGGTTAAAGATCATGCCCACAATGGGGATGTCTCTGGCACGCATATACTCTGTCGTGAGCACCACATTGTTGATGGTGCCGAGCCCTGCATCGGCCACAAGCAGACAGGACAAATGCAGGGCCTTTATCACATCCTCCAGCAGAATCCTTTCCCCGTCGAAGCGGATGGGGCAGAGAATGCCGCCGCTGCCCTCCACCGTCACATAGTCATATGCCCCGCTGACCCTCCGAAAGCCCTCTTCCACAACGGAAAGCTCCACCTGCTCCCCCTCGATGCGGGCTGCCAGATGAGGCGAATACGCATTTTCATATATGTAAGGGCACATTTCCTCCAAAGGCTGGGTAATTCCCGATACTTCCTTCACAGAAAGGGCGTCTCCGGGAATCAGCGATCCGTCCGCCCTTCTCTTGTTGCCGCTCATAGCCGCCTTATAGTATGCGGCATTTTCCCCGCTGTCTTTAAGCTTCTTAATGACCAGCCCGGTCACATATGTTTTCCCCACATCCGTGCCTGTTCCCGTGATAAAAAGATTTTTACTCATACCTTGCGCTCCTCTCCCATCATCCGGTCAAACACAGGCTTTACCCGGACGGTCAACACCGCCGCCAGAATACACAGGCAGATATCCCCGGGAACCGCCAGCACAAAGCAGTACAGGAACAGCGGCCCAAGCGCAATCGGCGTATCGATCACATAATTACAGATTACATAGTAATAAACCATGCCCGCCGCATAGACGATGAACAGCCCCAGGAAGTTTACAGCAATGACCCATCTGGTCAAGAGCTTCTGTTTCCGCTCCACCATCCTGCCCGTCACATATGCCGCCAGCATAAAGCCCAACAGATACCCGAAGCTGGGCTTTAATATGTACCAGAATCCCCCGCCCTCCGCAAAGATGGGCAGACCCACCAGTCCCAGCAAAATATAGACGCCCACACTCATCGCCCCTTTCCTGCCGCCCAGCAGAAGCCCGGCCAGCATGGTAAACAGAAACTGCAGGGTAAAAGGCACTACGGGCACGGGAACCTTGATAAAGGCGCCTACCGCAATCAGTGTGGTAAACACACCGCAAAGCACCATGTCCTGCGTGCTGATCTTTCTCCTGACAAGTGTGGGGTTTCCCGTTTTTTCCTCTTTAAGAGAGATTCTTTTTTCCATAACCGCCCTCCGTTTTTCTAATTTTTTCGTTTGTTGTTGTTTCATTGTTAACCTGTAGTTATATCAAGTTAACAATATGAGTATAGCATATCATTGGAGGTTGTCAAGGCGGTAAATCCTGAAACCGCACAGGGGATTGTGCGTTCTTACCTCTAAGGTGCCAAAATCAACTCCATATATTTTTTATCATTTCTCATTCTTTCAATGAGTTCCCGATTTTTCTGCCTACTTTTCTCCAATTCTTTCTCGTCGCATTCCTTCCTGTCAGAAGGCAGTATAATTTTAAGAGGAACGTTATCAAACTCCAAATCATTCAACACATAGTTTTTGCTCATAAAATAATCCCTCCCTGCTAGCTATAAAACAGCCCTGTCTCACTGCACCTTGCCAAAAATACAAGTGCTCTATGATATCGCTCGCTGACCATAGATGTACACCCCAATCCATCTACACACTCATTAAACAATTGTATTGTTTCCCTCTCAGAATATTTCTCATCCTTGTACAAATAATGGATTTTCCCCTGATTACTAACCACAACCAAAATAGAAATCCCTCTGTTTGCCACAAAAAACCTGATATCATCTAATGAAAATGTCTGTAAAGATGGATGATTATGAAGAATTACAACCGTACACCTCTTTGCCGAAACAATCAAGTGATTAGACTGCGTATCAGAACATACATCTACGCTATGCTCATCCCCCAGACAAATCCCATAATTCTCCAACGGATCCGATAATGCCAAATCACAGGTAATCGCAACCTCATTACTATCATTGTATATCTGTGAAAGGAACAAAACCTCTTTTACCAACTGCTGCATAATTGCATTCTGTGCATCCGTCAAGCCCTTGTATTCAATATATCGAACCTTTTTGATTGCAATATCTGTAATTTCAATCTTATTTCCATATTTTTTAGCCTGTTCCAGCTCATTTATTAATTCTGCCAAGAGACTCCCCTTTACATTCACTCATATGATATCTTTTACGCCTTTCACTATATTCATATTATAATAAAAAAGAGTCAAAAGGGCAATGAAAAGCAGGCTTTCTTTATCTATGATTTCTCTCAAAGTATCCCTAAGCATTTCCCAATCCAGTAAACCACGCCAAGCACCCAGCTTGTAAATATTCCATAAAGGATCACCGGCCCGGCGATGGTAAAAATCTTACAGCCGATACCGAATACCTGTCCCTCTTTCTGGTATTCGATGGCCGCCGATGCAACAGAGTTCGCAAAACCCGTGATCGGCACAAGCGCGCCCGCGCCGCCCCACTCCACACACTTCGGATAGATGCCGAAACCCGTGAGCAGCACGCTTGCAAGCACCAGCAGCATGGAACACCACGAGCCGGCAGTTTCCTTGTCAAGACCCATGCTGTTTGTGGCATAGTTTAAAATACACTGTCCGATAACACAGATCATGCCGCCTACAACAAAAGCCTTTGCCATGCGGACAGCCATACTGTATTTTGGCGTGGTCTGCTCCACATGCTGCCTGTAGGCCTGCTCTTTCTCCTGCTGTGTCATCTCTTCCTCCCGTTTTTGTGTTTCACTCTGCACCTGATTCTGTGTCATGATCCGTCTCTCCTTTTTCCTGTTTTCCTGCTTTTATTCCAGCCTTACCTTTCCACACTCCAACCGTTTCTGCGTCCGTCCCGATCCGGCATAATGACTGCTTTTCACAAAAATACCCGCTGTGTAAAGTAGATCAGACTCCCCAGAAGCTTCCCCAGTGCCACAGATAATATCGCAATGCCAAGCCCGTGACGGAAACCAATTCTTCTGGCAAAAACCGGGATGGTGTTTAACATCTCCGCGATGGCGAGGGCAAGACACCCCACAAAAATACCCGCGAACAGACCGAACACGATCTGTATCAGTGTCCCCGTAATATTCCACACGCCGTCAGTGGCCGCCCCGAAAAGCGCATGGGTCCTCACAAATTCCCCTACCTTTCCCCACTCTCCGAAAACGCTGAAAAAACTCCCTGTCAACGTGCCCAATACCACCATCTCTTCCAGCACGAACACCTTTTTTGCCACGTGCATCTTCCCTGCAAACCGGGGAATCAGCCCAACCGAAATCAGCACCGTAAACACACCCGCCGACACGATCAGCCCCGCGCTCACCCCGATTACTGCCAAAAGAAACTGCTTAAGAAACATCAATGGTCTTTCCCTCCCTGTCCGCCGTCGCAATGAGGGCTTTGTTCACATCCTCCTCATAAATTCTCATCTCCACCTCAATGGGCGTAGGGTCCTTCGTAATCCGCCTGCCGCCGATATGATTGAAGAACACGATAATCCCCACCGCCAGCCCAGCCGAATAGGACAGTTCCAGAATGCCGTACCCGTCCCCCCGAAAACCCATCACCATTTCATAGAGCTTGGAGAAAACGTCATTGATGCCGATATCGTTATGGAATGCCATAATCGTGAAAGCCGTTCCAAAAAAGCTGACCAGAGACACGAAGGCCAGCTTACACCACTGTACAGCTCCCTTATGCCTGTCCACGCTGATCCATTCCACCAGCACATCCGTCTCTCCCAGATTTTCCACGCTCACGCCCGGACACGCCTTTTCGATCTCCTCAATGACCTTGAGCACGCTTATCACCTGCCTTTTGCTTTCTCCCTCCCGGAATGTCCACAGCTTAAGGGATTTGGCCTTTGCAAGCACATGGGGTTCCGCGCAGGTCAGCGCCCCAATATCCTTGACACACACCTCCGGCTCCTGCACCTCCACGTTCTGTTCTGCTTTCAGATAAATTGTCGCGCTATTAGTTGACATAACTTCTCCCGTCTACTGCCATGATACGTTTATAAAGCGTATTATAAGGAAATTTTTTTATTTTATACACCATGCACTTATGGTACACTATTGTTATCTTATTTCATAAAGGAGAAAACTGCGATGCAGGAGAAACCGTTTTGGGAACAGACCTACGCCGATTTGGATGTTTCCACATTTTCCAAAGAACCTACTGTGGATGTAAAAGAATTTTATGGCCTCTTCCCAAAGAATGCCCGCGTATTGGACGTGGGATGCGGCGAGGGAAGAAACGCCATTTTTATGGCGAGTCTGGGAAATGACGTGGACGCCTTTGACATTTCCGAAAACGGCATCAGAAAGGCAAAATATATTGCCGTCCAGAAGGGGCTGCATATCAACTACTTCTGTTGTGATTTGGAAACCTTCGTCTTTGAAAAGGAATATGACATTATCCTCTCCCACGGTGTGCTGCATTTACCATATAAAAATATAAGGGATAAATTTATGGAAGACATGAAGGCTCATACAAAAGCCGGCGGCTACAACGCCGTCGGGATTTTTACGAACCGCTGTCCCGCAACGCCCGATAATGCGCCCTATACCCACAGTCTTTTCAATGTAGGCGAACTCCCCGAAAAGTACAGAGGTTGGGAGATCGTTCATCACCTGGAGGGCACTTTTACCGACACCCACCCGGGCGACATTCACCATGAGCACGCCTTCGAGAGAGTAATCGCAAAACGCATCCTGTAACAGATAGATAAGGAGGAATCCCGCATGAAAATCACCGTCATCGACGGCCAGGGCGGCCGCATCGGCAAGACTGTCATCGAGCAGATCAAAGCAAAGCATAAAGATTTAGAGCTTTACGCCATCGGCACCAACACCGCCGCCACCGCCGCCATGTTAAAGGCTGGCGCGGACTTTGGCGCGACCGGCGAGAACGCCGTGCTGGTAAACGTGTCCGACGCCGATCTTGTCATCGGCCCCGTGGGCATTGTCTTCGCAAACGCCCTGCTCGGGGAGATCACCCCGGCTGTCGCCGCCGCCGTGGGCGCAAGCAAGGCCTTTAAAATACTGATCCCCGTCAACCGCTGCAATCATTTTATCGCAGGCTGCACGGAAAACACCCTCGGCGAATACATCCGGCTTGCGCTGGAAAAGCTGGAAACCATGATTTAGCAGGAAAGGAGTATGATATGAAAACAGACAAAATTCTCTTTGGCGCGGCCTACTACGACGAATATCTTCCCGTAGACCGCATCGAAACCGATATGGAAATGATGAAAAAGGCGGGCATGAACGTGATCCGCATCGCGGAGTCCACATGGAGCACCTGGGAGCCGCAGGACGGCGTTTTCGATTTCACCCATCTGCACCGTATGCTGTCCTGCTCGAAAAAGCACGGCATTCAGGTGATCGTGGGCACGCCCACCTACGCGGTTCCCTCCTGGCTTGCCCGCAAATACCCGGACATCATCACCGAAACCCATGACGGGCCGGGACGCTACGGCCACAGACAGAACATGGATATCGCTCATCCCATGTACTTAAAGCACGCGCAGCGACTGATCCGCAGGCTGATGGAGGAAGTCCGTCCATACGACCATGTGATCGGTTTCCAGCTTGACAATGAAACCAAATCCTACGACACCTGCTCCGCCTGCGCCCAGAAAAAATTCGTGGCCTATGTGCGGACGCTTTTCCACGACGATCTTTCGCTCCTAAATCAGGCGTGGGGATTGGATTACTGGAGTAACCGCATAGACGCGTGGGAGGATTTTCCCGACGTGCGCGGCACCATCAACGCCAGTCTCGGCGAAGAATACCGAAAATTCCAGAGAAAGCTGGTGACGGATTTTCTGGCTATGCAGGCGGAAATCGTCGCTTCTTACGCCCGCCCGGATCAATTTATCACCCAAAATTTCGACTACGACTGGCGCGGTTATTCTTTCGGCTTGCAGCCGGAGGTTGACCAGTGGGAGGCCGCCCGCTCTCTCACTGTCGCGGGCTGTGATATTTATCACCCCTCCGCACAGGATCTGACAGGTAAAGAGATCGCATTCGGCGGCGCCATCGCCCGCTCCTTAAAAAAGGACAACTACCTGATTCTGGAAACCGAAGCGCAGGGCAACCATGGCTGGCTTTCCTATCCCGGGCAGCTGCGTCTGCAGGCGTTCAGCCATCTGGCAAACGGCGCCAACTGTGTAGAATACTGGCACTGGCACTCCATCCACAACGCCATCGAATCCTACTGGAAGGGTGTCTTAAGCCACAATCTGAAAGAAAACGCCACCTACCGGGAGGCCTGCCGCATTGGCGCGGACTTTGCCGAGTGCGGTACTCATCTGGTCAATTTGAAAAAACACTGTCCCGTCGCAATCCTTCTGGACAATGTCTCCCTGGACGCCCTGCAATGGTTCCCCATTCAGAACGGTCCCGCATACAATGACGTGTTCCGCTGGATTTTTGACGCCCTTTATGAAATGAACGTGGAGTGCGACGTTCTCTCGGCCGAGAACGATATCGACTTATTTAGTCAATACAAACTGTTGATTACGCCGGCGCTCTACAGTGTCTCCGACAGACTGACGGACGCACTGAAAAACTATGTGCAGGCGGGCGGCGTCCTGCTCTCCACCTTCAAGACCGCCGTGGCGGACAGAATGCTCAAAATCTATCACGACGATCTGCCCCACGGCCTGACGGATGTTTTCGGTATGACCTACGACCAGTTTACGGACGCTGTCCATGTGGGGCTGAAAGGAGAACCAAATGACTGCGTTCACAGTTGGATGGAGCTTCTCCTCCCCGATACCGCCGACTCGCTGGCCCTGTACGATCATCCCCATTGGGGTGACTGCACCGCTCTCACTGGAAACCGCTTTGGTCAAGGCTACGCCGCCTATCTGGGCTGTTATACCGATGCGGACGTGCTGAAAAAGATACTTGCCTTTCTCTGTGAAAAGGCCGACCTTGTCATGGAAGAAGCCGTTTATCCCCTGATCGTCAAACGGGGCACAAACGGCCTGCAAAAAGAAATCACCTACTATTTTAACTACTCCGAAGACCCGCAGGAGACCGTCTACCACGGCCCGGATGCCCGCGTACTTCTTTCAGGACACGAATCACGGGAAAACAAAGACGGAGATTCCCGCGAAGACGGAAACTGCTCTGTCATTAAGGACGGAGACCGTCTCTCCCTCTCCTGCTGGGATTTTCTGATTCTGGAGGAGCTTTAAATTCGGGAACCATAAATTTCTGATCTGGTGTGGCGGCGCAGACAGCGCCGCCGTATTCCCTTTCCTGTTCGGGCTTCCGTTGATAAATAAAATTTTCATCCTGCTTTCCTCCATTTATTTATTGTGTCTTTTACACATCTGCCGCGGCCGCCGAAGCGAGAAGTGTTGATGT